>JANNUH010000142.1:0-15980 GCA_031395015.1 Desulfobacterales bacterium | reverse complement strand
GGCTCTGGAAAATGATGTGGTACATTTGTATCCATCAAAAAAGCACATGGTTAACAGGGATCTTGGCAAGCTTGAGGCAACCTCTACTTTGAAATACCGGCGGGTAGCTTGACCATAAAATCAAAAACTTGAAGATCGAGTGATACCGGAAAAATCACAACACCGGACCACATTATCAGCAAATCTTCGAGGCTTGAGACGGTTTTCGACAGGATAGAATTCATCAAAATGCGCTGGGAACTCTTTAAATCAAATCTTAAACTGATGGCTGCTCAAAAAAAACTGTCTTTATCGGATCAAACCGGAAAACAAGAAAAAATGTCCCGGATTGATGCGGTCTGTGCCCGGAAAATTGAGACTCTGGAAACCGAAATGATAACCCTTTCCGCTATCAACTCAAGCAGAGAGCCGCTTGATCAGGGTCTGATCGACCAACTCGAAGATATCTATGAAAAATCCTGCGAGGTATCGAGAGCGCCCTATCTCACAGAAGATGAATTTGAAAATTTATGTGTCATAAAAGGAACTTTGACAGCAAAGGAACGGGATATCATCAACAGCCATGCCCGGCTGACTGAAAAAATATTGAATAAGCTCCCATGGCCAAAAAAACTATCAAACATTCCTTCCATTGCCGGGGCCCATCATGAAAAACTGGATGGATCGGGATATCCATTGCATCTGAACAAGGAAAACATCAATACCCAGGCAAGGATACTGGCCATTGCCGACATTTTTGAAGCCCTGTGCGCCAAGGACCGGCCCTATAAAAAGCCCATGTCCCTGAGTGAGACTGTTACCGTGCTTAAACAGATGGGCGAAAACCACCTCATTGATAAAGATATTGTCAAGCTGTTCTTTGAATCCGGGGTACATATCGAATATGCAAAAAGACATTTGTCCCCGGAGCAGATCGATCTATAATCAGGTTTGATTCATTGATCCAAGACCATCAAAACCGACACGCACCTGTTCTTATGAACAAAAAAGGAGACCCTGTATGGCCACATTCCGTGATCTTCGCAAAACCGTCAGAGAGAAACTGGATGATCCAAAACTCGCTGTCGTATTTTTTGAAACTGAAAATTCAAGTATTCACCATTTTGTAAATATCCTCAATCTTGGGGTTCAAGGGGTTTTGGTGGAATCCGACAAAAGCTTTGAAAACGGTATCAAACCAAAGCTTATAATGAAAAATACCGAGTTGAACCAATGGGATACTTTCTTTTGCAGGGTGGCCTGGGCGCAAATCACAGAAAGTGAAAAACAATATAAAACAGGATTTGAATTTCTTTTCCCTGTGGACAATGGAGTCGAACCTGAACCAGGGTTGAATGGAGAAATCACACCGCAGGACATTGATTTTCTTTTAAATACAAGATTGCTTAAGGCCCTACCCAAAGAGGGGCTTTGTTCCCTGTTAAACTGCCTGTCCCGTAAAGTGTTTGGACAGAATACCATATTCAATTCCGGAAAAGATTGCCTGAATTGCCTTTACATTATCCAGAAAGGACTTTGCAAAATTGCGCTTAAAGATGAAAACACGTCTTTTGAAGCTGCCGGGCAGAGAAAAGAGGGAGATATTATTGGGGATATGGCCCTTTTGGCAGCAGAACCATTTACATCTGATGCTGTTTCTGAATCTGAAATGGTTGTTTGGGAACTTCCGACAGCTAAATTTAACATGGCCTGCAAATTACAACCCGGTTTGATTGATTTTTTGACCGGATTATTGACGAACCGGTTTGATAATCCCACGGATTCGGAAATTAAACATATCGGCAGCCATATTATAACACAGCCCCTTGGAGAGGGAAGGACTAGTTTTGTCTATAAAGGTCTGCATAATCTATTAAATGTCCCGGTTGCCATAAAAATGATGAAACATCATCAGGCAACGGAAAAAGAAGCTTTTAACGACTTCAAAAAAAGAATCGGTCACATTTACCGCCTGAACCACCCCAATATTGCTCAGGTTTATGATGTTGAAGAACAATATCGAACTGTTTTTATTATCATGGAATATATTGAAGGCGAATCATTGGAATCTTTTTTTGAAAGAAAAATCCCTCTTTCATACGATAATGCCATGTTTTTTCTGGCTCAGATCTGCTCTGCTCTTGTCCATGCCCATGATCAAAAAATAATTCATAGATATCTGACCCCTTCCAATATTTTTATCTCAAAGGGCCGTCATGTATTGGTATCGGATTTCGGGTTTGCCGCTCCCATTCCGGAAGAAAATTTTATAGAGTACCGAAATATTTACTATATGGCACCCGAACAGATCAAGGGCGGGGAAATCGACCTTAGATCAGACATCTACAGTCTTGGGATTCTGACCTATGAAATGTTGACCGGCCGGACGCCTTTCTTCGGGGAGGGCCATCGCTCCGCAGACATGAATATGAATACCCTGGGAAAAATAAATACTCCCACTCTCAGGTTACCGGATCTTCCGGAATTCTTTAAAAAATTTATTTTCAAAGCCTGTGCAAAATTACCGGAGAATAGATACGGATCAGTTCATGAAATCATTGAAATGCTTTCCAGTGAAAGCAGCATATTCAAAGATGCCCTGAAATTAAAAAAAGATACAAAGCAGGAGGTTTCTGCCCTGCTCATTTCTCATAAAAGAAATCAGCGTCATGCCCTGTTCAGGCTTCTCGATGAATTCAGTCAGAAGGCCTTGGCTCTCGGGTTCGACGTTAATATCACAGGAAAAATCCAGATTCATGAAGAGCAAAACAATTAAAGGCTTTCTTCCCCGAAAAGGCTCATCAATATCATATGGGTAAGAAATTTTTTAAGGCCGGGGAATATTAACATTGACCCAAATGGGCACAAATGATATAGAAAAGAGTTTTTATGCAATGCTTGATCGGCAGGTATTGCATTATTATTAATCCTTGCTCCGGTTTATGACCAGGGCTTTATATCCGTAAGGAGAGAAAATGAGGAAATATGAAACTGTTTTTATTTCTGACCCTGACATTCAGGATCAAACACGGACAGAACTGTTTGATAAAGTCAGAAATATCATTGCAAAAGGAAATGGCTATTTAATCGATTTTGATGACTGGGGAAGCAAAAAGCTGTCCTATGAAATCAAGAAAAAACTTCGTGGTCATTATGTCTGTGTTACATACGGCGGCTCAGGTGAACTTGTTAAGGAACTTGAGAGGAATATGCGCCTGAGTGATGATATAATGAAATTCATGACCATCCTTCTTTCTGATCATGTAACTTTGGAACAACTTGAAAAAGAAGCTGAAGAGGCAAAAAACAAACCCCAGAAGTCAGATGAAACAGATATTGTATCTGATAAAAAGGACGATACGGTTGAGGATAATGCTTCTGAGGAAGAGGATGACGCTACGGAAACTGAAGACGAACCAGAATAGTTAAAATCGGGAGAAAAGAACCATGTATAATGATAGTAGAAAACCTCAAAAAGGCGCGGGTAAGAGCAAATTTTATCAACGCCGTAAAATATGCAGATTTTGTGTGGATAAGGAACTTGATATCAATTACAAAAGCCCCAAAGCGCTCCGGTTGTTTATTACGGAACGAGGAAAGATTATTCCCAGAAGAATCACAGGGACCTGCGCCAAGCATCAACGGGAACTTACGGTTGCAATCAAACAGTCCCGTCAGATCGCACTGCTTCCGTTTGTCGGCAAACCAATGTACTGATGAAGATCCATCCCTGAGGAACAATGCAGATGACGGGTACGCAAATACAATCAAAATTAATTAAGGATATTCTGACCGGTATCCTTATATATATATTGATTATTACCATCATGTACATTATGCCGCTTTCAGGTGTTGCAACCTGGTTATTCCTTCCTCTTCCCGTGTTATTTTACAGGTTGAAGACAGGCAGAAAAGGCGGGGTTATGATCATGCTTGCAAGCCTTACAGTCCTCATGCTTGTTACTCGTAATATTGCGATGATTACACTTTATTTCGGTTCCCTTTTGATGACGGGTTTCATTCTTGGTGAATGCATTGAAAAACATTTTCCCATTGGAAAAATCATGCTGTTCACCTCCTTTATTGTATTCGGGTCCTGTCTTGTGGGAATCTTCCTCTATTCTCTTGCCCAGGGACAGGAGATTCAACAGCTCATATCCGGTTATGTTTCAAACTATTATTCAATGTCCGGTGAGTTTTTTTCAGAATTAGAAAGGCTTTATCCTGAAATGAACCTTGACCGGCAGATGTTTGAAAAGGAGAATTCAGTTATTCTTCTGGCTGCTCCGGGCATCTTTATCAGTTCATACCTGATGATGATGTGGATGAATATTCTTTTGATAAAGAAAATTTTATTAAAAAAGGGGATCATCGTAAAAACCATTGAAAATTTAAACCGGTGGAAGGCCCCTGACTATCTTGTGTTTGGCCTGATTGCCGTGTCTGCTTTAATTTTCTTTGCCTCTGGTGTATTGAAATTTGTTTCTGTAAATTTTTTGATCGTTTTATTGTTTGTTTATTTTTTTCAGGGAATTGCGGTTGTATCATTTTTTTTTCAAAAAAAGAGGACGCCATTTGCCGTCAAATTTTTTTTTTATTTGTTGATTGCAATCCTTCCTCAGTTCCTGTTCCTTGTCATCGGATGTGGATTATTTGATACCTGGATTAATTTTAGAAAACTTGATACATCGACATCATAGAATAAAAGTCATCCCCATGATATGAAATCCAAGGGTGTACTTTTTTGGAGGTTTAAATGAGAGTGATATTAAAAGAAACCATTGACACACTTGGCATTGCCGGGACGGAATGCAATGTGGCCGCAGGTTATGGCCGCAACTATCTTCTACCCCAGGGGAAAGCCATTATTGCTACCCCCCAGAACAGAACAGTCATGGCACAGGCAAAAGCGAAACTTGAGCTTCAGATTGCCAAAGAAAGAAAAATTGCCGAGGAACTTGCGGAAATCATCAAAAATGTTGTCATTACCATTAAGGCCAAAGTTCATGAAGATGTTCTTCTTTATGGATCAGTGACAACCCATGATATCAAGGAGTCTCTCAGCAATAGCAAGATCGAAGTGGAACGTCGTGCCATTCTTCTGGCTGAGCCCATCAAGGAAATTGGTGAGTACAAAGTCCCCATCCGTCTTTATAAGGACGTTGAACCGGAAATCACGGTTAAAGTAGTCGCTGAAGAAAACCAGGAAAATTAATGTCTAAAATACATCCGGGAAGATCTCTTTTTAAATCTTCCCGGATATGTTTTTAAATATTTTATGGCGGCAAAAAAAACAAAAATATCGGAAGATCCGCTTCTCAACAAAACCCCGCCTCAAGACATGGATGCGGAGCAATCCATATTAAGCGCCATCTTTATAAATAATGACAGTCTCCATGACATCATTGCCATCTTATCCCCGGAAGACTTTTACAAGGGGTCTCATCAGAAAATCTATCAGGCTGTTATTGATCTTGCCCTCAAGGGCGAACCTGCAGACCTGATTACCATTGTCAACCGGCTGAAAGAAAAAGGTGAGCTTGAAAGCATCGGCGGTGCATCCTATCTTGCAGCGATCTCCGATGCGGCACCGGTCGCGGTAAATGCCGTTCATTACGCAAATATTATAAAAGGCAAGTCATCTCTCAGGCAATTGATCAGTGCCGCTTCCGGAATTATTCAAAAATGCCTGAAAGATCAGGGTGACTTTGAAGATATTATTGATTTTGCCGAATCTTCCATTTTCAATATATCTTCGAAAAAAACCAACAGCGGCTTTAAAACTCTGGGAGAGCTTATCAATCTGAATATTGATAAACTTGAGGATCAACAGGGAAAAGCCGGAGGCCTTTCAGGACTTTCTACCGGGTATCCAAGGCTCAATAAAATCACATCCGGATTGCAAAAATCCGATTTGATTATTCTTGCTGCACGGCCCAGCATGGGAAAAACCGCTTTTGCCCTGAATATTGCCAGAAATGTCGCGCTTCATGAACGTAAACCCGTTGCTGTTTTCTCCCTTGAAATGTCCAATGAACAACTTTCCATGAGGCTTCTGACTTCAGAAGCGAAGATTGATTCAAACCGGCTTAGAACCGGTTTTATCAGCCAGGAAGACTGGCAGAATGCAACCGATGCAGCCGGTATCTTAAATGAACTGCCGATCTTTATTGATGACACTCCCAATATAACGGTGATGGAAATAAGGGCAAAAGCAAGAAAGCTGTGTCAAAAACACCATGAACTCGGCCTGATTGTTGTGGATTATCTTCAACTCATGAAACCACCATTCAGGACGGATCGAAGAGATCTTGAAATTGCTGAAATCTCAAGATCGTTAAAAGCTCTGGCAAAAGAGCTCAATGTCCCCATCATTGCCCTATCCCAGTTAAACCGGATGCTTGAACAGCGCTCGGATAAACGTCCCATGCTGTCGGATCTTCGAGAATCGGGAGCTCTGGAACAGGATGCGGATATTGTTGCCTTTATTTACCGGGATGATGTCTATAACAAGGAAAACGATAACCCTAAAAAGGGAATGGCTGAAATTATTGTGGCCAAAAACAGAAATGGGGCCACAGGTATGGCCCTGATGCATTTTCTGGGTCAATATACGCGTTTTGAAGAACTTTCACCGGACTCTTTTCAGGATCTTGAATGAAAAAGCAGCTATACGGTAATACCGAAGGCCTGAAAAATACCCAGATCAAAATCATAGAAAATCTCTACCAGTATCAAACCCTGCCGGAATATATTGCCGACCCTGAACTTGTCCTGAACCTTGTCATGCTTTCCCATGAAATCCAACGGCAGATAGGGATTCTGATTGACCGAAATGGGAAAATTATCCATGTCATTGTCGGGGATTCCCAGGGGATTACCATTCCGGTGACCTCTGATTACATGGCCCACCCTGGGAAATTAAAGGGCCTCCGGCTGATTCATACGCATCTAAAAGAAGAGCCCCTGACAAGGGATGATCTGACCGACCTCGCCCTTTTGCGCCTGGATTATATCACGGCAGTATGTATCAGGCCCGATGGCAAACCAGGACCCCTTTATTCCGGCCACATCCTTCCGGATGAAGAGTCTGATCCTTACAAAATCCTTTCTCCTGTTACCATTGAAGATTTAAAAATCAATTGCCTTGACCGGATTCTGGCACTTGAGTCTGAACTGACCCGCAAAAATTCTTTATATAAATCTGAATCCGGTAATGAAAATGCATTTTTGATCAATGCCGTGACCTTTGATCAAAAAGATGCCGAAGCTTCCATGGATGAGCTCAAAGAACTCTGTAAAACCAGTCGCATCAACATCATCGGAACGGCCATTCAAAAAAGAAAAATTATAGATCCGAAATATGCCGTGGGTAAAGGCAAACTATCCGACATAGTGATACAAGCCATTCAAAAACATGCCACCCTGCTGGTGTTTGACAGGGAATTGTCACCTTCCCAGATCCGCTCCATTACTGATTTTGTTGAAATGAAGGTCATTGATCGCACTCAACTGATTCTGGATATCTTTGCAAAACAGGCACAATCACGGGAAGGCAAATACCAGGTCGAACTTGCCCAACTGGAATATATTCTGCCGCGACTGGTCACCAAGAATACTGCCATGTCTCGATTGACCGGCGGGATTGGCGGCAGGGGACCGGGTGAAACAAAGCTTGAAATCAACCGGCGGCGTGTCAGAGAAAAAATTGATCGGTTGAAAAATGAAATTACCAAAATCAGAAAGCAAAGGCGACAACAAAAATCCAAGAGGAACAAGAAAGGATTGCCTGTTATCTCCATCGTGGGCTATACCAACGCGGGTAAATCCACTTTGCTCAATACCCTGACCCAAAGCAATATAATTGCAGCCAACCGCCTTTTTGCCACCCTTGATCCCTCCAGTAGACGGTTAAGATTCCCGAAAGACGTTGAGGTCATCATTACGGATACGGTCGGATTTATCCGGAACCTGCCCAAAGATTTAATGGAAGCGTTCCATGCTACCTTGGATGAACTTTTGGATGCTGATGTGATCCTCCATGTCATTGACATCAGTAACCCGCGTTATGAACAGCAAAAGGAAACGGTTGAGCAGATCCTTAAAGAATTAAAACTGGATGCCATTCCAACTCTTTTTGTATTTAATAAAATAGATCGGATTGATCTTGATTCCTTTGATGATCAATGGCTATTAACCCAGGGTATTCCAATATCCGCAACCCAAAAGCAAACTTTGAAACCCCTTGTTGACAAGCTGGAATCAATGGTCATCCGATAAAATAAAATAGGGGTTGACCAAAATCATTATTTAACTTAAAAATATGGCAAAATTAATCTATTTATGGAATGGATATGGAAATTAAAAAACTAGACCAGATTATCATCAAAACCTCGACAAAAAAGGACTCCATGGACATACCGGATTGTTTTGGTGAGTTTAATAAAAAAAATAAGCTTTGTGCGAAATATTGTTCAATATCCATTCGATGCTGTGTCATGAGAAGCAGAAATCCAAAAATTGACATTTTGGAAAGACTTCTGATCCACAACCATTATGCCATAAAAATGCATTGATCTTTTTTTTATCTTCAGGATCTGAGAATCAGAAAAAATTTAAGATATAATCCTATTCAAATATTTTACCGGGATTTAATATATTCAGGGGATCAAATACTTTTTTGATCCCCCTCATCAGTTCTATCTGAGTTTCTCCGATTTCCATTGGCAGAAATCTTTTTTTGGTAATTCCCACCCCATGTTCCCCGGTTATGGTACCACCCAGATGCAAGGTTGCATTAAACAGTTCTTCAACTGCCTTTTTTGCCCTCTCAAGCTCATCCTTATCCGATTTGTCATACATGATATTACAATGGATATTTCCATCCCCTGCATGACCGAAACTCACCACTTTCAATCCGGATGTCCTCTGTATTCTTTGTGTCACCTCAACCATCTCCGGTATTTTATTGATGGGAACAACAATATCCTCATTGATTTTATTCGCTGCAATTTTATATAAAATTGGGGACAATGCTTTCCTGGCATCCCATAATGTCTGTGCTTCTGTTTCATTTTTTGCCACCCTCACATCCAGGGCATCACAGGAAAAACAAAAGTCACTGATAAGTTCTGCATCTTTTTCAACCGTGTGAAGGTCACCATCCAGTTCAATAATCAGAAGAGCCTTGATATTTGGGGCCATATCAAAACTCAAATGATCCCGGATAAGACAAAGGCATTCTTCGTCAAGATATTCAACACATCTTGGAATAATGGTTTTTTTCATAATACCGGATACGGTGCAGGCTGCCTTTGTCATACTGTCGAACATGACGGCCATTGTTTTTACTGCCAAGGGTTTTGGCAAAAGCTTTAATGTGATTTCCGTCACCACTGCCAGGGTTCCTTCAGACCCCACAATCAGGCGTGTCAGATCATACCCGGCAACCCCCTTTGCCGTGGATACACCGGTTTGGATCACCTGGCCTGAAGGCAGAACCGCTCTTAATCCAAGGACATAGTCCCGGGTGACACCATATTTTACTGCCCGAGGGCCTCCTGCACACTCACCGATATTCCCGCCAATGGTGCAAACCGAGGCGCTGGATGGATCAGGGGGATAAAACAATCCTTTTTCCTCTACAGCTTTATGAATATCGGAAACGATAACTCCGGGCTGGACCCTGACAATAAAATTATCCTCATCAATACCGATAATCTTATTCATCCTTGTTGTGACCATGACAAGGCCACCTTTGACAGGCACAGATCCCCCCGTCATTCCAGAACCGGTCCCACGGGGAACAACGATCAATTTTTCTTTTGAAGCAAGTTGTAAAATTTTTGAAATTTCAGCTTCCGAGCCCGGGAAAATAACGGCATCCGGCAGATAGGAAAGCCCTGTTGCATCATAGGAGTAACAGAGCAGTTCCTCTTTTTCCTTTGTTACATTAGGTTTCCCTGATATTTTTTGAAGTTCCCCGAAAACAGATTCCAAAATTGCCATCTATACTTTTCCTGCTTCGATTTTCTTGGAAAGATAGTTGATCTGTTCAAAAAGAACGCTTTTTCGTTTTAACTCCTTTTCAATGGCATTAATGGAATATATGGCCGTTGCATGGTACCTGTTAAAGCTGCTGCCAATGGTTTTAATTGGTTGATCCGTGTATTTCCTGGAAAGAAAGATGGCAATCTGACGCGGCTTTACAATTCTTTGATGCCTGGAAGCCGATACAATCTCTTTTTCCGATATGGAAAATTCATCACATATCATTTTTTTAATCGACTCTATGGTAATGCGTTTCTTTATATTGATAATATTTGCCAGAACACTTTTTGCAAGTTCAATATCAATATCATATCCCATGAGGCGCCCCTTTGCGGCAACGCCGAACAGACCGCTTTCAAGCTGCCGGACATTATCACTCAATTCCTGGGCAATATATTCCGTCACCTCTTTTGGGATAGCATAGCCAAAAGCCTTTGATTTCTTTTTTAAAATCCTGACCCGGGTTTCATAATCCGGTGCCGATATTTCCGTCACAAGCCCAAGGGTAAGTCGTGATTTTAACTGATCATTGAGCTTGGGAATATCATCCGGAAGCTCATAACCTGACAATATGATCTTCTTATCTGCCTCAAAAAGATAATCCAATGTAATGGCAAGCTCCTTCTGTGTTGCATCCTTGCCTGCCAAAAAATGAATATCCTCAAGAATAAGAACATCACATTTTTTTCTGTATCTTTCTTTAAATTGATCAATCGTATTTGTTTTAATTGAATATATCATCTCATTGGTGAAATCTTCAGCAGTCACATAATAAACAGTCTTGGACTGACTGTGGGTGACAATATGATGCCCGACAGCCTGGGAAAGATGACTTTTCCCAAGGCCTGTCTTTGCTAAAAGATAAAGGATATTTGAACCGTTCTGCTTCCCATGAGCCAGGGATAAGGATGCGGAATATGCAAAATCGGAATTATTACCCACAACAAAATCATCAAATGTAAAGCCTTTTTTAAACAACCGTCCATTATTGAATCTCACGTTGAGCCCAGGCAGGTGCATCTGTTTTGAATTCTTGGATTTCAGTGCAAGCGCTGGATAAGATCCTGATTTTTTAAAATTTTTTCTTGAAACACCTTTTTCAGAAGATGCCACTTTAAATTCGATTTGAATATCATTATGACCGAGCTTTGAAAACTCTTCTATAAATATCGGCAGATAATTATCTTTCAAGCGTTTGACGGAATATAAGTTCGGACTGGACAATTTAACATGGTGCCCGTCATGCTCCAGGAGTTCTATCGGGTCAATCCACATTCTATAGCTGTGATCCGGTAGTGTTTTTTTAATTTGACATTTTACTTCTTCCCAGAACAATCCTAATTCTTTCAAAGAAAACCTCTTTCATCCAATTACAAATTGAGACACTGGTTAATAAAGCAAATTTAATAAATTTTATAGGAAAACAACTGATAATCAAAAAGTATAGCTTTTTTTATTTAAATATTTGCCATCGGTCAAACCTAATCTTAAGTGTTAACGAAATATGAAATCTATGACTGGCATCATTTTTTATTTATCTGATTTTATTATATTTTATTCGTGAAACAGGCAATTTTTTAGAAATTCCAACGAGTTCGGCAACTGCCTATTTTTTCAGGGTTTTTTAAAATTCCCGGCAGATTCTCATTTTTTCAAAAATATTTTATCTCCTATTTATTCCGAATTGCTTTTAATTTCTTCAAATTAAATAAAAATTTCAGATTTTTTTTAAATCTGAATTTAACAATAGTTTCACAATTTCATAACACAAATTGTATTTACTCTTTCTTTTTCCAATAGTATATTGCTCTTAATTTTTATATTTTCTAATCTTGGTGATAAGACAATAATCATGAAACAGCAATACCCCCTGCCGGTTATCGGTATTACCATGGGCGACCCTGCCGGAATCGGACCCGAGATCATTTTAAAAGCTTTAAATGACCCTCAAATCCATACCCTCTGCAGGCCTCTGATCATCGGGGATTCAGGTATCATAAAAAAAGCTCTGGATCTTCTTTCCTTTCAACATCAAATTCACATTATTGATAGCCCTGAGCAGGGACATTTCAAATTCAAAACAATAGATATTATTAATGTCTCTCTGATAAATATTGAAAATTTCAGCCCTTCAAAACCCGGTATTGAAACAGGGGTCGCCATGCAGGAGTATATCATTAGAGGGATTGATCTTGCATTGAATCGTAAAATCCATGGACTTGTCACCTGCCCCATTACAAAAACAGCTTTAAAGCTTGCCGGTTCCGGCTTCCACGGGCATACGGAATTACTGGCGGACAGGACGGGTACAAAAGATTATGCCATGATGCTGGCCGGTAAAACGCTCAAGGTTGTTCTTGTGACCATTCACATCCCATTGGCAAAAGTCCCGGCGAGCCTTACCATTGAGGGCATCCTAAAAAAGATCAGATTAACCCATACTTCTTTAAAAAAGCGTTTCAATATTGAAATGCCCAGAATAGCGGTGGCAGGCTTAAACCCACATTCAGGGGAAGCATCCATGTTCGGACGTGAAGAAGAAGATATCATCCTTCCTGCAATCAGGCTTTCAAAAAAAGAAGGCCTTAATGTTCATGGGCCTCTGCCGCCGGATACGGTTTTTTACCATGCTGCCCAGGGTCGGTATGATGCCGTGGTCTGCATGTATCACGATCAGGGGTTGATTCCCTTCAAACTCATTCATTTCAAAGACGGTGTCAACACAACCCTGGGACTTCCCATCATCAGGACATCGGTGGATCATGGAACCGCATATGATATTGCCTGGAAAGGGATTGCCGACCCTTCAAGCCTCATGGAAGCTGTAAAAATGGCTGCATTTCAGGCTGATAATGAAAAAGACCGCTAAATGAATCCTGATAAAATCATTATTCAAGGTGCGCGGGAACATAACCTTAAGAATATTAATGTTGAAATTCCCAGGAACAGTCTCACGGTGATTACAGGACTTTCCGGGTCAGGCAAATCCACACTGGCATTTGATACTTTATTTGCAGAGGGCCAGAGAAGATATGTGGAGTCTCTTTCCACCTATGCAAGACAATTCCTGGGGCAGATGGACAAACCCGATGTGGATGCCATTATCGGATTGAGCCCGGCCATTTCCATAGAACAAAAATCAGCCGGTCACAATCCCAGGTCCACTGTTGGTACCGTTACCGAAATATACGATTACCTCAGGCTCTTATTTGCAAGAATCGGAAAAGCATATTGCTATCAGTGCGGCCTGCCGATTTCATCAATGTCCATTGACCAGATGACCGACAGGGTAATGGGCCTTGAAGAAAATTCAAAAATAATGATTTTATCTCCTCTGATCACAGCTCAGAAAGGCTCCCATGAAAAGCTGTTTTTAAAAATTAAAAAGGATGGGTTTGCCAGGGTCAGGGTCGATAAAAAAATTTGCCTGATTGAAGATCTTCCAGCGCTTGAGAAAAATAAAAAACACACCATTGATGCTGTAATCGACCGGCTTGTGATAAAGCAGGAAATAGAAAAACGTCTTTCTGATTCTCTGGAGCTTGCCTTATCCCTATCCGAAGGACGAGCTACTATTCTTGACCTGGGCCATAAAACCGAAATCCTTTTCAGTGAATCAACATCCTGTCTTCATTGCGGCATCAGTTATCCGGAATTTATACCAGCCTCTTTTTCATTTAATTCCCCCCAGGGGGCCTGTCCCAAATGTGATGGGCTTGGCACGGTAACGGAATTTGATCCGGATCTCATTGTTCCCGATAGAACCCTTTCATTACGGCAAGGCGCCATTCTTCCCTGGGAAAACCGGGACTCGGTTCAGTTTATGGAATTTCTTGATGCTCTGGTCATCCATTATAAGGAAGATATATACAAACCTTTTCATGAACTTTCACCCCAATTTCAAGAAACCCTGCTGTTTGGTTCGGGAAAAGAGGATATCTCTTTTTATACAGAGAGAATGGATAAGAAAATTATCTATAAAAAACCCTTTGAAGGGGTAATCCCTATTCTAAAAAAACGTTATCTTGAAACAGAATCCGGTCCCATAAGGGAAGAAATCAAAAAATTCATGAATTTCAAGACCTGCCCTTCATGTAACGGGGCAAGGCTGAATAAAGCTTCTGCATCAATAAGGGTCGGAGACCGGACTATTTTCGAAGTCACTTCTCTTTCCATTCAGAATTCCTTTCATTATATTTCATCCCTTGAACTTAAAAATAATGATCGCCTGATTGCCCAAGGAATTTTAAGGGAGCTTAAAGAGCGGTTAGGTTTTTTACAGAATGTGGGCCTTGAATACCTTACACTTAACCGGTCCGCAGCAACGCTCTCCGGCGGGGAAAGTCAGAGAATCCGTCTTGCCACTCAGATCGGCTCCAAACTGACCGGAGTTCTCTATGTTCTTGACGAGCCCAGCATTGGTCTTCACCAGAAGGACAATGCAAGGTTATTAACGACGCTGATGAACCTTCGAAATCTTGGTAATACCGTACTGGTTGTTGAGCATGATGAAGAAACCATTCTGTCTGCCGACCACGTCATTGATATGGGGCCCGGTGCCGGGATCAATGGTGGGGAGGTCATGTTTTCCGGTTCTCCGGAAGAGCTCATGAAAAGCAAAACCTCTTTAACCGGACTATACCTCTCAGGCAAAAAACGTATCCATACTCCTGAAAAAAGAAGAAAAGGCTCAGGCCAATCGCTTACCCTTTATGATGCCTATTCCAATAATCTGAAACATATTGATGTTGATTTCCCCTTGGGTTGTTTTATTTGCGTCACCGGTGTTTCAGGATCAGGAAAATCAACGCTGGTGCTTTCTACCCTATACCGGATTCTATCAAATAGTATCAACCGATCAAGAAAAGCTACCGGTCATCACAAAGAAGTAAAGGGACTTGAACACCTGGACAGGGTTGTCCATATTGATCAGTCCCCCATCGGTAAAACTCCGAGAAGTAACCCCGGCACCTACACTCAGGTTTTTAACCATATCAGAGACCTTTTTTCAAAAACCAGGGAATCAAAAGCAAGGGGCTATAATCCGGGACGATTCAGTTTTAATGTTAAAGGCGGTCGATGTGAGGCCTGTACAGGTGACGGAATCATCAAAATTGAAATGCATTTTTTATCCGATGTCTATGTTGTCTGTGATATCTGTAAAGGGAAACGATATAACAGAGAAACTTTGGATATTACCTACAAAGGGAAAAATATTGCACAAGTTCTGGATATGACAATTCTTCAGGCCATCCGGTTTTTTGAAAATATCTCTTTTATCTGTATAAAACTGAATACGCTGGTGGAGGTGGGGTTGGGCTATATTAAACTAGGCCAGCCGGCAACTACTTTATCCGGCGGAGAAGCTCAAAGGATAAAGCTATCAAAAGAATTGTCAAAAAAAGGAACCGGAAAGACCATCTATATCCTTGATGAACCGACAACAGGACTTCATTTTGATGATATCAACAGATTATTGTCTGTCTTGAATAAACTTGTGGATTCAGAAAATACAGTGGTTATCATTGAACACAATCTTGATGTGATTAAATGTGCAGATCATATTATAGATCTTGGACCGGAAGGAGGAGAAAAAGGAGGGGAAATTATTGCTCTTGGTACTCCTGAAGAAATTGCAGAAAACAGTAAATCTTATACCGGCTATTATCTAAAAAAAACCTTAAATAAAAATCAGCAGCATAGGGAATGAGTGAATGTGCGTATCAATATTGAACCTCTGTGCCCAGCGTCCCGAACACTTGGCTCTATAAACGCAAAAGGCCCTGAGCATCTTAATTGATGCTCAGGGCCTTTTTAAGGGATAATCCGGCAGCGATCTACTCTCCCACACAGTCACCCATGCAGTACCATCGACGCTAAAGAGCTTAACTTCCGTGTTCGAGATGGGAACGGGTGTGGCCTCTTTGCCATAGCTACCGGATTAAGATGTT
>JANNUH010000138.1:0-3350 GCA_031395015.1 Desulfobacterales bacterium | reverse complement strand
ATAACCTCCTCACTTGTTGGTCCGTAACCATCCAAATCTCTCCTTTCATTTGATTTGGATGTTCTTACCATATTTTTAAGGTCTCATATTTCGGGAATTTTAATTGTCGTTCGGCGGGTATTATAACTGACGCTGATCATTATCAAATAAATCATTCCATAACGATGCTTCGTTTGGGAATAGGGTTGCTACCTGTGCCCGTCGTTTGATTTCCTTGTTCAATCTTTCAACCATATTGGTACCTTGCGACATATCGTCCAATGAACTATATTTACCGAACTGAAGTTCAAAAAGGCTCACAGACAAGGAGCTAAGGGCGGATGGTAATAGTAAGCCGGGGCAATTCCCGGATGTTTTATAATAGAGCTCATGGCTCATTTTGCCCATCAGATGCTCCTTAGCCCCTTGTCTGTAACCCCATCCATTGTTTGATTTTTCATGAGGTCTCTCATTATAAAAGCTTGGCGAATAAGTCTAATCGGATTATCAGGAGAGCAAAAGGGGCAGAAAATACCAATCTCTTTACAAATGCAGAAAGCCAGATTACACAAGCCGGAAAAGTTACGGAACAAAGCTCTATACCATTCAGGGGATTGATTAATCAAGTCGGTTGTAGCCATCTTTTACAGCCTGCTCCATGGCCGAAAGCTCTTCATCAGCCAGGAAATCAAAGTGAGCAGATCTCTTTCCGGCTGAAAGGCTCCCGTTGTTCTGCAGGCACAACCGGATGAATAGGTCAATCAGGCGGTCAGGCATGTCAATGATGTCCTGTATCGCCTTCTTGGTGTTGTCATAGTTGGCCAGAAAGCTGAGCTCTTCCACAAGTTCTTCTTCGATAGTTTTGGCTACAAACTCGTATAAGGCTTCAGTCTGAGGTGTCATATCCATATACCGATACCAGCATGCGGTATCATTCTCGACGGTCATTTGTCCCATTTCATCCAGCCGATAATCGATGAGTTGAAGTAAAGGCCGTGAGAACGCTTCCAACGAGGCATTGTAATCCGCCGGATTTTTAAGCATGACCGCCGAAACCGGGAACATGAGTCCACGCGGGACCATTTCCTGCAACGAAAGGATGTTATGTACCAAAAACCGATGGATTCGGCCGTTTCCATCTTCAAACGGATGCAGGAATACAAAACCGTAGGCAATCACTGCTGCATGGATGACCGGAGAAATATTTCCCGCTTTCATCCGTTTATGGGAATCGATTAGGCCCGCCATAAGACTTGGAAGGTCATCAGGCTTTGGACAGATGAAATATATCATCTCTTTCTGATAAGCGACCGTCTGTCCGACGTAATTCTGGTTCTCTCGATAGTCGTTGTCTTTGAATCGCGGGTCAACAATGCGGTTCTGAAGCTCTATCAGCTTTTCCTTTTCACAGAAGTCTTCCTTTTGGGCAAGCTCCAAAACGGTAATGAATTTTTCAGTTCGGGAAGCATTGGGATTTATGTGCTCAATTTCAAAGGACGACTTTGTTTCTTTGTTATAGAGGTAGCTCAAAGCCCGGCGAAGAAGTTCCGGTGGATATGCAGTGACAATATCCTCACACCTTTTACGCAGATCAGATGAATCCAGTTTGGAAAGCTTCTCCGTTCGCCTGACGATTGGACAAAAGGTTTTGGGGCCAAGGAGGTTGTTAACGATGCGGTGGCGTGGAGATTTATCCCCGTTTTGAACTGCGTAATATTCGTGTACCTCCAATGCATCAACATAGTTTCCGGAAGTAATGTCATCAATAGGTAGTTGCTTACCCGTCAGAAACTCATAGAAAAACCAAATCCTTCGAGCATACTTTCCAGTCGGCTTGGATTTGATGTATTCGGTGAGGTCTTCCTGAGAAACAGTTTCAAAAATGAGGGCCAGCAAACCTGGGTTGACTCCATCATATTTCAGCGCAAATTCAAGATGGTCGCCGACTTTTTCTCCGGGCCAGTATTGGGTTCTGAAAACCTCATCAACAAAGCCATCTTGAATCTTTGAATAGTGCGTGCCTGTAGTGGAAACCGACGACTTGTGCCGGTTAGGCATACCTGCGAGCGCGTACTTTTCCAGCAAATATGTGTAACCTGCCGGTCGAATTTCAAAAACGTTTATTTCCATTGGCAACCCTAACAAAATTATTATTTCACTACAAAAATAATTATAAATTAAAGAGCTGTCAACAAAAATAGTTATATTTTGTATTTTATATACAAAAACAATTATGAAGACAGGGATGGGAAAACGGATGCTCGGTGTCCACTGCTAATCGCGCCAGTATCATTACCGGAATCAGATGCAGAGAACTTTCGCACAGGCTCATAGGATATCTTCATTCAAGCAGCATAGGCGTCATGAGAAGTTCTCTTAATCTCGGTGTGTCATGGACAGGGCGATCCAGTGCCTTCTCAAACTCGGCTCAGTGATGATCATCAAGGACAAACCGCTTTCGATCGGCAAGATCCGGGATCACACAGGCTGCATTATCTCAAATGGAAAAATCAGACAACAAATTAAATAACCCCGCCCCATATTTCATTACTGCCGATTTCGGTTTTTTTCAAAACAACCGACCCTGCAGCGATAATAGATCCATTGCCGATTTTCACTCTGGACATGATGATGCTTTTTGCACCGATCGTAACATTATCGCCGATATTAATGGTTGCATGCGACAAATGCCGGCCCTCGATAGCATGAGAATACAATAGAGCATCTTCGCCAATAATGGTGTTTGACCCGATAATGGTTAGCGGAGGGTCCAGTATGGTGCCTCCGCTGTATGTATTTAGGCCTAACCGGGCGCCAAGACAGATATAAAGGGGTCTTGTCAGGGTCCTTCTTTGTTTTCATAAAGATCGATTCCGGCAGGTTGTTGATTTGCCCAGGCTACAAAATTTTTAAGTCCTTCCTGCAAATCAATTTTTGGAACAAACCCCAACGATTTTCTGATTTTCAAGCGCAAGACATATGGATTGAACCACATCCTCTATATATACAAAATCTCTGGTTTCTTTGCCATCTTCGTAAATAAAGACGGGGTTATCAGCAGATATTCTTGTATTAAAAATGGATAAAATGCCGGTGTAGGGATTGGTTAAGGACTGCCCCGGGCCATACACATTTTGAAACCTCAGGGCCACGGCAGGCACATTAAAGGTATAAGAAAAAAATGACAGCAATTCTTCCTGGTTGTGTTTGGTTATGGCGTAACAGGAAGCAGGGGATAAAGGCTGATCTTCCATGCTGGGTACCGGATCAAGCGCTTTTTGGCAAACAGGGCATGAATGATCCCATTTTCCTGCTGATAAATCTTCCTTGTTTCTGACTTCAGGGAAAACATCCCCGCAATTACTGCAATG
>JANNUH010000137.1:0-12907 GCA_031395015.1 Desulfobacterales bacterium | reverse complement strand
ATAACCTCCTCACTTGTTGGTCCGTAACCATCCAAATCTCTCCTTTCATTTGATTTGGATGTTCTTACCATATTTTTAAGGTCTCATATTTCGGGAATTTTAATTGTCGTTCGGCGGGTATTATAACTGACGCTGATCATTTTTGCAGAAGCACATGACAAAATAGTTCGCATAGCCTGGGCTGTTTTACCTTTTTTACCAATGACTTTCCCAAGATCTTCTTTTGCGACCTTTAACTCAAGAATGAGAACTTGCTGCGTTGTAATTTCATTAACGATAACCTGATCGGGATTATCAACCAGAGCTTGAGCAATATACTGAATCAACTCTTTCATGACCCGCGCTCCCTTTTATCTGCACGATGGTAGAAGAAAATACAACATGAGCTTCAAAATAATTACCCCCAAAACTGCCGTGTTGCTTGTTCAGACTTTGAACCATTGGTTCAAAAGGTTGGGCGTCCAATTTCACCTTTAGGCTTTTCCCTATAAAGAGGAACATAGCACACCAGCAATAGAGTGGATTCCCTTTTTAAATGTATTAGGACAAAGACCGCTAAGCAATCACGCACATTTCAGGGGTATTCTTATGGAAAGATTTTATAGTTTTTTCAATTACTTTGTCAAAGTATATTTCTTTTTTTAGAAGATCATGCAAACCACACCATCAAATGAATCCGAAAAAGCGTTTCATCGATGAAACTTTTTTTGAAGTACTTACCCACAACACAATAAAAATCCATTGACCGAATGCTTGGCAAAGGTACTGATGGGGTGGTGCTGGATCTGGGGGACCGTGTCGGAAGAACTATGGGATGGATGTTGCTGGGTATTGGATCTGGGATGATATGGGATGCTATGGGATTGAATACTACAATACTACTATGTCATTGAATTTATTCTATTTGCGCTTGTTTCAGCCTTGATTGAGAACCAATCTACCCGATCAAATTTCATGGCGCTTAAACACAGCATAAAACCCCTCTAATCGCCTTATTTTTGCAGGTTCTTGATCAGATGATCTCATTTTTTGAGGAAATCTCAAATTCTGGCTGGAAAAGCACAGGCTGCTGCCTCAATGAACAGAAAAAACGTTTCATCGATGAAACTTTTTTTGAAGACTTCTTGATCAATAAAATTTCTGCTTCGGGGCGCTGCTCGATTCAGGAGTTTATTATTTTTGGCAATGGGTGCTCAAGCAAAAAGAGTGTCTCATCGATGAAACATCTTTTTTTCATTCGATTGCTGTATTTATTCATCCAAAGCCTGCCAGAGCTATGAAATATCTGTGATTATTTTATCTTGCCGTTGATTAAATGAAAATCTGTAAATGGCCTACAGGATTAAACTTCTTTTTTAATCAGATGACAAATCACATCCATTGTCTCTTTCAGAGAACAGGGCTTTGCCAAAATAGCATCAAAATCATTCTGATCAAGAAGCCAAGGGGTTCCAGACATTCCAACAACTGGGACTGAACTCTTTTTTTCTTTCTTCAAATAATGAAGTATTTGATCACCTGAGACACCAGGCATCTTTATATCCGTGAGAATCAGGGAGTAGTTGTTTGAATTAATTTTTGCAAGTCCTTCTTCTCCGCTCTCGGCTGTATCAACCAAAAATCCTAATCTGTTCAGCTTTAATTTCAGCATTTTCAGAATAGCGACTTCATCATCAATAACAAGAATACTTCCAGCGGCAATTGCACAACAAAAAGCTGAAAACATCATTTTCCTTTTTTAATATGAATTTATATCAAGGTGTACTAAGCAAACAATGTACCAAAGAACAGAGCCTTTTAGATATCTTATTATTCCAGCAATTTGGATTTTTAAGCTGAAAAATTTTTATGAGAATATGCAAGATTTATTATGCGGGCTGTTGGTTTTTTGGCAATTTTTTCTCCATGAGCAATTCTAAAAATATGGGGGCCACTTTGGATAAAATCTTATATGAAGAAATTCAGAGATAGTCGCCTCGATTTTATGTTTCATCGATGAAACATCTTTTTTCCAAAATTACCCATGATAAAATCCTGAATTATTTTTCCGAATGGTTCATTGATGAAACTTTATGACCTACCAGAAAACACATAAATTCATGATCGAAATCTGGGTTTTGATACCTAAAAAAAGTTTCATCGATGAAACTTTTTTATTAGAACCCCGCCAAATGAGAATCTTAATCAAAAAAATTGAATATTTTATTTTTGAAAGATTTTGTTTGAACCACTTGGGATAGGATCTTAAATCATTTTTCAAAAAGTTTCATTTTGAGAAACTTTTTTTAGACCAAGCCTTGATCATGGATTTTGTCCGTCAAAAAAAGGGTTTCTGTCGAGATTCAACCTTTATTCATGTCTTTGCTTATGTCAGAAGTGGTCTCAATAGAATCGCCTAAAAAGGGGGCTTAAATCGCAAGGATTCGGATCTGAATCAGGTATGTTTTCAACCCGCCAGTTTCAGCATAGGTTTAAATCATAAGCGCCTTGTCTATCAGCCTATTTGAAAGATTCTCCTGAGTACTGGATAGTAGAGTATTGATTATGGTACTGGGGAATAGGATACTGGTAGTGCTATGGGATGTAGATGAGAAGGTTCTGGAAGTGTTATGGATAGAAGAGAAGAAGGTGGTGGGAGTGCTATGATATTAATACTGCTATGCTATCCCCGAGTACCATCCCCATAGCATCCCTCAGCTCTGCTCCTGGTAGGGGGTGATCGGGTGATCACTATGAGCACAGGAATATGGTTTTGTGTCTTATAAAGCACTAAAATTATAAAAACCTGAAACTACGTGATCATAGCGATCTACCTGATCTACCCTAAGAAACTCTAATCTTTCAACTACCCTGTCAGCACTGATTCTTAGCTGATTAGGACCTGATCTACAAGATCAATCCCTATCCAATAACGCGATCGCTTTTTACCGACAAGTTGAGAATCAAATCCTTTTTCTTTCAGTTTTCGTCCGAATGAAGTCTGTTTAAGCTGGTATTCACCATTACCCCATCACCTTTTCATATTCCTCTGCCACGGCATCTTCCTATGATTTTTTAATCGACCTGGGGTTTTTTATTTCTTTAAGATGATATTTATATTGGCCAGGAAATCAAAATGACCCATGAATTTGTTTGTTTTTGTTTCAAATAAACCCATTTTGTCAAGTGACTCTTGCCACTCACAATGATACTCGGTATTAAATTCAATATTGCAATCTTTCAAAGATTCATCTTGATAAACTCGATATATATGCCTTACTGGATCTTCTATGAGTTTTTCCAATTCTTTTTTTGTATTCAAGAAGCCAGCAAAATACTTAAAAGCCTCGAATGCCGGTCCAGGTCCCGCAAAATAAATTTTATATCCTTGGTTGTTAATGTAACATAATTTTCTTTTGAGCTTCACGTTGATTCTCCTATATACTATTGATTTTATTTGTTTTAATCCTTGTTTTTACATTTTCAATATGCTTACTGTCATCAAATCCCATGGCGCTTAAACGCAAGATTTAACCCCTTAATCGGCTTGTTTTGAGACCACCAGCACAAGCCCTGAAAATGGCAAGAACCGATGAAAAAGTTCAAGCAGGGGGCTGGGTACCTCAGTCTGAAAACTGATTGTGCAAGCATTGGTCCGGCATCATCCTGTGTCAGCTTACTGTGAGAAACATCATTTCACAACCGGCTCAAATCCCATCATTTCCTCACAGGCCTTTCTCATAATTTCATATGTAAAACCCAACCGCCCAGTCTTTGCAGCGGCCGGGTCTAATTTGCAATTATTATTTATTGTCGTATTTTTTCTTTTTCTTTGTAATCCCTGGTTCAAAACTAAGGATGTTTTTATACTGCAAAATCATCTGTTTTTTAAGTTCATCCTCATATTGTTCGGGAACTACAAAACTGTCATGGACCGGAAGGGCCGGTATTTTCTGTTTGGTTAATTCTACCAGGATGGCATTGGCAATGGTGCTGTCAATATTTTGCAACATTTTGCCTTTGCCGGAGCCGATATCAGACTCAATAAGGGGATGAGCTTTTTTTGTTCTATCAAGAAGGTCTTTCAGGAATTTGTCTTTGAGCATGTCGCCTCTGATTCCATCATCAATCAATCCTTTCCGGATACCCCGGATGGCTTTTTTATCACTGGGTGCGTTAAGGGCTGTCAGTAATACCTTCTTTTTAATTTTTCTGGATTCAGGGCCAGGGATAATATCATAGGGATCTTCAACCATTTCCAGACCTTTAAGATTATAAAGGATGGTTGGATGCAATGCATCATAATCAAGCTCGATAGTGGGCTCCCCATTGATGTGGATAAATCCTCGCATGTGCCGTGGTAAATTTATATGGGGGGAACCATAAAACCTGCCACCATTTTTGAAGGACTCGTTAAAAACCCTGTGCAGGCTTTTATATTTTAAAATGAAATCAAAATTATGGATTCCTAATTCACCGAGTGATTTTTTAACCTTCAACAATTCTTTTCTTTCTTTGGTTTTTTTGAAGCTTTTTATAGCCTTGTTCAGGAAGATAAGGTAACTCAAAAAGCCGTCTCTGATATCAAAACTTTGATCAGTAAGAAGCTTATCAGTAAAGGGATTCCGTAGTTCCTCCTTAGTACTTGACAGTGCTACAAGAGATTGAAGGTGATTATTGAATGTGGTGTTAGGGATACTGGTGTTAATGATGGTAGAGAAGATGGTACTGGAAGTACTGGTGAATGTAGATGACTTGAGTTCTTGAATGTTAGAGTTAAGATTGAAAGATTTAAGTTTATAGCTACCATCCAGCAGTCCTTTCAGGAAATTATCGATCCAGAAGGTATTGTCCACCATTACCGCTTCTGTTAGATTCACCGAGATTTCCTGCTCGTTGATGAATCTGTTATACTGCTTCAACTGATCTCGGAGCTGAATGATTTTTCTCCCCTCTGGATATTGGATTAATCTTTTTTTTTCATCTTTCATCTGGATGAGCTGGTAAGGTTCTTCTCGATCAAGGAGATCTGTAAAACTTTCATTCATTAGATAATTAATCAGGATTTCCAGGAATTTAGGGGAAGTCCAGATTTTTGATTGAAGGCCTTGTCTTTGTTCTTTATCCCAACAGCCGTTCAGGAACTCGATATATTCAAGCTGAATCAAGGCATCGATTAAGGGTATCAATCGGTCATATTTGAGCCAGAGCAATCCATATCGATGATGATGGGCATAATCGTTTTTATTGCGTGAATAACGGATGCAACCGCATGTAATTTCATTGTAAATGAGGTTAAGCAGAACTTTTTTTAATGTTTCTCTGGAACGCCTTCTGCTTTGAATGGAGATGCGGGATGAAATTTCCCCTAAAAGGTCATCGGTAAGGTTTTGAATGGCTTCTGATTGAGAAGTTAAGTGCACATTTAATCTGTGCGATTTCCGGTGTAAATAATGATCTGTCATTGTGTTGGTGCTCCTTTATCTATGTAATTTTTTATTTTTATTTTCCATAAGAATCCTTTGCTTTATGGGTTTGTGTTTTGAGGACCCACCCGAAAACGGGCAGGTCCCCTGTTTTTTTATTTTCTTCTTGGAAATTGAAATTCTGGCTGTTTAACCGGCTGTTGATTCAGCGGCATTTCCGGTATCAGTTGATCAAGTGATGCGGAAATTTTATACATGTTATACGGTACGAGATTGTAAATGCACGCATCAAGCCGCTCATCATACTGGGCGCAACCTGTGATCAAGCAGGCCTCTTTAAGGCGTGAACACATTTTTCCTTGTAATCTTGACATTATTTCTTCACCTCCTGTTTTGATATTTCTTCAGACGCTTTCAAGGAAGCGGCGCGCAGGGTAAAGCCCATATCCAGGTATTCTTTCATTTTGCTGATCTGTTTAATTTGATCTTCAGAAAACCTTCTATAGGCCCGTTTACCACAGATAGTACGCTCAATGTCGATGAGGTAGTTCTGCTCTTCCCAGTGCCGTAATTGTTTTTCTGTAATTCCTGTAATTCTGGCGGTATCGCCAATGCTGTAGGTCTTTTTCATAAGAACCTCCTTAAATTAAATTTTTCGGGGAAAAAATTGTCCCCTACACGTAGAGAGGTTAGTTAATTCAAAACTGGGATAGGCTTAGGAAGATTGGTAATGTAAAAAAAAGATGTTTGGTCAAGGAGATGTTGATCAGATAAAATTCTAAATCTGATCCTTGATGAACTGGATAGCAGTATTTAATTCATAAGTACCTTCCCATCCCTCTACACACCCTAAAACCAATCCCCATACCAACGAACAGGAACAAATGGAATTACAATAGGAGTGCTGATGAGGTAGCGTTTAAAGATTCAAACTGCTGGCACTGGTGGATACTGGGAGTGCTTTGGGATGGGATTTTTGATGGTTGTGGATTGATGCTTCAGGGTACTGGGATGATAGGTACTGGTTGAAATCCTTGATGGATTGGTACCTCAAAATACTTTTGGATGGATATTTCAGAATACCGGGAAATACTGGATGAGTTGGTGCTTCAGGATACTGGCTAAATCTATGCTTCAGGATACTGGGACTGAAAAATACTGGGATGGTAGGTACTACGGGTTTGTACTGCTTTTTTATTATACTATTTTACTACGGTATCATCATCCTCTTGATCCAGATCCACCTCAATGCTCTTCTGATTTTTTTCATCCTCGGCCAGGCCTTCAGATAAAGGGCCTATGATCATCCAATCTTCAATATCAAAGAAATCACACATTTTTATTTTCTCCTTTAAATCTTGCGTTATCAGGGAGCCAGGCCCTGAATTCTTCAGGTATTTCGCCCTGGTACCAAAGGTTACAGGTTTCAACCGTCCGGCCATCATTGAAATGGATGGCAAATCTTCTGCCGGCAAAGCCCTTGGGTCCGGATGTGTTGGCTCCCATCATATAATGCTGACCGGCGACAATTACCCTTCTATTTTCATCTTCTTCCGGCATTGTTGTTTTTTTGAGCCAGAATGAACAATCAAAACAGTTTTCATTCAGATAGGATTCAGGGATATGATTTCTGATAAAGGGCTTTTTGCAGGATGGGCATATCTTTACGCTGTTATTCATGATCTTCTCCTTCATGGCTTATATTGGCATCTTCAAGGGCTTTTTTAGAGCACTTGGAACAGATACCGTGACTGATAATAGGAAGCCCCATTTTTTTCAATTCCAGGGTAAATTCGGTGTGTTCGCACTCTCTGGTGCCCATGTGTTTTCCGCACCAAGAGCACTTAATTTCATAGACCATTTGTTATCTCCTTTCCGGGATTTGATTAAAAAAAGAGCCCCCTTCAGAACAAAGAGGGCTCCCTACTTCAACACGGTCAGATAAATGTTCATCAATCCATGATGATTTTTCTTCTGGGCCTGTTAAAAGCCTGTGATAAAGCCGTTTCAATATCTGCCATGCCGGAACGGATATTTTCTTTGAGATGGACACTTGTCCGGATTTGATCAACGCTTGACCCATTCAGGATAGACTGGGCTTTGTTTACAAGGTTGGTCAGTTCATGATCCTGGAATATATTCCTGTCTTTGAACGTTTGAAAATATTCATAGAAGCTCTCAATCGTTGTGTTCTTGAATATTCTGGGTTGGCCGTCTGCATTCTGGGAGAACCGGTCCGTTATCCTTTCCACCATTTGAGAAAATTCTTCCCTGAGTGCTTCAATGGCCATACACCTTGCTTCTTCCATAGTCTGGATGAATTTTTCCTTTTCTCTGGCATAGACCTCGGGAGCCAGGATCTGGGTGTCACCATTGGGAACGTCAAGAATGATAAACCGCCAGTTAAAATTGAATTTTTTGCTGATATCAACGGGATAATCAATCTCATTGAACAACTCTCCAAGATAGGTTCTGGCAGTTTCACGAAGATGCGTATAATCCTGGATAAAATCCCGGACAGTTTCGTTGAACTGGACTTTGAACCCTTCGAGCTTTTCATCCACCGTATTGATCAGTTCCTTTGGGACAAAGACCATGCCGGTGATTGGAAAAGGCAGGCTTATGGTTGCAAGCCAGTTTCTGGCAGCATTATTAATTTTACAGATGGGTTTAAGGCTTTCCGGATCAACCAGTTTTTTCGTGGCCGTTACCCAGTCTGATTCTGCCTGATCAACCATGTTTGAGAGTTTTGATTTATCTATCTTTTTAACGCCACCCCATTTTGATACAGACATTTGAACAAGGCATCCTTTTTGAAAAATGTTTTCAGTCATGACAGACTCCTTTTAAAATGAGAAAAGCCCCAGGAAAAAATCCCAGGGCTTTTCAGGTTAAAATAAAATTTGATAGCTTTATCCGCAGAGCGGAAGATACTTTCGAACCGGAACTTTGTTTTCGTGATAATACGCAGGCGTGAGCTGTTTTTCTGTTTCTTTACCCAGCAGGTCTTTTATGAACTGACTCTCGGCAATACATGATTTGCCTTCAAACCCGCGTGTTTCAACCTTCACTTCCCCATCATTGGAGATATCGACGATGATTTCTTTCATGATTTATGCTCCTTTTTTAGATTACATCCGGACATGAAGCCGGATACCATTTTCCGTTTGTTTTTCAATCACCCTGTAACCCTTTCGTTTGGCTTCAGATCGGGTCCGTTCAACAGCATATCTTTGCTTGAGCATACCGCCATTTTTACCAATAGCAGCCTCAATGCCCTTGTCCCAGTAATCGGTTTGCAGTTCGTATTTCCCTTCTTTCAGGACAAGGCCGATTTCATATCCGGCTCCGGGAACTTCTATGGCGTGATCACATGAACCATCGCCGTTATACCATTTGAAGGTAGTCTTGCCTTGAACCAGGGATAACCCCAGGCATTGACAGGCCCTGGAAAGGGATTCAAGGTCTGTGACTTCCAGTTCGATTTTTGCCAGATGACTCATGATATCCTCCTTACCTGAAATTGATTTTCATTGTCCTGCATCTCGTTTGCCCTCCTGGCCCTTGTTTTTGCCCAGTCACGAAGAGATCCGATATCTTCTTTCATGGTTCTGGATAAGGGCACAATGTTGTGAATGGCCGCTTCAAGTCCGTCAAACAGGCTGTCTTTTGCCAGTTGCTCAATCTCTGCGCCTGTCCAGCCTTGAAGTGCCTGGACCTGATCTTCTGAAATCGCTGAACCATAACGGGTATTCATAATCCGGATAATTTTGAGTCTTTCCCTGGCAGTGGGGATGTCTACGAAAAACATGGCATCAAACCTTCCGGCTCTCATGAACTCCGGGGGCAGGCTTGAAATATCATTGGCGGTTGCCATGATAAGAACAGGGGCTGTGGTCTCTTGGAGCCAGGTCAGAAAATGCCCGAACATACCTGCTATGGTTCCTCCGTCTGACTGTCCGGAAGACTTGACCCCGGAAAAGGATTTTTCAATCTCATCCATCCAGACCACTGCTTTACCAAAACCATCTATGGTGGAAGTAGCCTGGCGCATGCGTTTTTCTGATTCACCGACCAGGGACCCTTTGAGTGCGGAAATATCCAGCCGAATCAACGGCCAGTTCAGAATAGATGCTGCAGCCTTGCAGGCTAAAGATTTTCCAGTCCCGGGGATACCTACCAGTAAGAGTGCTTTTGGCTTTGGAAGGTGGTCGCTACCAGGCTCAAAGGCTTTGATGCGATTCATCAGGTATTGTTTGAACGGCTCCAGTCCTCCAACCTGATCCATGGGAACCGGTGGGAAAAACTCCATCAATCCGGTCTTTCGGATCATCATTTTCTTTTGTCCTGTGATGATTTCCGGGTCAAAGGTTTTGGTTTTGACAAGACTCAATGCAAAGGCGGTTTCTGCTTCAAACTCTGTAAGGCCTTTTGCCGATTCAACCGCTTCCATATTGATATCGATGCCAACCGCATCCCCGAGTTCCTGCATGATATCGACAAGATCTTTTGTTGAAGGTAAGGCAAAGTCCAGCACTGTGAAATACTTTTCAATTTCCGGTGGCAGGGTTAAATGCGGTCCTGCCATGACAAGGCATGATCCCTGACCTTTATATATATGAATGTTATTTGCTATGGCCTGGATGATTTCTACCGAGCCAAGGAAATGGTGAAAGTTTTGATAGATCAGGATGGTCTCCTGCTTGCCCGATAACCAGTTCAAAGCAGCCAGGGGATCGATGATATCTTCAATAATCCGGTTTGTTTCTGATGATACAATGCCCCGAAGGCAGTCCCACGAAAAGGATTGATATCCATCTGCATGAATGGATTTGATGGCCCGATCCGTTTCTGTGGTATTGATATAGATGGCCGGGTATCCGGCTTTCATATAATTGATAATGTCCATTGATGGTCTCCTTGTTTAATAACCGCATAAAGAACAGGTGATTACAGGCTCTTTTCCATTTCTTATAGTGATGTCATTGCCCAGGTGATAGCCAAATGTGACGTGATGATGACAGTCCAGTTTGAACTTTTTACTGTTCAAGCTTTGGATTATCTTTTTCAGTTCTTCCACGTCCTGATAAGTTTCTTTCTGTTGTTTTGTCATGGTTTCCTCCAAAAATGAGAAAGCCAGCACCCAGGAAATCTCCCCAGATACCGGCTTTTTTGATTGTAGTTAAAAAGGTTAAAGATAAATGAAACTGCACTGGTCGAAGCTGATTTCCCAGGGTCCGAGATCCGGGTTGGAAGAAAATCCATTATTGAGCCAGATACCGCCGTTGAACACTTTTGGGTGGTGCTTCTGATCAAAATCAATGAACAGATTGCAGATGTAACACCACATTTCCTGACCTACTGTGGGGAAGCCTTCAAGCCGTTCTATTTCCTCCCAGTCAGGAATGAACAGTTTGTAAATTCCGGCCAGGGCAGAATTTTGATGGTCAGCCTTTTCGAAGATCTCCTGTAACCGGTGCTGAAGTTCTTCCCTGTTAAAACTTGTCGAGGTGGATACGGGCTTACGGGTTTTTCTTGTGATGGTGGTTTGCATGGGTCCTCCTTGTAAAAATAAAAAAAGCCTCCCTGGAGAATCCAGAAAAGCCTCTGTTTGGTTTGAATGTTTATGTTAATATTATTCGGGCTTGCCGCAAAAGACGCACTTGCGGATTCCAGTGCATGGAATCTTTCCTGACCAAGCATAAGAATGTTCAGTGCATTCAGTTTCTATTACTTTTCCTTTCCAGACCAAATACTTAATCCATCTTTTATCTGTCCCAGATGCTTTGTTTTGGGCTTTCATCACTGTATCCTTTCCAGTATTTTGGGCTTTGCAAAAGGGTTTTCAGGAAAGGTCACTTCAACCCAGACTTGTCTCCACTGCCTATGACGGAAAAATATAGTGGAAAAATCAAATTGTTCATTGCCTTCTTCTTCAAGGCCTCCGCTTCCGTTCTCATCTATGCAGAATGCAATTTTATCGTAGATCGGAAACATTTCGGTTTGATAATGTTTTCCATAACTGTTGATTTCGATTGTATCGTTTTTCCAACAGACGCTCTCAAATGCCTCTTCAAGATCCTCTTTAATCAATTCAAAGGAATCTTCTGAAAGCCCTTTTATTTCTCCTCTGATGGTAGTTTCGTATCCCATATTTATTCTCCTTCTATTAAATTTTTCAGTCGTTTTATGGCGTTTAATGGGGTCAAATTCTCTCTTTTAAGGACTTCTTTTACCTGATGCCCCTGGAGGAAAATACTGCCCTGTTTTTCGGGTCCTTCAAAGATTTCAAGACCGACATAATCAAGCCGGGGATTTCTGGATAAGACAAAGATTTTTGAACTATCCCGATAAACATCAATGTCATCCTGATATCCGGCAGAAAATTTATGCGTATGGCTTCCGGATTTGTCCTTGAACGTGATGACAAGGCTCGGGCTGTGCCTTTTAGCGTGAAGCATTTCCCAGAAATCTTCTTTGCTGATGCGGTAATTATGAATTTTTCGCATGGGCATTGCCTCTATTAAAAACACAGGTTATGCACTTTGATTTGTCCCTGCAGGCGTTACAGACCCTTTTGCCGTCAATAGCGTTGCTGACGTATTCGATGACAGCCGTCATTGCCTTTGTCATGGGCATATCAAGAGCCCACGCGATCCTTCTCAATGTACTGCTTTGGTAGCTATCGAGCTGTGGTGTATAAGCCATTTTTTCCTCCTTTTTGATTGAATTCTTTGACACAGATGAGCGATTGAAAAACCACACATTTGCACTCGTCACAGTAAATTTCTGTTTCATCTGATTCGGCAGCAATGCTGTTATTACAGGTCGGGCAAACTGTCTCAACAGCGCTGGCTAAAATTACCGATTCTGTTACGGCCAGGTTTGAATTATCCATTGGTGGTCTCCTTTATATTGTGGCTGGTTTTTCAGCCGTGTAAATTCTCGATGAATCTTGACGCTTCCACTCTGTCCAGGCTGTCTAAATCCTTGTCAAACAGCCTATGAACTGCCTTCTTCAATCCTTCAGTGGTCAGTCCTCTTCGCCCTGCAATTTTCTGAATAAGATCCTTTTGCCTTGGTGTGATGGGTTTGTCTTCGTGGATCGGCTGATTACAAACGGATCTTCCGGGAAGACTGTTTCTATTACAATCTGACATGACCGGCACACTTTTCCTATGACACGCTCCCAGCTTGGCCAGGGTATGCCGATGTGTCTTCATAAAAACATTTGATAGACCGGTGACACGGAGAACAACATCAACTAAGGCTGCTTTGACACATGTCTTGATGCTTGTGTTGAGGTTTCCATTATCCTGACTGATATTCCTGGCCCCTGCTCCTTCCCCAATAACAGTCCCTGTGTTGATTTTCTTTTTATCCTGACTTAAATTTTCTGATTGTTTTGAATAGGTTGGATATTTTTCAATCTATTTTAAACAAATTTGGAAGTCGCTTCGCTCCGACCGATTTTATTGGGGTTTTTAAGGCATGGGCAGAGG
>JANNUH010000061.1:0-1766 GCA_031395015.1 Desulfobacterales bacterium | reverse complement strand
AATGTGGTATCTAATCTCTTGGTCATAGCTATCTCCTTCATTTTATTGTCGTAAATAAAAAATCTGATAGTTATGACCATCTCTTTATTTTTGCAAGTGTTTCATGCTTTGTTGTGCCCACCTGGGCATGGGGGTTAGTGGAGATTTACTTGTCATTTATAAAGTCGAAAAAGGGATATTGTATTTGGTCAGGATTGGCACACACTCCCAGCTCTTCAAATAGCAGAAACAGACACTTTCTTTTTATCGGTCTTTTAACCGATCGTACTGGCCTTTTCATACCGGTTGGCAATGAAGCGAAAAAACAGATTGATCTTGGATAACTTCACTGGGTACTGATCTTTTCAAAGGGGTGGTTCCGGTAAAGTCTTTGATCCATTACCCAGCATGGAAGATCAGCTCTTATCGCCTGCTTCCTGTTACGGCATAACCAAACACAACCAGGAAGAATTGCTGTCATTTTTTTCTTATACCTTTAATGTACCGGCTGTTGCCCTGAGGTTTCAAAATGTGTATGGCCCGGGGCAGTCCTTAACCAATCCCTACGCTGGCATTTTATCCATTTTTAATACCGGAATATCTGCTGATAATCCCGTCCTTATTTACGAAGACGGCAAAGAGACCAGAGATTTTGTATATATAGAGGATGTGGTTCAATCCATATTCTTGCGCTTGAAAATCAGAAAAGCGTTGGAGTTTGTTCCAAAAATGGATTTGCAGGAAGGGCTTAAAAAATTTGTAGCCTGGGCAAATCAACAACCTGCCGGAATCGGTCTTTATGAAAACATGGAAAAAGAAATGATTGAAAAGGGATTAATGGGAAAAGGTAAAAGCGCCTGAATTTAGAGGCTGATATAATTTTATGCGGAAAATTTCAATTCCTTCATTTATATTTTTTTTCTTTCCGTGACCTTTGCCTTCTTATGTTCTTTTTGGATTGTCTTTTTTATTTCACATGTAATTGACTTCAAACAATTGAGGGCATTATTTCTCGTCGTTTTTTTTATAATTCTCTCTTACAGTATATCAGTGGCTTTGTTCCGGATATTTTTTTTCATTATGCCGGTCAAAGAAGGACCCTGACAAGACCCCTTTATATCTGTCCTGGTGCCCGGTTAGGCCTAAATACATACAGCGGAGGCACCATACTGGACCCTCCGCTAACCATTATCGGGTCAAACACAATTATTGGCGAAGATGCTCTATTGTATTCTCATGCCATCGAGGGCCGGCATTTGTCCCATGCAATCATTAATATCGGCGATAATGTTACGATCGGTGCAAAAAGCATCATCATGTCCGGAGTGAAAATCGGCAATGGATCTATAATTGCTGCAGGGTCTGTTGTTTTGAAAAAGACCGAAATCGGCAGTAATGAAATATGGGGTGGGGTTCCTGCAAAATTTATAAAAAAGGTTCAAAAATGATAAAGGCAAAACTGAGCGTTTTGGTGAAGACCGTGCTGGCCTGGTGGTTAAAAACCCTGCTCGGTTTTTTTCTCTGTTATCAGGACCTGTGAAGGAAGTTTCTGATTATATTCCTGTCTTCACGAAGTTCAATAGCCTCCCTAATAGTCCATTTCTGCAAGAATCGTTTTTATTCTTTTCGCTGATATATCTGATTGTTCCAGCTTAGAATAAATCGTGACCATAATTATATCATCCAGGGTCTTCAGATAATAAATGCAACGATACCCAGAACGTTTTCCTTTTTGAATATCTTTGTTTTGAACCCTTACTTTGAAAATGGAAACATTAACCCCTGGA
>JANNUH010000029.1:0-37675 GCA_031395015.1 Desulfobacterales bacterium | reverse complement strand
GTAAGCAAAAATCCATAATGCTCCCGTAAGGCAATCACCCTTGCACTGGAAGATGTCGCAAGATCACCTGAAAACCCAATCCATGTCAGAGTGATAAACAAACACTATCAATTGGTGGAATTTATTCTTTGTTTGGGCTTCTGGGAATTTCCAGTGGAGGTTTGATTGCCTTGCAACGACCGGATTGCCTGCGATTTTTGTAAAAGTTCTAAAGGCCTGGAAACGGCGGATTGTTTGAGGGACCGACCGAGTTTCCGCCGTTTAATGGAAGGCCTTTCTGAACTTTAAAAAATCGTTCGGGCACTAGGGAGTGCAAGGTGATCAGACCGGAACGGGTATTGGCGTAAATTGGTTAGAAAATATGATTCTTATGGCAAATATCCAGATGTGAAAGTGAATATTGAGTTTTCCCTGAAGTTTTAGTAAGATATGCCCATGCTCATGTGGGCGTCTCGTTCGTTTCAACCACCAGAGGGGGGAATATGTCGTTTGATGCAAAATATGAAACCGGAGTGGTCTGGCAGGATTTTCAGCATAAACAGCTTATCGAGCTGTTTCAAAAGGTCAAGGAGGCCAGATCCAATAAAAAGGATCAGAACCTTTTCCGCTACACCGTTGCTTTCCTGGCCATGTATGTGAACCATCATTTCAGCCTTGAGGAAGAATACATGGAAAAATATCATTATCCGGCAAAGGATGCACACCATAAGGAGCACCAGGATTTTGTCAAAGAGATCAAAACCTTCCGGGAGGAAAACAAAGGCTATTCGGAAAAGGCATCCGACGATCTTTTGACCCGCATGGGGGAATGGATTTTAAGCCATATTCTGGAAGATGATCAGAAACTGGGCCTCCATATCCAGTCCTTTGAAAAGAAAAAGAGCACAATTTAAACGGGGGATTATAGTGGATCTTGATATCCAGTATCAGACCGGGCTTTTATGGCAGGACAGCCAGCACAGGCAATGGATTTTACTTCTGGACCAACTGAAGGAAGCAGCAAAAAAAGGGCATGATCAGCATTTGTTCTATCAGGCGGTTTCTTTTCTGGTCATGTATGTGAACCACCATTTTTCCCTGGAAGAGGAATATATGGGACGATATCTGTATCCTGAAGAACGATTCCATAGAGAAGAGCACAGGCTTTATTTAATCCGGTTAAAGGATTTCAGGGAAAGGCACCGGGAGTATACTGAAGATGCCTGTTCCATAATTGTGGAGAGCATGACGGACTGGCTTTATTCTCATATTCTGGAGAATGACAAAAAACTCGGCGAATTCATTCTCACAAAAGAGCAACCCCATCTTCGGAAGGCATGATTCTGCACCTCTGAGTGGTCTGAATCACTAGACCATCAGAAGTTTTTAATGGAGTTCGGTATAGGTGATTGATGTTGTTTTCTTAAGCAGTTTTTGAACTTGAACTTGACATTGTTTTGTTCGGTGGGATAGTAAATTATTCACATGAATAATAAGGGTTAGGGGTTGGCCCGCACAAAGGAGAAATAAATGGCTGTTATCGAAGGATTCAGAGTCCAGAACTATCGTGCACTCCGGGATGTGACGTTGGGTAAACTCTCTAATCTGCAATCAGCAGAGTCGTTATCCCCGTTCACGGTGGTGATCGGGAAGAATGGTGTGGGCAAAAGCACTTTGTTCGATGCTTTCGGTTTTGTGGCCGACTGCTTATCTGCTGATGTGGAAACCGCCTGCGACATGAAGCAGCGGGGCGGCTTTGATCGCTTAAGATCAATGGGGGTGGACGAACCCATCCGGTTTGAAATTTATTACCGTGAAGCGCCTAAGGAACGGCCCATCACCTATGAGTTGTCTATTTCGCTGGACGGTTCAGGCCGGCCTTTTGTGGAATCCGAAGTGCTTAAACAGCGTCGTAAAGGTCAGAAACATGGACAACCTTTTCCATTCCTTCGTCTGCATCATGGCAAGGGCACGGTCTGGGCAGGTGAGGACGCAGTAGAAGCCAAAGATGAGGAGGATCGCGCCCGGATGTCGGTGGAGCTGACAGATACCCGGCAATTGGGTATCGCCACCTTGGGGACACTCAAGGAACACCCTCGGATCAAACGTTTTCGGGATTTCCTCAAAGGCTGGTATCTTTCCTATTTTTATCCGGATGCGGCGCGCAGTTTGCCGAGTGCAGGTCCCCAGCGCCATTTGAACATTCACGGGGATAATATCGGCAATGTGGTGCAGTTTATGGAACGGGAACACAAGGCCAGATTTAAGACCATCCTTGATCGCATTGCCACCAAGATTCCAGGGATTGCCAGTATTGATACGCATGTGACCGAAGATAAGCGGGTATTATTGCGTTTCAACGACGGTGCGTTTGGAGACCCGTTCTTTGCCCAGCAGATGTCCGACGGCACACTCAAAGTGTTCGCATACCTCTTGCTGCTGGAAGACCCTGAACCGCCTCCGTTTATTTGCATTGAAGAACCGGAGAACGGTCTCTATCACAAACTGCTGGAGGCCTTGGCCCAGGAATTCCGCTTGCATGCCACGGGAAAAAAAAATGCGCCGCAGATTTTTGTGACCACACACCAGCCATATTTTGTTGATGCCCTGGCACCCAAAGAAGTATGGGTACTTGAAAAAGGAGTGGATGGCTATTCCAGGATACATCGTGTTTCTGAACTCAACGGTGTGAAAAATCTTGTTGATGAGGGGTTGCCTCTGGGTGGCCTCTGGTATAGTGACTATCTTGACGCAAGGTAAATATGCATATTGAGATACTGGTAGAGGATAGTTCCGGTGGGGAATTGTTGAAAGCAATCTTACCGGTTCTTCTGGGGCCGCAAGGGGAGCCTCACACCTGGCGTATGCATGCTTATAAAGGGATCGGCAAAATCCCCCAGGATTTATTAAAAAAAGCAGATCCCACGAAGCGAATTCTGCTGGATCAGTTACCAAGGTTATTACGAGGCTATGGAAAGACTCCCGGTATTGATGCGGTTGTGATTGTGGTTGATACAGACAAAAGAGATTGTGTTGGTTTCCTTCAAGACCTGGAAGCCGTTACTGATGTATGTAATCCTCCTCAGCATACACTGTTCAGGCTGGCTATAGAGGAAATTGAAGCCTGGTATTTCGGTGACCGGATTGCTTTGCTGACAGCCTATCCCAAGGCCAAACCGGATATTCTCGGACGGTATGTTCAAGACAGTATCTGCGGAACGTGGGAACTGCTTGCCGATGCACTGTTTAAGGGTGGGTCGGCAGCGATAAAAAAAGATGGTTGGCCGTTACCGGGGCAAGTAAAGCATGAATGGGCAAAAAAGATCGGGCCATTGATGAACCCGGAAAGGAATATGTCACCCAGTTTTAAAAAGTTTAGGGATGGATTAAGGCAACTTGTCGCTATGGGCAAACAAAAAGGGTAATGTCTGGGATACGGGAATTAAAAATGGGCTCAAAACACGGAAGACAAACAAGATGATGAAGTATTTCGAAATTACTGACCATCGCCTTGTCGAATCTCAACAGGGTTCCGGTCAGATTCTCGTAGCGGCGGCCCCTGATGCCGGAGAACGGGAATTTATTCAGGAACAGTTTCATCTTGACGACTATGATCTGGCTTCGACTCTGGATGCGGATGAGATCCCGAGACTCGAGTTTGCCGACAAGCGAATGTTTCTCATCTGGAAAGTGCCGGATAGTGCCATCGTCTCCGAGGCTGTCGAGCTTGGCGTCAGTGTCACAGGCCTGGTCCTTATTGAAGAGCGTCTTGCGTTCGTGCGTGCTGCCGGCGGTATATCCTTTACGGAAAGGGAGTTCCGCAATGTCGAGGATATCAGGGATGCCATGCTGGCGTTCTTGCTTCGCACCATCCGCCATTTTGTCAGTCATCTGAGGATCATCAAACAGGTCAGCGGCGAGCTGGAGAAGAAAATCACGGTGTCCATGGAGAATAAACATCTGCTTCAGATGTTCTTTCTCAGTGAAAGCCTTGTTTACTATATGGACGCCATCGAAGGGAATTCTGCTGCATTGAAAAAACTGCGAAGCATCGGCAGCCAGATGAATTTCCAGGTCCGGCACCTTGAGATGCTGGATGACATCATTCTTGAGAATGCCCAGGCAGCCCGCCAGGCAAGTATCTACAGTTCCGTCATCAGCGGGCTCATGGATGCCCGCGGCACCATTGTGAACAACAATATGAACGTCCTCTTAAAAAATCTCACCTTAATCAATATCGTTTTCCTGCCCCTTAATCTGATTGCAAGTATAGGAGGTATGTCTGAGTGGAGCATGATGACACAGGGAATGGACTGGAGACTTTCCTATTTTCTGTTCTTCCTCGGTATGGGGGTTTTTGGCTGGGGCACATGGGTTTTTATGAAAAAGATAATCGATCGGGGAACGGCCCGTTCCGATGCAAAGGCCATGCGGACTTCTGCAGAGCATCGACCGACCTCTAAGGATTGAGAGGGAGGGCTTTTGGGGCCTACTGCCGGTTTCTCTTGTAAAAATAGATCATGACCAGAATCCGGGCTTTTTTGTCGCCCAGGCTTTTGCCTGCATGGGGGACGCAGGAGTCAAAATAAACGTTATCCCCCTGTTCCAGGGTATAGGTCATATCTCCGTAGACAAATTCCAGGGTTCCTTCCAGAATATACATGAATTCTTCACCCTCATGGGAATACATTTTAATGATCTCGGATGGAGAATGAATGATAAAAGGTTCCATATTCTTTCCCGGCTTGCTTGCGCCAAGAATTTCATAGTCATAGCCGGAGAGCTGGGAAGTGGCCCTGATCACTTTGGCTTCACTATTCCGTTGAATGCTGATCCGGGTGTCGCCGGGAGGCTCGTTGTTTTTCTCAAAAAAATGGGTGACTTCAATGCCCAGGGCCCCGGCAATCTTATTTAAGGTGGAATAGGGCGGGGCTTTTTCAGATCGCTCCACTTTGGAGAGATAGCCTTTGGTGAGACCGGTCAGATCAGCCAGTTTTTCCAGGGTAAAATGATTCTGTTTTCTGAGTTTTTTAATATTTCTGCAGATAATGATTTCGTCCATATCCATGCCTTAAAGATTAAAGTCCAAGATAGGTTTTCCTGATATGGGGATTTCCAAGAAGTTCATCACTGCTTCCTTGATGGGCAATGGTGCCGTTTTCCAGGACATACCCGTGATTGGAAATTTTAAGGGACTGAAATACATTCTGCTCGATGAGAAGGATGGAAGTTCCAGACTCATTGATCTGCTTAATAATTTCAAAAATGGTGCTCACCAGAAGCGGGGACAGTCCCAGGGACGGCTCATCAAGCATCATCAGGCGGGGCCGGCTCATGAGGCCCCTGCCCATGGCCACCATCTGCTGTTCTCCGCCGCTCAAGGTGCCTGCTTTCTGACCCAGGCGTTCCTTAAGCCGGGGGAAAAAAGTAAAGACCTCTTCCATGGTCTTTGTTGCTGATTTCTGCATGGCCGAAAACTGAGCGCCCATTTCAAGGTTTTCAAGAACGGTCATGGTGGGAAACAGTTGCCTGCCTTCAGGTACATGACTGATGCCGCCTTCCACAATATTGGATGAAGGAGATTGGGTAATGTCCTTATCATTAAAATGGATGGAGCCGGTTTTGGGTCGCAGGATGCCTGAAATGGCCCTCAATAATGTGGATTTTCCTGAGCCGTTGGACCCGATGACGGTGGTGATTTCACCTTTTTTCACGTCAAGGGTTACATTTCGCAGGGCCTGCATATCCCCATAATACACATCAATATCAAGCACTTTTAGCATTGATAAACTCCTTGCCCAGATAGGCTTCAATCACGGCTTCGTTTTGAACCACCACCTCTGGTTTTCCTTCGGCAATTTTCTGTCCGTAATTGATAACGGTGACCCGGTGGGAGAGGGCCATGACGCCCCGCATGACGTGTTCGATCATCAAAATTGAGACCCCCTGCCGGTTGATCTCCTGGATCAGTTTGATCAATTCATCCACTTCTGTGGGATTTAGCCCTGCCATCACTTCATCCAGCAGAAGCAATCCGGGTTTTGTGGCAAGGGCACGGGCCAGTTCAAGGCGCTTTCGAAGGGGTAGCGGAAGACCCTTGGCTTCCACATTTTTCATTTTTTCCAGACCCACAAAATCAATAATCCTATGCGCTTCTTTTTCTGCCTTAACAACGGAATTTTCCCGAAGGAGAGCCCCCACCATGACATTATCCAGGACCGAAATGGCTGGGAAGGGTTTTACGATCTGGAAGGTCCTCACCATCCCAAGGCCACAGATTTCAAACGGTAGTTTTTTAAGGATGGATTGCCCCTTAAAATCTATTTTACCGGATTCAGGAGTTTCAAAGCCGCTGATGCAACTGAAAACAGTGGTTTTTCCGGCTCCGTTGGGTCCGATCAGCCCCAGGATTTCACCGGTTTCCACCTCAAAGGAAAGGTCATTGACGGCAATGAGACCGCCGAATTTTTTTGTCAGGTGTTGTATAGTAAGGATTGCCATGTGCTGTTTTCTTTACTCCTTTGAGAGAATCGGTTTCAGCCATTTTTTAAGATATACGATAATACCTTTGGGCATGAACAAAACCACCAGAATGGTAATGATACCGTAAATCACCAGGTGAAGCCCTTCCAGACCGCCCTTGGCAAAATAAGCCCGGGTAATTTCGGATAGGGGTGTCAGGATAAAAGATCCCACCACAGGGCCGAACAGGGTTCCAAGTCCCCCTACAATGGGCCGCAGAATCAATTCAATGTTCAGACTCATCCCGAACATGGTGTTTGGGTGAAGATAAAAAATATAATTGGCATAAAAACAGCCGCCGAGAGAAGTCATGAAGGCACTGACGGCAATGGCGAACATATTGTATTTGAATGTATTTACACCCAGAGCTTTTGCCGCCTCTTCATCTTCCCTGATGGCAACCATAAACCGCCCGGCCTTTGATGTTTCAAGGATGCGGACGACAATGAGAGACATCACCATAAATCCCAGGGAAATGTAATAGTAAGGGATATTTCCCTTGAATTGAAAATTTTTAAACGAGGGATTAAAATCCAGGAATATCCCTGAAAATGATCCGAGAGCATCGATATGGGATACAACAAGACGGGTGATCTCGGCAAAGGCGATGGTCAAAATGACAAAATAGACCCCGCGAAGTCCGAACCTGAAGCCGAGAAATCCTAAGAATAAACCGATCAAAGAGGCGATGACACCTCCTGCAAACATCCCGATCCAGGGGCTGAGACCATATCTCTGGGCCAGGAACACGGAAGTATAGGCGCCGATCCCGACATAAAGGGCATGACCCAGGGAAATATGTCCGGTGTACCCGGTAAGAATATTCCAGGACTGTCCCAGATAGGCGTAATAATACATCATGATGAAAATACCCAGCACATATTTACTGAGCACCAGGGGAAGAGCTAAGAGTATCGCCAGTATAAGCCCTAAGAGAATATAAGTTCGATTCATTTTTTCCCCCCAAACAGCCCCTGGGGCCTGAACAGGATAATGATGATCAGAAGTGTGAAACTGACCACCTGTTTCAATGTGGCCGGCAACACCAGGGTGGAAAGAGATTCTGCCACACCCAGGATGATTCCCCCTGCCATGGCGCCCGGAAGATTGCCCATGCCGCCGAGAATCACCACAATGAATGCGGCTGTTGTAAAATCATGGGCAATATAGGGAGAGATGGGCATGATCGGTACCAGAAGACATCCGGCCGCAGCCGTGGTTGCAGCCCCCAGACCAAAGGAGAAATTATTGATCCGATCCACATTGATACCCACCAGAATGGCCCCGGTACGATTGTCCGAGGCAGCTCTGATCCGCTTTCCCATGAAGGTTTTTTTCAGAAACAGAAAAATCAGGCCGGTTATCAGAATGGCCAGGGAAAAGGCGATGATCCGGGAGGTATCCACCATTACTGGCCCCAGCCAGATGCTGTCCAGACCGAGTGCCGTCTGCGGGCTCCGGTGGTCCGGCCCCCATAAGAGAAGGGCGATATTTTCAAGAATCAATCCCGTAGATACCAGGGGCAGAACCTGCATGGCCTCGGGATAATCCAGTATCCGGTTGACCACCAGATACTGGATCCCATACCCAAGGACAAAAATAATGCCTGCCACTGCCACAAGGGACACATAGGGATCAATCCCCAGAAGTACAAATATCCAGTATGAGGCGTACATGCCCATGACCATGATCTGGCCATGGGCAAAATTAATCACCCCCATGACACCGAAAATCAGGGAAAGGCCCAGTGCAATCAGGCCATATACCCCTCCCAAGAGGATTCCCTGGATTAACAGTTGAAGTGCAAGGGCAGAATCCATAGTCGATTACCTTTCCCAGAGCTGGGGTGCGGGGAAGACGATTTTATCGGACTGGGCATATTCTTTGGGCAGGACAATCTTGACCCGTTTTTGCAGATCTGCATCCGGTTGAACCTGAATCAGTGCAGTCATAGCCCCTGTATTATCACCTTTTTCATCAAATTTGACCGGACCGCCGACAAGCGGGTGGTCTTTAAAATTAGTTTCTTTTAAGGCTTTCAGAATGGCTTCCCTCTTTGTTGATCCGGCCCGTTCCAGGGCATCGGCAATGACCAGCGGTCCTGTATAGGCATAGGCGGAATTGGTGTCCAGGTTTTTTCCGACAGCTTTCTGGAAAGCGGCATTGCCCCTTTGATAAGAGGGGCTGGAAGGATTGATCCAGGGCACGTTGATAAGGGTGTGATAGGCGAGTTTATCCATGTCTTTGACAAAATCCGGTTCATACCAGCCAGGACTTCCAGGGCCATATATACCCATGAGGGGGACTTTTTGTTTATAGAGTTCCCTTAAAAGGATAACGCTGTCGCCGGGACGGGAAACCGGGAAAAGAATATCAGGCTTGGCTGCTTTGATTTTTGCCACTTCTGAGGATAAATCCTGGATTCCTAAAGGGTATTGAATCCTTTCCACAATTTTGATGGGAAGACCTGAAGTTTCAAGCACCTTTAAAAACCTGTCCGACACGTCTTTACCGAATGCATCACCGACATTGGCCACCACGGCAGTGGCCGGGGTGACTCCGGTCATCTCAATCAGGGTCTTATAGTATTTGAGGGCGCCGGCAGCCAATCCGCCCGAGGTTATAAAAATTCTAAAAACATGCTCGTAGCCTTTTTTTGTGATGTCATCAAGGGCGGCAACATCCATCACAAACGGCACCTGGCGCTGTTCCGCCAATGTGGCAATGGCCATGGCCACATCGCTCTGGAAAGGCCCCAAAAGAATAGATGCCCCTTCTTTGATAAGGCGGTCCGCTTCCTGCCGTCCCACTTCCGGCTTGCTTTCACTGTCTCCCAGCAGGAGTTCAATTTTGGCGCCGCCCATGGATTTAATACCGCCATTGGCATTGATATACTCCACTGCAAGCTGATTGCCAAGGCGGGTTCCCTGCCCGATGACGGCCAAAGGCCCGGTCACCGGCTGGATGGAGCCGATTTTAATGGTTTCAGGTGCTGCGTGAAGAAAACTTGGAACACCAAAGGTCGATGCTGCAATACCAAGCCCCGTAGCCCCGGAAATCTTTAAAAAAGTTCTTCGGTCAATACTGTTTTGTTTCATGGTCTTATAATCCATTGGTTCCTCCTTTAAAAAAGATGATGAATTAAATGAAGCCTTCCCTTGTTATGTGTTTCATCCATCCGTCAAAAAGCGCCTCTACCCTTGCGCAACCGGCAGAATATTTTCGGCAAATGGAATGACATAGCCTTTTCCTTCCAGGTTTTTAATATAATGGTCCAAATTATCGGTGTAAGAAAATCCCAGGGATTCGGTATCGGATTTTGAAAAATCGGAAACCAGGGTAATCTTGAACCGCTTGAGACAATCAAGAGCCCGGAAAGCCACATAGGAGGGCATGTCAAATTTTTCCACAAGAGCCATCCCAAGTTCCCGGGGTCGACCCCTGAAGTCTTTCAGGGCTTTGGAAAATGTCTCATTGCCGACGCCTTCGGCACATTCCGCAACAAAGAGGATGTCCCCGCCTTCCTTTACAATATTGACGGCATTGAATAAGGCCTTGGTAGACTGGTAGAGTTGACCGTCGGATCTATAGCCGCCCGCTGAAATGGCGGCGAAATCACCTTTTTCAGGGACAGGAATAGCGCAGACCTCATCCAGTTTTTTACAGCCCCTTATAAAGGTTTCATGCAAAGGACCTGTGTCTGCATAAAAAATATCCCCGGTTCCGCTGGCTGCCACTGCCACATAGGTACAGGTTTTATCATTTAAAAATAAGGTGGCGGCATCGTTGATGTCTTCATTGATGGGATTTCCCAAGAGTTTTGCCTGGCGGGCCAGGGGATGGGGAGTCCCATCTTTCCGGATGGCAAGGGAATGGTTTTTCTGGATGGTGTCATATCCGGCAATTCCAGGCATGATGTATTTTCTGCCGCCGCCGAATCCGGCGATCAGATGGTGAAGGATACCGCCGAAAATAATTATATGGTCGGCTTCTGCCGCTTCTTTTGTAATAAAGACAGGCGTCTTTTTATAAGTGTCACCCATATACACCAGGCGGTCCTGATTTCTGTTGGCTGCATTGAGGATCTCAATGTTCTGGGCACAGAAGGTTCCGGCCAGAGAGGAGAACTGATCTTCTGTCATATCCTCATGGGTGCCCGTGGCAATGATGATCCTGATATTTTCCCTTGAAACCCCCAGGTCAAACAGGGCTTTGATAATCTCAGGGACAAAGATGTCTCCTCTTGCCCAGAGCCTTGTGTTGTCCGGGATGATGAGGGCAATCTGTTTATCCCTGATGTTTTCCGGACTATGGGTTCGGATGCCATTGGAAATTATTTCCCTGATGCTGTCATGGCTTATGGCCGGGACTTTTCTTCCAATGATGATATCGCATACCTTCTCATCCGGGAGGGTTATATCCAGGGTAGCCTGACCCTTTTCCAGTTTGATTTTCATATCTGTTTCAAAGCCGCATAAATAAGGGCCACAGGGTGCAGCACCTGTAAACCGTCCGATTTTTCCGTATTGCCGGCAAGATTCATCCTGCAGACCGGGCAATCCGTGAGCCAATGGGTGACCTGCACAGCTTTTACAGATTCGATTTTTTTGTCAACCATTTTTTTTGAAACTTCGGGGTATTCATAAAAAAAGGTTCCCCCGCCGCCGCAGCACTGGTCAAAATCCGGTGTCTGTTTATAGGTCACATTCGGCAGGCTCAAAAGGAGATTTTCGGCAATTGTGTGGGATTTAAATGTATTCCTGGTATGGCAGGGGGCATGGTAGGTAACTGACAATTTTCCATTGATATCCGGATCAAATTGAAGAAGATCAGAATGCAGGTTTATAAAAGAAAGGATATCCGTCACCTGCGGGGCAATTTTTTGAGCGGCAGCCAGATGCTCATCATGGGGTTCAAACAGGCGCGGGTATTCGTTTTTAAGAGCTTCCCCGCAGGTGGAGCAATCCACAAGGATTGCGTCTGCATCAAGCTTCTCCAAAGCCTTGATATTAGCCCTGATATTTCCCATGGCCTTTTCCTTTGCCCCATGAAAAAGAAGGGGAATGGAACAGCAGGTCTGGTCTTTGGGGATGACGACTTCATACCCCATATGTCTTAAGATCCCTATGGTTGCCGACCCTGTATCCTCATAAAGATAATTGGTGGCACAGCCGGTAAAATAAATCACTCTTCCGACGGTTTTACCTTTTGGGGCGATGATCTCATCATGGGTTTTCCGAAACGGAACCGCATTGAATTCAGGGAAATTTTTTAAAGGAATATTACCGAGTTTGAATTTTTTGGCAAGGGTTTTTGGCATGAGTTTCTGACCGGTTCTGGCAAGCCCGGCCCCGAAATGGGTCCGGTATTCCCTGGCCAGAAGATAGATCAGGCTTTTAATGGCCGGGGTTTCGCCATGGGCCTCCACCATTTTCCTTCTCATTTCCATGAATTTTGAATAATGATCAATGCCTGACGGACAGACGGCGGAACATGATCCGCACATCAGGCATTTGGATATGATTTCCTTTAAAAAAGGAGACGAGGCAAGGGTCTGCCGGTCATGGGCCTTGATCAGATGGAGTTTGGCCCTTGGGGAAACCTGCTCTTCTTTCAGGGTTTTATAGACCGGGCAGGCGTTCAGGCATAGCCCGCATTTTCCGCAATTCTGGAGTATTTTGTCTTTCATACAAATTTCCCGGGGTTGAGAATGCCGTCCGGATCAATGGCCTGTTTGATTTTTTTCATGAAATCAATGGTGGCCTGATTCATCACCAGGGGAAGATAGGCAGCCTTGGCAAGCCCGATCCCATGTTCGCCGGACAGGGTGCCGTTAAGGTCGGCCGCAGCTTTGAAAATTTCTGCAAAAGCCTTTTCCACCCGCTGCCATTCTTCTTTGTTGGATTTGTCGGCCGGCACCATGGGGTGCATGTTCCCGTCCCCGGCATGGGCCAGAACCCCGACCCGAAGGCCATACCGGTTTGTGATCTCAATGATTCTGCGAGTCATTTCCGGCACCTTGCTGACCGGTACGGTCACATCTTCGGAAATAATATCCGGAGCCAGTTTGGCAAAAACCCCATAGGCAGAACGCCTTGCCGTCCAGAGTTTTTCACGTTCAATTTCAGAAGCGGCTTCCTGGATATTAACGGCGCCGTTTTCCTTGACCTTTTCAATGATTTTTTTCATTTCCTTGTCGCAGGCTTCTTTGACCCCGTCGATTTCAATGAGCAGGGTCCCCTGGGCATTCCTGTCAAGGCCGAGATTTGCCCCGTCTTCAATGGCATTCAGGGTCAGTTTGTCCATGAGTTCCATGGCAGCGGGAAGGATACCGGACCCTATGATATCGGTGACGGCCCTTGCGGTATCATCAAGGTCATTAAAGGTCACCATCAGGGTTTTCACCGCTTCCGGCTTTGGCAGCACCTTGAGAATGGCTTCCGTGATAATGCCGAGAGTGCCTTCCGAGCCGCAGAAAAGGGAGGACAGCTTATAACCGGTCACATCCTTGATGTTCCGGCTGCCGAACCGGATGATATCACCCGAGGCCAGGACCACTTCAAGACCCAGGACATAATCCACGGTAACGCCGTATTTCAGGCATCTTGGACCACCTGCGTTCTGTGCAATATTCCCGCCGATGGTGGAAGAATTCATGGAGCCGGGGTCTGGCGGATAAAAAAAGCCGAAGGGCAGGAGGGCTTTCTGGACATCGGCATTGACCACCCCGGGTTGTACAATGATATACCGATCCTTTGTATTCACTTCAAGAATGGCGTCCATTTTTGAAAAACACAGGACAATACCGTGCTTTACGGGAATGGGAGCCCCGCAGACACTGGTTCCGGCGCCCCGGCCGGTGACGGGAATTTTATATCGGGAAGCAATTTTTAATATTTCCGACACCTCGGCCGTTGTTGTTGGAAATATCACGGCATCGGGAAGGGATTCTTCCACAAAAGCATCATAGGAATAACAGGCCAGTTCTTCGGGCCGGTCCAGATATCTGCCCGTACCGACAATCTGAATTAATTCGTTTTTGACCCCGGTGTTCAGCATAATTTTCCTTAAAATATTTGTTTACTGGTTGTCAACTTTATTTATTCAAATTATTATCAATTTCTTTTAGTGTATTTAAAAATTATTATAATATTGTATAGTTAAATGATCCAGCAATTTTTTGAATTATTTTCTGACCAGGAAACTTTCTCTTTTCTTTGATGCAAGATTGACTGAACCTGCCCGTCTGATTTTTAGGAGATGATTTAATCTCGATTTAATTATTGCTTGACAATAATTAAATCGAGATTCTATTATGACAGCATGAAATTCGCTACTGCCATAAGGGTCATTCCCAGAATATTCAATGCATCTTTTGCGAACCATCTGGATAGTTCACTGATTTCAGTGGTCATTGGCCCCAGGCAGTCCGGCAAGACGACGACTGTGAACAATTTTTTATCCGGTATGCCCGATGACAAGAAATTTATCCTCAACCTGGACTCAGTGTTTGAGCGGGACAGGGTCAGGGACAAGGAGGGCTATCTGCAGGACAGGATAGAAGAAACCCTCGGATTCAGCCTGGACCGCCTCAATGAGAGATTTTATCTTTTTATTGATGAGGCCCAAAAGCTTCCCATGGTTTTCGAACAGCTGAAAATATTGCATGACCGGTATTCACCCAATTTAAAGCTTATCATCAGCGGTTCTTCCGGCCTGGAGCTTCTTGATAAAACAGCCGAGACGCTGGCGGGCCGAGTACAGATGCTGAAGATCTATCCATTTTCCATGAGTGAGGCTTCACATTTTGAAGGCATCGGCGGTTTTACGTGCGCTGAAGCGGTGTATGGCGGCATCTTTTCAGGATCACTTGATCCCGCGCGCCTGGCTGAACTCATCCGGGAATATAAACCCAAAAGTGTAAAAAAGCTTCAACTGATTGACAGGCTTTTGACCCGGAGTCTTTTTCCTCCCACTTTTTCGAGGATATCCGAAGAAGCCGTGCCTCGATGGACAATGGACTATATCGAAACCTATCTGGAAAAAGACATGCGCAGCGTAAAAGACATCGGTAATATCGACGGATACCGGAAAGTGGTTGCCCAGCTCTCCACAAGGACGGCAAGCCTTCTGGAGTACCTGAAACTCGGCATGGATGCTGGTGTTAACCAGATCACCACCAAAAAATATGTGAATATCTGGCAGGAAAGCCTGATCGGGTTTCTGCTGCCCCCTTTTTTTTTGAACCTGTCGACACGGATAAAAAAGTCAAAAAAGGTGTATTTTCTTGACAATGCCCTTGTGTGGGCACTGTCGGGTTTTAAGGACCGGCTGCTGCTGGATGCGGCCGGTTCCATCGGGCATTATTTTGAAAACCTGATTATCAGCGATTTTATAAAATGGGGGGCAAACCTGGAGGTACCCCCATCCTTTTTCTTCTGGGAAATGAGCCGGGCCTCTGAGGTAGACCTTGTCATTACTTCACGCGGAATGACCATCCCGGTGGAGATCAAACATAGAGAGACGTGGGATAAAAGGGATCTTCGCGGTATTTCGGCATTCAAGGAAAAGCATAAAGACAAGAGCCTTCATATTCCATTTTCCCTCATCATTTACCGCGGTGAATTCATGGTACCCGAGGAAGGCGTTTTCTGCATCCCGGCATGGGCATTGTGCTGAACCCTTTGTGGGCTATCTTATTCAAGATTGACTTGCGTTTGAAGGTAAACCCGTTATATAAAAACAAGTCAATTAATTAAAGAAGAGGACAAAATGGTATTGATCTTGAACATTCTCTGGTTTGTCATCGGCGGCGGTTTTTTTGCCTGGGTCCTGTGGGTGGTTCTGGGCAGCCTGCTGTTTATCACGGTTGTCGGCATCCCCTTCGGATTTGCAGCCTTCAGAATTGCAGGTTTTGCAGCCTTCCCATTTGGAAAAGAACTGGTGGATGCAAGGGCTCTGGGTGAAGAAAGGATCATCGGAACAAGTCTTGCCAATTTTTTATGGATCATCCTGGCTGGCATCTGGCTTGCCATCTCCCATATTATTGCCGGAGTCAGCCTCTGCGTGACCATTATCGGCATCCCTTTCGGATTTGCCCATTTCCGCCTGGCAGGCGTGTGCTTTGCCCCCCTGGGAAAAAAACCGGTTCCCAAATAAACGGCAAAGCGCAGCAGTTTTTAAACCTTTATTTCTTTTTTACAGGGGTCTGTTTTTTAGCCGTTGAAGGCGTCTGCTTCGTAGATTTGGAAGAACTCTTCTTTTTGGATTTGGAGGCAGTCTGTTTTTTGGACTTGGAAGGAGTCTGCTTTTCAGATATGGAAGGAGCCGTCTCCTGAGATTCGGATGGATGCTCTATATGATACTGCTTTTTTGCCGCAAGTTCCTGGGCTTCCGTTAATTGTTGAGGCGTTAGTTTTTTAGCGATAATGTCTTTCATTTCACTTGTTTTTTCGTGTTCCTGTGCTGCTATTAAACTCAACCAGACATAGGCTTGTTTGAGATCCTGGGGAACGCCTTTGCCCTGGCTGTGCATCATTCCAAGATTATATTGAGCCATGGTATCTCCCTGTTCCGCGGCTTTTTCAAACCAATATACAGCCTTTTTATAATCCTGGGTAACGCCTTGATTATCCACATACATGGCCCCAAGATTAACTTGAGCCTTATCAAATCCCTGTTCTGCCGCTTTTTCATACCAATACGCAGCCTGCTGATAATCCTGAAGGACGCCCTTACCCTGATCATACATTAAGCCAAGAGTGTATTGAGCATCGACATTTCCTTGTTCGGCTTGGCTTAAACTGTCTTCAAATGCACCGCAAAAAACAGTGGCAGCGCTGAATAGAAATATCATCAGGATCAGTAAAATTTTTTTCATTAAAATCTCTGTTTATCAATTCTCAATCATCGATATCTAAAAAGCCAGCCCTTCAGAATCGAACCACCCACTCAGGCCTTCATATCTCGTGGCAGCCGCTTGACAATATATCCTTTTGTATTTTTTTCCAATAAAAATATTTTGCGGTTATGGATCATCTTGAGGGCTTTTTTACGATTGCCTTTTTTATTCAGCCTACTCTTTACTGGAGATCGAGCTGAAGGTGCTCAGAAAATAAAGATGAATTTTAACGACCTAATCAGAGGCCCGATCTTTTGTGTCTGCCGGATTTTCCGGTTGGCCTAATAATTCAGTACGAAGCCCTGCATTTATTGCCGCATTCATTTGCCGCCTGTCCGAAGTGATAAATAGGTCGGCTTGCCACTCAAGAGCACAGGCTATATGAAGAGCGTCCATTGCACGCAATACATTGTTTTCCAGTAGCTCAACCGAACGGGAGATTACGGAAGGCGTAATTTGCAGAATAGTTGCATCACGGACATCACTCAGTAATTGTTTCCTTACCGCTCGATACCCCTTGATGTCCAAGGCGCCTTCTCGCATACGTCTGTTAAGGCCGGAAACAATCTCTGGAACCAAAATGATACACAGGGCCAATTCCGTTGCGTTTTGCAGAAAGCGGTCTAATTTTTCACTGCCAATCTCCTGAACATATCGTTTGGCAAGCGAGGATGAATCAACAGCCAATTTCATTCGACAGTCTCACGATCTTCCAGTATGGCAGAGGACAGGTCGATTCCCTCGATTTGCAAACGAACTCCGGTTTGTTTCCATACAGGAAGCTTTTGTAATCTGTTTAAAAATGGGACTATTTCAGCGACCGGTTTTCCATGGCGGATAAGGATGAGCGTCTCTCCATGCTCAACCTCGTTTATAAAACCGGATGCATTTTTTCGGAAATCGGTGAATGGAACAGTTTTCATTTTCGCCTCCTTATTTTGTACATTTAAATGTACATAGCGAAAGGCATTTTGTCAAACGATTAATAGAGGTGATTAATAGAGGCTTTATTTATCTTGACAATAAAGCGCAGGAGGAATATTGTCACTGCCGCTTAAACGCCGAGTTCTTATTTTAAAGGAGCGGGGGAACCAAATAACACGGGGCGTATGGCTGCAAAGCCTAGGACAACCTTCTCGGTCCGAGCCCGTCAGCTAACCTCGCAGGCGTCGAGGGGGAAAACTCACCGGAGTTGCCGGAGGATTTTCTCCTTTTGTTAAACAACCGGAGGTTTTGGAAATGAATTTGCCTTTTTTTCATCGGGCCAAGGTCGGGGATGGGCCGAATGGTGCCCAAACCCGGAATATATCGCATAATGGAGTCATGGCTCTGGCCCTGGGCGCCCTTGGTGTGGTTTACGGCGATATCGGCACAAGCCCCCTTTATGCCATAAAAGAATGCTTTTCAGGCTCCCACGCTGTTGCCCTCACCGAGGCCAATATTTTCGGTGTCATATCCCTTGTTTTCTGGTCCCTGACCTTTATCGTCAGTATTAAATATGTCATTTATATCCTGAGAGCGAACAGCCATGGAGAGGGGGGTATCTTTGCCCTTTTCGGATTGCTCCAGGTCAAGGAAGGGAAAATGTCTGCACCTCTGCGTTCGGCAACAGCGCTTGCCGCTATCTTTGGTGCTGCATTGCTTTACGGGGATGGCGTGATCACTCCCTGCATCTCGGTTCTTTCAGCAGTTGAAGGGCTGGAAATAGTCACCAAGGCAGCCGCACCCTATGTGTTGCCCATTACCTGTGCCGTACTCATCTTTCTGTTCATGAATCAGCATAGAGGCACCGGGAGCATTGGGAAAATACTGGGTCCCATCATGATGGTCTGGTTTCTGGCATTATCCTTATTGGGTGTGGCTGAGATCTGGCAAAATCCCAGGATACTTCTGGCCATCAACCCCTATTACGCCTTTGCGTTTTTTAAAGATGGCGGTTTCCACTCTGCCCTTGTCCTTGCCTCCGTTGTCCTCTGCGTCACCGGAGCCGAGGCACTCTATGCCGATCTTGGACATTTCGGCATCAAGGCCATCAGAATCTCCTGGCTCGGCATTGCCTGCCCGGCCCTGATCCTGAACTATCTCGGTCAGGGGGCGTTATTGATGCAATCACCCGAGATGGCGGTAAATCCTTTTTATGGATTGGTGCCGCGGGTGCTTCTTCTCCCCATGGTGGGACTTTCCACCCTGGCTACGGTCATCGCATCCCAGGCATTGATTTCCGGGGTTTTCTCCCTTACCCAGCAGGCCATTCAGTTGGGATATTGGCCGCGTCTTAAGATCGTTCATACTTCCCCTGATGTTCGGGGGCAGATTTATATTCCCGGTGTAAATTATGCACTCATGATCTCCTGTCTTGCCCTGGTTCTGGCGTTCAAGAATTCCAGCGGGCTTGCCAATGCCTATGGTATAGCCGTTACAGCCACCATGAGCGTCACCTCCATCATGTATTTTCTGGTTGTCACCCGTGTCTGGGGATGGTCAACCTGGAAGGCAGGGGTTCTTGTCTCCGGGTTTTTGTTTTTCGACCTTGCCTTTTTCGGGACCAACCTCTTTAAGGTAATGGATGGCGGCTGGATTACCCTTCTTATCGCAGGAATCGTCACGATTGCCATGAAGACCTGGAAAGACGGCCGGCAAGAGATGAGTCAAAAAATGACGGCTGCCCGGCTGCCCCTGCAAAGTCTTCTCAACGATCTTAAAAAACACCCCATCAAAAGAGTTGAGGGTAATGCCGTCTTTATGTCTGTTTCATCTCAGGGCACCCCCATCGCACTCCTTCATCATATCAAACATAATCATATGCTCCATGAGCGGATTATCATTCTTTCCATCCAGTCCTTGTTGGATGCTCCCGCCATAGCACCTGAGGAGAGGCTTACCATTACTGATTTTGAAAATGGTTTTTCACGGGTCATTGCATCCTATGGCTATATGGAAACGCCTCAGATTCCTGAAATCATGGCCCTGGCTGATCGCATGGGACTAAAGTTCGAACCCATGAAGACAACCTATTATCTCGGCCGGGAAACCATTCTTACAAGCGGACCTTCGAAAATGGCAACATGGCGCAAGGGATTTTTTGCATTCATGGCCAGAAACGCCCGAAACCCTGCCGGCTATTTTAAAATTCCTCCTAATCGGGTGATCGAGATCGGCTCCCAGATCGAACTTTAAAACTATCGCCGTGCTGGTTTTGAGCATTCCCCACGGGAAGATGCTCGATGATCCGGTATCCATTGGGTCAGTTCTGAATTTCAGGTGTGATATTGTTTATAAAGATTAAATTTGATATATGCATTGACTTGAACCGGATAGTACCGAGAGGAAAAAAGGTTGCATGAAGAATGCAAAAGTTTCAATTATGGGCGCTGTAATTATTTTATCAATTCAGAGATAATGTCATGAATCTTCGCAGTAAAATTCTGAAGCTGAATCCGGCAACACTCATCCTCCTAAGCTTTCTTCTGGTTATTTTATCGGGAACGGTAATGCTGAAAATACCGGCTTCCACCACAGATGATGGTATCTCCTGGATAGATGCATTGTTTACATCGACCTCTGCAGTCTGTGTGACAGGATTGACCGTTGTAGACACGGGAACCTGTTTTACCGGTTTTGGCCAGTGTGTTATCCTGGGGCTGATTCAGATCGGCGGATTGGGTCTCATGACCATCTCCGTGGCATTATTCCACTGGGTGGGGAGAAGGATTGCCTTTCATCAAAGAATGGCCATGCAGGATCTGTTTTCCTCAAAACCCCGGGAAGATATTTTCAACCTGGTAAAGAGCATTATTTTGATGACATTGGGTGTGGAATTTCTGGGGGCTGTTTTTCTAACCCTTCACTGGAATGGCGAGTTTAGTTTTGGGAAAGCTGCTTTCCAAGCGGTTTTCCATTCTGTTTCAGCCTTCTGCAATGCAGGCTTTGCCCTTTTCCCGGACAATCTGATGAAGTACAGTGACAGTTATCTTCTAAACACAGTCATCTGTAGCCTCATCGTCATTGGAGGAATTGGCTTTCCAGTTCTTTATGACCTGCAATGCTGGTTCAAGCAGCACAAAATCAAACGGTTCAAATTTTCTGTTCAGACCAAAACAGTTTTTTTGACAACCCTGATATTAATCTTCTTGGGGGCATTGTTCATTTTTATCATAGAGCGGCAGGGATTTCAGCAAGGAAAACCATTTGGATTCAGGATACTGACATCCATATTCCAATCCATAACCTGCAGGACGGCAGGATTTAATACCGTAGACATTGGCTCCCTGAAAGATGCCACCCTGATTATCATGATTTTTCTGATGTTTTTCGGTGCATCCCCAGGGTCCTGCGGCGGAGGGGTGAAAACCACAACATTGGCATTGCTGGTAGGCTTTACCTTCAGCGGGATCAGAAGAAGAACCCGTGTCAACATTTTCAAGAAAAGCATACCAAAGGAAACCGTTGACCGAAGCATAACCCTTGTTCTGGTATCCATCGGGATCATCGGCCTGATCATATTCATGCTGCTGATGGGCGATTCAATAACCGGCCATGAAATCCACCGGCCCCAGGACACTTTCCTCATGTATCTGTTTGAGACCGTCTCTGCCTTCGGCACTGTGGGGTTATCCATGGGGGTAACGCCGGATCTCAGTATGTGGGGAAAACTCATGATCATTACGATGATGATCATAGGAAGGGTCGGGGTTTTGACGTTTTCCTATATTATTGTCGGTAGTGGTCCCTCCAACGGCATTGAACGATCTGAAGAAAACATGATGATAGGATGAGAGGAAAAAAATGAAGAGATTTGCAGTCATTGGACTTGGCAATTTTGGGTTTTTTGCAACCAAAGCCTTATACGAAGATGGTAATGAAGTCATTGCCATTGATCTGGATAAATCGAGGGTCCAGGCCATTGATGCACATTGTACCGAAGCCATCGTTCTTCAGGCTACCGACAAAGAAAAGCTCAAAGTGCTCGGATTGGAAACAATGGATGGTGTCATTGTTTCAACAGGGACAAAAATCAGTACCAGCATATTAATCTGTTATCATCTTCAGGAAATCGGAGTGAAAAAGATACTGGTTAAAGCACAGGATGAAGATCATGGAAGAATTTTAAAAAAAGTCGGCGCAACGGAAATCATTCACCCTGAAAGAGATATGGCGGTGAGAGTATCAAGGAGCCTTTCTCAACCCAATGTAATGGATTTTATTCCTTTAACGGATGATTATGACCTTGTTCAGGTTGATCCCCCCAAAGAATTCATTGGAAAAAGTTTAAGGATCTTAAACCTGAGAGCCCAGTATAATGTTCATATCATTGCCATAAAGGAACTGGTGCCGGAAAATTTCATCCTGGTTCCCCAAGCGGATTTTATTATAAAAGACAGTGATTTATTGATGATTCTGGGTAAATCCGTAGATATCAGGAAAATTAAAGCCTTGAAAGCCTGAGAAAGATGAATCATGGAAGGGATACACTGCAAAAAATTTCTGTTAAAAAATTTCTTGACTTTTTTTGGCAAGGCTATATTATTATCCAGCTTGCGCTGGTTTATGTAAAGCGCAAGGGTTCCCTTCCGAAGGCGTATTTCCAGTAGAAACATGGCATTACGCCTCAAGCCGGGGACAGTATTATTATTTATTTTTTATAGGAGATTGCCAGTATGGCTAAAGGTATCGTCAAATGGTTTAACGACTCAAAAGGTTTTGGATTTATTGAGCAGGAAAACGGAAAAGATCTATTTGTGCATCACACAAGCATTAATGCAGCGGGTTTTAAATCCCTGAAAGAAGGCGACCACGTTACATTTGAGATTGAAGAAGGAAGTAAAGGTCCTGCCGCAAAAAATGTCACGATTGACTAGTTGAACCCTTTATTCGACTGAACCCGTCAGTTCATTGACTTTTAAAAGAAGCCCTTCACCACCTAAATGGTCAAGGGCTTCTTTATTATGCATATAAAACAAAAATGGAAAATTAATAGTGATGACCCTTGACAAAGAAAAAGCCTTGACAGGCTATATAAAAAAACAAACCCTGGTGTATGCGGTTCTTTTGTGCTTGTGTATCGGATTCTTCGGTGTAACCCTGTATTCTTCATTCAAGCTTGCTCCGAAGAATCTTTTTAAGGAAAAGGGCAAAACAGCCGTGCAAAAGGGGGAGCCTGCTGAACATAAGGATCTTTCCATGGAGTTGTCGGCAAAAATTGCGGAAATTCAACAATATCTTAAAGATAACCCTGATGATTCAGAGGCCTGGACAAACCTCGGGAATCTGTTTTATGATTCAGATCAGGCTCAAAATGCCATTGATGCCTATGAAAAGTCTTTGTCCATTGAACCTGGAAGAACGGGTGTGATAACCGATCTTGGAACCATGTACCGCAGGAACAATGAACCTAAAAAAGCCATTGAGACCTTTGACAAGGCCATTGCCATGGACCCGTCCTTTGAAACGGCCCGTTTTAATAAAGGGGTTGTGCTGCTGCACGATCTGAATGATCTTGAAGGCTGCATCAAAGAATGGGAAGCCCTTGTTGAGATGAATCCCATGGCCATGGCACCCAATGGGGATTCCGTCGATGCCATCATCCAGAAATTAAAAAGCCGGAAACCGGTTACAGGCAAAGAAAACACCCCTTAAATTGAAAATATCATCCCTTGATTTCGGCAGTTTCAATATTGAAATTGTTCAGAAGAGAATCAAAAATATCTATTTCAGGGTTTATCCCTTAAAAGAAATAATTGTTGTTTCAGCCCCGGTTCACCTTGACCCTGAGTCCCTCAACCGCGCCATCCTGTCAAAAAAAGACTGGATCATCCGGCAGGTGAATAAAAGGCCGGCAAGACCGCCTTCCCCTGAAAAAACATACACCACGGGTGAAGAATTTTTATTTAAAGGAAAGGGTTATCCACTTGAGGCTATTGAACAGGATAAGGGGCGGGGTGTATCTATTTCCAATGATGATCATATTCACCTGATTTTAAATCCAGGTTCAGGGATCTTGGAACGGGAAGCCCTTCTTGACGGCTGGTGCCGGGAAGAAATGAAAAAGTCTATTATCGCCATTCTTGAAAAATGGCAGCCTTTGATCGGGGTGAAAATCCGCCAATTCGGGGTCAGGAAAATGAAAACCCGCTGGGGAAGCTGTAATATCAATGCCGCCCGGATATGGTTAAGCCTGAAACTCATCCATCTTCCCCCTCAATTTCTTGAATATGTAACGGTCCATGAAATGGTTCATCTTCTGGAGAAAGGACACAATGCCCGGTTCAAAGGATTCATGGACAGGTTCATACCGGATTGGCGAAATCTGAAAAAAGAACTTGGAAAGTTCAGCCTGTAATTCTCGCTTTACCAAGGAGTTCCGGACAACAACCGATCAGAAAGAGATTGTCAGGGTTAAAGACCCGATGACCTGCCCCTGTTCCTGGCCGTCAAACTGCTTGGTCCTGAAAAGATGCCGGTAGGTAATCTTGATGGTATCAAAGCTGAAGGCATAACCAGCCGAAAGGTCAGCCACCAGAGGTTTTTTATCCACATTAGGGCTGGACTCAAAGGTATTGCCGTCCAGAAATATGTCCCGTGCCACAGCCTCAACCTGGGAGCTTAAAAATAGATGGGAACCGACGTTTTTCCAGCCTGATGTTGAATTCTCAATGACCGGGGCGCTGATGCCAGCACCAGCATGGATGATATCAGAGCCGAAATCCAAGGGGATATTATGGCCTATCCGGATTTCTCCACCGGCAAATCCGGATGTCCTCACATTCCCAAGCGTCAGGCCGGAATGGGAGATGAGGTCATATTCCAGGAACTCGAAAAACTCACGCTTATGCAGCCGCCATTTGCGCTGCCAGGAAAGACTTAACGCGGGTTCATTGTGAAGCTGATTCTCCCATCCTTTTGCCGTGGGGATATCCCGGAGTTCATGAACTTTATTCTGCGAGAATTCAGCTTTGGCGGCAGGCCCAACCACACCCATGAGGATTTCAAGGGTATCGAGAACCGTTTTTGTTTTGCTGTGAAGGGCAAGACCGCCGTAAAGAAAACCGGCATAGGGCCGGTCGTTTTCGATGAGGGTGGTTGCCAGGATATCGGAAGGCGTAAAAATCTGTTGACCCAGAACGATACCGATATTATGAGTGCTGTCCGGATCACCGGAAAAAGGGATGGCCTGGATGATGGGAAAGGTCCATTCCGGAAGACGGACATCGTCCTTGTATTGTTTCAGATCCTTGGAAAGCCAGGTCAACTGGACCGCGTTGGTATAATATTTATCCGTATCCCCGAAAAGGTCGTTTTCAAAGAACACCTGGAAGGTCTGAAGCTCGGAAGGGCTTTTTGCAATGGCATTGGACTGAAAAAGAAAAAAAGGTATCAAAATAAAAATAATGATAAGTGGAATGAATAAACGCTTCACGGTAATCTCCTATTCTCCATCAAAGCCCGGATGCCAGCACCGCAGCTCCGATGGCTCCGTTTTCCTGGGCAAGACTCCCGATGATAAGTTTCAGTCCCAGCCGTTTTTCAAGGGCAGCCACCATACCTTTGTTTTTGGCCACCCCTCCGGTCATCATGACAGGCCCTTTGATTCCGATTTTGGCAGCCAGGATAGCCACACGGGCTGCGGCTGCTTCATGGATACCGGCGATAATATTCTCTCTTTTTTCCTGGCTGGCTATCATGGAGATGACTTCGGATTCGGCAAATACTGTGCAGATGCTGCTGATTTTTGAAGGGTGGTCGGCCTTTATGCTGAATTCGCCCATTTGATCCAGGTCCACTTCCAGGGCACGGGCCATGACTTCCAGAAATCTTCCCGTGCCTGCCGCACATTTGTCATTCATGGCAAAATTTTCCACACGGCCCTGGCTGTCAAGGAGAATGGCTTTGCTGTCCTGGCCCCCCACATCAATGATGCCCCGGATATCAGGGTTTAAAAAATGTGCGCCCGTGCCGTGGCAGATAATTTCCGTCATGGCCTTGTCTGCAAAATCAATGCTGGCACGGCCATAGCCTGTGGACACAATCGCTGCAATATCCGTCCTTGAAATTCCTGTTTTTTCCAGAAGGGCTTCAAAGACCCGGATACCGGCATTCAGGTGATTGTAACCCGTGGGAATGACGAGGGTGCCAATGAGAATGCCATCCTTTATCAGGGCTGCCTTGGCTGTAATGGAACCGATGTCTATGCCTGCATGGATCATACGGCGGTTGACCCTCCATCCACCATCAGGGTCTGGCCGGTGATATAGGAGGACCCCTCCGAGGCGAGAAATAATACAGGCTTGACCACATCTTCGATTTCAGCAATTCGACCCATGGGAATGGTTCTGGTGATATGGGCGAGCAATTCTGCATTGGACCAGAACAGTTCTGAAAATTTAGTCCTGACCATGGCCGGTGCCACGGTATTGACCTGGATATTGAAGGAAGCCAGTTCCGATGCCAGAACCTTTGTCATCATTTCAATCCCGGCCTTGGCAATGCCGTAAACCCCCATACCGGGCGAGGCTTTGGTGGCGGCAATGGATGAGATGGTAACGATTTTGCCCTGGTTTCTGGCTCGCATCATGGCTGCGGCTTTTCTGGATATGAGAAATGTTCCGCCAAGATTGGTATCCATGATTTTCTGCCAGAGACTTGGATCAAGGTCGGCAATGCCCGGTGTCATCAGGTTCATGCCCACATTATTGATGAGGATATCGAGCTTTCCAAATGTCTTTTCAATGGTTTCAAAAAGCCTATCCACATCTTCGGGTTTTCCGATATGGGCTTGTACAGTCATAAGGTTCTCGGGCAGGAGGTTTTCAGGCATGAGGTCTTTTGAAGTCAAAAGGGCTTCTTTCGCCTTTTCAAGCGATGCTTCTTTCCGCCCGCAGATAATGACCTTTGCATTTTCAGCCAGGAGTGACCGGGCAATCTCAAACCCTATGCCCCGGCTGCCGCCGGTCACAAGGCAGATTTTTCCGTCAAGATCAAATTTCATATCAGCTCCTCCTTTGTTTTATGATTTCCATGAACGCATCAATTCTTGTTTCCACCTGGGATTGTGAAAAGCTTCTCGGGTCCACCATGTCCGCCTCGATCATGAGAACCGGGATACCCGCTTTTTCCCTCACGATTTTCATGATGTCCATCTGACCGAAGGAATAGGGTTTGCAGGAGCGGTTGGAATGCATGACAAAACCGTCCACATCGTAAAACCGGATCATGTCAAGAACCCCGTCAGCCATCTGGTCGACTCCGATATTGAGGTAAATTCGTGTATAGGCTTCGGCCATGGAATCCAGAAAATTATTCTCATCAATATATTTGATGGTCCCGCACCAGGCCGAGGTATAAGTATCGGCCACCAGACAGGCATTGTGGTCTGAAAATTTTTTCGACAGCCATTTAAGCTGGTACCAGACCGGCAGATTGTCCCAGAGAAGCCTGTATTTTTCATCGGGAACACTGCTGATGCCGTCCTTGATCCGCTGTTCCATTTCTTCGATCAATTCCTTGTAAAAGTCAACGGCAATTCTTGTGCCCCTCAAGGTCACGATGAGGGCCAGAAAGAAAAAGGCATCAAAGGCAGACATGGGAGAGGGCTTATGGGCAGTGGTATTGAGAACCTTCTGCCACAGGCGCTGACCTTCAAGGGAGAGTTTTCCCACCTCGGTCATTCTGTCATGGTCTAATTTTCTTTTGGTTACATTTTCGAGAAAGGCGATATATTCATCCACCTGGGTCCGGACATATTTTGCGATTTCCGGGGAATAGCCGGTATGGCAGATGGGTGTGTCCAGGATAAACAAGGGAACATTATAAAACCTTGCCTGGACTTCATACCATTTCAGGACCGTGCCGCAGATATTATTGCAGCAGATGAGCATGTCGGGCTTTGGCAACCCGCCGATGGGCCCACCCTTGACCACGGAACAGGCAATGTCGGCCCTGGCATAGGAGCACAGATCGGAACTGTATCCCATATCTTCGGCTTTGGAGCAGAGGTCTTCCCCCATTTTGGCCGAACCGATCATGGCCCCGTGATTTTCAGGATAAACCGGGATGATGTCCATGGCCACCAGGGGTTCCACAGGGCCGCCCGAGGTGATCCAGGCCACCGGCTTGTTGTTCTGCCCAGCGCTCAGGGCCTCCATATAATAGGCGGTCATAAGGTCCCGCATTTTTTTTGCTGCTTTTATTTTTATGGTTTCACTGGGTTTTTCAGACATATGAGAATCCTTCATTATATCATGTGAATAAATGTTTCAATCCGGGTCATGAACTGGCCAAGGCTCTGCTGCTGGTCATCCATTTCAAAGGCCGTGCTTTTAATGCCCTGTTTATCAAGGGATTCCTTAAGATAGGGATAATCAAAGGAATGGGGGTCGCAGAATTTTAAAAAAAGGAAAACAACCCCGTCTGCCTTGTTCTTTTCCACAAGGGAGATCAGGTTTTCCGCACGGGTGGTAAGACCTGAATGCTTTGCCGGGCAGGTCACCCGGTCCATATATCGTGAGGCAATGGCGGACAGGGGCGGCTCATCTTCTGCTGCCTGACCTTCAAACCAGCGGGAGCCGGTACAGAGGTCATCCCCTACGATAAGGCCTCCGGCCGTTTCCATGGCATCAAAAATATCCGGCGTATCACAGACAGAACCTGAAAGGATGAGGCGTTTCCCTTTTCTGGCCAAAGGGCTCATTTTTTCAAGATGGGCCACAACCAGAGATAAAAGCCCGGCAGCTTCTTTTCGATCCATGATCATGGAGCCTTTTACAAGGCTATAGAGATCCCGACTGCTTATGATGCCTGGGTTTTTGGAATTTAATTCATAGATGGCTGACAGGTTTTTTCGGATTTGATTGAATATGGTAATGGAGGCCTTCAGATCAGTATCTGTAATTTCCTTTCCAATGGCAGTTTCAAGGTCCTTTTTAAATCGGGCCAGTACATCCGCCATATAGGCTCTTGCGCTTTCGGTATTGAGCTTTGCAGGCAGGACCACATCGGCAAAAAACGGATATTTGCCGTTCATGCGCCAGATATCGCTTAACCGCTGCATGGAATCACAGGTATGGGGAAAAACCGTGCCGAAAAGATAATCCAGTTTTCCGGCCAGGCTGTCTTCCAGGACTCCCCGGACAAGGGAGCAGCAATAGGACTGGAGATGGTTTTCCGCCAGGATGATCTCGGATTTGGAGGAGAACAGCCGCATGGGATGGAAACCAGCCGCATATATAAGTTCTTCGGGTGCGTAGGAGCAGAGGTACCCGATTATTTTTCGGCCGGTTTTCTGTATGTTGAAAGCCGTGTCCTGAATATGGTTGACGGCTCCATGAAAAATTTCAATTTCCTTCATCTTATTTATCTCCTGTGTATTCACCCTGTTTTCGAAGGGTTTCGATTTCCTGGTCCTGAAGGATTTTATAGGCAATTTTTCCCACCAGGGTGGTGGGAAGGGTTTCCCTGAATTCAATGGTTCTGGGGCAGCTCCATTTGATCAGTTCTTTACGGCAATGGGCGATTAAATCTTTTTCCTTATCAGGGCTTGCGCTGGTGCCGGGTTTTAATACCACAAAGGCCTTGACCCGTTCCACCTGGTCCATATCCGGTACCCCAATGACACAGACATCCGACACATCCGGGTGTTTATAAAGGACTTCTTCCACCTGGGCCGGGTAGACATTCATGCCTGAAGATTTGATCATCCGTTTCTGGCGGAGTTTGAAATAAAAAAACCCGTCTTTATCCTGGCTTGCAATATCCCCGGTATGCAGCCAGAGTTTTCCATCTTCATGGATTTTCAATACAGAGTCGGTTTCTGCTTTATTATTCAGATAACCCTTCATCACGGCCGGGCCGGACAGGCACAATTCCCCGTCCTCACCGATCTCAGCTTCTTTGATGGAATGCAAATGGACGATTTTGGCATCCATGTCAGGAAAGGGGATGCCGACACTGCCTTCCCTGAAATGATCCAACGGGGTGGCCATGATGGCGGTCACGGCTTCGGTGAGGCCGTAACCTTCCAGCAGTTTGACATTGCCGCCTCTTTTTTTGACAAGCCGTTCAAATTCATTTTTAACCGTGGTGGGCAGGGTATCGGCCCCGCAAAAGGCAGCCTTGATACAGGAAAGGTCGGAATTCTGAAAATCCTTGTTCTTGTTCAGGGCTGCATAAAGGGTCGGGACGCCGATAATAAAATTGGGCTTTTTGGTCTTAATGAGTTTTGCCACGATTTCCGGGGTGAACTGGGGTACCAGGATGCTTTTCCCGCCGCCCATAAAGGCCGCATTAATGCAGACCCCCAGTCCGAACCCGTGGAATATGGGCAGGATGGCAAGGATGGAATCGTGTTCACAAAGATTGCCCCAGGCCGCCACCATCATCCCTTCTGAAATAAAATTCATATTGGACAGCAGAATGCCTTTGGGTTTACCCGTGGTCCCGCCGCTGTAAAGGATCACGGCAGTATCGTCCGAAGACATATCGGCTTTGGGGGCCATGGGAAAAGAGCTTTTCATCAACTGATCCCAGAAGAAAACATGCTTTTCTTCTGGAACCTTTGGAATCTTTCTTCCCTTGGTAAGCCAGAACCCGAATTTTTTCACCGGCGACAGATAATCCCCGATTTTTGCAAGAATAAGGGTTTTGCAGGCAGTGTCTTTCATGGCCCGGTCAAACTTGGCATAAAATGCATTCAGGGTCAGGGCCATGCAGGAATTGGAAATATCAAGATAAAATGCAATTTCCGCTTCTGTTGACAAAGGGTGAATCATGGAAGCCTTGGCACCAATTTTGTTGGCTGCATAAAAGCAGATGATGCCCTGGGGCGTCGTGGGCATGGAAATGGTGATGGTGTCTCCCTTTTTCAGCCCGAGAGATGCCAGGGCATCGGCGCATCTTGAGATTTGATCCCCGAATGCTTTGTAGGTGCAGACGGTTCCCATGAAATCCCAGGCGATTTTGTCCGGCACCCTGTTGACGGACCGCAAAAGGGATTCATACATGGTCACATCAGGGTAATTGATGGAACGGGTTACGGTTGAATAGAATTTGTGCCATGGTTTATCCGGCAGCATGGTTTCCCTCCTTTGAAACGGTTCAGACCAGCCGATATTGCAGGTTAAAAGAGTTCATGTCTGTTGGTTCTTATATCGAACGTCGGTCGATCTGTCAACCGCTGCTTGATTGAATTCTAAATATGTGGTATTTTGACGAAAATCAAAAAATAGAAGATAAGGCAGAGATGATCAAAGATACATTGAGTAAATTAAAGGAACAGGAACGGGAACTGCGCCAGAATCTGATTACAGAGGCGGCCAGAAATGTATTCGGGGAAAAAACCTATGATCAGGTCAGCATGGCTGAAATTGCAAAGGCGGCAGGGATATCCAAATCTTCCATTTATACTTATTTCAACAGCCAGGAAGAATTATATGCAAGGATAGTCTTTCAGGACGCCGGTACATTTATCCGGGAGCTGAATCAGAAGATTCACAAAAAGGATGTGGACGTTATCCAGACTACCATTGACTATTTTCTGGACTATTATATTGAAAAGCAATCCCAATGGAGAATGATCACTCATTTTGCCCTTCACGGCAATAAAGAGATGGAATCCGTTGATAAATTCAATGAAATCGGCCGGGGGCTCATGGATGCCTTTGAAATGGTATTTGTTCAGGCAGGGTGTAAGACAGAAATCCGGCTTTTATCCCATACGCTTTTTTCCTGCCTATCCGGTATCCTGATCGCCTTTCGAAATTATCCGGGAAGACCCGAACACGAGTGTATCGCCCACATGAAAAAGATCGGCGCCCAGGTTGAGGCTATGATGAAAGCCTATATTGAGGCACAAAGGGCGCGGTTGTAGAAACAGGCAAAATCCATAATTTGTTTGATCTTTACAAATCAATATCAACACGGCTGGCGCTTTTCCGTCATAACCCGTCCCATCTCATTATAGGATATAAACTCGGTTGAACCCTCGGCATTGATCTTTTCCCACAACAGCCCGATGCCGTTGCCAGCCCCGTCATATTTATAGGCTGCAACGCTTGCATTCGGCCAGGTTTTTTTTATCTTCCGGTTCAAGGTGTAGAGCCCTCTAAAAAATACATATCCAATATGTATTTTTGATATCATTTTTGATATTTTATCTCAAGAATATATGCAATAAGCAATCACATATTGATGGAAATTCCCAAAACATGTGTTATAATAACTCAGTCAAAATAAAACTGGAGGAAAAGAACATGCCGTTTTCTGAAAAACTCTCAAAAATGAGAAACGATAGAGGGCTAACTCAGCAACAAATGGCTGCCATGATCGGAGTGGGTATTGCCCAGATCAGAAGATATGAAAAAGGCAATTCATCACCCACCCTGGAAGTCATAAAGAACATCGCAAAAACTCTTGGCATCTCTGCGGACGAACTTATCTTTGACAAAGGCGAAGGGGTGCCCGACACCAGGATCATGGACAAAAAACTTCTGGAGCAGTTTGAAATGGTTGCCAAACTCAAGCCCCACGACAAAGAGGCCATCATGATCATCATCGACAGTGTGATTATTAAGAACAGACTCGAAGAAGTCATGCTCGGCCATTCTGATGCTGCCTGGACAAACCAGATGCGCAGGGTTGTTAAAGAATTTCGGGACAATGCAAAGGATTATTCTGAAGACGAGATTGACAGCATTGTGGATGAAGCGGTGCAGTATGTAAGAGCAGAAGAAAAATCCGGAGATAAAATTGGAGCCTAAGCTCAAAGCCGTCATCGACACCAATCTGTTTGTCTCCGGCTTGTTCGGCAGGGATACGGTCTCGGCAAAGCTCCAGGACCACTGGATCAACCTGGATTTTATCCTGGCGTCCTCCATCGACATCATCAAAGAGGTCAACCGGGTCCTGCATTATCCAAAAATACAACAACGGCTTGCTCCAGATGAAGAAAATATCAAGCGATTTTTTAAACTGGTGTTCAGAAAAGCCCTGATCACCAAAGACCTTTACAAAACCGATCGAATCACAATCGATCCTACAGACAACAAGTTCCTTGCCTGTGCCCTGGAAGCCAAGGCTGATTTTATTGTGTCCGGAGACAACCATCTTCTGGAACTCAAGCACTACCAAGGCATACAGATCGTGACCGCTAAAATCTTTGTCAATAAAATCAAAGACTATCCAAAATCAAGGTCAAAATGTTAAGACCTTTGTCAATCATAGCTTACAGATATTTTAGTTGATGAAAGCCCTCAGTACAAAAGGGAATCTGGCATTGAATGATCCCGGTCCCCCTGGTTTGACCCGCCCTCTCTTGTTTGCTACACTCTTCTAAAGAATAATATTCAAAATTCTTCGAAGCGGCTCAGCAGCACCCCAGAGCAATTGATCCCCCACTGAAAAGGCCGTGAGATACTCATCCCCCAGCGTCATTTTTCTGATGCGGCCCACAGGAACCGTCAAAGTGCCGGTTACGGCAGCCGGTGTGAGATTTCTTATGGTATCTTCCTTGTTATTGGGAATCACTTTGACCCATTCATTGTTTTCAGCCAGCATGGCTTTGATTTCATTTAAGGGCACCTTTTTTTTCAGTTTGATCGTAAAGGCCTGGCTGTGACATCTCATGGCACCGATTCGGACACATTGCCCATCAATGGGGATGGGGTTGCCGGATCTGCCGATAATTTTATTGGTTTCAGCAATGCCTTTCCACTCTTCCCTTGTCTGACCGTTTTCCATGGCCCGGTCAATCCAGGGGATCAGGCTTGCTGCCAGAGGGACAGCCCAGTTTTGAACAGGGAGAACATCGGATCTCATGGTTTGGATAACGGTCTTATCCAGATCAAGGATCGCTGAAGCCGGGTTCTCAAGGATCGGAGATGCAATTTTACCGATCACCTGCATCTGTCTGACCAGTTCTTCCATGTTTTTGGCACCTGCACCGGAAGCGGCCTGATATGTCATGGACGTAAGCCATTCCACAAGGTCGTTCCGGAATAAACCGCCAAGGGCCATGAGCATGAGGGATACCGTGCAATTGCCGCCGATATAGTTTTTAATGCCGTCGGATAAGGCATTATCAATGACCTTGCGGTTGACGGGATCGAGGACAATGATGCTTTGATCATCCATTCTTAAAGTAGAGGCCGCATCAATCCAGTATCCGGGCCAGTTTTTTTCGGCCAGTTTCGGCCGGACAACCTCTGTATAGGACCCGCCCTGACAGGTCAGGATAATATCCATGTCCATAAGGCTGTCGATATCATAGGCGTCAATGAGGGGAGAGGTGTTTATCCCCACATCCGGGGCTTTTTGTCCGGCCTGGGAGGTGGTGAAAAAAACCGGTGTAAATCTTTTGAAATCTTTTTCCGTTATCATCCGCTCCATGAGAACAGACCCAACCATGCCTCGCCAACCGATCATTCCGACCTTTTTCATTATTGTCCTCTCCTTTCTCAATCCATAATGGATTAACAATTTAAAAACACGATTTCAGAGTAAAAATAAATTTCATACCTTTTTTTACTAAAAGATACCAGTATTTCATAACAAATTTTAAAAAAAATAAACAGGTTCGATCAATTTACAATTCATATTCAATCAAAAGATGTTAGGATAGGCCGGGATTTAATATAAAAATGTTCCGGAGACTTAGGGATGCTGACCCGATTTACGCAGGATGCGTTAGATATTATTAAACATATTCCCGATGGCAGGGTGCTGACCTATGGCCGGGCCGCCGCACTGGCAGGCAAACCCGGAGGGGCCAGGCAGATATCCCGGCTTCTGCACTCCATGTCAAAAAAATATGATCTTCCCTGGCACCGGGTGGTCAATTCCCAAGGCAGAATTTCCCTTCCGCCGTCCAGGGGCCGGGAACTTCAAAAAGCGCTTCTTGAATCGGAAGGGGTAAAGTTTTTAAAAAACGGCACCCTTGATCTGGAGATTTATATGTGGAACCGGCCTGTTTTTGACACCCCGCAGGCAGAAGATCTCTTCTAAACCTGAAATCCTTTTTTCTCCATGGTATTCGGATATTTTCGCTTGACAGGCTTTGCGTGAACCATTACCGTCCATGATTTAACAGGGGAGGATGGCAATGATACCGGGCAGGGAAAATGAATTAAGACCCATTGTTTTGCTGACGATCAGTGCGGTTATCATCAGTTTTTCCAGCGTTCTTGTAAAAATATCCCATGTCCCGTCCACAGTTTCTGCTTTTTACAGGGTGTGTTTCGGCAGTTTCTTTTTGATCTGCGCCTGTATTGCCGGAAAAGAATTTAAAAAAAGATCACTGAAAAACAATCTTCTGGCGGTTTTATGCGGATTCTTCTTTGCCCTTGATCTCTGGGCCTGGCATTCGAGCATTCAGTACGTGGGGCCAGGGCTTGCCACCATCCTCGTGAACTGCCAGGTATTTATTCTCACCATTGTGGGGTTTCTGGTATTCAAGGAAAAAATCAATATAAAATTTGTTTTATCCCTGCCCATGGCTTTTATCGGTCTTTTTCTGATTATCGGGCTGGATATTGAAAAATTGAGCCCGGAGTATCGGACGGGAATTCTTCTCGGGTTTGCAGCCGCATTATTTTACAGCATGTTTTTATTGTTATTGAGAAAAATCCAGTCAGATAAAAAAGATTTCTCCCTGTTTTATTATCTCATGCTGTTATCGGTTTCCTGTACTGTATTTTTAGGCGGGAAAATCCATCTGTCCGGGGCTTCTTTTGCAATCCCGGATCTTTCAACCCTTCTGGCGCTTCTCTGCCTTGGATTGTTCATCCAGACCATAGCCTGGATGGTGATTTCCAATTCTTTGCCCAAGGTCAGGGCCTCCCATGCCGGGCTGATTCTTCTCATGCAGCCGGCGCTTTCCTTTGTCTGGGATGTTGCCTTTTTTGACAGACAGACGGGAATATCTGCATGGGCCGGTGTCGTTGTAGTGCTTCTGGCCATATACATCGGTATGACCGCAAAGGTGAAAGCATCATAGAACAGGATCAGCGGATTTCAGGCAGTTTCAGGAAAAGGGAAAAAACAGGTAACAATGGTCATCCCGTCACATTCAGGGCCGGATAGTTTCCGGCAGTCCCCCATGGAACCGGGGCAGACATCATTATTTTCCGGGATTCGTGTGCACCTTGTGGAAGTCATGGAAATCTTGAAATTAAACCTTTCTGAAAAAATTTTCATTCTTAGCAGATCAGCCCCTTTTCCGCCGGCATGGAAATCATAGGGCCGTTTTGATGAATAATTCATGATGTCCCGGGTGGAAAAAAAACCTTCAAAAATTCTTTTCTGGGCTTCCTCGGTCAGACCGATTCCATGGTCTTTTACAATGAATTGCACACCCTTGCCTTTTTGATTAACAAGGACCTCTATTTTCCCCCCATCCGGTGTGTTTTCAATGGCATTGCGTATCAGCCCGTCCACGGTTTTTCTTAAGGGTTCGGCAGGGATCCGGATCAGTGAAGAGGATTTCAGGCGGTTGGTCAGGGTGACCTTCCGGTGGGCAATATCGGGTTTAATGGCCTCAAGCCTTTTTTCCACAAATCGGCTCAGGGAAATATCTTCAAAAACAAGATCAGGGGTATTGAAAATTTCTTCGATTTTCTGCCTGATTTTTGCAATGACTCCTTTTTCTCCAATTTCTTCGGCAATCAGGGATTCAAATTCATCCTGGCATTGCTCCAGAATGAGAGAAAAGAGCTGGTGATGGAAAACCTCCTTTTTTTCAACAATATCATAAACTTCGCTTTCAATTCCAATGATACGATCCAGATTTCTCTGGATCCGATCCATGGTCGGTTTCCAGGTCTCCCCGGGCAATTCCGACATTTTTTTTGAAAGGATTTTAAATGAACTTAAAAGGATTGCCACGGGAGTCTTCAACTCATGGGACAAATGACTGATCATTTTATCCTTTGCGTTGTTCAGGCCTTTTACCTCTTCATAGGCTTTCCGTAATTCCCTTGATACCCGGGCATTTTCTATGGAAAGGGCCACGGTTGCCGCAATGGTGTTCAGGGTTTCAAGATCGGTTTCATCAAAATCCCCGGTCTTTTTATTGTCTGCGGCAAGAATCCCGATAATCCGGTCCTTGGTGCGCAGGGGCACAAGGAGCACATTTCTTACCTTGTACCCGATTTTCAGGTCCCGTGTCTCGTAATGGTTCTGTCCCTCTGAAAGGGTATTCATCATAATGGGTTTGCCGGTTTTAACCACCTGCCCGGACAAGAGTTCATCCACGGAAAACCTTGTGTTCTCAATCCGTTCCCGTGTTGCAGGATCATCGTGGGCAGCACTTAAAAAATAGAATTCCTTCTGGGCTTCATCCAGAAGGATGGTATTGGCGCTTTCCGTTTCCAGAAGCTCTTTGATCTCGGTGTTGATGAAAAAAAGAAGCTTTCTTAAGTCCGGGTACTGGGGCAACCTCTGGCTGATGCGGGTCATGGCCTCCCGGTTCCGGTTGAATCGCTTTTCCATGGTCACATCCCGGATGACGATAATCATTCCGCCGGGGTTGCTGGACTTATTTCTTTCAATACCCACCCGGAGCAAAACATCCAGCAACTTGCCGTCTTTTGTCAGCCGTTTGGTATAAAATTGCAGGGTATTCTTTTTTATGGGCAGGTGTTTTATCCTGTTGTTCAATTCATCTGAAAGCGCTTTGGGGACATATTCATCTCCTTTTTTCCCCTTGAATTCATTCAGGGTCCAGCCAAAGGTCTCGGTAAATGCAGGATTGAGAAAGGTGATAAAGCCTTCGGGGTCTCGTACAAGAACAGGATAGGGCAGGAACCGCAGGAACCGTTTGTAATTTCTTCTGGCCGTGCGGGTAATCTGAAACGCTTCCTTTGTTCTCTGGGTGAGCGTTTCAAGCTCTTTAATTCTGAGGTTCAGTGCTTCATATGTGGGGGTCATATTAAAACCAGGATAAATCATATTGTGTTAAATTTGTGAATACTCCTGATTAGCAATTGCTGAAGAGGCTGTAAAGAAAAAACCGTAATTTCATTGATCTTGACCTTTTTTCCAACCAAAAGATGAGGTACATGGTTACCGTTTTAAAACCCTCAGACTTTTAAGGGACTTGGCAAATACTAAATTACCGTTTATAATGTTTTCATATGGCAATAATAAGGAGGGGTGCATATGAAGACATCAACTTTGGTTCGGAATGGAGTATCAACAGAATTAGTGGGTTTAATTTCGCGTTTGGTGGATTTGATTCCCTGGCCAGTTCGACGGCGTGCCATGGGAGATGTGACATTGTTATTACTG
>JANNUH010000025.1:0-25963 GCA_031395015.1 Desulfobacterales bacterium | reverse complement strand
GTGGTATCTAATCTCTTGGTCATAGCTATCTCCTTCATTTTATTGTCGTAAATAAAAAATCTGATAGTTATGACCATCTCTTTATTTTTGCAAGTGTTTCATGCTTTGTTGTGCCCACCTGGGCATGGGGGTTAGGAGGAAAGATATTTCATGGAATCAGCCGTCATGACAGCCTATGGTTCATCAAATGTGCTGGAAATTGTTGAAATGCCGAGACCGCAGTTGCAACCGGATGAGGTGCTTGTAAGTGTCCACTCGGCAGGGATAAATCCAAAAGACATTTTCATCCGCAAAGGGCGTTTCAGATGGTTTACCGGGAAACAGTTTCCAATGCTGACGGGTTTTGATTTTGCCGGAAAAGTTGCTGAAACAGGGGCGGCGGTCAAAAAAATTCGGGTAAATGATGAGGTCTATGGGATGCTCGATGGCTGGAAGGGCGGAACATGTGCAGAATATATTGCAGTCAACCCAAAACGGTTCACCAGGAAACCTGAAGCATTATCTTTCGAGGAAGCGGCTGCTCTTCCGCTTGTGTCATTGACGGCACTGCAGGCCCTTCGTGATAAAGCAGGCATACAGGCGGGACAACATGTTTGCATTAATGGGGCTTCGGGTGGCGTTGGATCTGTTGCAGTGCAGATTGCCAAAATTTACGGTGCCTGTGTCACGGCCGTCAGTCATGAGCGCAATCATGATTTTCTGCATGAACTGGGTGCGGATAACTGCATCGATTACCGCTATACAGATATTACACATTCTGGGCAGCGGTTTGACATTTTTTTTGATGTGTTCGGCAATCAGCGGTTCAAAGCTGTCAAACCGATTTTGAAAGACAGGGGTGTATGGGTATCCACCGTTGTGCAACCCCATGTATTGATCAGCGTGGCGATGACTGGTTTTTTGACCCGCAAGAAAGCAAAGCTGGTTGTTGTAAAGTCAGATTCCGGGGATTTGGACAGGATACGGGATTGGGTTGAAGCAAAGCAGCTCAAACCTGTTATCCATAAGATATATCCGCTCGATAAAATTCGTGATGCCCATGCTCAACTGGAAACGAAACACACAAGAGGAAAGGTGATTATACATATTTGAAGTCGTGAGCCGGACTCAGAAAGGGGCCGTTTCAGACAACGACTATGATGCCGCAGCCAAGCCGATGATGGTCAGACACAGATTCAAGTTCGCCTGGACCAGAACAAAGACACCCTCTGGCTTTGCCAGCCGCTCAACTTAACGTTTTTTTTGGCATTGTAACTTAATCCAAACAAGAACCAATTGCATCCCAATGAATTTTATTGTATTCTGCTACCATAAAAGGATTAGTGGAGGGAGGGACCAATGGCCGAGAAAACCAATGCTAAAAACCAAATATTTCATCGTATTTTAAGCGAACAAAAACAACTTGCATTCTATGGCGTTAAAAATATTGGATTATTCGGTTCATTTGTCCGGGGTGACCAGACACCCTTGAGTGACATTGATATTCTCGTGGAATTCATGCCCGAGAAACACACTTTCGACAATTTTATGGAGGTTGCGTTTCTGCTTGAAAAACTTTTGGGGCGCAAAGTCGAATTGATTACGACAGAGGCTCTCAGTCCACATATCGGGCCACATATTCTAAGGGAGGTTGAGCGTGTCTCTATCGCCGCATGAATACATCCATCATATCCTGGACGAAATCGACTACATCTTAGCTCAGATATCGGATATGGATTATGACTCCTTTGTCAGGAACCCAACGCTAAAGAGAGCATTTGTTAGAAGCCTCGAGATTATCGGTGAAGCTTCAAAAAAACTTCCTGAAGATGTCAAGGCGATGCAATCGGATATCGAGTGGCGTAAAGTCACCGGAATGCGTGATCGGCTTATCCACGATTATTTTGGGGTTGATTACACCATAGTCTGGGATGTCGCGACAACCAAACTCCCGGATCTCCGCTCGAAATTCCAGACTCTGCTCGATGCGACCGAAAAATGCCAACCCGGCAGTTGAACGGACGCGGAATACTTTCGGGTTTTTTCGTGGAACTCTGCAGCCGCGCCGCTCACTGAGGCAGTATTTGAGAATAAATGTCCTTGGCAATCATGGACATCAGCAGAAACCCTTTTTTATACCCCGATGCTTCCTTTTCAGGGATTTTGTCAAGTATTTTCCGGAAAATACTTGACAAAAAATGAGCCGAAGCTTACCCTTCACCCAAATCTGAAGACAAGGGTAAGACTGTGAAAGTTTCTGAAAAAATAAACCAAAAAATTGCTGAAATGCCCGTGGGCATGACATTTAAATATCAGCAACTGGGCATTGCAAACAATGAGTATGGCGCTGCGGCCAAAGCCATTGAGCGGCTGATCGCCAGGAAGATAATAAAGCGGATAGCGGTCGGTGTTTTTTATAAACCAAAGAAAACCGTATTCGGGGAACTTAAGCCCGGCGAAGAAGACCGACTCCGCCCCTATCTATTTGTCGGAGAAAACAGAATTGCCTACATCACGGGCACGGCATTGTATAACCGGATGGGATTAACCACCCAGGTTCCGGGGGATATCAGGGTTGCAAGCAAATTAAAGGAAATCCGTACCCGGATCGGTAATATAAACGTCCGGCGGGTCAAAAGCTATGTGGATGTATCAAATGAAAATTATCAATTGCTGGAAATCCTGGATGCGTTAAAGGATTTTAAACAGATCTCGGACCTGGATAAAAAAATCGCTGTAAAACAAATCATGGCTGCTCTGGCATCCTTGAAAAAGAAAGACCGCTTACAGATTGTCCGGTATGGGCTCGACTATCCGCCCCGGACCCGTGCGCTTTTAGGGGCATTATTGGAAACGGTATCCGCTGATATGGACCTGGAACAATTGTCACAAAGCATGAACCCATTGACGGTTTATGATCTGGGCATAACTCCGGACATTCTGTCTACGGCAGGGAAATGGAATATCCGATAGATTGAATCTCCATGAAAATACAGAACTTTTTAAAGATGCGGTTTTAGCCGCCTCTCAGAGGTTCGGGATTCCGGAAATCTATGTGGAAAAAGATTATTGGGTCACCCTGGTGCTGTATGAAATATTCCATTCAGATATAGCAGATCAGATCGTTTTCAAAGGAGGGACCTGCCTTTCAAAGTGCCTGCAATTGATTCAGAGATTTTCCGAGGATATTGATCTGGTTGTCCTGCGGAGTGAGGGGGAAACCGATAACCAGTTGAAAACCAGGATTCGGCGGATCAGCAAGATTGTTGAAACGGTGCTGCCGGAAATTCAAATAGAGGGGCTGACCCATAAAAAAGGGAATATCCGGAAAACAGTTCACCAATACAACAGGCTTTTTGCCGGAAACTTCGGGCAGGTAAGGGAGCAACTGGTCATTGAAGCGACCTGGCTGGGGAATTATGAACCGTTTACGATTGAAAAAATCGGCAGCTATGTTTTGGATATCATGCAGCTTGCCGGACAGGAAGCGTTGATTGAAACATATGGCATGGAAGCATTTAATGTCCAGGCCCTCAGCGTTGAACGGACATTTTGTGAGAAAATAATGGGCCTGGTCAGATTTTCACGGATGGATGACCCGTATACGGCTTTATCCAATAAAATAAGGCATATCTATGACCTTCACCTTATGCTGAGCAATGGATCGGTTCAGTCATTTTTTAATAGCGATGAATTTGCCAGCATGCTGCAAAAAGTGGGGAAAGATGATTTTATCAGCTATAAGAATGACAATGAGTGGTTAAAAGTGCCGCCTTGTAAAGCAATCATTTTTGACGAACCTGAAAAGACCTGGGACCATATCCGGAATACCTATAGAACCATATTCAAAGATCTGGTGATGGGCGATTTGCCCGATGAGAAAGAGTTGGTTGCCACCCTCTGGAAAATTGGAAAAAGAATGGAATCTATCGATTGGAGGCTCTGATGTTTCAACTAAACCCTGCCGCAGATAGGCTGCCGGTGAGCAGCGATTATGAAAGGAATAACCAACCATGGAAATCAACCTGATGGCATTAGAACCAAGGCATGCCCATGACCTTCTGACCAGTGCCGTCATCCCCCGGCCCATTGCATGGGTATCGACCATTAATAAAGAGGGCCAAACCAATCTGGCGCCGTTCAGTTTTTTTACGGGCGTATCCTGGTCGCCTCCTGTTCTGGCCTTTTCAGTGGTGAACCGGGCCGACGGAACCCTGAAAGACACGGCCAGAAATATTCAAGAGGTTCCGGAATTTGTGGTCCACCTGGTGTCGGTGGACCTTCTTGCCATCATGGAATACAGCGCAAAGTCCATCCCCTATGGGACCGATGATATTTCCATTACAGGCATTCACTGGCTGCCTTCCAAAACCATTAAGCCTCGCCGGATTCAGGAGGCCAAAATTGCCTTTGAATGTACGCTGGAGCGAATCGTGACCGTGAGTGAAGGTCCCCATGCAGGAAATCTGATGCTGGGCCGGATACAGCTTGTTCATGTGAGAGATGATCTATTAAAGGATGACAGAGAGGTGGACTGGCAGGGTCTGGATATCCTGGGCCGCCTCAGCGGCAACCGTTATTGCGCCGTGCGCTCGGTGATTGAAAGTGAAAAAAATTAGGGAATGACATATTCCCCCATGAGAAGCCTATTTTTAGGCGTAATGCTGTCGGGGATTGTCTGGGTCAGGATTTTATAGCCCATGGATCTTAATCGTATGGCCCTGGCCGCATCAATCTCTATCTTTTGAAATACGTCTATATTATCAATAAACAGCTCCCTGGTCTGGCCGTGATCCCTGATTTTTTCAAGGTCATCAATAATAATCAACAACTTTTTGCCGGTATTTTCCTGGCTCTTGTATGCCCGGATCATGTCATTGACTTTTTCAACCAGTTCAAGCTTATCCAGGGTGAATATCTCTCTTATGGTTTCCCGGCTTGATTTTTCAATTTTAAATTTTGCAAAGAATCCTGAATCAAAATTGATCAAACTCCAGAACGGCAATTTGGCTCGCAGCGATATATCAGCACCGACCTGGCCTTCGTTCAGGTTGATGGTTTCATCCGGAAGAAAATTGAGGGCCGTGCTTTTTCCGTTGCCTGACTGCCCTGTGACAAAAAAGGATTTATCCGGGATCCGATTCAGTTTCAGATCTTTTCTCAGGTTTAAAAGATCCTTATGATAAATATCAACATAAAATTCCCGGTTTTGTTCCTGGTTTAAGGGAACATTGGTTTCAAAGACCTGATAAGCCTCTTCAATGGTGGTTGCTTTTGTTAACTCCATTTTTTCCTCCGGTTATTTCCTTTATCTTACAAACCGGCTTTTTTCCCGGTACTGTTTTTACAACCCCGACGCCTTCCGGGAAATTAGCATTTGAATTTTCCCTGGTCAATTCCAAACTCAAAAAGACAAAACCGGTTCATCCGGTCTATCCGGGCGATGGACATGGAAAAAGACTATCATGATGAAGAATTCAGATCAAAACCCGCCTTTTTTATAGTTACATGGGGGCAAAAATCATGATACATCAAACTGAAAAATCAAAAAAATAAGGGGGTGTCAGATGAATATTTTCAAAGGACCGGTGATTAGCTGCGATAACACTGACTCAGTTTTTCAATACCTGGTGGAAAAAAACGGGATCATCGAATTTACCGGCAATATGCTTCCGGAACAATACCGGGAAACCCCTGTTATTGAACTTGGCAAAAAAGTCCTGATTCCGGCATTTACAGATTCTCATCTTCATTTCACGTCCTATTCGCTTTTTTCCTCCACCCTGGATGTGAGAGAGGCTGAAAATTTTTCAGACCTCGCAAATATTGTAAAAAACCACATGGAAGAAACCGGTTCAAAGTTTGTTTTCGGGTTTGGCCTTTCTGCCCACAGTGTTGAAGAAAAGCGGATGATCACACGAAAAGAGCTGGATGGGATTGAAAAAAAACGGCCCATGATGCTGGTGAAATATGATGGCCATGCAAGTGTTGCCAATACAGCCATGCTGGAACTATTACCCGCGGGAATAAAAAGCCTTCGAGGATATCACCCTGACTCAGGGCAGCTTTTCCATGAAGCATTTTTTAAGGCCGTGGATTATGCTTCATCCAAAGTCTCTCCGGTTGCATTATTAAACCATATGCTCTCGGCAGTGGATAAAATGGCGGAACAAGGCATTGGTCTTGTTCATCCTGCCGAAGGAGTGGGATTTCCTCTGGATCTGGATGTGGACATGGTCCGGTTCATGGCCGGCGGCCTTGCCAATCCGTTCCTGTTCCGGGTGTTTTTCCAGACCATGGACATCAAAAAAGTGCTGAAACGAAACCTGCCAAGGATCGGCGGGTGTTTTGCAACCGCTTTGGACGGCTGCTTCGGCTCCCTTGATGCTGCACTGAACTTACCCTATGAAAATGATCCGGGTAATTCCGGCATCTTGTTTTATAAGGATGACACCCTGGTTGATTTTGTTCAGAAAGCCCATGATAAGGGGCTCCAGGTCCAATTGCATGCCATTGGCGACAAAGCCTTTGACCAGGCAACCCAAACCTTTGAAACGGTTTTAAAACATAATTTCCGCAAAGATCACCGCCACAGCATCATCCATGCGTCCCTGGTCACACCGGCAGGACTTGACATCTGTGCCCGATATCATATCGGCATTGCGGCCCAGCCCTCTTTGCTCCATTTGAACCTGGAACCCCTGTCCTATCTTCAGAAAATCCTGGGCAATCGATCCCTTGATATTTCCCCTTTCAGGACCATGCTGGACATGGGCATCCATATTTCCGGCGGGTCTGATGCGCCGGTTACCCTCCCGGACCCCATATACGGAATCCATTGTGCCTGCAACCATTATAATGAAGCGCAGGCTGTCTCCGTCATGGAAGCCCTCCGGATGTTTACTAGGGAAACCGCCTGGGCAGGGTTTGACGATAAGACCAGAGGGTCCCTTGAACCTGGGAAAAAAGCCGATATGGTGGTGCTGAATCAAAATCCCCTGGAATTGAAGAAAGAATCCCTCTCCGGCTTAAAAGTCGACACCCTTTATCTGGAAGGAAACCCCTATAAAAAAGGCCAGGGACTTGGAAATCTTTTATGGAAGGCAATGTTCAACAGAAGGCGCTGATTTCCATCCGGTTTAGTCCTTTATTAAAGGATAAGAGGCGTCGGATAGTTTGTTTGTCGGGTCGCCTTCCGCGATCATGGCAGACAAAACCTGTTTTCCATTTTCCATGGGCAGACGGCCGGTCATATGGGCCTTGCCCACCTGATGCCCCTCCTGGTTGGTGAACACCGCTTCGGCTTCAGCCCGTCCCTCCTGCCCTATTTTGGTGATGGTTACCCTGCATTGAATGGTGTCCTGAAAATAGACGGGTTGGATAAATTTAAAATTCATGCTTGCGGCTAACCATCCCACCTGGCCCCCGAACTCGCAGATCATTGACCCCACGAGAAGGCCATGGCAGATCAGCCCCTTAAACCCTTTTTCCCGGGTCCAGCGCTCATCATAATGAACCGGGTTGTAATCTCTGGTTATATCTCCGAATTCCAGGGTTTCTTCTTTTGTAAACGTTCTTTTATATACAAAGATATCCCCTTGTTTCAGGCCATCAATGGCCTGTTGCCGCATGAGATTTGTCATATTCGTCTTTCTGATATTTTATTGTGAGTATGGCAATAAAAAGGGCCGGAACGTCCCGGCCCTTTTTATTATCTATCAGATGAATTCCTTTTTATTTTTCTTTTTTACCGGCATCGGCCATCATTTTAAACATGGTGTATTTATCCGCTACTTCTTCTTCAATTTTGGCCCTGAGGCGTTTGGACTCTTCCGGGAAACTCTTTTCAAGGGCGGCAAATCTTGTCTCGCCGCCAAGAAATTCCTGCAAGGTGCCATCCGGTGCCTTTGAATCCAGAACAAAGGGATTTTTCCCTTCTTTGATGAGTTCAGGATTATACCGGTAAAGGGGCCAGTAGCCGGAGTCAACGGCCAGTTTTCCTTCAAGCTGGGATTTGCCCATGCCTTTCCGGATGCCCTGATTGATGCAGGGGGCATAACAGATGACAAGGGAGGGTCCGGGATATTTCTCCGCTTCAACAAAGGCTTTCAAGGTCTGGTTTTTGTTGGCGCCCATGGAAATGGAGGCCACATATACATAGCCATAACTCATGATCATCCGGCCCAGGTCTTTTTTGCCGATCTTTTTCCCCGATGCTGCATATTTTGCAATGGCTCCCGTGGGGGTTGCCTTTGAAGACTGGCCGCCGGTATTGGAATACACTTCTGTATCCATGACCAGGATATTGATGTCTTCTCCGGAAGCCAGAACATGGTCCAGCCCGCCGAATCCGATATCATAGGCCCATCCGTCGCCACCGAAGATCCAATGGGATTTTTTCACAAACAGATCTTTTTCTTCATAGACTTCTTTTAAAAGGCCGCTGTTCTGATCTTTTAAAAGATTTTTCAAGGCAAATGAATATTTTTTTGATTCTTCCGCATCCTCTTTATTGGCCAGCCAGCCTGTCAATGCGTCTTTCACGGCAGAGGTGGTCTTGGTTTCAAGGGCTTTCTGAATCTTTGCCGCCAAGGTATTTCTCCTTGTCTTTGTGGCCAGCATCATGCCGTACCCGAATTCTGCCGCATCCTCAAAAAGCGAGCTTGCCCAGGCCGGACCTTCCCCGTCCGCATTGGTGCAATAGGGGGTTGCCGGAGCCGATCCGCCCCAGATGGAGGAACAACCCGTTGCATTGGCAATGGTCATGCGTTCTCCAAAAAGCTGGGTTAAAAGCTTTACATAGGGTGTTTCGCCACAGCCGGCACAGGCACCGGAAAATTCCAGCAGCGGTTGAACCATCTGGCTGCCTTTAACCGTATCCCGTTTCAGGATTTCGGTTTTAAAGGAAATGGTTTTGGAGAATTTATGATTGTCCACCTGACCTTCCACCTGGCTGGCCAGGGATTTCATGACAAGGGCCAGCACTTTTGCAGGGCAGATATCGGCGCAGTTTCCGCATCCCTGGCAGTCCAGCGGGTTCACCTGGATTCTGAATTTATAGGCCTCCATGTCCTTGCCTTTGCCGTCCTCCATCACAAAATTCTTGGGGGCGCCTTTCAGTTCTTTTTCCGTGGCAACAATTGGAATAATGGCAGCATGGGGACAGACAAAGGCGCACTGGTTGCACTGGATGCAGTTTTCCGGAATCCATTCCGGAACATCAATGGCCACCCCTCTTTTTTCATACCGGGCCGTTCCCTGTTCAAAAACCCCGTCCGGCGCAAACACACTCACCGGAAGATCATCACCGCCCTGGGAATTTATTTTTCTCATGACATTATCTACAAAAGATGTTGCCGTTTCAACGGTTTTTTCCGTGCTTACACCATCTTTCCAGGATTTCGGGACTTTGATTTCAATCAGGTTGTCCAGGGTTTTGTCAACGGCTTCAATATTCATTGAAACTATTTTATCTCCTTTTTTGCCGAACAAGACCTTGATATCATCCTTGAGAAGGCCAATGGCTTTATCCACGGGCAGAACATTGGCCAGCTTGAAAAAGCAGGTCTGCATGATCATATTGATTCTTCCGCCAAGACCGGCTTCCGTTGCAATTTTAACCGCATCAATATTATAGAATTTCAATTTTTTATCATAAATGGTTTTTCTGACATTTCCGGGAATGAATTTTTCCATTTCCTTAACCGACCAGGGAGAATTGAGAAGAAAGGTTCCCCCTTCTTTTATGCCTTTTAAGACATCGTAAATCTCCACATAATTGGATTTATGGCAGGCGATAAAATCGGAATTATCAATCTGATAGGTGGATTTGATGGGCACATCCCCGAATCTTAAATGGGATACGGTGAGTCCCCCTGATTTTTTTGAATCATAGGCAAAATACCCCTGGGCATATTTATCTGTATTATCCCCGATAATAGCGATGGCGCTCTGGTTTGCACCCACGGTTCCGTCGGCACCCAGTCCCCAGAATTTTGCAGCAATGGTACCGGCCGGCGCCGGATTGAAACCGGTTTTAACCTCAAGGGAGGTATGGGTGACATCATCAATGATTCCCACGGTAAAATGATTTTTCGGCTGAAAGGATTTCATGTTGTCATAGACAGCCTTAATCATGTTTGGTGTAAATTCCTTGGAGGAAAGGCCATATCGGCCTCCGATGATTTTGGGGCTGATGCCATGTTCCATGAAGGCTGTGCAGACATCGGTATAAAGGGGTTCTCCCAGGGCTCCGGGTTCTTTGGTCCTGTCCAGTACCGTTATTGTTTCTACTGTGGATGGAATGGCTCTGAAAAAACTTTCCCGGTCAAAAGGCCTGTAAAGACGGACCTTCACCAGTCCGAGCCTTTCGCCATCGGCATTCAGCCTGTTGATGGACTCTTCAATGGCTTCACAGCCCGACCCCATGGCAATAATGATCTTATCGGCTTCAGGATCTCCCACATAATCAAAGAGATTATACTCTCGTCCGGTGAGATCCCCGACTTTTTTCATATATTCTTTTACAATGGCCGGAACTTTAAGATAATAGGAATTGGCCGCTTCCCTGCCCTGGAAATAGATATCCGGATTCTGGGCCGTTCCCCTGGTATCCGGGTGTTCCGGGTTTATGGCCCGGCTTTTAAAAGCCTTATACGCCTCATAATTGAATAAGGAAGCCATGTCTTTATATTCAATCATTTCTATTTTCTGGATTTCATGGGAGGTTCTGAACCCGTCATAAAAATGGAGAAAAGGAACCCGTGCATCCAGGGTTGACAGATGAGCCACAAGGGCAAGGTCCTGGGCTTCCTGGACTGAGCTGGAAGCCAGCATGGCAAAACCGGTCTGCCGGGCAGCCATGACATCCTGGTGATCCCCGAAAATGGAAAGGGCATGGGCGGAAATAGACCTGGCCGTCACATGGAATACACATGGCAAAAGCTCTCCTGAAATTTTATACATATTGGGTATTTTAAGTAAAAGCCCCTGGGATGCGGTAAAGGTTGTTGTCAGGGCGCCTGCGGCAAGTGATCCATGAACCGCTCCGGCGGCCCCTGCTTCAGACTGCATCTGTTTAATCACAAGAACCTGACCGAATATATTTTTTCTACCTTTAGAGGCCCAGGTATCGGCTATTTCACCCAACGGGCTTGACGGTGTTATGGGATATATGGCAGCAACCTCACTCATGGCGTATGCCACATGGGTTGCTGCCGTATTTCCATCAATGGTCTGCATTGTTTTTTTCATCTTTTCACCTCATTTATATTATTAAACTATTTTTAAAATCCCGATTTAACCCTTTTGTCATACAATAAATGGTTTGATAAGTAAATAATTTAAAGAAACTCGATAGTTAAGATATGTTTGATAATATCCAAAGGATTCCATTAATATACCTTTCGAGTTCTATCAATTTTTATTCACCTGTGCTAAAGAGACACTGTTTAATTAATAAATTTTTTTAATAAAACTGATACTTTAATCATTAACATAGCCTAAGGATGACACCATGGGATTAATCTCTTCAACACATTCCATCAGCCGGTACCATATTGATGGAAAATTTGAGAGTTCTGCAGCCGAAGAAGTTCGAAACAGCCTGATTACTTATTCAATTCCAAAACTTGAAAGTGAATTTGACGCAATCTCTGCCGGATGGACCCCGTTTGAAAGCCCTTATAATCCGGACTTTGATAAATTTTCCTTTCAGTTTGGAACTTATTTTTTGTTTTCTCTAAGGGTTGATAAAAAATCCATCCCCATCAGATTGATTCAAAAATATATGGCCATTGAAATTGAAAAAAAGATGGAAAAATCAGGGCGACAGTTTATTTCAAAAAATGAAAAAAAAGAGATAAAAGAGATGGTAATGGACCTTCTCATGCACAAAATTCCTGCTATTCCAAGTGTTTATGAAATTCTATGGAATTATGAAGAACAAAATCTGTATTTGTTCTCTACACAGAAAGCAGCCAACGAGCTTTTTGAAACCATCTTCTTTAAAAGTTTTAAACTTAAACCTGTCCGGCTCTTTCCTTATACCTTTGTTGAAACAAAATCCGCTTTTTCAAATTCCGATAAAGACAGGATACTCTCAATGACTCCTTTAAAATATACGAGGTAAAACCCCATGCTTGATATTGCAGCGGCTTATAATAAATATAAATTTCTTGGAAATGATTTTTTAACCTGGATCTGGTTTTCCATTGAAACCCAGAAAGATTTTTCAGTTTTGCTGAACTCAAAGGATATTATTAGTTTTGAAATCGGTAATTCAATTGTTCTTGAAAATAAATTAGGGGATAAATCCAAGGAAAAAATCACTATTAAAGGAGACGAGGCAGGGCTTGAAGAGGGAACCACAGCCTTGAAAAAAGGGGCCTGGGTAACCCAGATCAATCTTCTTTGCAAAATTAATGAAGATGAATATAAATTCACCATCAAAGGGGAAAGTTTTAATATTACCGGCCTTAAAACACCTAAAACAGATCTTTCAAAAACCGGGGATGAAATTGAAGGGTTGATTCTTGAAAAGGCATTTTTATGTTTTAGAATTTATGAAGTTATTGACACCCTCTTTTTAAAATATCTTGAACAACGTGTTTCTGATGACTGGAATCATAAAGGATTACAGGATATTAAAAACTGGATCGGTTCTTTTTAAAAAATTGTTCATAACCAGCCGGTTTTGAACAATAGAAAATACCAGGTTTAAAACCTTTATGTTTTATCAAAGAAACAAACATTCTTTAAACGATTTTTTTAATATTTTTATAAATAAATTCAGATTATTATAAAGTTTTAAACATTTGAACACCCCTTATTAGTATTATTATTCTTTTTTAAATTATATTTAATAATACAATTCAACTATTTAATAATTGATAAATCAGGTGTTTTAATATAAATATTTAAGGTTGAAAAAAGCATAAATTTTTGAAAAAAGGACAGTAGATGAAGATTTCATTTAATAAAAAAGAAATTGCAGATGTACTTTCAAAAATTCAAGGATTAACCGGAAGAAAAACCAGTCTGACGATTACATCCGATATTCTGATAAAAGCAGTCGGTTCCAAGATCACCATTACCGCCAGCGATATGGAAACGGTATTTTATGGAACCTATGGGGCAGAGGTTTACAGAGAAGGTGTTTTATCCATCAATTCAAAAAAATTTTATGAAATCATCAGAGAATACCCGGATAACGAAATTATTGTCAATGAAGTGGAAAACAGATGGGTTGAGATCGGAAAAGGAGACAGTATTTATCATATAGTATCTTCTGATTATGAAAATTTTCCTGAAACACCGGTCATAGAAGATATTGAATTTATTGATATCAGTTCAAAAGACCTTAAAAAAATGGTCGAGATGTCATCCATTGTCGGTTACTCAGGAGAAGAAAAAAGAATTTATGTTTTAGGATCATTAATCGAGAAAATAATAAAAGACGGCCAGGAAAGATTAAGAATCGTTTCCACGGATTCAAAACGGCTTCATTGTTATGATGCAGAATTTAAAGGGAATCTGAACCTTCCGGATGAAAGTATCATCATCCCGAAAAAAGGATTATCCGAGCTCAGTAAATTTATTGACGGAAGCAAAGAAAGTTTCAGTGTAGGCATAAAGGAAAATCATTTTATTTTTAAAGATGAAAATGAATCCGTCATGATTAAGCTATTAGAGGGAGAATACCCGGATTATAAACCTGTTATCAACTATCAGGAGATGATACAGGTTGAAGTGGATAAAATCATGTTTTCAACCCTTATGAAACGTATATCCATATTAACCTCTGAAGAATATAAAAGCATGATTCTGAATTTTAAAAACAATGAATTGATTGTTACCATCACCAATCCTGAAATCGGCGAATCAAAAGAAAGAATCATGATCCCGTTCTCAGAGGATGAAATTAAAAGTGCGTTTAACCCGAGGTATTTTCTGGATGCCTTGAGTTTATTTGAAGACAGTCTAGTGGTTTTAAACCTTAAAGAAAGCAAAAGCCCTTGTATTATCAGAAGCCTTGATAATAACAGGCTTATTTGTGTAATCATGGCGATGCATATATCATGAATGAAAATAATGAAGTAAAAGAATACGATGCCGGTAGTATAAAAGTATTAGAAGGCCTTGAAGCTGTTCGTAAAAGGCCTTCCATGTATATCGGGAATGTGGATATCGAAGGCCTTCATCACCTGGTCTATGAAGTAGTGGACAATAGTATTGATGAGGCCATGGCAGGGCAATGTGATACTATTATTGTGACTATTCACCCGGACAATCGAGTCAGTGTTCTGGATAACGGCCGCGGAATTCCCGTTGAAATGCACGATACGGAAAAAATTCCTGCCTGTGAAGTGGTCATGACAAAACTTCATGCAGGCGGAAAATTTGACAAGGATTCCTATAAAGTGTCCGGCGGGTTGCATGGAGTTGGTATTTCAGTGGTCAATGCGCTTTCCATTCAGCTTGACATGGAAGTATATAAAAACGGCAAGATTTATCATCAATCTTATTCAAAAGGTCATAAACAGACTGATCTTGCAATCATCGGGGATACGGATAAAAGAGGAACAAAAATCATATTTTCTCCTGATTTTGAAATCATGAATCAGAATGAATTTGACTATGAAGTTCTTTCCCGGAGAATGAGGGAACTGGCATTTTTAAATAAAAAACTCAGAATCATTATTGAAGATGAGCGGTCGGCTGAAAAAGATAATTTTTATTTTGAAGGCGGGCTTGTTACCTTTGTGGAATATCTGAACCGATCCTGCGTGGCCCTTCATGAACCCATTCATATTGAAGGGGATAAAAAAGATGTGCAGATAGAGGTGGCTATTCAGTATAATGACACCTATAAAGAAAAGCTGTATTCTTTTGCCAATAATATCAGGACCATTGAGGGTGGTGCCCATGTATCTGGGTTCAAGGCAGCCATGACCCGAACGATAAATGCCTATCTGACCACATCCAATAATATCCCAAAAAACATGCAGAGCCTGAAAATCAGCGGGGATGACATGAGGGAAGGTCTTTCGGTTATTATTTCCGTAAAACTCATGGAACCCCAGTTTGAGGGACAGACCAAAACCAAGCTGGGAAATAATGAAATAAAAGGCATTGTCGAATCCCTTTTAAACGAAAAATTAAGCCAGTACCTTGAAGAAAACCCGAATGTTGCCAAAAAAATCATTGCCAAGGCTGTAGACGCCGCAAGGGCAAGGGATGCAGCAAAAAGGGCCAGGGAACTGGCAAGAAAAAAAGGATCTCTTCTGGATGCTTCTTTACCGGGAAAATTGGCTGAATGTCAGTATTCAGATCCTGCTGAAAGAGAATTGTTTCTAGTGGAAGGAGATTCAGCGGGCGGCAGCGCCAAACAAGGAAGGGATAGACGGTTTCAGGCGATTTTACCCCTGAAGGGAAAAATCCTCAATGTTGAAAAAGCAAGGTTTGATAAAATTATCAGAAGTGATGAAATAAAAAATATTTTTACCGTTTTAGGTACAGGTGCCGGTAACGAAGAATATGATATTGAAAAAATTCGGTATCATAAAGTCGTGATCATGACCGATGCCGATGTGGACGGGTCACATATCCGGACCCTGCTTCTGACCTTTTTTTACAGGCAGATGCCGGATCTGATTTCAAGAGGGTTTCTTTATATTGCCCAGCCCCCGCTTTTCAGGGTGGGGTCAAGAAAAGGCGGTGTTTACCTGAAAAACGAAGAAGAATATTCCGACTATCTTGTTAAAAGAATTGCAGGGCAGAAAGAAATTTTTCTAAACGGAAATAAAGAACCTCTCAGTGAAGAAGAGTTTTATACCTTCCTTGTCCATTTATCCGATTATTATCATGCCGTGTCCCTTTTGAAGAAAAGAGATATGGACACAGCCCTTTTGCTGGCCCTGATAAAAAACGGGGTAAAAGATAAATTTTTCCTGGGAGAAAAGAATAATTTTATCTCCCTGTCTGAAGACCTTAAGACGCTTGAATATGTTCCGGGTGAAATCGAATATGACCTGGAAAGAAATATTTATGAAATGGATATATATGAAAAACAGGGAAAACAAATCCTTTTAAGGGTTGGAAGAGAAATTCTTGCGACCAATGATTATAAAAGAATGCTCAGGGGGTATGAAAAAATCAGTGTCTTTAATAAACCGCCGTTTTCCATATCTTCAAAACAGTCTGAATCAGAAGAAAAACGAGAATATTCTTTTGACAGCACAGACACTCTGTTTGAATTTATTCTTTTAGAAGCCAAAAAAGGCATTACGGTTCAGCGCTACAAAGGTCTGGGCGAGATGAACGCGGACCAGCTCTGGGAAACCACCATGAATCCTGAAAAAAGGATCATGCTCCAGGTCAATATTGAAGATGCTGAAAAAGCAGATGATATTTTCACCCTGCTCATGGGTGAGGAAGTCGAACCCCGGAGAAATTTTATCCAGAAACATGCACTTGAGGTCTCGTCTCTGGATTATTGATTTATTTTTATCATTGAAAATTCGGACCAATGCTCCGAATTTTCAATGATAGATAAGCCTCTCCATGTCCTCAATGCGCTTCATGGTTTCAGACATCGCTGCTTAGACAGTGAGGCTTTCCATGGCTTTTTTCATCTGGCGGATAGCCTGTTTCAGCCGGTCCTCTTTTTCAACCAGGGCCAGGCGCAGATATCCTTCCCCTTCTTCACTGAACCCGACACCCGGGGAGACGGCCACATTGGCCCGGTTCATCATTTCAACGGCAAACTGCATGGAGCCCATTTTATTGTAAGGCTCCGGGATTTTGGCCCAGACAAACATCCCGGCTTTGGGCTTTTCAACATCCCAGCCGTTTCTATTGAGTCCGTTGCAGAGGACGTCCCTTCTTGCTTCATACACCCTGGCCTGTTCCGGCAGAGTGTTGTCGCAGTCTCTTAAGGCGATGATACCGGCCACCTGGATGGCGGAAAAAATACCGTAATCAAAATAGCCCTTGATTTTCCCCAGGGCCTGGATCATCTGGGAATTTCCCACACAATACCCGATTCTCCATCCGGCCATGTTATAGGATTTTGAAAAGGACCCGAATTCAACACCCACATCCTTGGCTCCTTCTGCTTCCAGAAAGCTGGGGGCCTGATACCCGTCAAAGGTGATTTTTGAATAGGCGAAATCGCTGATGACCATGAATTTGAACCGTTTGGCCAGCTTTACAATTTCTTCAAAAAAGGCTTTATTGGTCACCACCCCTGTGGGGTTGTGAGGGTAGTTGAGCATGAGCACCTTGGGCTTGGGGTAGCAGGACTCACATATATTGATGATCCGGTCTAAAAAACCTTCTTCCGGTGCAATGGGTATTTTCAGGACATTGGCACCGGCAATGACGGCAGCATAGATATGGATCGGAAACGCCGGGGCCGGAACCAGGACTGAATCGCCGGGTCCCATGAGGGCCAGGCAGAGATGGGAAATTCCTTCCTTGGAGCCGATGGTGAAATAGGTCTCGGATTCGGCCTGAAGGTCAATGCCATAGTGCCGTTTATAATACTTTGCAATTTCAATCCTGAGATGGGGCATGCCCGAGCTTTCCGGATACCGATGTGTTTTTGGGTCCTTGGCCACTTCCACCAGCTTGTCGATGACCGCGTCCGGTGTCGGGTCCATGGGGTTTCCCATGCCAAGGTCAATGACATCAAGACCATTTCGTCGTTTTTCGGTTTTAATATTGTTGATCATTCCCAAGAGATAGGGAGGAAGCTGATCCATACGACTTGCAAAGCGAATAATACCCTTGTCTTCCAAAGCAATAACTCCTTAAAAAAATTGAGATAAAAATTTTGAAGTAAAAACCATATCAGATTTTTTACGGATAAGAAAAGCAAATTCTTCGGAATTTTAAAAACTCCTTTTCAGCAGCCTATTCTTAAACTTGATCAGAAGGCAAGAGACATCCTTTGAAAGCAGTTGCAAAATCAAAGAAAAAGATGGTATTCATTCAAAGTTTAAAAACGACAAAATAACAGGAAAGGCCATATATCATGAAACCCCAGGAAATCGAAGACTTAAGCTTTAAAATCATTGAACAGGAAGCAGAACATCACCCCTTTAATCGGAATGAATGGCTCATTGTAAGAAGAATGATCCATACATCGGCAGACTTTGAATACATCAAAACCGTGAGATTCCATCCTGGAGCGATTCAGGCAGGCATTAACGCCATAAAAAGCGGCTGCCGGATTTTTACGGATACCCATATGGCAAAAGTGGGGATCAGAAAAAAAGAAATCCAGGCCTTTGGCGGTCAGGTGAACTGTCTGATTGCCGATGAAGATGTGGCCAAAAAAGCAAAGGCAGACGGCACCACAAGAGCGCTGGCTGCCGTGGACATGGCCGGAGACAGGATAAACAATAGCATTTATGTGGTGGGCAATGCTCCCACGGCCCTGTTGCGGCTCATGGCCCTGATCCGGGAAAAAAAAGCATCTCCTGCCTTGATCATCGGTCTTCCCGTGGGGTTTGTGAATGCGGCGGAATCCAAGGAGGCGCTCATGACCCTGGATCTTCCCTATATTACCAATAAGGGAAGAAAAGGCGGGTCCAATATTGCGGCAAGTGTTGTTAATGCGCTTGCCATTATGGCATATGAACAAAAATAGACAAGACGCCGGAGGCTGAAATCAAAGGATTTGTCATTGCCGCCACAGGCAGCGGAACCGGGAAAACCACCCTCACCCTGGCCATTTTATCCTATCTGGCCGAAAAGGGCTATCAAGTGGCCCCATTTAAAATCGGACCTGATTTTATCGATCCAGGCCATCATACAAAGATTTCAGGAAAAACAAGTATCAACCTGGATTCCTGGATGCTGACAAAGGAATACAATCAAAAGCGGTTCCATGAGAATACCAGGGGATCTGATGTGGCTGTGGTGGAAGGGGTCATGGGGCTTTTTGACGGGGTTGACGGCCTGTCTGAAGCCGGTTCCACGGCTGAGATGGCCAAATGGCTGAATCTGCCCGTTGTCCTGGTTGTCAACGCCCAGGGCAAAGCCAGGAGTGCGGCGGCCATTGTCAAGGGCTTTGAAGATTTTGACAGGGATCTCACCCTTGCCGGAGTCATCTTCAGCAAGACCGGCAGCCCTCGCCACTATGACTATCTTAAAAAAGCGGTTGAACAGAACTGCCGGACAAAATGCCTCGGGTTCATGCCAAAGGACGAGTCCATTATCATGCCGGAACGGCATCTCGGACTTATTACGGCCGATGAGTGGGATATCGATCAAGGCACCCTGTCGCGACTTTCCGCCATGGTCAGGGACCATATCGACATGGAGGCATTGATCAACAGCCTTGAAGCCTTTGAAACAAAAGGAGAGCCAAAACTTTCAGACAGTCCTTCTGAAGAGGGGCCGGTCATTGCCGTTGCAAAAGACAAGGCCTTTTGCTTTTATTATCCGGACAATATAGATATCCTGAAAAAATCAGGAGCCAAGATTGTTGAATTTTCACCTTTATATGATGCCAGACTGCCGGAGAACATTGATGGGATTTATCTGGGCGGCGGATACCCTGAGGTGTATGCAAAGGAGCTATCGGAAAAAACAAGACTGTTAAGGGAAACAAAAGAAAACAGTCTCTCCGGCATGCCTATTTACGGGGAATGCGGCGGATTCATGTTTCTTTGTAGAAGCCTGACTGCCATGGACGGAGTACAATCCTATCCCATGGCCGGCTGCTTTGATGTTAACGTCCGGATGTCAAAACGCCTTCGATCCCTTGGATACAGGGAAATCACCTTAACCCATGACACCATTATCGGCAGAAAAGGCATGAGGCTCCGGGGCCATGAATTCCATTATTCATCCCTTGAAAATCCTGAATTAGAGGTTCCCGATGTATATCAGGTAAGTTCCCGTGACGGCCAGGCGATATCCCTGAAAGGCTACCAGGTGTTTAATACGCTGGGCAGCTATCTTCATGTCCATTTCGGCAGCAATGAGGCATGTGCAAAAGAGTTTGTGGATGCCTGCAAAGGGTTTAAGGATCAAAAACATGTCCTCCGCAGCACTTAAAAAAGGGTTTACAACCGGCGCGGCAGCAGCGGCAGCCGTAAAAGCGGCTCTTCTTTCTTTTTTTTCAGAGCCCCCCCGAACTGTGGACATCCTTTTTTTAACCGGTGAAACAAAACCCATTGATATCAAAACAGTCAGAAAACTATCGGAAAATAAAATTGAAGCCCTTGTGATCAAGGATGCAGGAGATGATCCGGATATCACCCACAAGGCTGAAATCGGGGCTCTCGTCACCCTTTCTGACGCAACTTCGCTGATTATTACCATCCGGGGCGGAAAAGGGGTGGGCCGGGTGACAAAACCGGGTCTTGAGCTGCCAGTGGGAGAACCGGCCATCAACCCCGGCCCAAGAACCATGATCCAAAATTCGGTGATGGAAGTGTTCAGCCGGTTCGGAATAAAGGCAAAACACATTGATATTGAAATTTTTGTTCCGGAAGGCGAAACCCTTGCCTTAAAAACCCTGAATCCAAGGCTCGGAATCCTTGGGGGGATTTCCATTCTGGGCACCACAGGGGTTGTCACGCCCATGTCCCATGATGCCTATATTGCCACGATTCAATCCGGCATATCCGTGGCGGCAGCCAATGGTGCGGACACCTTGATTTTTACAACGGGCAGGCGAAGCGAACGGTTTGCCATGGAAAAATTAGCTGCATTCAAAGAAGAAGCCTTTATCCAGACCGGGGATTTTTTCAAGGCCTCTCTGGAGATGGTAGCAGCACAGTCAAACATAAAAGCCGTCATTTATGCCGTGTTTTTCGGAAAGGCTTTGAAAATGGCCCTGGGTTTTGAACACACCCATGCGGCAAAGTCGGATCTCACCTTGACCAAGCTGGCAGAATGGGCAAGTCAGGTCACGGGGAACAAGGTGCTTGAAAAAAAGATTGCAGAAGCAAACACGGCCCGTCATGCTTTTTCTTTTTTTTATCCTGAATATCCTGATCTTCTATCCCATGTGGGAAAAAAAGTCGGACACGCTGCAAACGCCCTTTCAAAGGGAAAACTTGACATCCGGGTCATTATCTTTGATTTTGAAGGCCATATTGCATTTGATTCAATAGAAGACTAACTGGAAATAAGATCATGCCGGGAAAAAAAAGAGTTACAACAGATGTCCTCATCATCGGCGGCGGTGTCACCGGGACCGGGCTTGCACGGGATCTGGCCCTAAGGGGAATTTCCTCCATTGTGCTGGAAAAAGAGACCATCAATGCCGGAGCGTCAGGAAGGAACCATGGTCTTCTTCACAGCGGTGCAAGATATGTGTCGTCTGATCCGGTGTCGGCACGGGAATGCAAAACCGAAGGGGATATCTTAAAAAAAATCGCCCCCCACTGCATCGAAAAAACAGGAGGGCTTTATATTGCCGTAAAAGGCGATGATGAAACCTATATCAGCCTTTTTCCGGAGCTTTGCAAAAAAACCGGCATCCCCTGTGAGTCGATAACGGTAAAAGAAGCCCTGGCCCTTGAGCCTGCCCTGTCTGAAAATACCATTGCCGCTTTCAGGGTGGAAGATGCCTCGGTGGATCCCTTTCACATCAGCCTTGAAAATATGAATCAGGCCATTGAACACGGGGCCCGGTATTTTAATTTCTGCAAGGTCGTGCATTTTAAAATTGCCGGAAAAGCCATCCAGAAGGTTACGGCCAAAAATCTGTTAAACAAACAGGTTTTTGAAATAGAAGCCAGGGTCGTTGTGAATGCGGCAGGGGCATGGTCCGGAGAAATCGCAAAACTGGCCGGAATTCATGTGGACATGATCTATTCCAAGGGCAGTCTTCTCATCACCCACAGCCGGGTCGCAGGCCTTGTCCTGAACCGTCTGAGAATCCCTTCCGACGGAGATATCCTGGTTCCGGGCGGAACAGTATCCATTTTCGGCACCACTTCCATGAGGATGGAGAGCCTTGATATGATCCGGCCCACGGTGGAAGAAACCGATTTTTTGGTCAAAGAAGCATCCGCAATGGTGCCCCAACTTGAGAAGACACGGTATATCAGGGCCTATGCCGGTGTCCGGCCCCTGATCAGTGATCCGGAGGGAGATCAGAGCGGCTCCGGGGACGACCGGTCCGTATCCAGAGGGTTTTCCCTGATAGATCATCAAGCGGAGAATATTGAAAATTTTATCACCATCACCGGCGGTAAAATGACAACCTTCCGGTTAATGGCGGAAAAAGCAGCCGATCGGGTGGGTGACAAACTTCATCATAAACGGCAATGCCGGACAGCGATTCTGCCTCTGAAATCAAAGGCCCCGACCCGGATGACCGAGGCTGGGATGTCTTTTCGTCTCTGGTCCGGCAAGGGTAAAACAGAGGATATCACCCTGTGTGAATGTGAAATGATATCTAAGAATCAGTTTAAAGAACTCATTACCTGGCTGAAGAAAACCCGGAAAACGTCGGATCTGAATGCCCTTCGCGTTCATTCCAGGCTTGGCAAGGGTGCCTGCCAGGGAACCTTCTGCAGCCAGAGGGTGACCGGATTCATGTATGATGAAGACTATCTCAAAAGCGATGAGGGAATTTATAATATCAAAGACCTTCTTCGGGAACGGTTTATTGGACAGCGTCCGGTGCTATGGGATGGGCAGCTTGCCCAGGCTGAACTGAACGAAGCCCTGTTCTGCGGATTTTACGGGCTTGATCTGGAAAAACCTTTATAAACGAATGGGGCAAAATGGAAGCGGTTCATAAAACAGATCTTTTGATCATCGGCTCCGGCCTCTCCGGCATGTCGGCGGCTGTTTTTGCCGCCAACCGGAACATCCGGGCCGTGGTGGCCGGAGGAGCCGGAGGGTTTGAATATTCAAGCGGCCTCATGGATCTCTGGGGCCGTTCACTTACGGAAAAAAGGGAAATCACAAAAAAGCCCTGGGATATGCTGGAAAAACTTTCAGAACAGGAACCAGAACATCCTCTGGCCAAAATAAAAAAAGAAACCATCCAACTGGCGTTTTCCGAACTCACGGCCGCCCTTAAAAAACAGGGGCTGACCTATTCAGGGCACAAGGAGAAAAACACCCTGGTCATGACGCCTTTTGGAACCTTAAGACCCACTTACCGGCTGCCCTTGGCCATGGTATCCAATAGCGAGGCCTTCCGGAAAAAAGAGCCCTGCCTCATCATTGATTTTAAAGGGCTAAGGGAGTTTTCCGCAGTATTTGTCAAAGAAATGATGAAAAAGCGCTGGAAGCATCTTAGAGCCCAAACCCTTGAATTTCCGGACACCCGGTTGCAAAAGGAAGTGTTTACCCCGATGCTTGCAAGAAGTCTTGAAACCGAGCAAGTCCAGGATAAATTTCTGACCCTGATCCGCTCGGCCGTAAAGGATGAAACCTGGATCGGGCTTCCGGCCATCCTGGGTATTTATTCCTCAGAAAAAATCCTGAAAAGACTTGAAACAGAATCCGGTTTAAATATTTTTGAAATCCCGACCTCCCCTGTTTCCGTTCCCGGCATCCGGCTTAGAGAAGCCCTGATGAAATCCCTTGAAAACACCAGTGTCACCCTGTTGCAGAACCAGCGGGTAACAAAGGTTGTGCCCTTGCCCAAAGGTGAATTTCATTGCGAAACAGGATCAGATATCAACCCTGTCACCATCCATACCAAAGCCATCCTTCTGGCAACCGGCCGATTTTTGGGCGGGGGCCTTTATGCAGACCAAAAAAGAATCCATGAAACCCTGCTGGGCCTTCCGGTATATCAACCGGAAAACAGGAGCCAGTGGCACAAGATGAATTATTTTGATCTTGACGGCCACAGGATCAATCGGGCCGGTATCGAAACCGATGATCTCCTGAGACCCGTCACCCCGGGTAAACGCCCGGTTTCTGAAACCCTGTTTGCATCGGGCACCCTTCTGGCCCATCAGGACTGGATCAGAACGCGGTGCGGGTCCGGCTTGTCCATTGCCACCGGTTTTAAGGCCATAGAGGCGTATCTTCAAATCCGCCAAGGCTCCCAAGGAAAACCCCTATGAAAAAAACAATAAAAAGGAAGCCGCAATATGTTGCAAAATGATGATATGACCGTCCGGGCCGCAGCTCTGACGATATTTTTGTGTATTCTTTTTGGTGCCAATACCGTGGCCATTAAATTATGCCTGACAGGGCTTGGGGCCTTTACAGCCGTCGGTGTGCGGTTTTTCATTGCAGCCCTTGCCATTTACATCTGGGCCAGACTTAAAAAAGCATCCCTGACCCTCAACCGGGGACAATTTGGACAGATGCTCATCCTTGCGGCCATTTTTGTGGTCCAGCTTTCCTGTTTTTATATCGGGCTCGGCAAAACCACCGCCTCCCACGGGGCATTGATATCAAATGTCCTGCCATTTATTGTATTGATCCTTGCCCATTATTTTATCCCCGGAGACACCATCACCTTAAAAAAAGGAATCGGTATCACCCTTGGGTTTGTCGGAGTTTTATTCCTGTTTTTTGATGAACAGGACCTGACCGGGGAGTTGAAAAAAGGGGATCTGATCGTGCTCATGGCAGTGATCCTCTGGAGTTCCAGTGCCGTATATGTCAAACGGATTATTTCCGGGTATAATGTGGCCCAGATTACCCTTTACCCCATTGTCTTCGGCACCCCCTTCTTTTTTGCAGGCGCTTTTTTATGGGATCCCCAAATGATCGGAGAGCTGACCCCCACAGTGATCATTTCCCTGCTCTATCAGGCCATTGTCTCGGCATCCTTTGGATTTATTGCCTGGAACAGCCTCTTACAGAGATTCGGGGCCACGGCCCTGCATTCCTTTATCTTTATCATGCCCCTGGCCGGGGTTCTGTTTGGTGTGCTTATCCTGGGGGAAACCATTACCCCCCATCTGGCCCTATCCATCCTCTGCATTGTGGCAGGGGTTATCATTGTAAATCTGAAAAGAAAAAAACAACCCCTGTCAAGGAGCTGAGTCAGATTCTTTTTTCAGGATTTACCATTGATTTCACAATCTCATCCAACGGCGTTTCAGGGTCAGGATGAATGATGATGCAATTGGATTCTTTTTTTTTCTGGAAAAGAATTTCCTGGAAAAGAAAAAGACCTTGCATCAGATCATGAACCAGAACCGGCATTTCTTTTTTTCCATATCCTGATCTACCCGCTTTATTTTGAAGAATCATACAGGAATGGGCGCTTCCCGGAACCATGCCGGTGTTTTTCCCGCTGTCATCGTCAAAAGAATGGATGAACACGGATTTCAATTCTTTTTCAACAATATAGGGGATGACCAAACCCTTTTGCAGGAGCAGTTTTTCCGGGCCGGGTCCGAATCCCCAGTTTTCCATGGGCCGTTCCTGGCTGAATTTGTTCCAGCCGATCATCATCTGTTTTGCAAACTCGTTTTTGATTCCTTGTGTGAAAAGATAGGCCAGGGGGTCTTCATTGTTTTTTCCAAACAGGTGATGATGGCAACGGGTCACAAAGGCACTGGCTTTTTTGCGCCAGGCATGGGTATCAAAACAAACCGGATACATTTTTACATGGTTTCCTTATAGAGATTTTGAAACAGGCTGTGTTCATAAATAAAGGATCACGGAAAGGATATCAAGGATTTTCCAAGGGTGAAGGGCATTTGAAAGTGGTATGTTTCAAGGCTGAATTCCGGGCAAAGGTTTTTTTCAGCAAATATTCCATTAATTCAGGAGATTAAGATTATTTGTAAATTTTGTTGAAAAAAAAGTTTGACAGATGGTTTTTTTTCATGCATATTACGCCGGTCTTCACGAGGACAGATTGTAATAAGATTCTCGGGGAGTTTTTTTTTGATCTTTGAAAATTGGTCAGTGATAAGAAATTAAGAGCGGGTCTTAAGAACAAGACTTTAAAGAGTTTGAAGAAGAACAAAGGATAAAACTGGAGAGTTTGATCCTGGCTCAGAATGAACGCTGGCGGCGTGCTTAA
>JANNUH010000020.1:0-7695 GCA_031395015.1 Desulfobacterales bacterium | reverse complement strand
ATTGTCGTAAATAAAAAATCTGATAGTTATGACCATCTCTTTATTTTTGCAAGTGTTTCATGCTTTGTTGTGCCCACCTGGGCATGGGGGTTAGGCAAAAACAAATATGGGATTGCCCGTCAGTTTATCCATCGCATGATGCTTGCCCAAGCACGAGGTGGCAAAGCAGTCGAAATTGAGTGGTTGGATTTGCCTGGATTGGGTTTGCCGGAATATTAGCAACTTAATTATCGAGGATAATGATTTATATTTGTCTCCTTCATTATCCTCGATACCCCCCCCAAGAGGAAAGTAATGGAAATAATGCTGCTTTTTCAAGGTGGTCTGAATGGTATTATGCTTGGCTTGAACTACGCACTCATTGCACTCGGATTAAGCCTTATTTTTGGAATTATGGGTATTGTCAATTTCGCCCATGGCGAGATGTATATGCTTGGGGGGTATGTCGCCTACTTCCTGATCGGCCGATTTGGATTAGACTTTTTTTCTACCATTATTGCGGCCGTTGTCATCATTGGTTTGTTTGGAATGTTATTGGAAAAATTCATTTTCAGGCCATTGACAATGAGACCCAAAGAAGCTCTTACCTCAATGATTGCGGCCGTAGGATTAGCATGGGTCATCCAAATGGGCGCTGTAATATGCTTTGGAGATCTTGATAGAAATGTGCCATCGACTTTTAAAGGGATCATTAACATTGGAGGAGTAATTATAACCAAAGAAAGATTGGCAACTATAATTATTGGCATCATCCTGGTATTGCTTTTAAATATATTTTTGTTACGGACTCGAATCGGCAGCGCAATACGAGCTGTTGCACAGGATAAGGAGGCCGCAGCATTGCAAGGGATTCAGGTCAGCAGAATAAGTTCGTTATCCTTTGGAATTGGCTCTGCTTTGGCAGGTTCTGCCGGTGCCCTTATGGCGCCCATCTTTTCAGTAAGCCCTTTTCTCGGAGGGGAAGTTATATTAAAGGCGTTCCTCGTCGTTATTCTTGGAGGAATGGGGAGTATTCCCGGTGCCTTACTCGGTGGCCTTGTGCTGGGGTTTATAGAGAGTATCGGCTGCCTTTTCTTTTCCGTACCATCTGTAAGCGCTATTACATTCAGTTTGATTATTATCCTATTAATCATTAAACCGCAGGGACTATTAGGCCGTGATTAAAAAACCTAAAATAATCGATATTGTTTATTGGGCTATATTCATCGGCTTATTCTTTCTTCCTCTCTTTACAAAAGAATCCTATATTTTTCATATATTCTGTCTGATTGGAATTAACATCATTTTTGCCTGTAGCCTTAATACGATCCTTAATATTGGAGAATTGAATTTAGCACAAACTACATTTATGGGAATCGGAGCTTATATATCTGCCTTGATAGTAATGAGGTTGGCGCTTCCATTTTGGATTGCTATGCCTATCGCCATGATGGTGTCCGCGACTATCTCTCTTGCTATCGGTTTTCTCACGTTGAGGTTTAAAGGGGCCTATTTCCTTCTTTTTACATTTCTTTTTGCAGAATTGGTTAGGGTTCTACTGAGCAATTTTTGGATAGGCCTATTCGGTGGTGTTCCAGGGCTTACTAACATTCCACGTCCATCAATGTCTATTCCAGGACTGTTTTCAATAAAATTCAGTTCTAATATCGAGTTTTACTATCTGATTATGATCCTCGTATTGGTAACCATTTTTGTGATGCGTAGAATTGATATGTCTCGATTAGGCCTGTTATTCAAAGCGATCAGTCAATCAGAATCCCTTGCCGAATCGACGGGTCTAAGTGCTATGAAATTTAAAATACTTGGCTGTGCCATAGGATGTGGATTTGCTGGACTTGCAGGCAGCCTCTATGCACATTTCGTTGGTATTATCACCCCTCATGATTTTTCCATCCACGCCGTGCTTGCGCCTGTTGCCTATGTGGTTGTCGGGGGGATGGGGAGCGTTTATGGCCCAGTTCTTGGCACGACGTTCCTAATGGCCCTGTCTCATTTTTATCTTCGTCAATTCGGGTTGTATGAGTTGCTGATATATGGTGTCATCATCATCATGATCATCAGATTTATGCCTGAAGGTCTCATCAGCATACCCCGTAATGTATCTCATTGGTATGGTCGACTATCGAAAAAGGAGTGAAAGAAGTTTGAGTATGAATTTACTCGAAGTAGCCCATCTAACCAAGAGATTTGGTGGCATCCTTGCTGTCAACGATCTTAATTTTTCCATAACAAAAGGTGAAATTTTAGGCTTGATAGGTCCAAACGGAGCTGGCAAAACAACAGTATTCAATATGATTGCGGGTATGTTCCGGCCTACCAGTGGAGAAATCACTTACATGGGGGAAAAAATACATCGATTTAAGACCAGCAGAATAGCTCAACTGGGGATAATAAGGACCTTCCAGCTTACGAACCTTTTTGGAGATATGACGGTTAAGCAGAATGTTATTGTTGGATCTCATCAAAATCTTGGAATAAGTATTTGGGGTTCTATATTCAACACATCTCCAACCCGTAGCAAAGAGGGGAGGATAGATAAAGAGATAGATTCCATCTTGACATTTATGGGGTTATCTGACTATTACGATATGCTTGCTAAAAATCTTACCCATGGACTTCAGCGAAGGCTTGCCGTAGCTATTGCATTAGCAGCGGAACCGATATTATTGCTTCTCGACGAACCGTTACAGGGGATGAACCACCAGGAAGTAAAAGAAATGCTTGACTGCATCACCGCGATCAAACAGCAAGGGAAAACCATCCTTTTGGTGGAACATAATATGAAGGCGGTTACAAGTATCTGTGAAAAGGTGATAGTGCTGAATTTCGGTGAGAAAATCGATGAGGGGTCACCACAAAAGGTCATGCAAAATCCAAAAGTTATTGAAGCCTATTTAGGTGGTGAAGAATGATGCTTGACGTCAAGGGAATCACGATAAATTATGGAAAGGTATCTGTTGTGCGGAATGTCAGTTTTTCAATTGATGAAAACACAATCGTTACACTGATCGGCGCAAACGGAGCAGGGAAGAGTACTATTCTCAAGGCTATCTCCGGCCTTATACACCCTTCCGAAGGAGAGATTTTTTTTAAAGGAAGAAGAATAGACCACCTACATCCCCATGATATTGTCAAGATAGGAATTAGTCACGTACCGGAAGGAAGAAGAATATTTCCATTGATGACAGTAAAAGAAAATCTTCTAACTGGCGCTTATTTAAGAAAAAATAGAAAAGAAATCGATCAACAATTTGAAAAGGTTTTTCATTATTTTCCAAAATTAAAAGAAAGACAGCAGCAGAGATCAGACAGCCTAAGTGGAGGTGAACAGCAAATGCTCGCCATGGGGAGGGCGCTTATGGCGATGCCAAAGTTGTTGCTCCTTGATGAACCCTCTATAGGACTTTCACCTCTCATGAGCAAAATGATTGGTAAAATTGCTTATACCATCAATCAGGAAGAAGATGTGAGTATTCTTCTGGTTGAACAAAATGCAAAAATGGCCTTGAGGTTGGCAAGCAAGGGTTATGTGCTCGAAACAGGATCTATCGTCCTTGAGGGAGAAACAGGGGAATTATTGCATAGCGATATGGTAAAGAGTGCATACTTGGGGGTTTAGAAATGAGTGACCTGTTTTTATAGTTTTCCAGTTTTAGTTCAGCTCGATTTTTGCAATTTCTCCAAATCGGGGGAGTTTCGTATATATTCCCGGAAATGTTCGCTGAACTTTTGAAACCAGATTATCCGGTAACCTGAGCGCTTTTTGATTAACCTGAAATCTACCGAACCCTGATATCATCATATCTTTCCCGGATGTCAGGCGGGCTTCATGATTTCAACCAGAGTTTCCAACATATTTTTTGCATTGGATGGATCAATGCCAATTTTCTCTGCAATTTTTCACCGAATTCTGTTTTGATAAGGCTCAAAGCTTATTTTCATTCCTTATTTATTAACGTGTTGAAAGCTCGTGTTGTTTTAGTGTATCTACTTTCATTGTAAAAATTGGCAAGGATTAGAGCAAGATGAGTCAGCAAGTTATAAATCGGACAGGTGTGATCACAGAAGTCCTTAAGGGTATTGTGGACCGGGTTACTTTTCATAATCCTGATAACGGCTGGTCTATTCTTCGGGTGACACCGTTTAGCAATCCGCATGGGCAGGAAACTGTCATTGTGCATCAGACCAAGGTTTTTGCAGGGGCTACCATGGAGTTCGAAGGATCATGGACTATTCATCCTAAACACGGTCGTCAGTTTCAGGCAACCCTGGCAAAGGAAAAAAAACCTGCAACGGCAGCAGCACTCGAAAAATATCTGGGATCAGGTCTTATTAAAGGAGTGGGACCCAAAACCGCAAAAAAAATTGTTACCTATTTTGATAGACAAACCCTTGATATATTCGAAAAAGATATTGGAAGGCTGACTGAGGTTCCAGGTATCGCCCAGAAAAAACTGGACATGATAAGCGAGGCTTGGACAGAGCATAAAGCCATCCGGGAAGTCATGATGTTTTTACAATCTCACGGCATCAGCACATTGTTTGCTGTCCGGATTTATAAAGAGTATGGCGATGAGGCCATAAACATCGTCACCGAAGATCCATACAGATTGGCTAATGATTTTTATGGGATAGGGTTCTTTTCTACGGATAAGGTCGCCCTAAGCATCGGGCTTGCTCCTGATAGCCAGCAACGCATCATGGCGGGTATAAAACATGTTCTTGCGGCAAGCAGGGACTTTGGACATTGTTTTCTGACCGAATCTCAAATCAATTCCCAAGTTAATGAACTCTTAAAACTGGATCTGTCTGATAAACTGCCTGTGCTTTTGCAGTATATGGAAGATGAAAAGCTTTTGATGGTTCGTGATCTTGCCTTGGCAGACGGCATGCCTGAACAATGCTATTATTCAAAATCTTTATATTTTGATGAGCTTTATGTTGCAAAAAGAATTACTGACATTGGGGACCCTCCAAAAATTGAAAAAGATAGGGTGAGCCGGTGGATAGAACTATACTGCAAAGCAAAAAATGTTTCTTTGAGTGATGAACAGAGCGAAGCCGTCAAAGGTATTGTCTGCGAGAAATTTTCTGTGCTTACAGGCGGGCCGGGGTGCGGTAAAACGACCACCACGCTTGTGATTGTCAAATTAATTGAAGCCATTGGGTTAACAGTTCTTCTGGCGGCACCAACCGGGAGAGCAGCTCAACGGATGATGGACGTTATTGGGAAAGAATCCAAAACCATCCATCGGTTGCTTGGATGGCAAAATGGCAAATTCAAAAAGGACGAGGAAGCACCTTTAAAGACAGACTTTCTTATCATTGATGAATGTTCAATGCTGGATATCAATCTCACAGCATCATTGCTCAAGGCGGTTCCCAAGACTGCCCAGGTGCTTTTTATCGGTGACTCCGACCAATTGCCGGCCGTAGGTGCAGGCAATGTTTTAAAGGATATCATTGCATCGCAGACAGTTCCTTGTTTTGAACTGACACAGATATTCCGGCAGGCACAGGAATCTTTGATTATTAAATACGCACACCAGATCAACAAAGGCGAGATCCCCTGGATTAAATCACCGTTTAAAAACCCTGAAGTCTGGCAGGATAAAACTGATTGTCTGTTCCTGGATGCAGATGAGGCCAGTAAAGATCAGATAAGCTTTATTTCAAGGGTGAAACGGTTTTATGAATTAACCCTCCCTGCACTGGAAAGTAATTTGTCAAATGACCCTGATGAAGCAGACTTCTTTGAATTCCGGGTTCAGGAACCGGTTATTCCTTATGAAACTGAAATCGTAATTCCGAAAAAGTTTGAGCATGTAGATTTACAAAAAGTGTATAAGGCTGAAACCAAAGTTGAAGAATTGCTTGCTGTTTTGAAAAAAGTTCATCCCTGGTCGTCCCTGCATTATGGATTATCAGCTCTGGATGTCGTAAGACAGCTATATCAGGAATGGATTCCGAAATACTATGGTCAATGTGAAATACAGATTCTTTCTCCCATGACCCGGGGAAGCATTGGGACGATCAGTCTGAATAAAGTCATCCAGGAAGCCTCAAACCCTTTTATTGAGGGAAAAAGACAATTAAAAGTCGGAGAGAGAATTTTTAGGAATGGAGACCGGGTGATACACCGGCGGAACAATTATGATCTGGGTGTCTTTAACGGTGATATTGGTGTCATCCAGGATATTGATAACATTGATCTGACTTGCTCCGTTTCATTTTATCCGGATAACCGGCTGGTTCATTACAAACAGACCGACATCATGGAGCTTGATCTTGCCTATGCCATTACCATCCATAAATCCCAGGGGAGTGAGTTTGAAGTGGTTATCATACCGGTTCTGACCCAGCACTTTAAAATGCTGTTTCAAAATCTGATTTATACAGGAATCACACGGGCGAAAAAACTGGCTGTATTTGTCGGCACCAGAAAAGCACTTGCCATGGCCGTTAAAAACCAAGACATCAGTAAAAGGCAAACGGCCCTGCAAGAATTATTGATGTCATGATGGAGGTGATCAACATTTGAATTCTTGGCACAGCTCATGCCTGGCTCAAATTTACTTCGTTTTTCTCAAAAATTCATCCAAAGCCTCGATCAATACTCCGGACACATCCATTCCATTTTCTTTGGCATACCTTTCAACCCTTTTAACAATCTGACATGGCAGCTCGATGGTTAAGCTCTGGGTAAGATCCTGGCACTGATCCGCTGTTATCTTCTCTGTCATTCCCGCATCCTTAAAATTTTGGCCTTCCAAATATTTTCATGTTTTTGGCACGGACGCAATGAAAATAAAAGCGTGTGTTACAGGGTGACTGTAATCTGTTACAGGCCGTGTAATGGGTGTAATTACAATCTGACCAAAAAGTGTAATTTGCCTGTCCATCAAGGGTTTTGAATGGGTACTTCTGTTACAAACTGCCTGTCCTGTCAGTGCTTTTAGAAACTTTTTTCTCTGCTGTTTCAATACACTTTTAGATTCTTTAAAATGGGTAAAAATAATCTGCATTTAATCTCATATCCCCTTGAAATTCCCTTTCCCAAGTGCAATATACCAATAGCAAAATCAGTTCCACATTCATAATCTTGGAAAGGAGACCTTATGTATCTGTCAGAAGAAAAACGTGCCGAGATCCGGAAGTGTTTTGAAAACAGTCGATCCAATTTAGGGCTCAATCCTGGGGAAAAGACGGAGAACTCTATTAAAGGATTTCATGATACAGAGGGTCTGAGGAAAGTTTCTCAGATTTTATTTGACGCCAGGGATGGGAAAGAAGTTTTTACACCGTTTTGAATCGAGAAGGGTTCAATCGTCATGACTTACAATTTTGATCCGGACAAATGGTATGACAATGAATTATATTTACTGCAATCGAAACTGAAAACCGATGAAATCACACAGAATGAATATGATGAAACGGTTGAGATCCTGGATAAAAAATTTGAAGAAATGTGGAAAAGATTGGATGGAACTTATCAGGCAGCCCTTTCAAGGTAGTACTAACGAGTTAAATATAAAATGAATTGCATTCAGAAAATAAATCTAGACATTTTAGTTTCTAGCAGATACAAACCGGAGGTAATAACCTCAACACTGTATCTCAAGGAGACTGCTATGCCAAGTACCATTTTCGAACGTTTTATCAACGAGACACCAATTTCTATAATAGCTCGCAGCG
>JANNUH010000014.1:0-12268 GCA_031395015.1 Desulfobacterales bacterium | reverse complement strand
ATGTTGCATTTCCGGATATTTCTTCAGCCGCTGATGCAGCGATTAAACTCAATTATTCCTGCCTCTTTCCCGCTCCGCACAAAAACAGTATATCTGCAGAGGCTTGGAGCAGAGAGATTGAGAAAAGAACCAATGGTAAAGTTGCTATCTCCTATTTTCCGGGAGGCACACTGACCCCGCCCGCACAAACCTATGACAGCGTTGTTCAGGGAATTACCGACATTGGATTCGGCGTTTTTGCTTACACAAGAGGAAAATTCCCCTTTCTTGAAGTGATTGACCTGCCGCTGGGCTATAAAAGCGGGGTCCAGGCAACGGAGCTGGTCAATGCCCTCTATGCCAAATTCCAACCCAAAGAATTGGATGACGTGAAGGTCATGTACCTTCATGCCCATGGGCCTGGATTCATACATTCCAAGGCCCCGATTTCAAACCTTGATGATTTCAAAGGAAAAAAAATCCGGGCCTCCGGTATTGCCAATAAGATCATTACTGCATTGGGTGGTGTACCCGTCGGCACAACTATGCCGGAAACCTACGAAGCCCTTCGTACAGGCATTGTAGAAGGTTCTGTGGGACCCATGGAAGCCTTGAGGGGCTGGAAATGGGGTGAGGTTGTTTCATCTTCAACCTTGAATTATGCTTCTGCCTATTCCACTGCTTTATTTATTGTCATGAATAAGGAAAAATGGGCCGCCCTTCCCCCGGAAGTACAGAAAGTTTTTGCAGAAGTGAACCAGGAATGGGCTGTAAAGCAGGGCAAGACCTGGGATGAAATCGATGCGGAAGGCATGGAATTCGTTAAAGCCAGAGGCAACAAGATTATCAACCTTTCCCCGGCAGAAGATGCAAAATGGGCTGAAAAAGTTAAACCCATGCTGGATGAATACGTTGCAAATGCAAAAACCAAAGGCCTTCCGGGAGAAGAAGCCCTTAAATTCTGCCTGGACTTCTTAAAAAAATAGCCAATAATTTTTAAACAGGAGGAATCATTATGAGACGGTATTTTAGTATTGCATGTGCTTTAATGTTTGTATGTTGTGCAACCTTGCTCCCTGTCCAGGCGGAGGATCTGAAACTCAGATATTCAAATATGTACCCTCCTCCCCATCCCTTTACAAAAATGATGGAAGAATGGGCCAAAGAAATTGATGGAAAAACCCAGGGCAGAGTCAAGATTACCTTATTTTCAGGAGGAACACTGACCCCGCCCATGCAGACCTATGACGGCACGGTAAAAGGTATTGCCGATATGGGAACAGCGCTTCTGGCCTATTCACCGGGAAGGTTTCCCCTGTCGGAAGTGTTGACCCTTCCCCTGGGTTACAACAGCGGCTATCAGGCCACAAAAGCGGCAAACGCATATTATAAGAAGTTTATGCCCAAAGAATTCAGCGATTCCCAGGTCATGTATTTTCATGTCTCTCCTCCGGGCTTTATTATGACAACCAAGGTCATCGGCTCAACCGATGAGTTAAAGGGCCTCAGGATCAGGGCCAATACCGAAGTGGCGGATATTGTCACTGCATTGGGCGGCTCACCCGTGACCATACCTATTCCCGAGACCTATGACAGCGTCAAGAAAGGCCTTCTCGACGGGCTTCTCTTTCCTGTTGAGGCGTTAAAGGGCTGGAAGATGAACGAGGTCGTCAGTTGCGTCCTTGAAAGCAAAGCCACATCCTACGGGACCTCTCTTTATGTTGTCATGAACAAGGAAAAATGGGCCGCTATTTCCAAGGACGACCAGGCCGTCATTACAAAAATCAATGAGGAAATGATTGAAAAACAGGGTAATGCCTGGGATTCCCAGACCAAATTGGCCAAAGAGGAATCTATTCAGAAGGGTGTTAAATTTGTACCTGTTTCCGCTGCCGACGATGCAAAAAATCTCGCAAAAGTAAAGCCGATCATAGATAAATACGTAACAGATATGAAGGCCAAAGGCCTGCCGGGTGAAGAGGCATTGAAGTTTATGCAGGATTATCTTCAGACAAATCCCTAAGGCAAAACCTTAGCGTTTATGAAGGGGGAACGGGTCCCGGCACCAGACAACCGTTCCCCCTTTTTCTTGTATGATTTTAATCAATGAAGGACGCAGGAGAGGAAATGAAACAGTTTTTTAAAATTGTATTTATTACGGATTTATCATTTCACTTCATATCCGGAATAGTGCTGGCCCTGATGATGATGGTTACCCTGGCCGACGTGATAGCAAGGAACATGGGATATCCCATAGTGGGAACCATGGAAATCATACAGTTTTCCGGGGCTGTGGTGATCGGTTTTGCCATTCCGTATACATCATGGAAAAAGTCTCATATTTATGTTGACATGATTGTGGATAAATTGAGCCCAAAAAAGAAGATGATTCTGAATGGTATCACAAGAGTCATGGGAATGGCCTTATTCATTTTTATGGGGATCAATTTTATTATTTACGGGCTTGATCTCATGCGCACCGGTGAGGTCAGCGCAAGCTTCAGGCTTCCCTACTACCCCATTGCCTTCGGCCTTTCACTGAGCTGTTTTCTACAGACCCTGACACTTTTAGCTGATCTTTTCAGGCCTGCCAAAGGAGGAGATGATGAGTGATGTAACCGTTGGCATTATTGCTCTTATGATTCTTTTAGGTCTTTTTCTGACCGGCATCGAGCTTGCTTTCTGCATGGCTATTGTCGGTTTCTTCGGATTTGCCTGGCTTAATTCGTTCCCGGCAGCCTGCAATCTTCTGGTCAAAGATTTTTTCGATACCTTTACCAGCTACAGTTATACTGTTATTCCTCTTTTTGTGCTCATGGGCCAGATCGCTTCCAATACCAATATTGCCAGAAGAATTTATCTTGCAGCCCATAAATGGGTAGGGCATGTGCCGGGCGGGCTTGCCATGACAACCGTGGTGGGCGCAACCGTTTTTAAGGCCATGTGCGGGTCTACCCTGGCTACGGTTGCCACCTTTTCCGGGATTGCCATCCCGGAGATGGATCGCTATGGCTATAAGAGAGAACTGTCGGCCGGGGTCGTGGCCTCGGTCGGGACCATCGGCATGCTGATTCCTCCCAGTATTGTTCTCATTATCTATGGCATCGTTACCGAACAATCCATCGGTAGGCTTTTTCTTGCCGGAATCATTCCCGGTCTGATGATCTCAGGCCTCTTCATGGCGGTTATATACGGGTGGGTGAGAATCAGTCCTGAGATAGCGCCGAAAACCGAAAAAGCATCCATGAAGGAGCGGATCAGGGTGCTTCCTGAATTTGTGGTGGTGGCGCTGATCTTTATCGTTGTCATCGGCGGTCTCATGCTGGGTAAATTCAGCCCTACCGAGGCGGGCAGCATGGGAACCATCGCGGTTATGATACTGGCCATTGCCAGAAAAGAAGTAAACCTCAAGATGCTCGTGAAATCATGGGATGAATCTCTCAGAACTGCTGTCATGACGCTCCTGCTTATTGCCGGCTCTGTGGTGCTGGGTCATTTTCTGACCATCACCACCATACCCTTTGTTCTGGCAGACTGGGTCACCGGCCTTGCGCTTCCCCGGTCCATGGTCATGGTCATTATCATCCTGATCTATCTTATCGGTGGCTCCTTTATTGATGACCTTGCCTTCATGATCCTGGCAACCCCCATATTCATGAAAGCGGTCACGGCCCTGGGCTATGATCTGATCTGGTTCGGCGTTATCGTGGGGGTTACCCTCATGATCGGCGTTATTATCCCTCCGGTTGCCATCTGCGTCTTCATCGTGAAGAACATCACGGGCATTCCTTTTAATGTAATTTACAAAGGAGTTCTTCCTTTTCTCATCAGTCTTGCCGTTGCTTTATTGCTCCTGTTTCTTTTTCCAGGACTCACGAGCTGGCTCCCGAATCTCTTGATGGGACCGGCATAAACAAGGATATATAAAATATGAACCTAACAAAGAATCTTGAGACATCGGCATTTCATTTCCCGGACAAGCCGGCGTTGATGGATGGAAAAACCGTTTTGTCATACCGGCAGATGGATATTGAATCTAATAAAATTGCTGCTGCGCTTCAGAAAATGGGTGTTACACCTGGTGAACATATTGCGCTTTGTGCCCCTAATTCAAATTCCTGGCTCTGTTTTTATTTTGGAACGCTTAAAGCAGGGGCAGTGGCCGTCACCCTTCCCTATGCCATGACCCGGAACGAACTGGCACCTGTTCTGAAAGACTGCAGACCGAGAATTGTGTTTACAGATGATAAGAAAATTCCTGACCTGGATAAAACAGTGGGTATTGAAACCATCATATCGGAAACCGGGAAGACCTCCTATGACATGCTGATCCTGAATGAAACCGGTGAATTCAAATCCATTGACAGGGAACCCGATGATACTGCGGCCATTCTTTACACCGGAGGGACTACCGGTGTTCCCAAGGGCGTCATGCTGACCCACAGGAATATCATGGCCTCGGCAGTGAATGTTTCCCGCTGTGAACGGTCCCATGAGAATGACCGGGCCCTTTGTTTTCTTCCCTTGAACCATGTGTTTGCCCAGATGCATATCATGAACGCCACCATTTTCAGCGCCGGTGGCCTTGTGATCCAGTCTTCGTTCAATATGGATGCATTGTTAAAGGCCATCGGAGACTTCAGTGTGACAAAACTTTATGCCGTTCCCACGGTGTATATCCGGCTTTTATCCCTTCCGGATTTAAAGGAAAAGCTGGGTTCTGTCCGGTATTGTTTTTCAGCTGCAGCCAGTATGGCCAAAGAAGTGGTAAAAGAATGGAAGATCAAAACAGGCCTTGATATTTTCGAAGCTTACGGGATGACGGAAAGTGCTTCCCTGGTGACTTTTAACCATTATCACAGCCATGTGGTGGGATCTGTGGGCACTGCAGCGCCGGATATTGAAATTCAGATCCAGGATGAAAACGGGAAGGTCCTCGGGAATAATGAACCCGGTGAAATCTGCATATCCGGCCCCAATATCATGAAGGGCTATCTTAACCGTAAAAAAGATACCAAGGCCGCCTTCCGGGGAAGATGGTTCCTCTCCGGGGATGTGGGCTATCTGGATGAGCATGGGTATCTCTATATCGTGGATCGGATCAAGGAATTGATCATTACCGGAGGAGAAAATGTTTCCCCCAGAGAAGTCGAAGAGGTTCTCTATACCCGCCACGAGATTGAGGAATGCGCCGTCATCGGCCTGCCGGACAAAGAATACGGTGAAAGAATTGTCGCCTATATTGTTCCCAGGCCCGGACAAGAGATCGATCCTTCTTCCCTGAAAACTTATCTGAAAACTCAGTTGTCACCGTTTAAGGTGCCAAAGGAGTTTATCAGTGTTTCCGAACTGCCCAAATCCAGTACGGGAAAGCTTCTGAAAAGAGAACTTAAAAGGCAGGTTGCAGAAAATAAAGAAGATAAAAATTAGCCGCTAAGGCTTTTAATAGACGGAGTGATTGTATGGCCCAGGTAATTGCAGACAGAAGAGAAATTGATTTTGTTCTTCATGAACAGTTTGATGTCGATCGCTTAAGTAAACATGAAAAATTTTCGGAATTTACCCGGAAAACAGTGGATATGGTTATTACCGAAGCCCGTACCCTTGCAATTAAAGAAATTCTGCCGACCATGAAAATCGGTGATGAAACCGGTTGCAGATACGAGAACGGAAATGTGACTGTCCCGCCGGAATTTAAACGGGCCTGGGACCAGTTGATAAAGGGAGGCTGGTTTGCTCCCTGTCAAAATCCGGAATGGGGAGGGCAGGGCATGCCCCGTATTCTCCATGTCATGGCCCAGAATTATCTCATCGGCGCCAATATGTCGCTCCTCATGGTGGCAGGCTTGAATCAGGGGGCAGGGCATATTATTGAGCGGTTCGGTTCAAAAGAGCAGAAAAATCTTTATCTTGAAAAAATATATACAGGTCACTGGAGCGGGACCATGGCGCTCACGGAATCCGAATGCGGGTCCAACCTGGGAGACCTTTCCACCTCTGCCGTAAAAAATGAGGCCGGCAGTTATTCTCTGGCCGGCAATAAAATTTTTATCAGCGGCGGCGATCATGACATGACGGATAATATTATCCACCTGGTACTGGCAAGGATTGCGGGTGCACCGGAAGGCAGCAGGGGAATTTCCCTCTTTGTGGTCCCGAAATTCCATGTCAATGAAGATGGGAGCCTGGGTGACCGAAATGATATTGTCTGTACCGGTATTGAAGAAAAAATGGGACTCCACGGCAGCCCCACCTGTTCCGTGGCCCTCGGCAGCAAAGGCAGATGTATCGGAACTCTTCTCGGAGAAGAGAACAAAGGGCTTTCCATGATGTTTCTCATGATGAATGAAGCCCGCCTCATGGTGGGGGCCCAGGCGCTTTCCTGTGCATCCTCTGCCTATCTGTATGCTCTGAACTATGCCCGAACCAGAATCCAGGGTCCGCCTGTATCCGGCAGGGACAGGACATCGGTGGCCATTATCAACCATCCCGATGTCCGGCGCATGCTCCTTACCATGAAATCTTATACAGAAGGGATGCGAAGCCTGCTGGGTTATATCGCCATTCTGGAAGATCAGAAAATAATCAGTGACAATAACGAGGAAAAAGAAAGACTTCAGAATCTCATTGAAATTCTCACTCCGGTTGGAAAGGGATATGTGACGGATCGGGCCGTGGATGTCTGCAATCTTGCCATCCAGGTGTTCGGCGGATATGGGTATACATCGGAATTCCCGGTGGAACAGCTCCTGAGGGATGTCCGGATTACGACGATTTATGAAGGGACCAACGGTATCCAGGCCATGGATCTTTTGGGAAGAAAACTTCAGATGAAGAATATGAAATTATTTTTCGACCTGAAGGATGAAATAAAAAAGACCATTTCAGAGGCGCAAGAATTTAATTCATTGTCCGGCCTGGCTGGCCTGGTTGAAAATGCTCTGAACATGCTTTGTGAGACGGCTGAAAAAATGGATCAATGGGCCCGCGGCGAGGCGGTTTTGCCGGCTTATTCCTTTGCCGGTCTCTTTCTTGAGGCGACCGGAGATGTGATCATGGCATGGATGATGTTGTGGCGGGCCATTATTTCACAAAAGAAAACAGATGGCGGTGTTGAGGGAAAAGGGGCTGAATTTTATGAAGGCCAAATAAAATCTGCAGAATTTTTCATAAGGGGTTTTTTACCCGTCACCATGGGAAAAATGGCTTCAATTATGGATTTATGCAGTGCAGCAATAGATATTTCCGATATCTCATTCGGAGGAAAATAGAGCAGAAGCAGGATTTAAACACTTGAATTTCAGGAGGTAGGATGTCTCAGATATCAAAAATCGGCGTCATCGGCGCCGGACATATGGGCAGCGGGATTGCCCAGAAAATAGCTCAGGAAGGGATGAATGTCGTACTCATCGACATAAAACCCGAATATGTGGAAAAAGGCTTGGCGAACATTAAAAGTCTTTTAGCGGGGGGCATGAAACGAAAGATTTTTACCCAGGATCAGGTGGATCAGACCCTGGGCCGGATTACGGGATCAGCGGATTTGAAGGCTGTTGCCGATGCTGATCTCATCATTGAAGCGGTTTTTGAAGACCGGCAGGTCAAGACCCGGTTGTTCCAGGACCTGGATAAAATCTGTGATGAAAAAACGATTTTTGCGACCAATACATCCAGTTTTTATGTTGCGGAATTTGCCGGCAAAATTAACCGTCCGGACCGGTTCATCGGGCTTCATTATTTTTTCCATCCAGCCAAGAACAAATTGCTGGAAATTATCCCCCATGCCACAACCAGCAAAGAAACCGTTGAAAAAGCCATGGGGTTTGCTGCACATCACGGCAAAACCGCCATTGTGGTCAAAGACTCCCCCGGCTTTGCCGTGAACCGGTTTTTTGTCCCCTCTTCCAATGAGGCGGCAAGGATGCTGGAAGAAGGATTGGGAAACCTTCCCACCATTGAAGAAGGCAGCAAAAGAGCCTTCGGCATCGGCATGGGGTCCTTTGAAATTTTAAATGTCACCGGTATTCCCCTGGCGGTCCATGCGTCTAAAAGTCTTGGCGATGAACTGGGACTTTTTTATGGGACGCCTGACATCATGAAAACCCAGATGGATAAAAATGTGGACTGGGACCTTAAGGCAGGTGAAATCGAAGAAGAAAAAATAGACGCCATTGTGGACCGGTTCTACGGCATCTGCCTCGGTGTGGCCGCCACCATCGTGGATGAAGGCATTGCCACCATGGAAGATATCAATCTTGGGGCCAAGATCGGTTTAAGATGGAGCCAGGGACCCTTTGAGATCATGAATCACATCGGCATTGAAAAAACCTGCAAGGTGGTGGAAGCCACTACAAAACTCTATCCCGGATTTAAAATGCCCAAGATTCTGCTGGAGCAGAAAAAGCTCGGCAAACCCTTTGCCTTTAAAATGGTGAATCTTGAGATCAAAGAAGATATTGCATGGATCACCATCAACCGTCCCGATGCCATGAATGCTCTGAATGAAGCCGTTGTCGGGCAGTTAACGGAAAAATTTAACACGGCGGAAAATGATCCCAGGGTAAAAGCCATCGTGTTCCAGGGAGCAGGAAAAACCTTTGTGGCCGGAGCTGATATCCAGTTTTTTGTGGACAGGATCAAGGCCGGAAAGATTGAAGATATTGAGATCTTTACCCGGAAAGGCCATGAGCTGTTATTAAAAATTGAAAACTGCCAAAAGAAAACCATTGCTCTCCTGGATGGATTGTCTCTGGGCGGCGGAAGTGAACTGGCCCTGGCCTGTCAATTTATTGTGGCCACCCAGGCAGGGTCCATGGGATTTCCTGAAACCGGCATCGGTATTGTGCCGGGTCTTGGCGGCATGCTGCGCATGGAACGTCAGGTCGGAATAGCGCTCGCAAAATATTATGTGTTCACCGGCCGGTCCTTGAGCGCCCAGGATGCTTTCGATCTTGGTGTCATCTATAAAATTACAGAGCCCCAGGCGGTTCCCGGAATCATTCGGGAGATTGCAGACAGGGCCGAGGCAGATAAATACCATCAACGGGCGATTCCTGAAAAATTTCTTGCGCTGGCCAATGTTTTTAACCATCAGAACATTGATAACCTCTTGGCCGGTAAGCCCATGACCGGGTTACCGGAGAGTCTTGCAGAAAAACTGCCGGCGATTCTGGGCAGCAAATCTTTGATTGCTATGAAAATAGCAGACGAGATCATGAACAAACAGGCTAAAATGTCCATACCCGAAGCCATTGAATGTGAGCTGGGAGTCCTTGACAGGCTTTTTTCCACCCATGATGCGTTTGAAGGGTTGTCAACGGTGGGCCGTGGGAAACCAATATTCACTGGAAAATAAAAAAAGGAGATCATCATTATGTATACAAAAGCGTTTATTCCCTATAAAGGGTATTATAGTACTCCGTTTTGCAAATGGCAGGGCAGCATGGCCAATGAAAATGCCATATCTTTTGCTGCCGGAATGTCAAAACAATGGTTTGCCTCAAAAAATTTTGATGTGAACCAGATCGATTATTGTATCTTTGGCAATACCATCGGCCAGCACCGCCAATTCTATGCATCACCCTGGTCAGCGGCTTTGCTGGGTGCGGATTCTCTTCCCGCCATTGCCGTGAGTCAGGCCTGCACCACCGGGGCCACCTGCATCAATCTTGCCGCCATGGGCATTGAAAGCGGGCTCTATGAGACCCCCTATGTACTGACCACGGACCGGACATCCAACGGACCCCACACCATCTGGCCCAATCCCAATGGCCCTGGGGGTGAAGTCATCTCTGAAAACTGGAATATGGATAATTTTAATGCAGACCCCAACACCGGTAAAAAAATGGTGGAAACGGCTGAAAATGTAGCCAGGGAAAACGGATTTACAAAGGAAGAATGTGACGAGCTGGTATTGCGGCGGTATGAGCAATACCTCATGGGCACGGACAATGACCGGGCATTTCAGAAACGGTATATGCGCCCGGCAGAAATCAAAATTTCAAAAAAGAAAATTGTGATGGTGGAAGAAGATGAAGGCATCATGGCATCCACCAGAGAAGGGCTTGCGGCCCTGAAACCCACCATTCCGGGCGGAGTATTAAGTTTCGGTGCCCAGACACATCCGGCAGACGGCAATGCCGGTATTCTTGTGACGACTGCCCAAAAAGCCCGTGAATGGAGTGCAGACCCCAAGGTCACCATCCAGGTGATGGCCTATGGCTATGCCAGGGAGCGCAAAGGATATATGCCGGCAGCGCCGGTTCCGGCCACCCGCATGGCCCTGAAAAATGCAGGATTATCCATAAAAGATATGAAGGTGATCAAAACCCACAACCCGTTTATTGTGAACGATTTGTTCTTTTCAAAGGAGATGGGGGTTGATGCCTTTGGTTTCAATAATTACGGATCTTCATTGATTTTCGGTCATCCCCAGGGCCCGACAGCCACACGACTGATCATCGAAGGCATTGAAGAGACGGTGATGTCCGGCGGCGGCTATTTTTTATGGACCGGGTGTGCGGCAGGCGATTGCGGTGCTGCCTTGATCCTTAAGATTTCATAATATTCAGATAAAAGAAAAAATGATAAAAGAAAAAAAATGCGGAAACCAGGATTGAACTGAGCCGGATTGAATCGGTTCCAGGGGTTCGGTTCAGCGGGTTTCCGCTTTTTCATATCCAGCCTGAAGGTTTGGAAAAAAAATTATCCGGCTTCAGGGGAAGAAAGCGTTCCTTTATGGGTGAGGCCGAAAAGAAAGGTTTGATATATTTTTTGAGCCAGGTCTTCGGGTTTGATCTGTCCCTTGGGATCATACCACCGGTAAATCCAGGAACACATCCCCACCAGGCAATGGGCATCAATGGCGATATTTTCCGTTGAAAGCCCTTCCTTAATGCAATAGGCTTCAATCACCTTTCTCCAGAATGAAAGATAGGTTCTCTGCTTTTCCTTGATCTGTTCGTACCATTCACCGGTCAGACAGTCATCATCGTTGAGAATTAATTTGGTTCGGTATTTATCGTTGCAGTAGGTGTCCACCTGATATTGAATATATTTTCCGATGATATCCATGGGATTAATATCCTTGGAAGGGATTTTCTCGATGCCTGCAATCATATCATCCATATGGCTGTCCAGGATCTGAAACAAAAGCTCTTCCTTGCTCTTAAAATAATAATACAGCCCGGCCGTGGTCATTTCCGTTGCCCTGGCAATATCCCGGATGGTGGTCCTGTCATACCCTTTTTGCCAGAGGGTCTGTGTAGCGATCCTGTATATTTCTCTTTTCCTGCGTTCCTGCTCTTTGATTTTATAATTTTTCATAAGACCCGCATCATAATTCAAAAATATAGTTTTGACAAGGATCGTATAGATTATTCTATCAATTGTCCGATAGAATAATTAAAATGACAAACCCGGTTCCGTGTTTTTTAAAAGATATAGGGAACTTTCAGGTTATAGGATTTGTATACCACAAAGGTCTCCACAGAGCTGATTCCCACAACTTTTGAAATTTCTTCAGTGTAAAATTCAAGCAGGCCGAACTCTTTCTTGAATAGAACAAGGACCAGCAGGTCAAATCGTCCCGTCACAACACTGACGGAAATAACTCCCCTCAGTTTACTGATTTCTTCACCTTTTTCAACCAGGTTCATTTCTGAAAGCTTGATCCCGATGATGACGACGCGGTGATCCGGCAGCTTCTCCGGATCAACAAGACCGCAGATTTCAAGAATTCCTTCATCTTGAAGGTTGTTCACCCTGGAGCGAACCGTGTTTTCCGTAATGGCAAGTTTATCGGCAATTTTTTTAAAGGATTTTTTCCCGTTCTTTAATTCTCTTATAATATCAATATTGGTATCATCTATTTTCATGGGGCCCTCGTTTTTTATATCTTCATCCATTGGGAAAATTTTTTATACTTTTAATAGTAAATACTTGATGATAAAATAAAAATCAAAGCAAATTTATCAAGAATTCTCAAATTCATCTGGAAACTTGATCTATATCAATTATTTAGTCTTCTTTTACAAATTTAACCAGGGCCACACAGCCCTGTGAGGCAGAAAAAATTTTTTTATTTTAACCCTACAACGTTATTTAATCTAAATTAAATATTGCATTTATATGAAAACCTGCCATATTATAGAAAAAAACTTTAATCGGAGGCAGGCGATGTTACCTTTACAGCGACAGAGCGAGTTTCTTTATTCAATTCCAAAGTTCGACCTGAAAAAATCTGACATTAAAGATTTTACCAGCGAGCTTAAAGGGTTTCATGAACAAT
>JANNUH010000157.1:0-3311 GCA_031395015.1 Desulfobacterales bacterium | reverse complement strand
AACATTTAACTGTTTTGCTTTTTGGTTTATCCATTTGATAGAAAGTTCATCATGAATAGTAATTGTTTTTGTCATAAACACCTCACACGCAACCGTTCCATAGTTCATTGACCCATAATATTTTTCAATATCAATTAGTTTACTATGATTGATCAAATGCTGCAAATGAATAATTTCAGAAAGTAGATTGGGTGACCTCAAAATCAGATGAAGTTGTGGCGGCTGATAAAGAGCATGACGGCCTGTCCAGGTGATACTCTATTTTTTTTTTGAGATCGTCCATATCGCCACATAAATCTTGTGCCCCCTGGATGCGATCAAAGGGTAAATGTTTTGGCAATGCTTTTCAATGCCGCCCGGGATATCAGATATGCCTTCGGATACTTTTGCCATAGCAAGGCATGAGGCCTCGCCCCTGCCTAATTTGTAAAATATCGTGTTCTTCGAGCCAGGTACGGATATCCAAAACATTCATTCCCATTTCTTCGGCCAGTTTGCCAAGGCTGATATATTTGCCCTGAAATTTTGATAGTAGTTTCAGACCTTCGGCTATTTCGGGTTTTACTTTGATATGTAAAGTAGCGTTTTGCATTTTATACCTCTCGTGTTACATATGGCCAAGTTCAGGTATAATGTCAACTTTGGTAAATTGTTTGTCAAATTCAAATTTGATATCATTAATTTAACAATCACTTTTTCTGATATTCAGCTTCATTATTCAAATACTCTGTAAAAGGAATGGATTCCTCGTTCCTGGTTGCTTTCAGTTCCTTCCAGTCTTCAAAGTCATCTTTGGAAGCTATCTCCAGTCCATCTTTTTCAAAACGTTTCAATACCCAGAGAATTTTATCCATCAATTCAGACAATATGTTGGTATCAAGAAGAATCACTCGTTTGATTCCAAATTCAATAATTCTGTGCCGCGCGGATAGGATCTTTCAATCATGGGTAATTCCACACCGCCCAAATCAGCAAAACGCAGGGATATGCGTGTCCCAATGCCTTTAACACATAGCTCGCGTAATAAATGTTGCCGGAGGATCTGTCTTGCTTCTTCTTCCATTGACCTGCTATTGGCGGCTGTATCCTGCAATGACCAGTTTTTGATCCGTTTCAATCCGGCTAAAGGCATCCACAAGCACATCCAGCCCTTTTTCCGGCTTAATCCTGGAAGCTGCAAGAATATACCAGCCCGGCTCAATATCAAGGCTTTTAAGAAAATCAGAGCCCCGGCTTTTTTCAGGAAGAAAGACGCCATTGTAAATTAACCCTGAAACCCTGTTTTTTACGGATAGCTGAGCTCAGATGAAAATATCAGTATCAAATATCATCGTATCGGAACTCCCTCAATGTATCCAACTCTTCCGTCACAGACCTGCTGGTTTCTGAGGCAGACATCCCGAAAAATGGATGCTCTGAAATTTTTTTTAAGGTATTTCTATGTTTATCAGCGGGGGTCAGAATGCCTTTGACTTTTCCACGATAAAGGATTGTCACCGTTTCATTCCTATCAAGGGCTTTCAGCACATCGCCCATTTTATATTTTAAATCAACCATAGTGGCTTTCATGGTGTTACTCCTTTTGAATATGGGGTCAGGCTTGGCTTACGTGTGACCTTTAGGTTATGGGTGTTATTTTTCCGATCAGTTGTTCAAGGTATCCGGGGTATCGGGGCTGGCCCCAATTATTTGGCAAGGGTTTTTTCATAAACTTTGATGGTCTGGTCGGCGATTTTTTCCCAGTTATATGTTTCTTCTATCCGGGATCTGAAAATTGGTTTTTTATCCGGATTGATGGGATTCGCAAGATGATAGTCGATTTTTTCTTTGAGATCATCCATATCGCCGCATTTAAAATATCTTTCCTCTGAAAGACCCACTTCCAGATTGGCCGGGATATCGGACACCAGAACCGAAAGTCCGTAACAAACCCGCTCAGAATGATCCGGCTGTTATCTTTTTTTATATCAGGCGGATTCCCTTTTCCCAAACAACACGACTACCAGACAACACGGATATCAGGATATTTGGCAATCACACTGTCTTTGGATAACAAGGTCCATTCATTGGTCTGGCACATCGCAATGAGGATTCTGTCAAACGGATCGTTGTGAATTTCCGGCAAACGAAGCCTTTTTCTCCTGTAAAGCATCGATATTTCCCAGGCTGAAACGACGGATATATGCAAATTATCCGCATGGAGGGATAGTGCTTTTTTCACATCCACAGACAGCTTGCTCTGGTCGGAAGCAAGCCAGACAGCCGTATGTGTATCAAGCAGAATCATCTCAATCCTTCCGGCCAGTCGGAATCCGGGAGGGGCTCAGTGGGATCACCGACAAAACAAGCCCCTTCCAGCATTGGATCCATTTCAAGAGAATTATTTTTCTTCTGGGGAATAATCTTTACAATTGGTTTATTACCACGGACAATCAGAATCGATTGACCTGTTTTTTCTATTTGTTCAATGAGTTGTTTCAGATCGCTCTCGATAACTGAGTTGATGTTAATTACATTCTCAGAAGCTTCCATTCCCGCCTCCTTTATGCATGCTAATCTTTTCCACTATTATCCCCAGCAAATTGTTTTTATTCCCTGCCTTGCAGCAAACAGGATCTGCTTTTTTCAATATAACCCTTACCACAGATTTTGGCAACCCATATGCACCCCAGCATCCAAAACCCAACCTCCCAATAACGACAATAAAGCAGGCCTGACTACGTAATTTCCCGACAAACCTCAAAAGGCACAAGAACGCGCTTGTACATCTGCTCCAGAAAAGACAAATTTCCTATACCGGCAATCATAGCAAGTAAAGGACCTGTATTTATTACGAGTTCTTTTGTTTTATGCATTTTTCATATCCGACAGGAGTTCATTTTCTTCAAAGGCCTTTTTTGTTATTTGGAGAACATCCGGTAAATTCTGCGAATATTCAATACTGATTCGATTAGGCATATCCACCTCTTAAATTTATAAATCCTTAAAGCTTTAAAGGCAACAACATTGTTCCAGGACCTATCGGGCCGGTTAAAAAACCATGCTTGAGATAAAATGTTTCTGCTTGTTCATTGAGAGCATGGACAATGAGAGCGCGAGCTCCAATCTGCTCAGAAACATTCATTGCACGAGCCAGTGCATCTCTCAACAGTCCTTGGCCGATACCAGTCCCTTGATACCGGTGATCAACAGCCAGACGGCCTATAACTATTGCTGGGATGGGATCGGGCATATTCCTTTTGATTGAACCGGGAGCCTCCTCGCGGGCAATACTTCCCGCTGCAACAGCGTAATACCCCACAACCTGTTTG
>JANNUH010000085.1:0-35238 GCA_031395015.1 Desulfobacterales bacterium | reverse complement strand
TAATTGCATTTTTGTCTAAATTCCTTGTTATAATAATAAGTTATAACAAGGCGACAAAAAAATTTTATTCGATTTGTCAAGCTAATAATAATCTTTTTCACACTTTTTTTATTCATGCAAAAACCTAACCGGACACTACTGATTTCCTTTGATTTTGTGATTTGAAACGGCTGCATTTGCGTCCTGTTTTTCTTCAATACAAAGATTGTCTTGATTTGATTCCTCCGTGGAAGGTTTTATTTTTGATCCCATTTTTCGGATGGAATATTTAGCTCTCTTTGCCCAATCTGGGAGGGTTAATTGATGGGATTTGTCTTTTCCATATTTAGACTTAGGATTGAAATATCCATTTGAACCGAAATAGCTGGTGAATTTTTCCCAATGTTCTTCAGATTTTATATAATTTTCATGGATCAGACCATGCCTATCCGGTTGACACAGGTTGGTACACTGAGGAATGATTCGACACCCTGCCGGAATTTCAGCAGCTCTTTCCCGATGAGCTGGCCTGCTCACGCAACTTGGATCGGGTCCGGTGGTTTCGAATGCCCGCCCTGCTTTGTTGTCGGTGCTCCGTGACGTATTTGAGCCCACCCTCAACCTGCTCGAATGTTGTCACAAGTCATCCTTACAGCCGGTCGGGACTTATGTGGCACAGACGCGTCCAAATTTCGCGAGATCGGACAGCCTGTGCTAACCGGATAGGCATGGTTGGAGTGATGTTTTTTTATTGGAGTTTGTAAAATTAGCTGGAGAGATGGGGAAAACAAAAATGGGATTTAAATATACTCAAATCCCATTATAATTGGTCAAAATATAGGAAGGGTGTTTGAAATTTGTTAATCAGGATATGGATTCAAATACAACTTTTACTTTGTAACCTAATGCATTCGCATATTTTGCAATCGTTGCCAGAGTAGGGAAAGAAACATTTTCACCGCATTCGAGCCTTGAAATATTGCTTTTTTGAGTACCCATTAGTTCAGCAACTTGTTCCTGGGTTTTCCCTTCTTTCAGCCGTAATTTAATGAGTTCCTTTCTAAGTTCCCAAACAGGTGCAAGGGCTTCATATTCTTTCTTGAACTCAGGGTCTGCCATTGCTTCTTTTTTAAAATCTTCTAACGTTGGTCTATTCATTTTTAATCTCCTTCATGCGCTTTGTTGCGAGGTCCAAATCTTTTTTTGGTGCTTTCTGAGTCTTTTTAATAATTGAATGCAAGATCACCACCTCTTTTTCATGAATTGTACAAAAGAAAGACCTGGAAATACCTTCTTTACCTTTTGACCTTATTTCAAATAACCCTTTTCCTAATGGTGACGTATGCGGTTTGCCTAAATTTGGTCCTAATTCTGCCATCAGTTCTAAAATATATGTAAAATTTGTTTGTATTCCAATTGGAAATGATCTTATTTGTTTTTTAACGGTTTCGTTATAAAAGGTAATTTTCCAGTTCATTTTTCCAATCTTTTTCATGTGAATAATGTTATCATAATTGATAACATTGTCAAGAGCCTTGAATTTAAAATAGCTTTAAAGTAAGGTATGGATGGTGTAAAACTGGTGTGTTGATTTATAACATAATGAAATTAAACAATATTTTGGATAGGCTTCGGGTTCAACTCCCGCCGCCTCCACCAAATTTTATCCTAAATCATGGGCCCTAGCATAGAAAAAATTTCAGCACTTGAAAAACGAATGTCGGATCTGGACATTAAAAAAGAAGACATTGAAGAAAAATTCATCAAATCCTCGGGCAGGGGAGGACAAAAAATCAATAAAACGTCATCTGCCGTATTCCTCAAACATAAAACAACCCAACTGTCCGTGAAATGCGGGAAAGCAAGATCCCAGCATTTAAACCGGTTTTTGGCATTAAGAAAGCTTATAGATATGATTGAAGCGGCAATGATGGGAAAAAACGACAGAGAACTTGAAAAAATAGATAAGATTAAAAAACAGAAACAAAGAAGAAAAGCAAAAACAAAAAAGAAACTCCTTATATGTGAATGATTTCAATCTGAATATCTACAATCATGCCTTAAGAATCTTAAAAAGATCCAAGCTGACAGGGTTTTATCCGGATATTCCTTTTTTCACAGGCAGAACCCATATCAAGCCTTTTCATCTTCAGGTCGCCTGCAATATCCCAGCATGAAAGGCAGGATATCCTTCCGTCGGCAGCAGCTTTTTCAAGCTTGTCATCTAAATCAGGAGAAATTTCTATTTCCGGGTTTATCCTTTTTCCCCCGTTGGTGTAGCCAAATAAACCAAGTTGGCACTCTGTTATCTGAAATTCTAAAAGATCAATCTGTATACCGATTTCAGATGGTGTCAGGCTCAGCGCTTTTGAGATCTTATGGGCTGAGGCACAGGGGATGGTGGCATTGTCGGTTCTGGCCCTTATTTTATCTGCAACAGTTTCATTAATCAGACTGTTTTTGTGCTTTGCCGCAAAATGTCCTTTATCCTGATGTCCCATAATGCCCTCCTTTTGATTATTATGTTTATTCATATCATATTATACTTTGAAGCATCAAGATTTCATATAGTCTGTCGATAAGCTTATTATAATAATTTACTATAATGTGGGATGACCAATGAAAATATATTTTCTTCTCTTTTTATTGTTGCTGACGCAGGGTACGCCATGTTTTGCAAGGGATTTTCAGGTTGACTTCATCGAGGAAAATTACAGGGAAACCCAGGCTGAATTTTCACATCAACCCATTATCTATCATTCCATTCAGGTTAATACCCCTGTAGGGCCAAAATTATTAATCCTTAAAGGGGATGATTCCAATTATCGAAAATGGTTGAGGCATTTTATTTCTCAAAATAAAAAATTCATAACAAAAATTTCAGATGACCACATAGATGAATTTATTCTGGCAAAAGCCTATGAGATTGATGTTAAATCGATCCATCCGTTTAACGGGGACAAATGGGTAAGCGATGATATTAAATCCTCGGGCAAGGCCACCCTGGAAGGAGACAATCATATATTAATCATTGATCCGAGTGAAAAAAGAACGCAGCTTATCCAAAGCATCGTAGAAAAAATGCAATACCGTGCTGATATTTTTAATGATGGTTTAGCCGCTCTGGAGGTTTTCAAATTGCAACCCCGAAAATTCAAGATGGTGATTATTTATTTTGATGGTATTGGAATGCCGTCAGAGCAATTAATCCAGGAGGTTGTAAAATTAAATCAATCTATTCCAGTGGTTCTTGATACCGGATACAATAATGAACCCGTGACCAATAAGTTTATCAGCAAATTTTCCGGATCCGGTTCCATCCATATCAAACCTGTGATGTTAAAGGATTTACAGAAAACCATTGAAATCCTGATAAAAAAGAATGCTTAACCATATGAAATCCAGATTGATTTTAATATTTTTGGTTTCTTTTGCTGTGTTTTTTCCCTGGAATTGTCATGCAGATGATTCTGGTTTCAATAAAATTGAAATGAGTTTTAAGAATTTTATCACCTGTGAATTGACCAGAACCGGTGCCACGAACCATTTCAAGGGAAAACCCTTTAAAATAACTATGATTGATCTGTTTGATGTTAAAATCGAATCTGATATCAGAATTGTTACAGGGGCTGTTGAGTTTTTTGTCGGTGATCAATCTCTGACCCTTTATGCGGCCGTCGGCATTACAAAAATTCTTGAAAAAGAGCAGGTTTCTTATTATACCATCCGCAACAAAGATTTTTTTATCCTTGCTACAGAACTCATCCAATTCCCCTACAAGGAAAGATGTAAATGGATGCAATACTGGGTTGATATAGACTAGACGGTTCATATATAACCGTCTTTCTTTATCAGGACATTTTTTGCACGGACATTCGTCTGCTTTAAAAAATCAATCTTCAGAAATTCTTACTGTTTAAAAAATTCCATTCCAATGATATGATGCGTCGAAAAAAAAATTACAGAAAACAGGAAAAAACGGTAAAATGAAAAGATGCTGAATATCGATGGCATTTCAAAGGGTTTTGGTGATCAGATCCTCTTTGACAACACAGGATTCCAGATAAACCCGGGAGAAAGGGTAGGGCTTGTGGGCCGAAATGGTCATGGCAAAACCACATTGCTGAATATCATATCAGGAAGTGACCATGCTGAAGAGGGCACCATTTCCTGTCCATCCGGGTATCGAATCGGATTTTTATCTCAAAAAATCAGCTTTTCAAAATCCCGTGTTATTGACGAAGCCATACTGGGGCTGTTGGAGCATGAGAAAGACAACCTCTGGAAGGCTGAAAAAATTCTTGCAGGCCTGGGATTTTCTGAAAATGATTTTTCCAGGGACCCGGGTGAATTTTCCGGTGGGTTCCAGGTCAGGTTGAATCTTGCAAAAGTATTGGTTTCAGAGCCCGATCTTTTGATTCTGGATGAGCCGACCAATTATCTGGATATTACATCTATCCGGTGGATTTCACAGTTTCTGATTTCATGGCCAAGGGAAGTCCTGCTGGTTACCCATGACCGAAGCTTCATGGACAATGTTGTCACCCATATTGCCGGGATTCACCGGCAGAAAATTAAAAAAATCAAAGGGGATACATCCAAATATTATCTTCAGATTGCCCAGGATGAAGAAGTATATGAAAAAACGAGGCTCAATGAAGAGAAGAAAAAGAAGGAAATAGAACTCTTTATCTCAAGATTCCGTGCAAAGGCCCGGCTTGCCAATATGGTTCAGTCTCGGATCAAAACCCTTGAGAAGACCGGATCAAAAGAAAAACTCCAGAAATTGAAAAACCTTGAATTTGGGTTTAATTATCTGCCTTTTCCAGGGAAACAAGTCATGCAGATAAAAAATCTGTCCTTTGGCTGGGAGAAAAACAAGCTTCTGGTGGATAATCTTTCTTTGATGGTTTATCCGGAAGATCGGATTGCCGTTATCGGTAAAAACGGAAAAGGGAAAACAACTTTTTTAAAACTCATCAGTGGAAATCTCCCCCCGGCTAAGGGCAGCATTAAAAGCAACCCGGGTGTAGCGCTGGGCTATTTTGAACAGACAAACGTACAATCCTTACATGATGACTTTACGGTTGAAGATGAAATGATAAGATCTGCACCCGATTCAGACCGTCAGACAGCAAGAAATATCTGTGGTGCCATGATGTTTGAAAAAGATCTGGCATTAAAAAAGATAGCTGTCCTGTCCGGCGGGGAAAAATCACGGGTCATGCTCGGGAAAATGCTGATGACCCCTTTGAATCTACTGCTGCTGGATGAGCCCAGCAATCATTTGGATATTGAAGCCTGTGACTCTTTTGTATCAGCCCTTGATAATTTTGAGGGTGCCTTGATCATTGTGACCCATAATGAAATGTTTCTTCACTCCCTTGCCAACAGGCTGGTTATATTTAAAAACGACAGTGTTCACGTCTTTGAAGGCACCTATCAGGAATTTTTAGAAAAAGAAGGGTGGGATGAGGAAGATATTATCGCTGAAAAAAAAGTAAAGATCTCAATACTTTCAAAAAAAGAACTTCGTCAGAAAAAATCCGATATCATTGCCAGAAAATCCAAAGAAATCAAACCTGTTAAACAGAAAATTCAGGGTCTTGAAACGGATATCGAGGAAAATGAGGATGCCATTACTCGAACCAATGCGCTTCTTCTTGAAGCTTCAGGAAAAAAGAACAGTCAAAAAATACAGATCCTTGCCAGAGAACTGGCAGAGTTTCAAAACCTCAATGAAAAATTATTTGAAGCGCTGGAGATCCAGATGGAATTGTTTGAAAAGATAGAAACTGCTTTTAATCATCAGATAGAGGAAGTTGAAAGGTAATATTTAAAGATGGACAAAAAAAAAATTCGTTTTTATTATGGTATTGTTTTGATTGCTGTCGGGCTGGGGGTTTTCTATAGAATCCCCCAGGTCATGCCGCAAATAGAAACCATTGAGTTTTTTAAACAGAAACTGTTTCTTGTTAAATTGTGTTTTTATATCCTCGGCCTGTTCTTAATCTGGGCCGGCGGTATTAGAATATACAGAACCCGTAAAGACAGTTAAGGAATAAAAATGCAAAAAACATCCAGCCTGAAATCGACCATCAAAGATCAATCCGGAGCCGGGAAAACCAGAATCGGTGAGATACTTTCAAAAGAAGGTCAGATTACAAGCAGCCAGTTGGATGAAGCATTGGCGATTCAGAAGAAAACCAGTGAACGGCTCAGTGGAATTCTTTTAAGCAGAGGATACATTGATCCGGATACCATCGTCAATGTGCTGGGACGGCTATATAATTATAAAGTCATGAAACGTTCGGATATCAAACCCGATCCGAGTCTATTGAAACTTTTCCCCTATGAAATGGCCAAGTCTGCAATGGCTTTTCCCGTTGAATTAAACGGATCGGAATTGACCATTGTCATGGTGGAACCCACCGATACAACCATTGTAGAAGATCTTCAAAAGAAGACCGGAAAAACCATCAAGGTTCTTGTATCAACGGAACATGACCTGATCCAGGCTTTTCGTGATTTTTATAAAATCAGTGAGGATGAATATAAAAGCTTTGTCCGGTTTGAAGAAGAACCGGATAGTAATGAACCTGTCACTTCGGTGGAGGATTTCGGAAGCCTGGTGTCTGAAGCAGCCGAAGAGCTTGAAGTCGGTATTTCAGATGCAGATATCGGCCGTGATGAATTCATGGCATCTGATGCGCCGATTATCAAGCTTGTGAATGGTATCCTGACAAAGGCCATCAATGATGGCGTCAGCGATATTCATATCGAACCCTTTGAAAAAACATTCCAGGTCAGATACAGACTTGACGGATCCATGTATAAAGCCATGAACCTTCCCCTCAGCATAAAAAATGCCGTTATTTCCCGTATTAAAATTCTGGCCCAGCTTGATATTGCAGAAAGAAGGATTCCCCAGGATGGCAGGATAAAACTCAGATTAGGGAAGAAAAAATCCATTGATTTCAGGGTTTCAACCCTGCCGACACTCTTTGGCGAAAGCATTGTCATGCGTATTTTGGATCAAAGTGCCCTCAGCATTGATCTGACTAAACTCGGCTTTGAACCCTCCATTTTTGAAAGCCTTAAAAGGTGTATTTCCAGGCCCTATGGGCTTATCCTGGTTACCGGACCCACCGGAAGCGGGAAAACAACCACACTTTATTCCATATTAAACCGTTTGAATAAAGATGACATCAAGATACTGACGGCTGAAGATCCGGTGGAATTTAATTTTAAAGGGATTAACCAGGTCCCTGTAAAACAGGAAATCGGCATGACCTTTGCGGCTGCATTAAAAGCTTTCCTTCGGCAGGACCCGGACATTATCATGGTGGGTGAAATCCGGGATTTCGAAACTGCTGAAATTGCCATTAAAGCAGCCATGACCGGCCATCTGGTCTTTGCAACCCTCCATACCAATGATTGTCCCTCAACCATTGGCCGTCTGATTAATATCGGCATCCCGCCATATATGCTGGCATCTGCCGTTACTCTGGTTTTATCCCAACGCCTTGCCAGAAGACTTTGTCCCGAGTGCAAACAGATCGTTACCGGGCAGAATCCTAAGGATCTTGAATTTCATGGGTTTTCAAAGGATGAAATTGCCGATCTTAAAATTTATGGCCCCAAGGGCTGCCCCCATTGCAATGGAACCGGGCACAAAGGGCGGGTCGGGTTGTATGAGTTGATGGAAGTCACCGATGATGTGGCAAAGGCCATCAGTGCGCAGGTATCGGAAGACCAGCTCAGGAAAGTTGCCGTCCAGGAAGGAATGGTGACGCTGAGAGAGGCCGGCTTAAGAAAAATCAGGGCAGGGGAAACCTCCTATGAGGAGATTTTGAAAAAAACCGTTGTAACCAAGGAAGCATTGCCGGCCTATCTTATCAACCCTGATATCGAACGGTATGAAGATAAGGATATTATTATCCGGGAAGGCAATACAGATATTGATTTTTTTGTCCTGGTCCAGGGAGGCGTATATGTTGTCAAAGGGGGTAAAAAAATTGCTGAAATTGTTCAACCCGGCGAATATTTCGGTGAGATGTCCGCCATTACAGGTGAACCTAGATCTGCATCCATCATTTCCAAAGGCAGATCAATGGTTAAACGCTTCCCAGGGGATAAACTGACCGAAGTCATTGAAAAACACCCGGATGTGGCTAAACATTTATTCAGTGTCCTGGCGGCAAGACTCGACAGCACGGATAAACGTTTTGTGAATATGCTCAACCAGTTTACCAAAGCTCCTCCACCGAAATAGGAGAGCTTTAGCATTTCTTGAAATACCGTTCTTTTTCACTGTATATGCAGCCGCAATACTGCTGCCGGTAAAGGTTCAGGCGTTTAGATTCTTCAATACCGAAGTTCCATCCTTCCCGAAAATCATGGTAGAAAAATTTTATGCCATATTCCCTGGCAATGGCTTCTCCTGTTTCCCTGATCCCATCATGGTTCTGGAATCTGCTGTATAAAAGAGTGGTGGAAAAAGCTTGGAAATCCCCTTTTTTAGCAATCATAGCAGTTTGTAAAAGCCTGTCATGGTAGCAGATCCGGCACCGGTCAGATTCCCTGAATACAACGGACTGAATGAATTCTTCTATTTTATAATCCTGTTGATAAATGATTTTTAAATCAATCGAGTCTGAATATTCTTTTAAGGTATCTTCCCTTTTTTTACACTCCTGAAAGGGGTGAATATTATGCCGGTAAAAAAAGCCCATGACATCCATATCCATCTGTCTTAAAATCTTTACAGGATAGATGGAGCATGGGGCGCAGCAGGTATGCAGCAAAAGCTTCAATTTCTTTCACCGAATATGGAAGTTCCGATTCTGACCATGGTTGACCCTTCTTCAATGGCGACTTTAAAATCATTGCTCATGCCCATGGACAGATGCTTCATGGACAGATTTGGAAATTGCTGGGCCAGGATGTCGTCCCTGATTTGTAAAAGTGCTTTAAAAAAACCTCTTGCCTGTTCAGGCTGCTCAAAATAGGGCGGCATGCACATCAATCCCTGCAAGGAAATATTTTCAAATCCATGGATCTGTTTTACCAGCTCCATGGTCTTTTCAGCATCAGCTCCGGATTTTGTTTTTTCATTGCTGATATTGACCTGGAGAAGTATTTTCTGAATTTTATGGATGGCCTTTGCCTGTCTGTCTATTTCCTTTGCAAGCTTGAATGAATCCACGGTATGGATATATTCAAAATATTTTACGGCAATGGCCGCCTTGTTGGATTGAAGGTGCCCGATAAAATGCCAGCAGGCTTTTTCTTTACTGATACTATCAATTTTAGCTACAGCTTCCTGGATATAATTTTCTCCAAAATGCCCGGCACCGGATTGGATGGCTTCCATTACTGTTTCCATGGTTTTTTTCTTGGTAACGGCTATGAGAATGACATCTTCCGGTTTCCGGCCACAGGACAAAGCCGTGTCGGCAATCATTTTATTTATTTTTTCAAGATTTTTTTTAATGGGTGGCATTTAGGCCCTCATCTCAATAATTTTTAATCGCATCAAGGCTTCAACGACCTCACAGACTGGCAATCCCACAACATTTGTATAAGAGCCAAAAATTTTTCTGACAAGAAAGGCACCAGTTCCCTGAATGCCATAGGCTCCTGCCTTGTCAAAGGGTTCTTTTGTGCTCACATACCATTTGATTTCCTGATCTGATAAAGATTTGAAATAGACCCTTGTTTCCACGGCATTTTTTATGATGGTCTGTTGATGTTTGTTCATGATACAAAAACCCGTGAATACCAGATGTTCCCGGTTATTCAACAGCCTGAGCATATTTATGGCATGATCTTCTGATTCAGGTTTCCCCAATATTTGATCCTCAATGACCACAATGGTATCCGCACCCAGAACCCAGGAATCAGGATATGCTCTTGAGACCTTCTCTGCCTTGAGATATGAAAGCTCTTTCACATATTCTTCAGGATTCTTTATTGAAATATTTTCTTCATCAATATCTGAAGGAACCACTTGAAGCTCGATCCCTGTCTGTTCAAGAAGGTCTTTTCTCCGGGGAGACTGGGATGCCAGCAATAATTTTTCCAGGTTAATCGGTTTCATGTATTTTTATTATCAGAAATCCGTTAAGGAAACAATCATAGGATTTCAAACCAATCGGTTTTAGACTTGCATATTTTAAGAAAATATTATAGAAAATCATGGACTATGCCTGGGTGGCGGAACTGGTAGACGCAAGGGACTTAAAATCCCTCGGTGATTATCACTGTACGAGTTCAATTCTCGTCCCAGGTACCAATAAATAACAAGGGGTTTTGGCATATAACCAAAGCCCTTTTCAAATCACAGCGAAACTAAATTCAATTATGGATAAAATTCAAATAAACGGCGGCAGGAAACTTCGCGGAGAAGTGACCATCAGCGGTGCAAAAAATGCCGCACTTCCCCTCATTGCCTCTGCCATCCTTGTCAACGGAAAGACCAGCTTTACCAATGTTCCGGATTTGATGGATATTAAGAGTATCAAACTCCTTCTGGAAGACCTGGGAGCAACCTGTAAATCATCCAAAGGTCATCTGGAAATAGACGGTTCCAACATACATAAAATTGAAGCAGAATATGACCTTGTCCGGAAAATGAGGGCATCCATTCTTGTCCTGGGGCCCCTTGTGGCCAGATTCGGTCATGCAAAAGTGTCCATGCCGGGTGGCTGCGCCATTGGCGCAAGACCCGTGAATATGCATCTTTCCGGGCTTGAAGCCCTTGGGGCGGAAATCAGCATGGATCATGGATATATTGAGGCAAAAGCAAACAGGCTTATCGGCAATGAAATTTATTTTGATACGCCCACGGTTACCGGAACTGAAAACCTGATGATGGCGGCAAGTCTTGCAAAGGGGACCAGCATTTTGCGGAATGCAGCACGGGAACCGGAAATTGTAGCACTGGCCGAGGCCCTGAACAGGATGGGAGCTAAAATAAACGGAGCCGGAACAGCCATTATCACAGTTGAAGGTGTTCAAAATCTTTCTTCTTCGGATATTGCCATCATTCCCGACAGAATTGAAACCGGTACCTTTATGGTTGCGGCTGCGGCTACCGGAGGCGACGTTCTGATCAAGGATTGTGAACCTGAACACCTGGGCAGTATTATCAGTAAACTCAAAGCTACCGGCACCGAGATCCTGACCTATCAAAACAGCATCAGAGTAATGGGTAAGGAAACCATCCACAGTGTGGATATCAAGACAGATCCCTATCCTGGTTTTCCCACCGACATGCAGGCTCAGTTCATGGCATTGATGACCATTGCAGAGGGGACCAGTATGATTCATGAATCCATTTTTGAAAATCGCTTTATTCATGCCAATGAATTGCTTCGCCTGGGGGCAGATATCTCTATTTCCAATGGAACCCTTGCCATGGTCAGAGGTGTTAAAAAACTCCAGGGTGCCCCGGTCATGGCCTCGGATCTGAGAGCCAGCGCATCCCTTGTGATTGCCGGGCTGGTGGCTGAAGGAACAACCGTCATTTCAAGGGTATACCATATGGACAGAGGATATGAAGCCATTGAAAAAAAATTCTCACAATTGGATGCCGATATCCTTCGAATCAAATAAAATTCCTGATCAGAGGTGAGAGAATGTGAAAACAGTTCTTACCCCTTTAAAACCTGCTTCATTGTTCATCTTTCTTTCACTGATGGCAGGAATTTTGTCTGGAAATTATTTTCCGGATTCCAAGACTCCAGTTTTATCCATTCTTGAAGCTTTATCAGTTTTATTCATCCTTTTATTTTTTTTCCACAAAAAGACCGCTTTTATTCTTTTTCTCTGCCTGATCTCAGGATTTGGATTTTTTTCCATCCAGATGAAACTTTATCCTGTTCTGCCTGACAATCATATCAGCCATTTTATGGATATTAAGAAAACCATCATCAAAGGAAAAATTGTTTCATTTGCCCGTCATTATGAGAAAAAAATAAAAGTCACACTTCAGTGCCAAAAGATTGTGACCCCGGACCAAGCCGAAAAAGAAGTCAGCGGCAGGATTGATCTGAGTATATATTTATCTTCAGGCTCAATTCCTCAATATGGTGATATTATTGAGTTTGAATCAACCCTTCGCCCTGTTCAGAATTTTGAAAATCCAGGGGCCTTTGATTATGTCAGATATTTTAAGCTGATGGGACTATCAGGCACAGCATCCTGTGATCAAAAGAAAATCAGGATTCTGGAGGATAAGGATCAAAAAAGTATTTTAATTCTATTCATTAGAGCTATGGAGAAAATAAGGGTAGATTTTTATAATTTCATAATAGACCATACTGATCACTCAGAAAGCGGAAAGACATTGGCTTCATTAATCACAGGGAAAACAGAACTCATTACACCCGATTTAAGAGAATTGTTTTCCAAAGCCGGCATAAGCCATCTTTTTGCCATTTCCGGGCTTCACCTTACCATCATTGGCTATTTATTTTTCACTGTCATTTTCTATTTTCTGTCAATTCCCCCAAAGTATCTCATGACCGGCTGGTCGAAGAAATTGGCAGGCGCGGTAACGATATTCCCATTGACCCTATATTGCATATTTTCAGGATTTTCCCCTTCGACCCAGCGCGCATTTATCATGGCAATAGTTCTTCTTTTTTCATTCATTTCAGAAAAAGAAAAAGATGTCATCTCAAGCCTTTCCATTGCCGGAATCCTGATTTTATTGATAGATTCGGCAGCGCTGTTTTCCATATCCTTTCAATTATCCTTTATTGCCGTGTTCTTCATTATCTATGGTCTTTCCCTGATCAAAAAAGATTCATTTCCATATAAAAAGCATTTATTGGGAAGAGCTGCATTGGTCATATGTGTCACTCTTTTTGCAGCTCTGGGGACATCTCCGCTGACCGCTCATTATTTTAGCATTGTATCTCTTGTTCAAGTCGCAGCAAATCTTTTACTTATACCCATCATCGGGACTGTCGCTCTTTCACTTGGGATTCTTGCTTTGTTTTGTTTCTCTTTTTTACCTGCATTTTCAGGATTGATTATTGATCTTTGCTGCCATCTGATTTCATTCTCCATCCTTTCCTCTGAAATTCTTGTTTCCATACCGTTTTCATGGTTAAGAGTCATGACCTTGGATTGGTCTGAAGTGACCTTGATTTATCTGATTTTGGCCTCCATTTATACTGCATTAAAAGGAAAAAGAAAATTATCAGCAGCCATTGCTGCGCCAATAATTCTTTTGAGTATCTATAATTTTTCAAATGCCCAGCCAATAAAGAAACCAGACAAAACATTAGCCATTACCATCATTGATGTGGGGCAGGGGAACAGTGCCCTGATTCAGACTCCCCAAGGCAATAATATTTTAGTGGATGGCGGAGGATTTTCTGAATTATCTGCATTTGATACAGGGAAAAATATTCTTGCACCGTTTTTATGGAAAAATAAGATAAACACGCTGGATTATATCATTTTAACCCACCCTGAATCCGATCATTTAAATGGTCTGATTTATATTTTGAAAAATTTTAAGGTTCATACATTCATCAAGAACCCGGATATTGCTAAAACTGAGGCATATAAAATCCTGATTGAAACCTGCAAAAAAAAGGATATCCGGATATGGGAACCTTCAAAGAGCGGGGAACCCATGTATATCGGGGAAACAGAGCTCTTATTCTTCGAGAGGGATGATAAGCCCCCTTCAGATAATCTCAATAACAACTCCCTTGTTTTTAAAATTTCATACAAAGACTTTTCAATGCTTTTTCCGGGAGATATTCTGTCAGCCCGTGAAAAAAGCCTTGCAGGAATAAAAGAAGTAAACCTTTCTTCCGAAATCATGGTTGTGCCCCACCATGGAAGTTCTTCATCCAGCACTGGAATTTTTCTTGATAAAGTTCAGGCCAAGAGTGTAATAATATCCTGTGGTCGTGACAATCGATATAAATTTCCACATCCGGATATATTAAAAAGATACAATGATATGGGAACCCGTATTTTCAGAACAGACAGAGACGGGGCTATTTTCGTATCAAGTGACGGCGGTGACCCAATCATAAAGACTCATAAAGGCAGATAATTTTGTATTATATTTTCCCTAGACCGAAACTTTCAGATTGTTGAGGTAATCGGTTTTTCCTGAATCCTTTAGAAAGGGAATAATCACTTTATTTTTATTTCCCCCTGAAATATCATAGGTAATAGAAACAATGGGGACATTCAGTTTTTCCTCAAGTTTATGGGCCATTGATTCAGTAATAAGCCCGGGGCAGCAGAATGCCGGGTTGGTCTGAATCAGCAATTTTAAATCAGGATGTTCGCTGACGATATGGTGAATTTTTAAGATATTATCCATGGATTCACCGGTATGTTCCTGAAGAATACCATAATTCGGGAGAATTGCTTCATAGGATTCATTTACTGTAAATACCGCCCGGCCCAGAATGGGCTCAAAATATTTATAATATTTTTTTTCCATGGCCTGCATCACAACAAGCAGTGTTTTATTTGACATCAGACTGACATATTTTCCTTCCTTAAACCATTTTCGGAAATATGAATTTGCGATGATTTTCAAGTATTTATAATAGGGGGTTGTAATGACTTCACCCCCGTTATCTTCTATGAAATGAATCAGACCCTGGTTCATGATATCATTGTCCCGGACGTAAAGATCGCCGAAGATTCCGATTTTGGGTCGTTGTTCAAACCTGGTTTGAATGCTTAAAAACATATCCATGCTTGTCTTTATAGCACCTTCCTTATCCCCGCCTTTTTCAAAAGTGTTGCATAAAAGTGCCAATGCGCCCTTGAGTGCCTGGTCTGTTTCTCCTTTATGAATTTCATAGGGTCTGATTTTGCAGCCGATACTTCTTAAAAGTCCTCCGAACATATAGGCGAAATAGGCGTTGGTGGAGGCTTTAAATGAAATATCAAACAAAGAAAGCTCTCCTTTGTAGATTTCGGCCTTATCAAATCCATTGCCGTTTCTCTCAAGGATTTTTTTAATATGATAGGGGTACATTTTAATATTGCAGGCTATCTCGGAAGGATTCAACCATAGAGCACAATCTGCAGGGTCAAGATCCTTTTTTTCCACAGTATGAATAAATGCTGCGGCTATTGCATTTAAAGGAATACATTGTCCTGTATTGGTCAGCATACTCTTTTTCAGTGTATCAGGGGTTTCTTCCATCAGCAGGGCCTTGTACCCCTCGTTTTTCATAACAGATACAATGAGGCTGCCGGTAAATGTATCCCAGCGCGGGAAGAGTATGGTTTTATTTCCGATTTTTGATAAAAATCTTGGCTGAAGATGGGAAATATCTTTATTCTTTTCCCTTGATGCTGATGTATGATGATTGACAAATGCCCTTACCGCAGCTTCCACCCTTGTCTCATAACCCACACTGGAATCATGCTCATCAAGCTCCAATATCAGGTAGGGCTTGTTATGGATCTCCATTATCTGTTTGAAATAATCAATACCAAAGGCATCCGGAGCGCATTTAAAGGAACTGATATAGACCGGATAAAGATTTCTGGTTTTAGCAGCAATAAAGACAGCCTTGAGAATCTGAGCCACATATTTCCAGTGGATCTCTTTTAACAGAGGGTCTATTTCTGAAAAATCAAAATTTTTATGATCCAGCATATCCTGGAAAAATGTTTTTACCCCCAAGTTTTCAAAAAGCCGGGGAATATTGTTATTCATGGTATCGGTCAAAACCGTATAGGGTCTGCCGACCAGAACAACATTAATATCAGGGCCATCGGCTTTATGTTTTTCAAACAGGGCCAGCTTCTTCGTCCGGCAGAGTTCATTAAATTCCACAGCACTGTCATAGGCTGCAGAAATGTCGAAAAAGGAAAATAGGAAATCCGATGATATATTTTTTAATGTTTTATACAATTCCAGTTTGGTATGAAAATTTGTATAAAGATATCTGATGATCGGAGAAATCAATCTTTTTTTATCAAATTCAGATAAACACGATATAATTGACGGAGAGAACTGCGTGTAATAACAATACTGCCTTCGCCTGTCTTTTTTTTCCGTGTCCTCTTCAAAATAAAAGGGGAGGAAAATATAATCTGCAACACCCATTAAATAATCGATATGCCCATGCAGGGACATGATCGGGGCACAGAATTCAGCCTTGGCTGTTTTTTTCCCAATCCTTACAGGGTTTTTTAATGAGGCAGTTGTAACTGTTTTAATGCCCAGCTTTGAAAAAAAATAAACCCAGAAGTCCACGTCTTCAAACAGATGCAGGGCTTTTGGAATACCAATGGTAAAATCATGTTTGATCGATGGGCTTTCAATTTTCGGAACAGCCCGACTTCTTGATTTTAAAAAGCTGTAATTGCTTTTTTGGAGAATCTTTTTATTTGTCTGATAATCCCTGCCACATAAAAAGCCATAGGCAAGGGTTTCACCATTTACCTCAGCAATGGTCAACTTACAATAATTCGTACATATGTCACAGGTTTCCTGGCGTACCGGAATCTCATGTTTCCATAGTCCAAATCCCCTGAAACCGGATGTATCCGGTTGTTTTTCCTTGATCAGCAATGCAACACCAAGCGCCCCTGTCAAATGGCAATATTTTGATACATGAATGGGTTTTTTCAATTTTTGTTCAAATGCGGCAACCAGGGCTTTGTTTCTGGCCGTTGCCCCTTGAAAAAGTATGCATTGACCAATTTTACCGATGCTGGCTACTTTTGTAAGATAATTATCCCTGACAGAATGAAGGACCGAGGCCAGGATTTCATTTTTTTGATATCCCTGGGCAAAAAAATAATTGATATCCCTTTCCATGAAAACAGTGCATCGGTCACTGGTCACAGGGGAGCAAACACCCTCTGCCAAGCTGGAATACTCAGACAGAGAGCACCCTAATTTTATTGCCTGCTCTTCAATAAAGCTTCCGGTGCCCGCAGCGCACACCGTATTCATGACCGAGGCCGTAACCATGCCATCCTTTAAAAGGGTGAATTTGGCATCCTGACCTCCGATTTCAATGATGGTGTCCACATTTCTATTCAAATTGCAGGCAGCCGTTGCATGGGCTGTTATCTCATCGGGTTCAATATCCGCACCTATAATTTTCCCAGCCAATCTCCGGCCGGAGCCCGTAGTTCCACATCCTTTTATCTCAAGTTGAATTCCATAGGCTTTAAAGAAGGTATCATAGGCTTTGAAAATTTTTTGTATGGCATTGACAGGCCTTGATGCCGTCTTTGTATAAAAACCTGCGACCGGCAATCCCTCATGATTGATGAGAATGCTTTTGGTGCTTGTCGATCCTACGTCCAATCCCATATAGCCTTCCTTGAGTACCATCAATTTTGGATTCTGATAAATATCAGTCTCAACTTCGTCAGACACATAGGAAGAAAAACATTTAAATTCCGGATATTGTGAAAGGGTGAGTTCAAGCGGGGGATATAAAAGATCAGTTTGTTGCCGGGAATTTGAAAAAAAATCTTCAGGGGAGGGAAAAGTCATTTTTTGAAATGTCTTATGGTCTAAAAGATCATCCATGAGACAAAGGGCTGCACCTGCGGCACCATAGAATTTTGAATTTGAATCCGTAATGAATTGACACCCTGTCGTTATTTCAAGATGGTTTTTTACGGCCTCATTATGGGAAACGCCACCGCAGAAAATAATTCTTTCACCTTTATGGCTGAATTTAAAAAGAGTATTGGAAATATTCTTTGCCAGACCATGGCAAAGACCATCACAAATCTGCTCAATACCATAGCCCTCCTGCTGGGCATGAATCAGATCGGTTTTCGCAAAAACTGCGCAACGGGTAGCAATATCCGGTATTTTTTTTGTGTTCAGGAGCGCTTTCCCGCTTAGTTCTTCAGATCCACCCGGAAGGTTTAATCTTTTGGCCTGCTGATCAAGAAAACTGCCTGTGCCGGCAGCACAGGAGGTATTATGCTTTGCCCCGATATAATGCTGCGCTTCATCAAACCGGCTTAATGAAAATCTCTCACCCCCAATATGTAAAATTGCATCAAATTCATTATGATAATATTTAGCCGCACGAATAAGGCTCAACTGGTCGTCATAAAATTGATTTGCACGAATAAAAGACGGGGTGGCATCCGTTGCTGCAACATAGATTATCTTTTTTATATCAATTTTCTCCATCAGTTTTAAAAAACATTGCTTGACCTCACCATGATGGGCTGAGGTTGAGGAATAATTGATTTTCCCTTGGAGCGTCAATATTACGATATGAATTGAAACAGAGCCGACATCAACTCCGAGAATACAGGATGAAGCGTCTATCATTATAATTTTTCCTTAATCTGATTCCAGAATTCCAATACCCCTTTAAACCACCCATCCATAAACATCTGTTCATCATTTGCAAGGCCTGATTCCCGGTTTTTGGACAGGTTGGTGGCATCATATAATTTTTTAAAATATTCACTCATTTTTGAATCGGAAATCAATTGATACGTGTCTTTGAATTTCAATACGTATAAAAAATCACTATAATGGGCAATCTTTGCCCACTGAACCCCCTCTGTTTTACCCAAGGCATAATATTTTTTTTCCCAATTCTGTTTTTCCTGTTTCAGTCGTTTAATAATATCAGCCATATCAAAATCTTCCGATATTCGCTTCTGAAATTCTTCTTTCCGCTGGATAGCATCGGCCAATGCATCCTGGAAGAGTTTTGAAAGATTAAAAGAAGCCCGCCATTCTTCCAGTTTTTCATAGAGAAAATCCGGGAGGCTTAATGTAATTTTCTGAGTCATACTGAAATCCTTTCATAAAATGAGTTGATTTGTTGTATACGTATCGATTTGTACAATACGTGTCAATAAATAAAATTACAATTCATTACAAAAAACACATGCTATTAAACAGCTATAGCCTTGAATAATCTCTTATTTGAGGCTATAGTCAGCCATTATGTTTACAAAATTCCTTGAAAAAACAGGTGAGGTTACCATCAGATTTCTGAAATCCTGCGGCAGGCTGTTTCTTTTTTTTATTACAGGACTCATAAACATTTTTATCCTGCCGGTTCAGTTTGGTAAAATATTGGACCATACTTGGTTTATAGGTGCCAAATCATTTTTTGTCATTGTTTTGACTGCGGTTTTTACCGGGATGGTGCTGGGCCTCCAAGGCTATTATTCCCTTGTCAAATTCGGTTCGGAAGCAGGACTTGGGGCTGCTGTTGCCATGACCCTTATTCGGGAACTGGGCCCTGTTTTGACCGCCATCATGGTTACGGCAAGAGCGGGTTCTGCAATGGCGGCTGAAATCGGAGTAATGCGGATTTCAGAACAGATTGACGCTCTTAAAACCATGCATATCAATCCCGTCAGATTTCTTTTCACCCCAAGACTGATTGCATCCGTTATCAGTTTCCCATTATTAACAGCGCTGTTTAATGTTATCGGAATCCTGGGGGGATATTTTTCCGGTTCCGTCCTTCTTGGAATCAATCAATATGATTATATGGACACAGTTATTAAAAATGTCAGTATTGAGGATATTAACGGTGGGTTTTTAAAGTCTTTTATTTTTTCGGTTGTTGTAACAACCATCTGCTGCTATCGTGGATATTATACACATTTATCCAGCGGTTTCGGTGCCAGGGGCGTTAGCCTGTCAACGACCAATGCCGTGGTTCAATCCTGTGTTTTTATCTTGATTTTTGATTATATCATTACATTTTTTCTGGTATAGAAAATGACGGTTCCTTTCATCCAATTTGTCAATATAAGAAAAAGCTTTGAAACCCAGGAGGTTTTAAAAGGCATTCATCTATCCATTTACAGTGGAGAGATAACCACCATCATAGGAAAAAGCGGAACCGGTAAATCCGTATTGCTGAAACATATTATCGGCCTGATACACCCGGATTCCGGACAGATCCTGATCAATGGAGAATCGTTGCATCAACTGTCTGCTGAAAAAATAAAGGCTTTTCAAAAAGAATTGAGTTATATGTTCCAGGATAACGCCTTGTTTGATTCCATGACAATATATGAAAATATAGCGCTCCCGCTCCTGGAAAACAGATATTACCCCAAAAACCAGGTCAGGGACAAAGTCATGAATCATATCAGGGAGCTGGGATTATTGGGCTCTGAAGAAAAATTTCCTGCACAGGTTTCAGGTGGCATGAGAAAAAGAGTGGCTTTGGCCAGAGCGCTTATTACAGACCCTAAAATTGTACTTTTCGATGAGCCGACTACCGGTCTTGATCCCATAAGAAAGAAAAATGTGCACACCATGATTAAAGAGTATCAGGAAAAATTTGAATTCACTGCCGTCATTGTCAGTCATGATATCCCTGATATTTTTAATATCTCTCAACGGATCGCCATGCTGGATGAGGGCATTATTCAATTTGAAGGTTCAAAGAAAGATGTTCTTGATTCACAGAGCTTAATTGTAAACGCCTTTATCAAAGGTGAAGAAGCTTAAGATTAAAGATTAAAAAGGTTGAAAGGTTGAAAAAGGAAGGGCATGAACAAAAGAAAAATTGAATTTTACGTGGGGCTTTTTGTGGTTCTGGGGTTAATCTGCAGCATCTATCTTTTTGTCGTTCTTGGCGAAATCAGTTTCATCAGGGATACAAGATACCCGGTATATGGTTTTTTCACTTCCGTTTCAGGGCTTAAAAAAGGGGCCAGGGTTGAAATGGCCGGTGTTGAAATCGGGGTTGTTTCAAATGTCATGATAGACAAAGAACGATTACTTGCCAAGGTGGAGCTCAACATTGATAAAAATATGACACTTTCAGAAGATGTTATTGCCTCTGTAAAAACATCTGGTATAATAGGGCAAAAATATATTGATATTTCACCCGGAGGTTCGGATCTCATGCTTGAGCCGGGTCAGGAAATATATAATACCGAATCATCGTTGGACATTGAATCCCTTGTCAGGAAATTAATATTTAAAAAGGATAAAAAATAATCCTTAATTGTCCTTGGAAAATGAAGCATATTATTTTCGTGGATCATTTTGATGATAACCAATAAAAAATCAAAGGAAACAGAAAACAATGGGGAAAATATATTCTTTTTCAATTATGGCAGTTGTCTTCTTCGTTTTTATGATCAGTATTGATCTTTCAGCAGCAGAAGAATCTTCTGACAACGAGATTTTCGCAGATTATCAAGAGTCCGGAAAAATTCAACCTGTTTCCGACCCCCTCTATTATTTTAATTATGCCATGTATTCTTTTAATGACATTTTATATGTTGTCGTGCTGAACCCTTTAGCCTCAAGCTATAAAGCTCTTACCCCCTCCCTGTTTCGAAAAGGGGTGAATAATTTTTTTCATAATCTTCTTTTTCCTGTCCGGTTTGTCAATAATCTTCTACAGGGCCAAATAAAAGATGCCGGAACAGAGGTTGGAATTTTCCTCATCAATTCCACCATCGGGGTTTTGGGCTTTGGCCAAGTTGCCCAGAATGAATTCGGATTAAAAACTTGTGATGAAGATCTGGGGCAGACCTTTGGTTCCTATTCCATTGGAAACGGATTCTATCTTGTTCTTCCGGTGCTGGGTCCTTCAACTCTAAGGGATACCGTGGGGCTTGCAGGAGATTATTTTTTAACTCCGGTCAATTATGTTGAGCCCTGGGAGCTTTCTCTCGGCATTAGTTCCTATGACACAATTAATTCATTGTCATTTCACTTAGGGGATTATGAAGCATTAAAGGCTGCTGCAATCGATCCCTATGTCGCCATCAGGAATGCTTATATCCAGAATCGAGAAAAGAAAATTAAAGAATAGAGCATTATTGAAACAAATCAGTCCTTCTGTTGGGCAGAAAATATCTCATGGGATGTGACCTTACAGCACTGAGAACCGTTTTTTTCAATGGTAATGTTTGATTCTTTTTCATACTTTAAAATTGGCGCTGATTTTAAATACTTTTGTTGCAGGCAGATTCAATATGGGTTCAACTTGAGTTGCATCACTGATATCCCTTAGGTTTTTTTCAATTATTTCAACAGATGGGGCAATGAAAGTAAACCAGATATTGAATCCGTGATCCCGCTGATAATTATGAGTGACTCCGGAGTAGGAATTAACGGTTTTTGTAAAGAAATCGATTTTTTCTTCCGGCACCCGGGCAGCACATAGTGTTGAATAATACCCCAGTTTGTAAGGGCTGAAATTACCTCCGATACGACGAATCAGCAGGTCATCCTTCATCTGTCTTATCCGGTGGATCACCTCATCTTCGGTGAGGCCAAGTTTTTGGGCAATGATATGAAAGGGTCGGGAATCAATGGGGAAATCAATCTGGATATTATTTAGCAGGGTTTTATTGATAGTGTCGATGCCAGGCATTTAACATAACTCCTGAGCTTTTGGGCAGCACCCGTCAGGTGTACTGACAATAAAGGCCCCGCACCAATGATGCAGGGCCTTTAAATTCAATTAACTGTATCGAATGCGGGACTTAACTATACACATCCGGTTGGTTTTGGGAGACCGGCCATTTTGCAGGCGCCTTTTCCAGGTCCTGATGGAAACAGCTCATAGATGTGTTTCAGTTTGAATTTTGTCAGCTTGGAAAGAACACGAACCATTGGGGCAATACCATTTTTCTCATAATAGTCCTGAAGAACTTTTATCAATAACCAGTGCTCTTCCGTCAGTTCCTCAATTCCTTCCTGAGTTTTAACATAACCTACCCACTCGTCACAATATGTATTGTAATCAAGAAGGAATCCGTCTTCATCTATTTCGAAAGATTTCCCGTTGAACTCGATTGTTGCCATTTAAAATTTCCTCCTGTAAGTAATTATTTTCTATCATTTTAAGACCTACTGTCTTAGCTTCAATAATTAAAAAACTAACATATCTTAAGCAATGGTGGCTTGTCAATATAAAATAAGCCCGAATTAATATTCTTTCGGGGTCTTGTTTAACTGCTCAAGCGTAAAGACCGGGCCGTCTTTGCACACCAGTTCCTTTCCGATATTACATCTGCCGCACATGCCGATACCACATTTCATTCTGTTTTCAAGAGACATGATAATCTGATGTTCTTTATATCCGAGCGCAGTCAGGGCCGGTTGAGTGAATTTGATCATGATGGGCGGTCCGCAGATGATGGCAAAAGTGTTCTCATCAGCCTTGGGGGCATTCTGCTCAACAACCTGGGGCACAAATCCTTTATGGTATTTCCAGGTGGGGTCATTGGTGCCGTCAACCGTAATATGCATATTGATGTCATCTCTTTTTTCCCATTCATAAAGCTCTTCTCTATACAGAAGCATACCCGGGGATCGTGCCCCATAGACGACATCAATATTTTTGAATTTTTTCCGGTTGGCCGGATCAAGCATATAAACGATTGAGGATCTTAAGGTGGTAAATGCAAATCCGCCTCCAATGATGACCACATTTTTATTTTCCAGCTTATCCCAGGGATACCAGTTGCCCAGGGGGCCTCGGATTCCCATGATATCTCCTACCTTCATATTATGCAGATGGGATGTCACGACGCCGGTTCTGAATACCGTAAATTTGACAAATCCTTTTTCCACGGGAGAGGAAGCAATCCCGATGGGAATTTCTCCTATGCCGGGTATGGAGAGTTCGGCAAACTGGCCGGCCTGATATGAAAATTTTTTTTCATCTTCCGGGTTAAGAAAAACGAATTTAAATGTCTTTAAAGACTTATCTTCAGTTGCAATTTCAATATCATCAATGCGAACCGGATAAGGCAGATAGGGGTTTTCCATGTTTCCTCCTTTGTTCGCTAATTGCCTTTTACATATGAGTTCATTATTTTGCATACTTCACGAATGTCGATATTGACTGGGCAGCTTTTAACACACCGGCCACATCCGACACACATGATCCCTGTATCATATTTATCAAGAAAATATTTTAATTTATGCATGAATCTTTGCCTGACTCTCTGGGTTTTGCTGTCCCTGGGGTTATGTCCGGTTGCATGTTTTGTAAATAACGGGGACATGCAGGTATCCCAGTTTCTGAACCGGCTGGCGGATTTTCGTTTGGTTTCATCCTGGATATCAAAACACCAGCATGTAGGACAGACAAAGGTGCAGGTTCCGCAATTGATGCAGGAAAATGCAATATCTTCCCAGAAAGGGGCTTCATGAAGCTCCAAAACGGTTTTGTCTTTTAATTTGCTGCTGTCAATGTGGGAGCTGATGTTCTTCTCAGCTTCTTTTCTTAAAATATCAAACAGGGCCAGGCTTTCTTTTTCATCGGCAATTTTATCAAATCCGCAGGATTTCATAAATGCCTGGCCTTTATCCGTCAGAATTTTAGCCAGATAGACGTTATCCAGATCAGCCATGAGCACATCCAGGCCAGTTTCGGAAAAAGGCCCGGTTCCGGTGGAGGTTGAAAAATCAAAGGGCCCAGGTTTGTTAATGCCTACGCCAACAAAGGTGGTGGCTTCATAGGCATCACACCAGTAGGGATCACGGAACTCATCAGTATCAAAATTCATCTTCACAAGTTCCATTGCTTTGGCGTCATAAGGCCTGATGCCCACAACAGCTCTTGGTTTTGGATCAAATGGAACCTGTTTCATGATGTGATGATCTTCTTTGGCCTCATCAAGCGAGGTGAAAAGAATTTTTTCCGTTTGGGGAAATAATACGGATTTAACAGACATGACCGAATCATTGCAGGTCATATCGGGCAGCATGTCTTTTTCAAGGTCCTTGATAAAGAACCCGTTTTTATCTTTAACCGGGCCAAAAAGCCTGTAGGTTTCCCTGGATTTTTCAATCCCTTTGGCCCAGTTTTTTTTATCAATTGTTATAAATTTCATCATAAACCCTTTTTATTTGATAAAATCATTGGGATCATCCGGACTGAATGCGTCCAGGGGAGGGCGTTTTGTCAGATCAAGCCCTGCTTCCCAGCCAAACATATCCAAGGAATCCTTATTCAGTTTTCTAGTAAAATCCCTGACATTAATATCCATGGGGCAGGCTTCGACACAGGCGCCACAATCCGTACAGCGGCCTGCGCAGTGAAATGCCCGTAAAAAATGGAAGGTATTGACATCGGTTTTATCCTGGCCTTTGCCTACCCATTGGGGGCCGGACTCATCCACAAAACAGGTGGGGCAATAGCATAAGGGGCAGGCATTCCTGCAGGCATAACAGCGGATGCAGTTCTTTGTCAGCTCCTGGAAGTGGAGCCATCTTGTGTCTGCATCCATAGCTTCAATTTTTTCAACATCAGGATAGGGAACCTCTATAGTCTGCTCTTTAACGAGATCGCCTGCCAGAACGTCGTAAATAACTGGGTTTCTATGCTGACAGAGGCTGCAGTTTTCTCTTAGATAATCCTTTTTATTGAGTTTTTCTTTTTTTGATGAAGATTCAACATTGAGGGTATCTCCATCCTCGTCAAATTTATAAATTTCATCTTCAAACAGGGCTTTGATTTTTGATTTATTAATCATACCTTTACAGGGCACACCAATGATATAAATCTGATCTCTTTTCACCTGATTTTCAATCATATGGGTCACAATATTTCTTGAGTCACAGCCCTTGGCAATGACGGCTATTTTACCTTTCTGCTGTCTGATATAATTGGCAAGATTAAGTCCGCATGTAGAATTAAAAACAAGTTTTTCCGTATCCTGTTTTGATGCTATGGTAATAGGACTTGTTGCCATGGGAATGGTTCCGTTTGAGAAACCGATCACTTTTTCAACTTCCTTTTTCTCCAGAAGTTGAAAAGCAATTTCCCTGATTTTCTGTGTACAGGTATCCATAAACTAACCTTTATTAATTATAGTCCTTTACGAGTTTTTTATTTGGCCCGAGTGCCCGAACTTTATTTGAAATCTCTTTGACAACATCTACAAACTTGGTAGCTTCGGCAGATGAAATCCATGAAAAATGAATTCTGTCTCTTTCAATGCCCATGTGCTCCAGAAGATTTCCCATGAGTGCAAATTTTCTTCGTGCATAATAATTACCGTCCAGGTAATGGCATTCCCCCGGATGTCAGCCGGATACCCATACGGCATCGGCTCCTTCTCTGAAGGCTGAAAGAATGAATTTGGGTGTCATTCTGCCTGTACAGGGAATCCGGATGACCCGGATGTCTGCCGGATATTCCATCCTGCTGACTCCTGCAAGATCTGCTGCACCATAACTGCACCAGTTGCAGAGAAAGCTTATAATTTTAATATCTTTATCATTCATTATGATTTATCTCCTTTAAACGACTTCACCCAGGGCAAATATCTGTGAAAAAATCTGATTGGTATCAAAGCCTCTAAGATGCAGGGCCCCTGATCGGCATGAGGCCACGCAGAGTCCGCATCCTTTGCAGAGAACGGTATTCACTTCTGCTTTTCCTGCAAACCTACCTTCTGTGACAAACTTTGGTGCGGAATATGGGCAGATGGACACACAAACGCCGCATTGGCTGCATTTCATTGGATCAACACTGGCAATGGTTCCGCTGGTAAACAGATTGTCTTTTTTGGATAGAAGGGTCAGCGCCTTGGATGCAGCGGCTCTTCCCTGTGTAATGGCTTCATTTATCGGTTTCGGATAATGACCTGAACCACAGACAAACACGCCGCTTGTCGCAAATTCAGCAGGCCCGAGCTTTGCATGCTTTTCAACAAAGAACCCTTCATCATTTAAGGGAACTTTAAAGAAATTGGCAAGCCTCTCATCTTTTCTGGGTATGATGGCTGTTGCAAGGGTTAAGAGATCTGCTTCGATCTCAACAAGCTGGTTCAGGACATGGTCGTTCAGTGTAATCAGAAGTTTTCCTGCATTGAAACGAACCATTGGTTTTTGTTCCCGGTCATAGCGAATAAAAATAACACCCAGTTCCCTTGCTTTTTTATACAAGAGTTCTCTCTCTCCATAGGTCCGGATGTCCCGGTAAATAATGAAAACATCCATGCCGGGCTTGCGTTTTTTCAATTCAATGGCATTGTCCACGGAATGGGTGCAGCAGACTCTTGAGCAGTAGGGGCGATCCGGCTGCCTTGATCCCACACACTGGATAAATACGGCTGAATTGATTTTATCGAGCTTGACATCATTTTCCTTGAACATTTTATCCAGATCCAGGGATGTAACGATGCGTTCATCTTTTCCATACTCATATTCCGTGGGAACAAAGGCCTTGGCACCCGTTGCAAGTACTGCAATGCCGTACTCAAGTTCAAAGGATTTATCATTGGTTTTCAGGGTTGATTTGAAATTGCCGACAAAGCCGTCCACAGCCTCAAGTGTTGTATTGCAATGAATTATAATATTTTCATTGCTTTCAATCTCTTTTATCAAATGATCGAGATTGCTTTGTACATCTTCACCCTGGGCGGTTTTATACAATTTATGGGCTTCACCGCCAAGTTTATCTTTTTTCTCAATAATATGGGTTTTATAACCCTGCAATGCAAGGCTTTTTGCCGAGGTCATGCCGGCTAAGCCGCCGCCGATGACCATGACCGTATCATTTACATTGATTTTTTCTTCTTTCAGGGGTTCGGATAAAGCAGCTTTGGCCACAGCCATCCGGACAAGGTCTTTGGCTTTTTCCGTCGCAATTTCCGGATTATTTTTATGAACCCAGGAATTATGATTCCGGATATTGGTCATTTCAAAGAGATATTTATTCAACCCTGCGTTTGCAAGGGTTTCCTGAAATAACGGCTCATGGGTCTTGGGTGTACAGGCGGCCAGAACAATACGATTGAGGTTTTTTTCTTTGATATGTTCCACCATCCTGCTCTGGGCATCCTGACTGCAAGCATACATGGCTTCTTCTGCGAATTCGACATAGGGAAGGGTTTTTGCATATTCAGTGACTCCGGCACAATCCACAACCCCTTTTATATTTGATCCGCAATCACAGATAAAGACACCAATTTTCGGGCGCTCACCCACAACATTGATTTCAGGTATTTTTTCAACTGCTTTGGTCAGGGTATTTCGTGCCGCGCTTAATGCATCCCCTGCCGCTGATGCGGCTGCGCTGGCATCCAGAACGGATTCAGGGATATCTTTGGGTTTATTGAAGACACCGGACACATAGATGCCATCCCTGGAGCTCGTAACCGGTTCAAAGGAACTGGTTTTACAGAAACCTGAGGGCGTCAGTTCAATGCCGAGCATTTTTGCAAATTCCTTGGTCTCTCTGGTAATTTCAAGACCTACAGAAAGCACGATCATATCATAGGTATCATCAATGATTTTACCCATTTCATCCACATACCGGATATTAAGATCATTGGTATCGGCGTTTTAAGTTACGGAATGCACCCTGGAACGTATGAATTTAATCCCATGTTTTGTTTTTGCATTTTCATAGTATTTTTCAAATTCCTTCCCCGGTGTTCTCATATCCATAAAGAAAATGGAGCAATCCAGATTTCCACCGGCATGTTCCTTTGCAACCATGGCTTCTTTGATGGCATACATGCAGCAGACAGAAGAGCAGTAGGCGTTATCACATTTATTGATATCTCTTGACCCAACGCATTGAAACCAGGCAATTTTTTTTGGGTCTTTGCGCTTTTCCGCTAGAAGTTTATCCTGTTTCTTTTTTGGATTCAGCGGTAATTTGGGGAATGTTGTGACATGGCCCATGGTCGGACCTGTAGCTGACAGGATTCGCTCAAATTCCATGGATGTAACAACATTGGCAAAATTTGCATATTGATAATTATCAAATTTTGATGGGTCAAAGGGTTTAAACCCGGGAGAAAAAATGATGGACCCTGCCTCAATTGTTATTCTCTCTTCTTTTTGACCATAGGCAATGGCTTTTGCAGGGCAGACTTCTTCACAGGTTCCGCATTTATCCTTTGTCAGTTTCAAACAGACATCAGGGTTAATGGCATATTTTAAAGGGACAGCCTGGGGATATTCCACATAAATTGCCGTGCGCTGTTTCAAGTCAGCATTATATCCATCATCCCATTTTGCCGGACATTTTTCAGTGCAGGCACCGCACCCGACGCAAAGATTTACATCGACATATCTCGGTTTTTTTAAGATTTCTACCTGGAAATTACCTTTTTCACCTTTTACATCCAGAACTTCCGAAAGTGTCAAAAGCTCTATGTTTAAATGCCGGCCGACCTCGACCAGTGTGGGTGAGATAATTCACATTGCGCAGTCATTGGTTGGGAAGGTCTTATCCAACTGCGCCATGACACCGCCGATGGAAGGCCCTTTTTCTACCAGGTAAACATAGTACCCGGAATTTGCAAGATCAAGTGCCGAAAGCATGCCGGAAATACCTCCACCGATCACTACGACAGATCCTGTCAGTTTATTATTCATATTTGATTTCTCCTGTTTTATAATATCCTTACTGCTTAGCCACTATTAATCCGGTATGGCCAAAAAAGCTTAGATTTTCTTAACCAAAAGATTATGTTATAAAGCCATCAAATAAAAGTTGTCAACAATTATCAAACCAAAGAAGATATAGTTTATGAAGAGAATTATTATTATCTGCGGACCCACAGGGGTTGGAAAGACTTCTTTTGCCATCCGGGTTGCACAACATTTCAATGGAGAGATTGTGAGTGCGGATTCAATGCAGATATACAGGCACATGAATATCGGAACGGCAAAACCTGATCAAAAAGAAATGGATCTTATCCCTCACCATCTGATTGATATTGTTGATCCAAAGGAAGAGTTTGATGCGGGTCGTTACGTTATAGCTGCAGATGAAGCCATTGAGAATATCCTGTCACGGGGAAAAAATCCTATCATAACCGGCGGTACCGGGCTTTATATCAAGGCTCTTGTAAATGGATTATTCCGCTCCGAACCCATTTGCACAAAAACACTGTCCCGGTTAACTAAGGAACTGGAAGAGAAAGGAGCGCACGCCCTTCATGGAAAACTGACAGAATGCGATCCAAGGGCTGCGGGTAAAATCCATCCCCATGATTCTTTCAGGGTTATCAGGGCTCTTGAAATATTTCAAACCACCGGAAACCGAATTTCAGATCATCAAGATGGGCATAATTTTGATGATCAACGGTATGGTGGGCTGAAAATAGGGTTATATCTGGAGCGGGAAAAATTATACGACCGCATCAATCAGCGGGTTGACACCATGCTTGATCAAGGGCTGTTAAATGAAGTCTTCTCCCTTGTTGAAAAAGGGTATTCATTAGACCTGAAATCCATGCAATCCATTGGATATAAACATATGGCCATGTTCATTCGAAATGAGGTGGATTTTCCGGAAGCTGTCCGTCTTTTAAAAAGGGATACCAGAAGATATGCAAAAAGGCAGTTCACCTGGTTTCATAAAGATAAGGACATTATCTGGCTTGAGCCCTCAGAGATTGATGCGTCTGAAAAACTGATAAAAGAGTTTTTGACATAGGGTATTATTGTACATATAGTCCATCCATCAAATGCCTTATAATCATTGTTAACATAAAATTTAAGAATTATTGAATATATGAAATCTGAATATCGACATTACCTCGGAATAATCTGCCTTTTTGCAGTCCTTTGTCTGTTCGGTCTGACCTCCTGTGCAATTTCGCCTGTCAAAATGATTCCTGAAAAAGACAATACTGTTGATGAGCCTATAAAAGCTGCTGAAGAAAAAGAAGAGGCATTGTCTAAACTTTCTTTTATTCAAGTATTATCTGCTGAGGCGGAAAAATTCTTTTTGCAGGGAAATTTTAACGATGCTCTGTCCATTTATGAACAGTTACTTTCAAAGGTTAAAGAAGATAAAAAGCTTGAAATCATCTCAAAGATTGAATCTGTTTTTGCAAAAACACCGACCAGGATTCTGGAGGAATGGAGTGAAGTCAAGGATACTCATATCCCAAAGGCTCTAATATCATATTTTCTGGGTTTGAATTATGCCTTGGAAAACAACCCTGAAAAATCCAAAGAAGCCCTTGAAATCTTTGTATCCCTTTATCCGGACCATTATCATTATTATGAAGCCTTGGATTTTCTGGATGTAGTCAAAAAATCCCTTTTCAACAGAGATACCATTGGCTGCCTTTTGCCTTTAACCGGTAAATATGCTGTTTTCGGACAAAGGGCCTTGTCGGGAATACAACTTGCCGTGCAGGAATTATCTAAAAAATATTCCAGGGAATTCAAGGTGATGATTATCGACACCCAGGCAGACCCGGGAATGGCCATTGAAGGGGTTAGAAAATTACATGAGAAAAATGTTGCCGCCATCATTGGACCCTTGCTCATGGAAAGTGAGGCCGGGAAAGAAGCTGAAAAATTTAAAATTCCCATGATTGCATTAACTCAAAAAAATGATTTCTCTTTGCAGGGTGATTATCTGTTTGCCAATTTCATAACGCCGGAGATGCAGGTCCAGGCATTGGGTCATTATCTTTTTTCAAACCTTGGGATTAAAAAGGTGGCTGTTCTTTATCCCAAAGAAAAATATGGCATTAAATATATGGAACTCTTTGTGGATATTGCCAAGGAATATGAAGGTGAAATTGTCGGAGTTGAGCCCTATGATGGAAAAAAAACAGATTTTACAGTCCCTATCCAGAAAATTATGAGACAGTTTCTTTTGGTCCCGGAATCAATGAAATCCGCACCGGCAGATCCAAAGACCATTGGTAATCCGGATGAAGGTGAGAATAGCGATGCTGTGGAAGATGAAACACAATTGCCCAGGAGAAAAAAATCAGGCCGAAAAACAAAGATGGATTTTCAGGCCCTGTTTATTCCGGATTCTCCTTCCAGGGTTAATCTAATCCTTCCTCAGCTTGCATTTAGCGATGCAAGGGACATATATCTGATCGGAACAAATCTATGGCATGATGTAAGCCTTTTAAAGGGTGTAAAAGGGTATAAAGTCATTATTCCGGATGGTTTTCTGAATAGCAGCCAAAACCCTGTCACAGAAGAGTTTACGCGAAATTTTGAATCTCTGTTTAATTATAAACCACAATTTCTTGAAGCCATTTCCTATGACACGGCTTCAATCCTTTTCATGACAGCCATGGATGAAGCAATTGATTCACGAGACGCCTTGAAGAATGCCCTCAAGGGGAAACGAACCTATGAAGGGGTTACAGGCCATACGATGTTTGATGCACAGGGTGCTGTTCACAGGCCACTTTTTCTAATGACGATTAAAAACGGAGAATTTGTTGAAATCAGTCAGTAAAATAGGCATCCTGACCCGTTGCTTCCAGCACTGATTGCCAGAGCCTTCCATTGGGGTCCAGGTGCTTTCTTTTTCCGGCCGAAGCATCCATGGGGACATGGACATAATGATTATTCCAGAAGCTGACCAGAAGTTTTGTTTTTCCGGCCATTCCTGCATGGACGGCTTCTCTGCCGAGGAAGCCGCAAAAAACACTGTCATTGGCATTGGCCGGAAGGCTTCTGATAATATAGCTCGGGTCAATATATTTTAAGGAGATGGGAATATCCTTTGCTTTAAACCACTGAGATATTTTATCCTTGAGAAAAATACCAATATCCATAAGGACAATATTGCCGGATGGATCAAATTGCTTTTCCTGGTCTTCAAAAAGATTCTGGCCGGCCCCTTCTGCCACAATAATAACTGCATGTTTCCGCTGAAGAAGTCTATTTTCCAGGACCTGTAAAAACCCGTTTTTTCCATAAAGGAAAATATCAACTTCCGGGATAAGAACAAAATTGGCATCCTGCTGAGCCAGAGCAGCGGTGGCTGCGAGAAATCCCGAATGTCTTCCCATGAGCTTTATCAAACCGATTCCATAGGGATAGGCTTCAGCCTCATTGTGAGCCCCTTTGATGGCAAGGGTGGCAACGTCTACAGCCGTATCAAACCCGAATGATCTGGACACAAGGTGGATATCATTGTCAATGGTTTTAGGAATCCCGATAATGGATATTTTAAGATTTCTTTTTTCGATTTCTTCGGCAATTCTCTTTGATGCCATCAGGGTTCCGTCTCCTCCTACCATGAACAGGATACCGATATTCAGCCTTTCTAAGCAATCGATGATGGCCCCAATATCCTGGGTGCCTCTTGAAGAGCCTAACATAGATCCGCCGGTATTCTGAATTCCGGATACGGAATGGGGATTTAAATCCATGACATCATGTTCAAAATCAGGAATAAAACCCTGGAGGCCGTGTTTAATTCCATAAATGGTTTTAACATTGTATATGTGAAATAATTCTAAAACAATGGATCGGATAATATCATTCAGACCGGGGCATAATCCACCGCAGGTGGCAATGGCGCATTTGAGCTTGCTGGGATCAAAATATATTTTTTCCCTGGGGCCGGCCTGATCAAAACTGATAATTTTTTTCTTTTTTTGCCGGCTCTCCTCCAGTCGGTCCAATTGAACATCCACAATGATTCTTTCGTTATCAGAAACAAAGAGTTTTTCAGGTTCGCCCGGTTTGACGCGTCGTTTTAACGGAGAAATGATTTTTGCTTCTCCAAGGGTCGGGATATCCGTATTAAAGTCAAAATCTTTCATTGGCTTCCTCCATTAAATTGAAATGATCCCTTTCCAAGTATATCATGCAAATGTAAAAGGCCATCAAGCCTGTTCTGTTTATCAACCACGGGAAGAACGGTAATTTCATATTTTTCCATCAAATTCAGCGCTTCATATAAAAATGATTCTGCATATAAAGAATGGGGCCTTGAAGTCATGACCCGATCAACCGACCGGGTTGTAAAATCAGTTTGATTCTTGGCAATGCAATGCCTGATATCCCCATCCGTAATAATCCCTTTTAGTTTTTTTTCATCATCCAGCACAAGCACGGCACCCAGCTTGAGTCTGTCCATTTCCTGTATGGCCGCCTCCATGGAAGACCCTGCCAGCACCCAGGGTGCGGATGAGGCTTTGAACATGATCTCTCCCACCTTGCAGGAAAGGCGCTGTCCAAGCACACCCCCGGGATGAGATTTCATGAAATCGCTTTTTTTAAATTTTTTCTTGGTGATCAGTACGACCGCCAAAGCATCTCCCATGGCAAGCTGGGCCGTTGTGCTGGAAGTAGGTGCCATATTTAAAGGACATGCCTCTTTTTCAACCCCGGTATCAATAACCATATCACAGATTTTTGCCATGGTGGAAAAAGGGTTGCCGGTAAATCCGGCCAGCCTGCACCCGATATCCTTGATCAGGGGCAGGAGTTGATTCAGCTCCAAGGTTTCACCGCTGTTGGAAATGGCAATGAAAACATCATCCCTGTTCACCATCCCGAGATCCCCATGAAGGGCTTCAACGGGATGCAGAAAAATTGAGTTGGTCCCTGTGCTGATAAGGGTTGCAACGATTTTTTTTCCAATGAGCCCTGATTTTCCGATTCCGGATATGATCACCCGCCCGGAGGAATTTAATATGCTGTTCACAAGCTCTTCAAAAGATGAATTAATGGTATGAACTAACCTTAAAATACTTTCGGCTTCTATTTTCAATACTTCTTTTGCCTGATCGATAATCATGATGGACTGATGTCTATTCTATTTCTATAAAAAGGGTTAAAGATTAATTATCTATATACAGGACTCAATTCATTTTTCATATAAAAATATTATACTTTGGATGAGAGCCAAATATTGACAATGATCTGATGCCGTGATATCAGAATAAGGTTCAATTTCATCGAAGGGGAATGTAAAATAAATAGATAGAGAAGCATCAGTTTATTGATATTGAATAAATTCAAACAATAGGACGAATAATTATGATTTGTATAACAGTAAGAAAAGGTGATAATTGCGTTTTCATGACCGCAAAAGGCTGCGGCTACAATGAGGGCACCTGCCTTCCGATTATTGAGGAATGCAGCGGATGTCAGAGGGCTTCACAATTTGAAACAGGCATGTATTGCACTGCGGCTCCCGATCCGTCATTAAAATGGAAAAATGGAATCTGTAATGTTGCAACCCATGTCAAAACAGTTGAGGTCGTCAAAAAACAGAAACTTAACCCGATCAAAGCATCAAAAAGAAGATAATCTTCATATTCCGGTTTTATTAAGAACTCTGCGGTTTTATAAATGATAAAGCTGCGGAGTTTTTTTTAATCACCGGCTTTGATGATTGGATTCGAAAGTTAATGATTGCCAATTTTTAATTGTTTCTGTAAAAGGTTTAAACCCCCGTCTTTAGACGGGTAGCATTTTGATAGCAGTTGGTTTATACTCGTAGGCATGGAATATGAGAGAGGGAGTCATACAAAGTTCAAGATTGAGTACCATTTTGTTTGGGT
>JANNUH010000083.1:0-13330 GCA_031395015.1 Desulfobacterales bacterium | reverse complement strand
GATTTTATTTAATTGAGCCGTAACAAAAAGGAGGTTTTTATACAAACCAAACAATGCAAAATAAATTCGGATAAAAAACTTGAAAAAGACATTGCAGAAGTGGAGATATGAATTTCCGGGCTATGGTGTTTCATATAAATGAAAACCCCTAAGGTTGCAAAAACTGTCGAAATCAATAAAACCCCCAAGTCCATAAAAAATCCAAATATTTATAAAGACATACCCATTTCATGGCAGCTAAATCGTATTGATGATGGGGGTAGGTGGGGTGTATCTGTGTTTAGAGAAAAGATAAAATTGGTAAATAATGAGAAACTTTTTGATGGATTCCATGATATAAAAGATGAGATAGGCATTGCCTTGATTGATATGATGGGGAAAGAGTTTGACAGCATTGAATCATTCCTTGAAAAGTTACATCAAGAAGCGAATGGGCAGCTTTCAGCAGATGAATTAAAAATTATTCTTGGTGCTATCGAAAAAAATATCTTTTGGAAAGACATATATCCCACTTTGATACATTTTGAGAAAAAGACATGGTTTGAGATTGAACAAGAAACTTTTTATGGGCGTGGTAAAAATAAAACAAAACATCACTCGATAAAAATATCAGAAATTATCTCTGAGGCAAGGGGTCGGCTTGAAGATCTGAAAATTGAAGACATCGATGAACTTTTTTCCATAAGACTTTCTGGAAAAATAAGGATTTGGGGAATCAGAAAACAATCACATTTTCAAGTGTTATGGTTTGATTTGAAACATGAAATCTGCCCACGATTGAAATCCTGATTTGTGACCATGCTATCAAAAAGCACTAAAAAATAGTGAAAATTAATAAATAGAAACAAATAGCAAAAGCGCTGATAATAAAGGCTATTTGTGACCAATAAGAAAAATAAAAGATAATAAAAACATTTGCTTATCAGATCGACAAGGTAGAAGTCAGCAATTCAAATCCGCTCGTGCCTACCAGAAAATTCAAGGGTTTACGGAATCAACCGTAAGCCCTTTTTACATATCTGCCAGATAAGGTTCGATCAATTTAAGCTCATTGGGCCGGATGGTGCGCCAGGGAATGGCATATAGCGTTGCCTGGGGGAGTTTTGGATCAGGGTGAATCCGTGTCACCTGGATGGTATCATCCAGTTCAATCCAGAGGGTTTTTTCCATATCAAGGTGATAGGCTCTGGAGATTTTTTCTGCAAAATTATAGATATAGTTTTTCAACGATGTATTCATGGTGGGATTGATCCTTGCATTTTTCAGGATCACGGCAAAGGGCACCAGATAGCTGATGTCGCTGCTGTCTGTGCCGAGCCGGATAATCTTGACATGGTATGACCCCGGCCACCAGGAAACCGGCTTCTCACCTTCCGTGTTTTTTCCGTCCCATTCATAGATAAAATCGTGAAGAACCATGATTATGTCCTTTTTTCCTGTTTTTCCATTACCCTGCGGCAGGCATGGGCAATATCTTCTGGATAAACGCCGGTGATCCATCTGAGCTGGGCTTCGGAAAAGGTGCCGGGCGCATAGGGAAGCCTGGGGATAAAAGAATAGAGAAGCCGCTGATCCGTGTCCGATGAATCAAACCGTTTTGAAAATTCAATGGTGGTTACAAATTGGGACCCCAGGGATTCAAGGGTTTTTACAGCGATCAGGATCGCCTTGTCCAGGGATCGGCGCATTTTTGTATCGGCTTCAAGAATATTGCCGCAGGCTGTTTTGGGCATGAGCTGGAGTTCCCATTCCGATACCTGGGCCTTGGGAACAAACAAAAGGGTGTAATCATCTTCGGCAAGGATCAGGGAGGAGGGGCCGTCCTTTTTCCCATCGGTTCTGGTGTTGTTTCTCAGGGCAGTCACATAGGTTTCAAAAAAGGGTTTCCCGGTCGTCTGCCGGTATTGCAGGACAAAATCCCGGATAAGGTCGCCACAGGCAAAGGAGGGAATCTCTTCACCCGATTCTGTCCGGACCTGTTTCGGGATCATGGCATTCTGCTGGTGGATCATCTGATGGGAGGCATGGAGCCTATGGCCGGACTGGGCATATCCAAAGCCGAAATTCCATCCCCAGAGCGTGCTGTCAAAGGTCAGTGAAGGAGCGGCGGGCAGCATTGAAATTATTTTTTTTCTCAAGGTTTCAAGTTCTTCTTCGTTCAGGGCATCTCTTTTGCCGGGAAAGGGGATATCAAGCTCAGCCCCAAGCCTGATAAAGGCCCGCTGATAGTAAAGGTGACGAAGGCCCTTCATGTCTTCGTCGGTCAGATCCCTTGCCCGGTAGCGGATGGCATCGTTGGCCATATTGGATGCAAAATGGCCCCAGGGAATATAGGAATTGCGCCTCAGGTATTCAAATACATGGGTGTTTTTGTCATCTGAGAGATATTCCCCCGTGATTTCATTGGTTCCCTGGACCCCGGGTTTCAATACCAGGGCATTTTTCCAGGTATCGGGCAGGTGTGGATTGTTCACCAGGACTTCGAACAATTCAGGATCATGGATGTCCGGGCTGATTTTTCCGGGTTTATTCTTTTTATAGCCGATTCCGATAGGGGTTTGAAGGTCAGGGGCAAAGAGAATCCGGCAGGATTTTTGTGCCAGCAGCACAAGCTCTTCAGGGTCTGTGGAAGCCTGGGCCAGTGCAATCCGGAGGGGATGGGGCAGAAGGTCCAGAATCCTGGTTTTTTCTTTGATATCAAACTTTTTGTCTTCAATGGATATTTTGAAATTTTGGAGAAAAGAGCAGGACTCCGGCGCCGGGATGCCTATGGTCTCCGGTCGGTCCGCCTTTGCATCGGCCCATGCCGAATTGATATAGGTGGTCCCCCGGAATGGAAAAGGATTGTTTATTTCATAGATGATGTCTGCGTGCGGTTCATAAAGATCTTTGTCCGGGAAATTCACCCCGTTGTCAACCCCGGTGCCGTTCTCAAGCGCTCCAAGGCTTTGCAGAAAATCATGCTTTCTCAGGTTCCGGACGCCAAAAAAAGGCCTGTGAATCCCGACCATAAACCGGCCGTCTTTTCCCACACAGGAACGCAGATCCGTCATAGCTCCGGTGCTCCCGAGGGAATCAGGCAGACAAAGGTAAACGGCTTTTCGGAAGTGTTCCTGAACTGATGTTCGATATTGGCCGGAACAAAGACGGCTGAGCCTTCCTTCAGCGGATGCCGGACATCCTTGATAAAGACTTCTCCCTGGCCGGAATGAACAAAGACTTCATGTTCCCAGTCATGGGCATGCCGGGGGGTGTGGCCGTCCGGGCCCATTTCAAAGACCCGCATGCAGAAATTTTCTGCCCCGTCTTCTTTGCCGATCATCAATCGGCCTGCAACATTCTTAACTTTTTCATTGTCCATGACAATGGGCAGGACATCTTTGTAATTGACTATTTTCATTTGTGAGTCTCCTTTTTCTTCAGCGATATGTTTCAACCTGATGCCGGATAGACAAAAATATGCTATTCCTTGTTGGATTGTCAATGGGACGTCCCGTTCGTTTAAAACGGGGTGTTTTAATTTTTTGACGCCAGAGTCTCCATGGCATCCATGGCAGCATCCATGAGATCCTGATGTTCAAAGGAATTAAGCCTTGCCTTGATCCATTCTTCTGTGGTTTCATCACCGGCAAGCCCCAGGACATAAAGGATGTCTCCCTGGACCGGGATTTCGTTTCCATCAAACCGGTCCATGAGGATGGGACAGAGGCGGGCGGCCAGCTTCGGGTCGGATTCAGAGAGTTCCTCAACAATCACCATGGCCCCAAGCCGGACAGACCATGTGTCATGAAGCAGAAGCGCCATAAAGCCGTTAAAAATTTGATTCTTTTCCTTCATCTGCCGGGTGATCCAGGCCGCATCCCCCTGTTCGAGTATGGTTTGCAGAGTTCCAGGGCTGAGTTGGGATGGGTCCCGGTGGAGGATCATGGTAAGGATTTCATCGGCGGTCACCTGGCCGGTCCATCGGAAGCTGTCATCCAGGATGAGACAGGGGGCGGACATGACCTTGTCTTTTGCGGCAGTTTCCGGAAACAGGCTTCCGTCAATGATGTGAAGGATAATGAGGGGGCAGTGAAGCGCCAACGGCACAACTGTTTTGACCACCATGGGGCAGAAGGGGCAGTGAAGGGCAATATACAGGGTCAGCCGGACCGGGATGTCCATATCATCCAGGGCTTTTATGATGTCATCTGAAAGGGGGGGTATTTGGCCGGAAAGGATGGACAGGGCTTCAAGAAAAGGTTCCAATTCCTTATCAAGGGGAAGCGCAGAATAGGTGATATTGTCTTTGAAACGGAATCCGGGCAGGCCGGTATCGCTTTTTTTGGATTCAATGGCAAGATCCGGCAGCAGAGTTGAAAACTCGTCAACAATCGAAATAAATTGATGGTCTTCGGCATGGTCCGTGGTGATCCGTTGAATCCGGGCCTTAATGTTCCCGGCTGTATTAAAGTTCTGAATCAGTGTTCGTGACTTCAAGTCAAAAAGGGCCATGATGTTTTCTTTCCCTTAAGGTTATTGAATGAATGTTTTGATTTTGTTGCCGCCCTGATCCATGGCCGATGTCAACGCATGAAGGGCATTTTTTGCAAGGGCATGAACCTGGGTGCCGGAGTTGTGGTCATAGGCGGCAATCCCGATGCTGACGGTGAGCCTCAATGCGGTGGTGCCTGCTTCAAAGCTGAAGCCGGCAATTTTTTCTCTGATTCTTTCGGCCAGAATCCTTGCGCCGCCCAGGGCCGTGTTGGGCAGGACAATGCCGAATTCTTCACCCCCGTACCGGCAGACCCTGTCATTGGTTCTGACCATGCTTTGGATTAAGGCGGCACTGGTTGTGAGAATGGCATCCCCGGTCCCATATCCATGGACCAGATTGACGGTTTTTTTAAAATTGTCAAAGTCCACGATCAGGACGGATAAGGGCGTATGATACCGTTTCGCAGTGGATATTTCCGATGCGAGTTCCTGTTCAAAGCACTGCCGGTTATACAGTTTGGTCAGAAAATCCTTTCTCGAGATCATGATGATTCTGTTTCGGGCGTCTTCCGCTTCCTTGGCAATCCCGGCTTTTTTAAGGGTGCTGTGAATGATGGAAAAAATGGTTTCAGCAGAGATTTCTTCTTTTGCAAAATAGGTAAAAGCCCCTTTGGCAATTGCTTCCGGACCTTTATGGAGGGTTTGTTTTTCAAGGGTGAAAATGACGGGAATATCCGACCGCAAATGGTTTAATTTTGAAAGCAGATCAAATCCGCTTCCATCGGGCAGGATATAATTGATGAAAATCAAGTCAATTTTTTTTTCGGAAATGAATTCAATGGCCTCTTCAAGGGTTTTTGCCTGGGATACCGCACATTTGATCACCCCCCGGACAAAATGACTGAAAATACTGAAATCCTCATTGGAATTTTCAATATAAAGAATCTGATAACAATTGGCCGGGTCCGATGCATCGTGGCCCTGCAATTGGATATGTTTTGACTTCACAGGGGAGGCGGCCAGCTTTTTTTTTGAGAATTCCTCCTGAATGGCCGGCCCATGTTGGGATGCCATTTTTTTATAGATTTTGTCCAGTTCATTGAGACTCTGGTCCACGGCTTTTTTCTGTTTAAAGAGTTCAAAGAAAATATTGATTTTTGCCCGTATCAACTGCCCGTCAAAGGGTTTCATCAGATAGTCGATCATCAGGGCTTGAAAATCGGACAGAAATTGTTTTGAGACACCGGCATCGGTAATGATGAGTAGGGGAGTATTATAGGTGTGTCTATGACTCATCAGCATGGCTCCGATTTTATACATATCAATGTGGGGAAGGGTTTCATCCACCATTATCAGAACAAAAAAATGGGTATAAATCAGCTCAAAGGCCTTTTTCTCCGTGTCAGCTTCAAGGATTTCAAGGTCTGAAAATTCTTTGAGGGAATTCATGATGGCGGCTTTTGTGCCTGCCCCGGTCATCAGGAGGAGTTTGTCTTTTACCATGTTCATTCAAAACCCTTTCATATTCAGTGTTGAAATGGATAAATATCTTTTAGCAGAATCCTGCTTTAAAATTAAGAGGAAATCATGTAAATTATTGAACCTGTATGAAAATATAAACCTTTGAACCGGACAAAACAAAATGAAATTTATTGCCGATCTTCATATCCATTCCAGATATTCACGGGCCACTGCAAAGAATCTTGATTTTGAACACCTGTATCATGCAGCCCAGATCAAGGGGATAACCCTTGTGGGAACCGGGGATTTTACCCATCCTGCCTGGATTGAGGAAATTGAAACCAAGCTTGAGGAGGCAGAGCCGGGATTATTCTCCCTGAAAAAAGAAATTGCTGGCAAGATTGACAAAACCATACCTGGAAACCTGAGAGCCCCAGTCCGGTTTATCCTTCAGACGGAAATCAGCAATATTTACAAGAAAGACGGAAGGGTCAGAAAAAATCATAACCTTGTTTATTTCCCGGATATCGAAAGTGTTAAAAAATTTAATGCAAAACTGGATGCCATCGGAAACATCAAATCCGATGGCCGTCCCATCCTGGGACTGGATGCCCGTGATCTTTTGTCCATCATGCTGGATATCAGTGATAAAGGATTTTTTGTGCCGGCCCATATCTGGACCCCCTGGTTTTCCCTTTTCGGGTCAAAATCAGGATTTGATTCCATTGAAGAATGCTTTGGTGATTTGAAATCCCATATTTTTGCCGTTGAAACAGGGTTGTCTTCGGACCCGCCCATGAACTGGCGTATTCAAGATCTTGATCATGTCAGATTAATCTCCAATTCCGATGCCCATTCACCCGGGTATCTCGGTCGGAATGCCAATGTCTTTGATACGGAATTAAATTATTTTCATATCCGGCAGGCTCTTGAGGAGAATGATCTGAAAGCCTTTTGGGGCACTCTGGATATGTATCCTCACCAGGGAAAATATCATTATGACGGGCACCGGAAATGCAATGTCAGCCTGAACCCTGCCGAAACAGCAGAATTGGGCGGTATCTGTCCCGGCTGCGGTCGGATGATGACCCTTGGAGTGTTGAATCGTGTACAGGAACTTGCTGTTCGGCCGGAAGGATATATGCCTGAGAATCGGAATGGATTTAAAAACATTATCCCCCTGGCGGATATCCTTTCAGAAATTTTTGATGTGGGGCCCAAAACCAAAAAGGTTATTGAGGCTTATAAAAGGGCCATAGAATCCCTGGGACCGGAGCTTTGCATCCTCACGGATAAATCTATTGAAGAGATAGAAACGGCAAGAATTCCTTTGCTGGCCGAGGCGGTGAAGCGGATGAGGGAAGGGAAGATCCGGATAGAACCGGGCTATGACGGGGAATTCGGCAAGGTCGGCATTTTTTCAAGGGAGGAAAAGCAAAGCCTTAAAGGTGAAAAAATGTTTTCATTTGCCCTTTTGGCAGATCCGCCGGAAAACAGGGCAAAGACAGTTGCAAAAAGAACACCCAAGGCTGAAAGAAAAATCAAAAAGCCGCTGGAACCGCCACTGAAGGACGGGAATCCGGATGTACTGGAAGGTCTTAATCCTGATCAGCAAAAGGCGGTTGAGTCGACTTCCAGGGCCATCATTATCCAGGCAGGGCCGGGAACCGGCAAAACTAGGACCTTGACCGCAAAAATTGCATATCTTATATCTGAAAAAGGGATTGATCCGGGTTCCATTCTTGCCCTGACATTTACCAACAAGGCGGCAAAAGAGCTGGAAAAGCGCATTCAAAAATATCTGCCGGGATCAGAGAGCCCCAAAAACCATGTTACAGCCGCCACCTTTCACGCCTTTTGCCTGACGCTCTTAAAAGAATATATAGGGTTTGATGCGATCATTGCCGAGGATTCCATGAGGCTGTCCCTGGTCAAGGAAGCCATGGGCGGAAAAGCAAAAAAAGGGGAGGTCAATGGAGCAGATCATTTCATCGGTCTTTGCAGACAGAATCTCCTGGGGCCGGAGGATGATTTTGAAAAGGTTGCGGGCGATGAAGACCCGGAAAGTTTCAGACAGGTTTACAAAGGTTATCTGTCGCTATGCAAAGAAAGGAATGTGGCGGATTTTGAAGATCTTATCTTTTTGACCGTGAAGATGCTGATCAAAGAAGAAAATATTCTGTCGGCGGTTTGCAGCCGGTATCGTTATATTTTTATTGATGAATATCAGGATCTGAATTACGGGCAGTATGAACTGGTAAGGCTTTTGTCCAGGGATAATCATATGGTTGTGATTGGTGATCCGGATCAGTCCATCTATGGGTTCAGGGGATCGGATAATATCTATTTCAAGCGTTTTGAGCTTGATTTTCCAGGATGCGAAAAAATCATCCTGACCCAAAATTACAGGTCGGCCCAGACCATTCTGGATGCATCCTTTCAGGTCATCAGCAAATCATTGGAAAATGATGAGACAATCAGGGTTTTTTCAGATATAGGAACCTCCAAAAAGCTTATCATCAAAGAGACCGCCTCTGAACTGGCCGAAGCCGTTGCCATTGGAAAAATGATTGAAACCCTTATGGGCGGGACTTCTTTTTTTTCAATGGATTCAAGAAAAACGGAATTTGATAATCCCAAAGACTATTCGTTTACAGATTTTGCCGTTCTTTTCCGGACCCGCAAACAGTGCGAGGCATTTGCCAGTGTGTTTGAAAAGGCCGGTATTCCCTTTCAGGATGCAGACACCCAGGAATATGATGTGGAAAAGGTCTCCCTTCTGACCCTGCATGGGGCCAAGGGGCTTGAGTTTCCGGTTGTTTTTGTGGCAGGATGCGAGCAGGGGCTGATCCCCTTTGCAAGGGATGGGGAGCATATTGACAATATGGAAGAAGAGCGCCGCCTTTTCTATGTGGCCATGACAAGGGCCATGGATATTCTTTGTTTGACTTATGCAAAAAAAAGACGCATATATGGCAGGAGTCTTAAACGGCAACGGTCTTTATTTATTGAAGATATTGAAAAAAAATTGACACAAGTGGAAAAAAGTGCGGCCCGGATGCCAAAAGTAAATTCGCCTGAACAGATGGAATTGTTCTGAAATCTAAAAAAACCGTGAAAAAGGAAAGATCAGGATAAGAATGGAACAAAGGATAGTAAAGACAATAGACCTTGAAAACGGCCAGACCCTTGTGATATCGGATTTGTCCCGTAAAATCAGTGAAGCCGGCTGGGTTGTTGTGATGAAGGCCGATATGGAGATTAAGATTGTAAAAGAGCTGTTTTTTGATACTCCCTTGTCGGATTTTAAATTTCAGGATATTCTGGGAATTCTGGGAGATAAGGTGGTCTATGAATACAAAATTCAGCGCAATTTCATCCTGAATTCTGACAAAGATGAAGTGTTTGACAATATTATCGAAACCTATATCAAAAATATGGGCCAATATGTGGCAAAGCAGGGGTTTCCCGGGAAATTTGTCTTAAAGGAATATAAGAACAGGATAAAATGAAAAAGGAATTCCATTTTCTAATGCTTTTCCTGAGCATTGTTTTCATTCAAGCTGCTGCGGCAGACATCTATATGTATGTTGATAAAAAAGGCGTTGTTAATTTTACCAATGTCCCCACATCAAGCAATTACAAATTATTTGTAAAGGAATTACCTGCAAGAATAAGAAGAAGTTTCAGCACCGTCGAATATGACCACATTATCAGGAAAGCCCAGGAGAAATATGATGTTGACTTTTCTTTGATTAAAGCCGTGATTGAGGCTGAATCCAATTTTGATCCGGAGGCGGTTTCAAAAAAAGGGGCCAAGGGACTGATGCAGATCATGCCGGGTAATTTTCAATCACTTTCCGTGCAGGATCCGTTTAATCCCGCACAGAATATCATGGGGGGAGTGAAATATCTCCAGGAACTTCTGAGGCGATATGAGAACAAACTGCCCCTGGTTCTTGCCGCATACAATGCAGGCCCGGATGCAGTGGACCAGTATCGGCAGATTCCGCCCTTTGAAGAAACCCAGAACTATGTCAGAAAAGTGATGAAACTGTATAAACAGTATAAAGATTCCTGATCCGGGTCAGAATTTTTTTTCAATCTCTCTTATAAAACTGATGAGTTTGTCTCTCATATCAGGTCTTTCCAAGGCATAGGCAAGGTTGGCCATCTGGAATCCGACCTTGTCCCCGCAGTCAAACCGTGTCCCTTTGAATCGATATCCAAAGATGGGCTGTTCATTTAAAAGGGCCTTCATGGCATCCGTAAGCTGAATTTCCCCGTTGGCGCCTTTTTTCCCTTTTTCCAGGTGGTAAAAAATCCTGGGGGTCAAAATATATCGGCCGACAATGGCCAGATTGGACGGGGCATTTTCAGGTTTTGGTTTTTCAATCATGTCATCAATTTTGACAATATCATCTTCTATCTGCGTTGCTTTCAGGATACCGTATTTATCGGTCTGGTCTTTTTCGATTTCCATGATGGCCGCAATGGAAGCCCTGAGGCGATCAAATTTTTTGACCATTTCGGAAAGCACGGGTTTATCGGTCTGGATCAGGTCATCGGCCAGAAGCACTGCAAAGGGTTCATCTCCCACGATATCCCTGGCGCACCAGATGGCATGGCCAAGCCCCAATGGCTGATTCTGACGGGTATACACAATGGTTCCGGTTTGGGGCACAAGCTGTTGGATCTGTTTTAAAAGATCATCTTTCCCCTTTTCCATCAGGATATGTTCAATTTCAAAGGATCGGTCAAAATGATCTTCCAGGGCTTTTTTGCCCCGGCCGGTAACAAAAATAATCTGCTCGATACCGGCTTCAAAGGCTTCTTCCACTGCATACTGGATAATCGGTTTATCCACAACCGGGAGCATTTCTTTTGCCATGGCTTTGGTGGCGGGGATAAATCTTGTTCCAAGCCCGGCTACCGGGAACACGGCTTTTCTTATTTTCATGGAAACCTCTCAAAGTGATTTACAAAAACATGAATCAACCCTATGGTACTTAAACCTGTTTGTATGTTATTTATTTTGAAAAAGAGCATCTGTCAATTGATTTTGGTCCTGATTCTGCTGTGTTCCGGTTGCCTGAAGTATCAAGAAAGTGTAATCATTTGACATTATTATATCTTTTTTGTATAGTCCACATTTTTGAGCAACCCATAAAAAAATGATGAGGAAGATTTGATGAGCGATACCACCCCTAGAAAATCGGAAATACCACCGGAACAGCTCAGCCTGAAAAGCAGATTCCAGTTTCAATGCCACAAGGGTGTGAAATGTTTTACTGACTGCTGCCGGGGAATTGATATCATGCTGACTCCCTATGATATCCTGACCATGAGAAGAAAACTGGACATGAGCTCGGAAGAGTTTCTTGCCATATTTACAATGCCACAGATCCTTGAGAAAGCAGATCTGCCTGTGGTGACCTTAAAGCTTCTGGATGATGAAAGAAAATCCTGCCCCTTTGTTGAAGACAAGGACGGCTGCGCTATTTACCAGGACCGCCCCACAACCTGCCGGTATTATCCATTGGGCGTTGGCTCTTTGAGCTATTCCGGGGAAAAGGGTGAAAAGGATGAATTCTTTTTTACCGTAAAAGAGGCTCATTGCCTTGGATTTGAGGAAGATAAACAATGGACTGTGGCTGAATGGCGGCAGGACCAGGGTGTTGACCTCCGGGACCAGGTCAATGACGGGTGGATGGATCTCATTGTCCGGAAAAAATCCTTGCCGCCGAGCATGAAACTTACGGAAGAAAGCAAAAAAATGTTTTTCCTTGCCTGCTATAATATTGATAAATTTAGAGATTTTGTTTTCAACACCACCTTCCTTAAAAGATATGATCTTCCGGAAGATGAAATTGAAAGTATGAAAAAGGATGATATCAAACTTTTAGAATTTGGATTTGAATGGCTTAAAACCACTTTTTTCCATACAGGGCGGGAAAAATTCAAAATTAGAGAAAAATAATAATTTCTTACGGTTGTTTTAAGAGGCCATACCGGTTTCGGCATGGCCTCTTCCCATCTGATGGCAACAGGATATTAATAGGAGTACCACAGATTTTTCTGGAATTCAGGATCATAAAGCCTTTTTTCAATATCCACATTAAAAAATGATCCAATGGGTTCGAATACTTCCGGGTGACTGCTGAAAACGCCCTTGGCCGCACCGAGAAGTATTGTAAATCCTTTCTGTGTCATCTTCCCCAAAGGTTTCCGGCATGGGCCCGAGGGCATTCCCAGCAATTGCATCAGTGTTTTGACGGGAACCGGATTCCTTGATCTGCAATTGACAGGCCCGAATTCACAGGTTTCCTGGGTGGTCACAACCACAAGATCCAGTAATGGTTTCAAGGCGGTCTGAAGTTTCATGGCCCCGGCCGTATCGCCCTGGTTCAGCAAGGCAACGAGCCGGGTCATGGATTTCGGGGCAATGTTGGACATGACGGAAATGGCGCCGCTGGCCCTGATTTCAGGATGGGTCATGATGTCATAGACCAGGGCGTCATCCCCTGATAAAATCATGAAATCATTGCCGCAATATTTTCGGGTAAGCTTCATATTGTCAAGATTTCCCGTGGCTTCTTTGACGCTGGTCACATTGGGACAGGTTTTTGCCAGAATGGCCAGATCCTGGGGCAGCATCTGGGCCCCGGTTCTTCCCGGAATGATATAGGGGATGATATTCAGGTCCGGGTATTTGCCTGCGACAACCTCATAGTATTCTCTCCGTATTTCAAGGGAGCTGGGGCCGTTGTAATAGGGATCAACCATGAGAACGGCATCCACATTTTCATTGGCGGCGTGGCCGACGGCTTCCAGGGCTTCCGTGGTGTTATTGCTGCCTGTTCCGGCGATTCTGAGGCATTTGTTTTTGGCAAGGTCTGCAACCAACGCGATCACATAGTCGTGTTCTTTCCATTTGAATGTGGGGCTTTCCCCTGTGGTTCCGGTGGCGAGTATTCCGGTGATCCCATTTTCAATCTGAAAATTGATAAGCTGTTCCAATCCTTCCCGATCAAGCTCTCCGGCCCTATTAAAAGGGGTGATTAATGCGGTATAGCATCCTGGTTCCATATTCTTGCCTGCCTTGTAAATAACCTGTAAATAAATAATTGTTCGACGGACGATCCTTCACACCTGCTATCACAAGTCTTGCTCCGGTTCAAGTCTAATTTGAAAATGCTGAATAGTTTTAATGGGGCTTGACACAAAATTGTATCAGAAATAATATAACTGATTTTAATTGTTTCTGTAAAAGGTTTAAACCCCCGTCTTTAGACGGGTAGCATTTTGATAGCAGTTGGTTTATACTCGTAGGCATGGAATATGAGAGAGGGAGTCATACAAAGTTCAAGATTGAGTACCATTTTGTTTGGGT
>JANNUH010000134.1:0-50623 GCA_031395015.1 Desulfobacterales bacterium | reverse complement strand
TTCTTTGTTTTTCGTACAGCATTGTCTACCAAGGGTTTCAATAGAATCTCCATAGCACAAACAAGTCTTGGTTTTATTACCATTTTTCAAGTGGTTTAGTTCAATAAATTTTATCCTTCATCTCATAATTCTCAGGTTCTTTGACTTTTGTTTCATAGTCTCAAATCGTAGCTTGCTGAAGGTTCTGGCAATAGATGAAAGATAAAATTCTATACATAAAAACCACTGCCGAAAGATGTCTTTGATTGATGTTGTCAGAAAATAAAGCTTAATGTTGAATCATATTTATCAGGTTCAATCCGCATGCAGGGTGTTGTGGATGATGTGGGTCTGGGTGACAAACACCAGGGTAAACAGCCGGATCAGGGCATAGACCCCCAACTTGGTGAGCATGCCTGCAAAAAAAGCAGCCACTGCAGCCGGCAGGGTGTGATAGGCAGCCGGCAGCCAGAAAAACAAGGAAAACAGGGCGGCTTTAATGCCGAATGCCGTCATCATCAGCAGGGCTGTGTTTTCCATCTGGGCCGCTTTTTCATGCAGGTCTGCCAGGTTCAGGGTGCCGGTAAGGCCGTAGAGCAGGCCGATGGCGGTTATGAGAAACAGGGTGGACAACAGGTTTAAGACAACGTATTTGACGGCATTGGTCAGCCGCCTGGCCGGGTTTTCCATGACCATGATACCAAAGGATGCCATGAGCATGACCTCAAACCATACATATAAATTGAACAGGTCTCCTGTGAGAAACGCCCCGCAGATGGCTGCGGTGAGCATCTGCATAAAGGGATAGAATCCTGCTTTTTCAGTTGAGAATAATCCGGGGAAACTTCCCTTGCCCCCTCAAGGGGCAAGGCAGACAAAGCCCCTTTTAGGGGCAACCAAAAGCCTGGCACTCTGGGCCAGGATATTTACTCATGACGGATTAATGCGAAGGACAAGACAAATTCGAACTTTTCACCAAAACCCTTGTCAAGAAAAAAATGCATCAAGGACCATCTCTTTTTTGCTGAATGATCGCTTCTTTTTTTAACTGCCCCATAGTCATTGAGAAGTTACGGAATTGGCTTGTAACAACAAATAGGTTTTGTCAAAACCATCTAGCGATACAGGGAGGGTCACTTGTTCTTGACCAATAAAAAATGCAAACAACAACTGCCTACCCGTTCGCATTTGCGAAAGAAGCTCTTTGGGTATAAATGAGCGAACCTCACATATTTTCTCATCACAATTGGAAATTGGTACGTCAAAGGATTTTAGTTCATCAACTTTGACTGCGGCCCCCTTGTCTACGTTTGCATTTGAGTTCAACCTAAAAATTATATGGGGCATTGGGTGATCTGGTAAAAAGCCAACCATCACACCAAGAACGGCCTGTTTTGCCTTTTTGGAAACAACTAATTGGTTGGCAACACATAATTCTTTTTCGGATCCAGCTTGAGGTTTGCACTCATAACTCCAAGCACCATAAGTCCCCTTGCTTTGCTGAGAGGCATTCCCAGAAAGCGCTGTCAACATTAGCGCCAGAGTAACTGATGTCAAAAAGGAGAAGCGCACCATGCGAAAAGGCGCTCCTCCTTTAAACTTAAGCAAATATTTTCTAAACCACATTATCCGCGCACCGACTTGTGTTGCGAGCGTCGGCGAGCAAGGCAGGCGCCTATGAGCCCCAAACTAAATAGTGTCATAGTGCCAGGCTCTGGTACTGGGTTTGGGTTTGGGTTATAATCCAAGGTAACTGGAATCTGACTAATATCAACGTCACCGGCGGACGCAAAGGTCAAGCCTGTTACAAATGCAGTTGGGTTCGTAGGGTCAAGCATTGCTAACGTTTCTATACCAAGAACTTGGAACATATTGACGCCGGCACCACTAAAAAAAAACGGGATATTGGCAAAGGCATTACCAAAAAAGTTATTGAAAGCCGTACCATCCCAACCGTAAATCTGATAAATTCCATCACCAATATTTGGCAACAATACACTAGCGACATTCGGGCCACTATTTACTTCATAGGTGTAACCGACAGCAATAATCGGATCAATGAAGATTGGGATTGTGGGCGTAGTAACCGTGAACGAAAAGTCGAACGAACCAGGGGTATCGTCATCTAGAGGAAGAAATGGATTTTCGGGCGTGCCTGGGTCGTTGCAATTGGGAAAACAGCTTGATGCTCCATTGTCCAAAAACAGCGCAGCATCCAAGATTGTATCCCCAGAATTGGTCACAGCAAATCCTAATTTATACTCCCCTGTTTGGGTGAGCGCCTGAGCGAATGTGAACACACCTGAGATACCATCGGAACCTGTTACCAGACCAGGGCCTGTGGTACTGGCAAGCACATTAATAGAGGCTGTACCGTCTGGAGCAACCAAGACTGCAAAAGATGGATCAGTAAATGGTACGTAATCGCGAGCCACATAATTCCAGGACATGTCTATAGTGTCCCCAGCGCTGGCTGTAAAACTCTGGTAAATTGCAGATCCGTTTGTTAGGGACTGATGGTTACCACTTGTATTAACAGTCGCATATAGGCTTCCACTTGTAACACCAAAAAAAGATTCGATTTCATCTACACCGACACCAAATGAATCAAGAAAAGCCATTCTGGTATCATTTGGGGCAATTTGATAATTTGTTCCATTACTCGTTGTTACATTTGCTACTCCAACAACAGAAACCTGCCCGATACTTGTCCAGCCACTTAAATCATCTGTTTCAAATCCTTGATTTACAAGCTGAATTGTGGCAGCGGATGCAACATTTACGACGGCCATGACAACTGCTAACGTCGTGAAAAAAATCACATGCTTTAACAATTTGGTGCTGGTCACGAAGGCTTTCATTAAATTTCTCCTTTTTCGTTGTATTGAAATAATATTCTTGTGAAAAAAAACTCATACTAAAAGCACCACGCTTTCATTCTGGATAATCGATTTGCAATAATCGAGCCATTCTTTTAATTCATGTAAAAAGGCACTGTTTAAAGGGAAAATTGGAGGAGGAATAAAATGTGCGATCAAAAAAATAGGAAATTAATTTCTTAATAGGAGTAAAAAAATTACATAATTTCTGGAAAAGATTGTAATACTCCTACAAAAAAAAGCAGGGCTTATTGATTGTTGAACTCATACCCATAAATAAAAAACGCAGTTGATGTGCACAAGTCTTACAAATTTGGCCAGAAACATTTTGGTTTTATAAAGCCTGAATGTATCTTGATGGCCATAATCATTATCCTGTGTTCGACAGTTGTCGGTTCATTTTTTCTGATAGTGATGAATGAGCGGCCTTATATCGGTTGGGAATTTTGCTCTCAGACCTTCCGGTTTAATCCAAATGCCGCACAAACGGATGTTGCTTTGGCCGTATCGGTGCCATGGATTTCTCGGTTGATGGCCCTATGCATTTATCCTTTTCCCCTTACGACTATCAAAAACAAGCATTAGATATTTGGGTATCGACTACTGAAGGATACGGTCCTTTGCCAAATACTGATCAATTGTGTCAACAATTCAAGAACGCTGTATTGAATCAAATCCGATTCTGAATAATCATCACGGGTGTAAACTTTCTTTCTTCGATTACAGTTGAACCAATTCATAATATTCTCAAAGCCGAACCATATTATTATCAGGTCAATTTCCCCTGATAAGTTGAAAAGGCGGCTATTATCAGGTAAAAAATTATTGTTTATTGTCTATTTCTATCGATTTTTTCAAAATCGATAGAAATAGACATATAACTGTTGATCCCATATCAACCTTTTCAATGACAGTAAAGAAATGTAAATATCCTGACCCAGAGGGCCAGGCTTTGGATTGCCCCTAAAAGGGGTTTTGTTTGCCTTGCCCCCTGAGGGGGCAAGGATGGTTGTCCCTACTCTTAATTATTTATTGAACAAATCTCGTTCTTCTGACACTTTTTCTTTTTTCTCTTGGAACTTTACATATTTCCGAATCATTTCGGCATCCAGTCCAACTGTATCTACGCAATAACCACGCGCCCAAAATTTATTACCCCAATAGGGTTTGTCTTTTAGCTTTCTAAACTTGTTGAAAACCCTTATGGCACTTCGCCCTTTTACTGTGCCAACGTAATCGGATATGGACACCTTCGGTGGGATCATCGCCAGCAGATGAACATGATCAACCTGAATATTCAGCTCAATAATTTCACACCCTTGCTGCTCTGAAAATGCTCTTATACATCTATTTACTTCCATTGCTACCGCCCCTGTTAATACCCTGTACCTATACTTTGGAACCCAGACAATATGATATTGGCAATGCCATATCGTTTGTGATAACTTTCGAAATCGATTCATTTGTTGCTCCTTGATCTTACGTTGTGGGGACAACTCGATCATTGAGTAACATTGAGTCGTACAGAGGGCAAAGCCTCTGCACTCTGACCTGGTCCTGAGGACCAGGATTTTTACATTAGATTAAAAATCAACTTTGGTGAAAATATAAATGAATTGGGAAGGGCTTGCCAAAATCAATTTTATTGGAGTTGTGTTGCGAGTGGCTTTAACTATCTGAATTAATAACAGATTTTCACTTTCTCTGTAGGAGTGAGTATCGCTTTTAAATTCAAGGACTTACACGATATTTGAAAAATCCAAAAAAAAACTGGCAACATAATTTTCTCTACGGTTTTTTATCTCAGATGCCTGTTCTGCAATACTCTGCACATATATAGAGAGAACAAATGCTCTAAAAAAGATATAAATTATAATCGTGCCATGGGACAAGGCTTCACATCTGTGTCTTTGTATCTTCTTTCGCACAGCCCAGAACACTTTCTCAGGTCTTTATAATCCTCCTATACGAAAGACTGGAGCGGTATTTTTTAAAAAAAGGGGCGGGGTCTGCGGGATCAGGCGGGGTAACTTGCAACAAAAAAAACTGGCAACATAATTGGAGATACATTTGACAGGCATTTTTCAATTTTTATACCAATTCTGAAAATCAAAGATTCTTGCAACATGTTTTTATTCATCAAAAGTTCAATATTTTGAAATGTATCTCTAAGGCTTACAATGAGAACTTTTTATGAAAATCCCAACCGTTTTTGTAGGGTATTCGACTTCACCGGTCTTGGTCAGCACAGAGATCTGCGTAATATCCCATCATTGTAAAAGCCTTACGCCGGATTGTCCCGGCATGCCGTGTCCTGGATGAGCTTGTTGTAATAAATAACGGGAAGAAGGACACAGAACCTGAAAAATTGATAATTGACAAAAAAAAGGGGGCGTGTCAAATTGCTCCAGAAGTTCAGGCGTATACAAAGTTTCAGCAGGAAGGTTGATGCAGAAAAAACCCATACAGGAAGGCCCCATCGGCATTTTTGATTCAGGCGTGGGCGGGCTCAGTGTGTTAAAGGAAGTCAGAAAACTCTTGCCCTTTGAGTCCATCACCTATTTTGCCGACAGCGGCAACTGCCCCTATGGCTCCAAAACCCAGGAGGATATTCTTTTTCTGGCCCGGAAACATATTGAATTTCTTCTGGAGCAAAACTGCAAACTGATTGTCATTGCCTGCAATACCATCACTGCCGTGGCCATCGACCATTTCAGATCCGACTATCGAATTCCCTTTATCGGGATGGAGCCAGCCCTGAAACCAGCGGCATTACAGACCCGGACAAAGAAAATCGGAATTCTGGCCACGGAAAACACCTTTAACGGAAAACTTTTCAAACAGACCTTTGAGAAACATGCCAACGGCCTGGAAGTTTTTATTCAGCCGGGCAACGGCCTGGTGGAGCTGGTGGAAAAGGGAGAACAGAACAGTGAAAATGCCCGGCAGCTCCTGGAACACTATCTCTTCCCCATGATGGAAAAAGGGGCGGACACCCTGGTGCTGGGATGCACCCATTATCCATTTCTAAAGGACATGATCAAACAGGTGACCCGGAACCGGCTCGTCGTCATCGACCCTTCCGATGCCGTGGCTGCCCAGACCAGAAGAGTCCTCATGGAATGTGACCTGATGTCGGAAAACAGTCAGGCCCCGCTGTTGAGTTTTTTTACCACCGGTGAAAAGAAAATCGCTGAAAGATTTTTTTCCTTTGCCGTGGAAGGTCCCTTTGCCTTTGAACAGGTAGCCGGGTAGGGCAATTAAATCACGGCTCAAAGAATTTCTCATGTACTCTTTTTAGAATTACCCACCTGCGGATTTTGATCACAACATAGATGAGTATAAGGATGCCTACCAGGATCAGTATGGCCTGGACCCCCTTGGCTATTTTTAACACCTCATCGATGTATTCACCGCCAAAATAGGATGCCAGAACCAAAGCCGGCACACTGATCAAGGCAGCGATGGAGTCGTAGAGAAAGAATTTTATGAATTTTGTCTTGAGAGCACCGCCCGTGTAAAAAATGGCAGCCCTGAATCCGGGAAAAAATCGAGCAAGAAAAAATATCTTGTCATGGTATTTTTCAATGACGGCCTTGGCTTTTTTTATATGGAAAGGGCTGATGAATTTAGATAAAAATCGATGGTTTAAGATCGAGTCGCCTGTTTTTTTTCCGATTATGAACATGGAACTGTCCCCCAGAAGAACGCCGGCTATGGCCAGGGGAAGGAAAATGGTGATGTCAATGTAACCGGAGTATGCAAGATATCCGCCCGTGATAAGAATCACATCTTCCGGCAAGGGGAGGCCGAACCCGCACAACAGCAGGATTCCGGTGAGCAGGAAATACAATGCCACCGGGTGCGCCATGGAAGAAACCGCATTCATTGTGAAATCAAAAAACATAATATGTCCCCAACCTGACCTTATATAAGCCTTAAATTCTTTCCAATAACAGGAAATCATTTATGCATGGATTCAATTTTTTTACAAGATTGAAAATTATTAACTCCGGATAGAGGGTCTCGTGTATAGAATGCTTGACAAGTATAAATTACACGGTAACATTTCTTTGGTGTATTAAGGCGGATATGCTATTTCAAAAATGGATTATCAATATAATTTAAAGGTGCCGGGAGGGAATTGTTTATGAACTATATCATTATTGGAAATGGGGTTGCAGGAACAACCGCTGCAAAGATCATCAGAAAATACGATTCACAGGGAACCATTAAAATTTTTACGGATGAGGCCCATCCTTTCTATAGCCGCATCCGTCTTATGGAATATCTGGCCGGAGAGGTGGATCTCCGGAAACTGCAAATTCACTCCGGTTCCTGGTATGACCAGCAGAAAATTAAGCTCTTTCTCAATAATAGAGTCGTTGATATTGATGCTGCCGGAAAAGCTATCATAACTCAGTCCGGGGAACGACACCATTATGATAAACTGTTGCTGGCCGAAGGCAGTCACTCTTTTGTGCCGCCCATCAAAGGATCAGAGAAAAAAGGGGTTTTCACCTTGCGCAACATCAAAGATGCAGAGGAGATCAAGCGCTTTGTCGGCGGTAAAACAAAGGTCCTTCTGATCGGTGGTGGAATACTGGGCCTGGAAGTGGGAAACAGTCTCCGAAAAACAGGGCTGAAGGTTTCAGTGGCTGAATTTTTTCCCCGACTCCTTCCCCGTCAGACTGATCCGGAGAGTGCTGCCTTGCTTCAGAACCGCCTGGAACAGATGGGTCTTGATTTTTATCTCGGAGTAACCTCCAGAGAAATCATTGGAGAAAATCAAATCCAGGGGCTTGTCCTGGAAGATGGCCGGACCATTGAGACGGATCTGATTATCATCTCGGCCGGGGTCAGGCCCAACCTTGCGCTGGCCCAAACATTAAACCTGAAAACCGGGAAAGGAATCCTTGTTTCAGACTATATGGAAACCGGGATTCCGGATATTTATGCAGCCGGGGACAGTATCGACCATAAAGGAATCGTCTATGGCATCTGGCCGGCTTCTGAAAAACAGGGGGAAGTTGCTGGAATGAACATGACGGGAAATAAGGCTGCCTACACAGGAACCACTTTTTCCAATCTGCTCAAAGTGGCCGGGATCGATTTACTGGCTGCCGGTGATATCGATCCCGACGGGAAGCAGGAATCATTTATTGATCGGAATCCGGAAGACGGTACCTACCGAAAGCTGGTCATCAGAGAAAATCTTATTGTCGGCTGCCTGCTTTTCGGGACCCTGGAGGGAAGAAAAAGTATATTAAAAGCCATGCAGGAAAAGCGGAATATTTCCGCCATCAAAGACCGGCTGGCCCGATTTGAGGTGGAAGCCCTAGAATAAGGGCTTAAGAGATGAGCAAGGCTTTTAAAAAATCTCATTTCACCAGATCTGACAGCACCATCACGGTCCAGTACGGCGCAACCATTAGAATGATGATGGAGATAATATAGGCTGGGATGTAGTAAAGGCTTCCCCTGAATACCGTGCTTAACGGAATATCATCGGCCATGGCAGCCACAACATAGCAGCAGATGCCCACCGGAGGCATGATGGAACCCATGGTGGTTACGATACAGACCACTTGACCGAACCAGACCGGGTCATAGCCCATGGCCATGACGATGGGGTAAAATATGGGCAGGGAAATTAATAGAAACGCCAGGGCATCCATGACACAGCCGCCGATAATATAACAGCCGATGATAATGGCAAACACCAGCCAATGGGGCATTGCCAGGGAGCTGATTATGGAAGCGGCCTCAAAGGGCAGTCGGGTCAGGGCTAAAAATCTTCCGAATATGGTTGCACCTGCCAGAATCATAAAGACCAGGCAGGAAATGCGAAGGGTTTCGGAAATGGATTTGAGAAAGCTTTTCCACGACAGTTTTTTTCGAAGAAGACAAATGCCAAGACCCAGGGCACAACTTAAGGCTGCTGCCTCGGTTGCGGTGACAACGCCAAGAAAAAGCGCAAACATGATAATGATAAACAGGACAAAGATGTCAAAAATTGCCGGAAGCGCTTCCATCCTTTCTTTCCAGGTGCTCTTTTTTGCTTTTGGGCCCCATTCCGGATGAACGGTGCAGATGTAAAAGACAGTGGCTGCAATGGCCGCAGTCAGAATTGCACTGGGAATCACATTGCCGAAAAAGAGCTTTCCAATGGATTGCCCGGTGTAAAGGCCATAGATCACCAGAACAATACTGGGTGGAATCAGCACCCCCAGGGTAGACCCGGCAGCAACGGCACCGGCATTGACCATGGGGTGATATCCGTATTTTTTCATTTCAGGGATGGCAACACTGCTCATGGTTGCAGCCGTGGCTGTATTTGAACCGCTGATGGCGGAAAACACGGCGCAGGCCATGATGGTCGTAATGGCCAGCCCGCCTCGAAAATGCCCGAACCATTTGTAGGTTGCCTCGTAAAGGCTGTTATTGTATCCCCCAAAATGAACAAATTCCCCCACCAGGATGAACATGGGGATAACCGTGAGGCCGTAATTGGAAAAAATACTCCACAAATCCGGCCCGATCATTCCAAGGGCTGCATTAAAGGAAGTCACATAGGAAATTCCTAAAAAACCCACAATCATCATTGTAAAAGCTGCGGGAATTCTGAAAAAAAACAGCACGGCAAACATCACGCCAATACCGATAATCCCAACGATAGGCCCAGTCATGATTTTTCTCCATCTTCTTTTTTGCTCACCGTATGAATCAGATCAATAAACAGGGTGATGGATAAACTGACAAATCCGATTGCGACAAGATATACAAAAGGATAATAGACAATTTTCAGGGTTTCTGAAACTTCGCCTGACGCTGCAATCCGGCTTCCCCATCGAAATAAGACAAAGCTGATGATAAGGAAAAAGCTAGTAGAAACGGCATACCCGATGAAATCAACCACTTTTTTCAGCCATGCCGGATATCTATCGGTAATGATATCCACGATAATATGGCTTTTTCTCTTCTGGGTATCTCCCAGGGCAAAGGCAGTGACAATAGCACCTAAAAATGCAACGATTTCATAGGTTCCCCGGTAGGGCATGGATAAGACTCTCAGGCAGACATTGATTGAAGCAAGGCTCATTAATGCCAGAACCGCTATCCCTCCTATGACAATAGGCAAATTATAAATACCCTTGAGCATTTGTTTGATAATAGGCATGTTACCTCAAAATTTCTTTTCGTTAGTCATTACCCCCTCAGAACGAGGGGGTAAATGTCGGTTACGGATTATTTTGCCGGTACATCATATTTTGCCTTCAGGGCCATGACGTCTTTGACGATCTGATCGCCGGGCAGGCCCTGTTCGGTTACTCTCTTTACATAGCCGTCAATGATGGGCTGTAAAAGTTTGGGTATCTCTGCCGATTCTGCCGGTGGCAGGGTATGAATCTGCAAATTGGCTTTTTCTTTTGACCATTCAACAGCTTCTTTTACATGGTTGTCCACGTATTCGGCCGTCCACTGACTTTGCTCCCTGGCAAGGCCGTCAATGACTTTTTTGACATCGTCGGGAAGCGCATTCCATTTATCCATGTTCATCACAACGCCAAAGGAAACCACCCATAAATTAGCCATGGTTACATTGGGAGTGTATGCAGCATAATTAAAATCCTTCAGGACTTCCATTGAAGAGACATTCCCCTTGACGGTTCCTTTCTGCAATGCTTCCGGTGTATCGGATTGTGGCATGGCAATGGGAATTCCGCCTAGACTTTTCACAATATCTGCCTGGGTCCCGCCGGCCCTGAGTTCCATGCCTTTTAAATCTGCCAGGGATTTCACAGGTTTTATGGTCATGATGTTTGCAGGAGGGCAGGTGAAAAGGGTAATCACTTTTACTTTTTCAAATTCTTTGGGTTTATATTTTTCAATGAGATCATAAAGCACCATGCTTGCGGCTTTGGCACTTGAAAATCCTAAAGGAAGGTCGATGGCTTCCGATACCGGGAACCGGCCCGGCTGGTAGCTCATGGCAAAATTGCCGATATCGGCAACCCCTGAAATAACGCCGTCAAAAATATTTTTTGCAGGCAGAAGAGTACCGCCGGGGAAGGTCTGGATATCCACTTTGCCATTGGTTTTTCCTTTGACTTCTTTGGCCCATCTTTCCATCTGGACGCAGGGGAATGTGGATGCGGGTGGAAAATTTGCATAGGTCAGCTTGATGGGATCGGCAGAAAACGCCGGCGAAGATATAAGCGGTAACACCAGGATTGCGGCAACCAGAAGAACAGTAATTCCTCGAATTCTTTTCTTAAAATTTCGTTTCATTTTTTCTCCTCTTTTAAATATCAGGTTATTATCTACCGTACTGCCAACTCGTATACGGTATACGGTGTACAATTGGCCCATGTCAAGAATTATTAAACAGGATTATCCTTTTTGGGATCAGAAAGCCTGTGGCCTTCGCAAAAATCAATACCTTGTTTTAATCTTTTCTTCCCAGAACTTTTTTTCCTGATCCCTCCAGCCGGTTCCCTGAAATCGATTGTCATAGTACCCGCTAAGCCTGCTCAGCCACTTTTCCCAGGTACTCTTTTTCATTTCCAGCGCTTCAAGGACATCTGCAACAAAAACATCAATATCCGCCATTTTTTCTTTTGGCGCAAAATAGGCAGCCCCATCTTCTGCCGATTTTTTCAGATTCCCTTCCGACAAGGCATTCGCTGTCAGCATCAGTGCCGGGATCTTATGATCATTGGCAATTTTCAGCAGATCAAATCCGTTTACACCCATGATATCCAGAATAGCGATATCATAGTATTGGCCTTCAAGCAGTTTTTTCCCCTCCTCAAAGGAAGAAGCCGTATCAATTTTACACATACCCAATATTTCAATTAAAGAATCCAGCACATCCGGTTCATCATCCACGATGAGAATTTTTTTGCCTTTTAATATTTTGTTTGAAATCATTTCTTTATTCCTCATTTTATTAGTAAAAAGTTAGAAACAGGGGACTAAAAATCTAGCAACTTTATTTTTTATAAGCCAATAAGGAGTCATTGTCAAATGTTGATCGCATCAGTTTTGATCGCAGCAGACAATGCTTCGTTTCTGCGAAGCCGCCGGTATTTTAATGTAACCTTTTTGATTGCTCTGCCGTCTTACGCATAAACAATTAAAAGCCATCCTGAAAAAACAATGCCGTCTGGAAATCGACGAGCGCAATATACTTGTCTGCGAGCCGCGCCCGAAGGAATAGTTTGGTTAATACTGTTGGCGGCCAGGGATCATCATTGCTCTGGCCCGATTTAATGAGTCGGTCAGAATTAAATGTTTCAAAATCTTAAAAAGTTGAGATCCGGCTGGTTAAAGGATAAGGGCTTAATCATGCCGCTACTGTTAAGAAATCTAATTTATGGCACTATAGCCATCGCCGTTCCCTTAACTCCAATAAGGAACAATTCAGGGAACTCTTTCTGAATAAACTTTTCACAATAACTGATTTTTGAAATCCCTTTACAAGCTTTAGAGATGTTGATACAAATTTTATTTGAGTTTTATTAAGAGTCGGTATGCCACATCTTTTTAAAGATATGCGGTTAATTATCAATATTTAGAGTGATATGCGGACAACCGGTTAATTACTTGTTGTACGACGTAAAAAGATAAAATTTTACTACCCTATTAATCATCAAGTAATGTAGTTTGCACAAATTAGACTCGATTCGGAGGTTATATATGATTTCCAAGCTCTCCCTTAAAGGATTTAAAGGTTTTGATCTGCTTGAAATCCCCAACATATCAAGGATCACTCTTTTGGGTGGCCGCAACAACGTCGGAAAAACTTCATTATTGGAAGCGCTCTTCATGTTCCATAACAGGATGAATCCGCAAATGATTCTCAGACAATTTGCATGGCGGGGGGTTGGGAGTATCACATTTGATCCTGATTCAATGTGGGCACCAATTTTCTATGATTATAACATCAACAATGAGATTGAAATCATCGCCACGGTTAATGGCGGCGAAGAAAAAATGACGCTCAAATTCAACCCAAATTATATGCCAGCAACAATCATTGCAAAAAATGTACGACCAGGATTCAGGCCAACACAGATAAGTACAGACCAGAAGCCTGAACCATCTTTTTCACTGGATATCACATATGACAGTAAAAAGATGAAAAATCAGACATCTCATCTTCTCATGGGAATTGATGGCTTTGGGATTCAGGTTGATAATGCAAACAGTGAACGGCGTCAGGCCGTGTTTCTTGGAGCAAGAGTAGCAATTAATCCGACTGAAGATGCCCAAAAGTTTGGCCAATTGGATGTCCTCGGAAAGCTTGATGAAATAGTAATATTTTTGAAAATTATTGAACCAGAATTGAAGTCTCTTTCATCTGTTGCAATGGGTGACTCTTCACTTATTCATGGCGACGTCGGATTAAAGCGGAAAATTCCAATTGCTTACATGGGCGATGGTGTTTCCAGGTTGCTTTCAATAATACTAGCGATTGCAACGACCAAAAATGGAGTGGTCCTGATTGATGAATGCGAGAATGGTATTCATCACTCTGTAATGCCGAAAATTTGGGAAGCAATTGCTATGGCCGCCCATGAATATGATTGTCAGGTAATATGCACAACGCACAGCTATGAGTGCTTGGAAGCAGCCTACAAAGGTCTTTCAGGTAAACTGGCAAGTGATTTCAGCTATATCCGTATCGACAGGACAGAAACAAAGACTGTTGCAAAATGTTTTGACCATGAAATGCTGAAAGTTGCTATTGATACCAATATGGAGGTGCGTTAAAAATGGCACTTCAAATTGGAATAATGTGTCCTAAATTGCTTTTGGTTGAAGGTGCTGACGCTCTACACTTTTTTATCAAGGCGCTTGAAGTGTTTGGTGTGGATGATGTTCAAGTGTTGAACTTTGGGGGAATTTCTGACTTGACCAACTACCTCAAAGCCTTGTTGTTGTATCCAAATTTTGATAGCGTTACGTGTATAGTAATCGCCCGTGATGCAGAAAAAAATTCTGACTCAGCAATCAGGAACGTAAAAAATGCACTTAAGCAAATATCCCTTTCGATTCCTGAGAAACCTTTTGAATTTACAGGAAAGGATCCAAAAATCGCTTTTATGATCTTTCCCGGTTTTGACGGAGCAGGGCTTCAATCTGGTACACTTGAAGACCTGTGTCTGGATATTGTAAAGGATTGTTCGACGTTTGATTGTGTCGATATGTACATTCAGTGTTTACAATCAAATGGACATGAAATAAAGAGGCCACACAAAACGAAACTCCACACTTATCTCTCAGGGAAGAACGATTTTGTCGGTTTAAAAATCGGTGAGGCAGCAAAAGCCGGGGCATGGGATTGGGATCACACCAAACTTAAGCCGTTCAAAGAAGTAATCATTGCGATGTAAGGTGAGCTGCTGGATAACAGCTACTAACTATAGCTGCCCGGATAGACCGCCCCTTAACACGAAACAAAAGCAAAAAGTCAGATAAATGAGGCGTTTTCTAAACATTATATCGAATACCAATAGGGGTAGCCGGGGGTTTTAATCCCTATCTCCCACAACACCCTGCTTACGGATTGAACCTGATGAATCAGATCCAGCATTAAACTTTTTTTTTGACAATCTTAATCAAAGCCATGTGTCAACATTCAAGCTGATATAGTAAGGTGAGTAGAAAAATTTTTTGATTCGAAAATTTCAGATATCAAAGTTTAAAATTTAATCATGAATTGGTTTTTTTGCCTTTATAGAATCGGCTAATCCTAAACCCACAACAAAAAGATTCCTGCCACTGCAAAGCCTAATTTCTTTTGCTGCCTTTTCAGCTTGCCACGGGGTATGGGAGAGAAGAATGGCAGCGCCACCCGGAGGACGGCCCACAGGATTAAGGCTGCAAGAATGAATGCCTTTCGGGATATGTGCTCTTCAACAAAAGGCATTGAGGCCATTCGCCGGAAAACATAAACATGCATGAAAGTAAAAACTCAGATCAGAATGGCCCCGAACATCATTTACCAATAAACCAATGGTTTTTAAAAGTCGAAGATATCTTCTAAAAAAGATTTTTTCTTATATGATTTTCCATATCCATGTCCTGAATCGTGACGGTTGTCATGTTCATGGCCTTGGTTTTTGGTTCGAGAGGATGAATGATCCTCTTCCCGATACCGCGGCGCAGATACGGTAGGCGGCTGCGGCGCTGCTGAAGGAAGGGCGCGTTCGATAATTTTATCCAGCTCGCCGCGATCAAGCCATACGCCACGGCATTCCGGACAATAGTCAATTTCCACACCTTGTCGATCCGACATCAATAAATCATTGGTTTTGCATACTGGACATTTCATTTGGTTTTTATCCTTTTTTAAGTGTTAAAGGAACTATTTTCAAGAGTTCCATGAGTAGAACGGCCACGAATCCGCCTGCCAGAGCAAGGGAAAAATCATCCAGGGAAATGGGGCCGAAACGATAGAGGCTTCGAAGAAAAGGGATGGTGAGCACCAGGCACATTACGGCAATGGTTCCGGTCATGACCCATTTAAAGGCAGCATTCTTTTCTTTGAGCATACTGAGGCCGGACCTTGTGAGGGAGCGATTGGACAGGATCATGCCGAGGTTGCAGACCACCAGGGTGAGAAATGCCAGGGCCCTGGCCGTTTCCGTGGAATGGTCGTGGCGGATGAAAAGATAAATCGCAAGGGTTACGCTAAGGGTCAGGCCGCCCTGGAAAAAGCATTTCAGAAGGGTTGAGGCTTCAAAGAGTTTTGCATCCATGCTGCGGGGGTTTCGTTTCATAACCCCGCTATCGTCTTTATCGGCTTCAAAAATCAGGGTGCAGGCCGGGTCAATGATCAGTTCAAGAAAAACAATGTGAACGGGAAATAAAATCAAAGGCCATTTAAAGAGAACCGGGATGAGGGAAAGCCCGGCAATGGGGATATGAACCGCAAGGATGAACATCATGGCTTTTTTCAGGTTTTCGTAAATCCGGCGCCCTATTCGGACAGCCGTGACAATGGAATTGAAATCATCATCTAAAAGCACCAGGGATGAGGCTTCACGGGCCACATCCGTGCCCCGTGCCCCCATGGCCACGCCGATATGGGCGGCTTTCAGGGCCGGAGCATCATTGACCCCGTCGCCGGTCATGGCAACGATTTCCTTGTTGATTTTTAAGGCCCGCACGATCCTCAGTTTTTGTTCCGGCACCATGCGGGCAAAGATATTGATATCCTTTATCCGCTCTGCCAGTTGCTCATCGGTGAGGGCCTCCAGTTCAGGGCCGGTCATGTGCCGGTCCGGATTCTGAAGGCCTATCTGCCGGGCAATGCTCATGGCCGTGCCCGGATAATCCCCGGTGATCATGATGGTTCTGATACCGGCCGTATAACATTCTTCTATGGCTCCTTTGACATTGGCACGGACAGGGTCTTCAAGGCCGAGGAGCCCTGTGAATTCAAACTGGAAATCATGCTGTTGTTCCGGCAGATCTGTTTTTTTATAGCGGCTTGCCGCTACGCCGATGACCCGTTTGCCTTGGCGGCTCAGCATATCAATTTTTCCTTCCAGCCATTTCAGTCTTGGCGCATCAAAATGACACAGATCGGCAATGGCTTCGGGCGCACCCTTGGCAGCAATGATAAGATCGTCGCCGGAGGTGGAGATCCATACCCTGGACATGGCAAGGAGTTCTCTGCTTAAGGAGTATTCCCGCTGGAGGGTCCAGGAGGCGTGCAGGTGTTCAGTGTTGGCAAGAGTGCGCTCACCCAGATCCTTCATGGCTTTTTCCATGGGGTCGAAGGGGTCTGTGGGACTTGCAAGAATACTGTATTCGACCACTTCATGGAATTCTTCGGGAAGGGCATCATTGTCTTTTCCCACCCGGAACACCTGATCTTCTGCCAGGATATCGGATACCGTCATCTGGTTCAGGGTCAGGGTGCCTGTTTTATCCACACAGAGCACCGTGGCTGAACCCAGGGTCTCAATGGCCGGAACCCGCCGGGTCAGAACCCGGTATTTTGAAATCCGCCAGGCGCCAAGGGCCATGAAGACGGTGAGAACAACGGGAAATTCTTCCGGCAGGATGGCCATGGCCAGGGACAACCCTGCCAAAAACCCTTCCAGGAGTTTGCCCCGGGTCAGGCAGAAGGTCACCACCACCAGGGCGCAGAGCAGGCCGCCGACAAGGGCAAAGATGCGAACAATATTGCCGGTCTGAATCTGGAGCGGAGTCCGCTCTTCTTTAATGGATTGAAGGGCATTGCCGATTTTCCCCAGTTCAGTCCGGCCTCCGATGGCCTTTATCATTCCTGCGGCCTGACCCGAGACCACCAGAGTGCCTGAAAATGCAAAGGCAAGATCATCCCCTCCCGGCTTTCCCATGGGTGTTGCATCGTCCGCTGTGAATGATTTGCGGACCGGGACGGATTCTCCCGTCAGAAGCGATTCATCCACACAGAAATTCAATGCATGAACCAGGATACAGTCTGCAGGAACCCGGTCCCCTTCGGCCAGCAGGATAACATCGCCTGTGACCACCTCCCGTCCGGGAATGCGGATCTTTTCTCCCTCCCGGATGACATAGGCACGGGGGCTGGACAGATCTTTCAAGGCTTCCAGGGCTCTTTCGGTTTTTTTCTCCTGATAAAAGGTGATGCCGATGATGACAAAAACAAAGCCGAGAAGCATGAGGGCTTCCTGAAATTCGCCGGACAAAAGATAAAGGGACCCGCAGGCGATCAACAAAAGGAACATGGGTTCTTTCAAGACGCCGATAAGTATATCCAGGCCGTTTCGTCTGCCGGAGGTCGGCAATTCGTTCAACCCGTCTTCTTTTTGCCGCCGGAGGACTTCATCCTGTGTCAGGCCTGTCAAATTTTCAAATGCGATTCGGCTCAATGTTATCCTTAAAGGTTATGGGTTAAGAAAAATCAGTGGTGATGGTGGTCATGATCATGGTCGTGGTCGTGCACCTTTTTTTTGTTCAGCGGGATCGGATTATATTTCTGCATTCTCAGCGGTTTTTCAAGGCCGCTTTTTAAAAGAAGGTCTTCATTATTGAAAATATCCAGGGTCGGTCCGTCGGCCGTGATGGTTCCCTTATGCAGGACAATGGTTCGCTCGCAGACATCCAGGGCCATGTCAAGATCGTGGGTGGCAATGATTTTGGTATGCTCAAAGCTTTGAAGAAGGCGGATGAGACGTTTGCGTGACAGGGGATCAAGGTTCGAGGTCGGCTCGTCCATGACCAGGATGTCCGGGGAGACGGCCAGGATGGTGGCAATGGCAACGGCCCGTTTTTCACCGCCGGATAATTTATGGGGCGGCCGGTGTTTCAGGTGGGAAGCGCCGACGGTTTCAAGGGCCCGGGCCACCCGCTCTTCCACTTCCTGTTCCGGCAGGCCGAGGTTCATGGGGCCAAAGGCCACATCATCAAACACCGTGGGCATGAAAAGCTGGTCGTCCGGGTCCTGGAAGACCATCCCCAGGGATCGCCGGGCTGCTTTCAGGGTTTTGGGGGTCAAGGGATCATCACCGATGCGGATTTCTCCTTTTGTCGATGTCAGGCATCCGTTGAGATGGAGCAGCAATGTGGATTTTCCTGCGCCATTGGCACCCACCAGGGCCACGGATTCCCCATGGGTGATGGTAAAGGAAATGCCGTTGATCCCCATGGTTCCGTCGGGATAGGTATAATAAAGATTGTCGGCCTTGACAATGTGGTGACTCATTTAAAACCCCTTTGCAACAAGATTGCCGATATGAACCGGCAGATTATAACACCGGGCCAGGATGAAGAAAAGGGACCAGAAAAGGATAAATCCTGTTTCCTTATACCCGAAGGTCATGGGTCGTGAGATACGGACATGACCGTCAAATCCCCGGCAGCACATGGCCAGATGGATGCGCTGGGCCCGGTCCAGAGTCCGGAGCAGCAACTGTCCCAACAGGGGAACAAAGACCTTGAACCGCATTCGTCCGGAATCAAAGGAGCGCAGGGACCTGGCACGGATCATGCGGGACGCCTCCTCGATGAGGACAAAAAGATATCGGTATAAAAACAAAAGCTGAACCACAAAAGGGGCGGGAACTTTGAGTTTTTCCAGGGCCATACACACACCGTTGAACCCGGTGAGGCAGATGAGGATCAGGGCGGCACTGACCGTCAGGACAAAGCGGATGAGGATGGAAAAAAAAGAGATCCAGCCCCCGGAGAGGGTCAAAAATCCTATCTGCACCAGGGGCGCAGTATCCATAAGCGGGTTGAAAATGCCGATCAATACGGCAAAAGGAGAGACCAGGAGGATTTTTTTCAAGAGGTAGAGAACCGGGAGATCGGCACTGACCATCATTGCCACAGGATAGATGACAAAGGGGATCATCATGGAAATTTCATATTTCCCCAAAGACACCACCATGCCGATAAAAATAAGGGTGGTGATGAGCTTTGCCCGTGGATCAAGGCGGTGAAGAGAGGTGCTGCCCGAGGCCAGGGTATCCATGGTCCGGATATCAAACAGATTGTTTTCAATGGTGGTCATTTATATCCTTACCATGAAGGGGCAGCATTTTTCTGCCCCGGGTATTTTTTTATGTACGGGAAGCCTTCCGCCGTTTGATGACAAACCCGATCAACACGGCCAGGCACAGGGTCAGAAGACCTCCCACAAGGCCGGAGACCGAGGTTCCGGGGTTGACGGCGGGCCAGGCTTCTGCAGGTTCTTCTCCGGCAGGGGGTTCTGCTGTTTTGAATCCATAGCCGGGCAGAAAGGCGGTTTTTTCCTGGATCACGGCAAGGGATGAATGAATGCCCTTTTCCGGCACTGCAAGTTCTTCGCTTCCGGATGTCCTGAACATGGCCCATTCCAATCCATCCGGATGGGAAGAGGCAAACCAGCTCAAGGCCCCGCCGACAACCACGGCGGCAACGGCAAATCCGGCCAGCACTTTGCCCATGGAATGGCCGGTTCCATGGGAAGCCATCATTATTTCAGGCCTGCTTTTCCATACAAACATGACCACTGCCGCAGTTGTAAATCCTTCAACCAGGCCGATGGCCAGATGGATGGGCAGCATCAGCGTCACAAAGGCGGCAAAGGGAAGCGCTGATATGCCTGAAAAAAAGGTTTCAAGTACAACAGAAAAAGCACCCATTTGCAATCCCAGGATGGCGGAAAGAACGGCCCCGGTCATGATGGAACCGGAGGACGGGTTATCTTTGACAATGGCTTTGTATATTAGCGGATAACAGATGAAACAGGGGAAAAAACCAAGGTTGAAAATATTGCATCCCAGGGCCAGAAGACCGCCGTCGGCAAAAAACAATGCCTGGACCGTCAGGACCGAGGCCATGGTCAGAAATGCGGCATGGGGGCCGAGAAGGATGGTCAGGATCATGCCGCCGCCGAGGTGGCCGCTGGAGCCTGTGGCCGGTATGGTAAAATTGATCATCTGGGCCGCAAAGATAAAGGCCCCGATGACGCCCATGAGGGGGATTTTTCTGTCATCCAGATCCTGTCTGACTTTTTTTGAACAATATCCGATCAGGCCTGCCGCAGCAACCCACAGGGACCCTCCCACTGCCGGGGAAATCAACGCATCTGCCATATGCATGATAAACGCTCCTTTAATTTGAAAATTATAAATTTTCTCTTCCGGCAAATAAAAACCACGCAAAGCCAGCGTTAAGAATATCCGCAAACCTTCGTGGTTCAGTTGTTATAAAACTTATTTTAAAAACAACAGGCTTCGTGCCTGCATTTAAAATTATCTTTAAATAAAATGAATTCCGATGGAAGTCAATTAATATGTTTTGAACTATGGATTGTTGTATGCTATTTTGTGCAAATCCGTTCTGAAAATAATATTATTTTTTCCCGGAAAGGAAGCTGATGAATCACATCCGTTTTAAACAGGTTCTGCTGACCATTATTAAAAATTCCATTTTGCGGTATATTCTTTTCATTGCTCTTGGGGTATCTGTTTTTTTCCCTGTTTACAGCAGTGTCTTTATTTTTCCCGAGTTTTCCAATCAACTGACGGATTATGCTGAAGATGCCGCAATCAGGGTTGCGGATCATTTGAGGGATACAATTTTTAAAAACAGCACAACCCTGACAAGGCAATCCTTTTCCCCGGATGTTGAAAACGATATTCTGGATCTGATGAGGGATCTGCGGGTTGAACAGATCAAGGTGTTTTCAAAACCCGGAGAAATCGTGTTCTCATCAAACCCGGAAGACTTGGGAAAAATGAATATCCACGAGTATTTTCGTACCCATGTGGCTCAAGGCAGAATTTATTCCAAAGTGGTTCAGAAAAATTCAAAAACCCTGGAGGGAAGAACCGTTAATACCGAAGTGGTTGAAACCTATGTGCCGTTGATGACAAAGGGCGTGTTTGAGGGTGCCATCGAGGTCTATTATGATATTACGGCCAACCGGATTTCCTTGACGACCCTTCTGGACCGTCTGAAAATAGTAATAGCGGCCTTTCATCTTATTTTTCTTCTGGTCTTATTTTTTATTCTGGTTAAGGCCGGCCGGAATATGCTTGAACGGGATATGGCCGAGCTTTCATTGCAGAAAGTCCATGCCGATCTGGAGCAGAAAGTGGCTGAACGGACAGAGGATTTTAAAAAAATCAACCAGTCCCTGAGAGTTGAGATTGAAAACCACAGGCTTTCGGATCATGCGCTCCGGGAAAGTGAAAACCGGCTTAAAGCCATTCTTGAGGCAAATCCTGATCCCATGATCATGTATGATTTAAAAGGACATCCCCAATATCTGAACCCTGCATTCACCACCATGTTCGGGTGGACCCTAGATGAGTTAAAGGGCGGAACCATTCCTTTTGTGCCGGAAGATCAGAAACAGATTTCCGCTGAAAAAATAAAAGAAATTTATAAATACGGGAAAACCGTGGCCTTTGAAACAAAACGGCTGACAAAGGATAACCGTATTCTTGACTTTCTTCTGAGTGCGGCCATGAACCGGGGGACGGACGGCAAGCCCATGGGAATGGTGGTCAACCTGACCGATATCAGTCAAAAAAAAGGATTTGAAGCTCAGCACAAGCAGAGCCAGAAACTGGAGTCCATCGGAACCCTTGCAGGAGGCATTGCCCATGATTTTAATAATATCCTGTCCGGCATCCTGGGGTATTCCCAGTTGGCCAAAATGAATATTAAAAATCCTGAAAAAGCAGGGGACGACATCGACCAGATTATTAAGGGGACAGCAAGGGCCGCGGATCTGATCCGTCAGATACTGACCTTCAGCCGCCAGTCCGACCATCGGAAACAGCCGTTAAAGATTATCAGCGTGGTAAAAGAGGCATTGAAGCTGCTCCGTTCCTCCATCCCGTCCACCATAGAAATAGTAGAGGATATTATCTCCAGAGCGGAAGTTGTTGCAGATTCGACCCAGATTCACCAGGTGATCATGAACCTTTGCACCAATGCCTATCATGCCATGCGGGATACAGGCGGCGTATTAACGGTGACACTCAAAGATGTCAATATCCCGGGACCCGATACCATGATCGAACTCAATATGATGCCGGGCCATTATCTCAGGCTGGAGGTAAGCGATACAGGCTGCGGCATCCGGCCTGACATCATGGATAAAATATTTGACCCGTATTTTACGACAAAGGAACCGGACCAGGGAACGGGGCTGGGCCTTTCTGTCGTTCACGGCATCGTAAAAGACCACCACGGATATTTAAAGGTGACCAGTACCCCGGGTCAGGGGTCTATTTTTTATGTGTTTCTGCCGGTTTCACAGAAAAAAGCATTCTCGGATAATGTCCGAAATGAGTGTGATTTTTCCACTGGCGGAACTGAAAAGATAATGCTGGTTGATGATGAAGAAGGCATCCGCAATTCATCTGGAAATTTTTTAAAAGATCAGGGGTATGGAGTTTGTGTCTATCCCGATGGTCAGGAAGCATTGGAGGCATTTATAAAGGACCCTGATCAATTTAACCTCATCATTTCAGATGTAACCATGCCGGGTTTGACGGGTGACAGACTGGCAGAGCGGGTTCTTGAAATCAGACCCGAACTTCCCATTATCCTGTGTTCCGGCTACAGCGACAGGCTTTCCGACCATAAGCATCCCATCCCCGGCATCTATAGATTCCTTGATAAACCGGTCAGCCTGAAAAACCTTGCCCTGATCATCCGCGAAAAACTGGATGAGATATCCCGGTCAAAGGCCCTTCTTTAATACGGTTTCCACTGCCGCAGGAATCTGCGCGATGATGTCGATGATCTCCAGCCTTAAATACTGTACCACCTCAGCCCTGTGAAACCTGATGGCTCCGGCAGACTTGTAAATCAAATTAAAATTCTCATATTTGAATTTCAGATATCTTCCCTGTTTTTTATCAAGAAAATCAATTTGATTTCCTCTCTTGGATTCGGCTATGAAGGGCACAAGCTTATTATAGACCCATGGATAATTTTTATGATCAGTGCAGGCATCGACATCGGCTCCCGGTCCATTGAAATTGCAGTTTTAGAAGATGGCGTCATCCGGGAAACCAGAAAGACAGATACCGGGTTTGACCCCATCGGCCAGGCCCGAAAATTGATTCATGGCTTGAAATATGACGCCATCCTGGCCACGGGGTATGGCAGAACCTTGTTTGAAATTGAGCATGATGCCCCCACCATAACGGAAATCAAGGCCCATGCACGGGGGGCAATTTATTTTTTCCCCGAAGCCCGGACAGTCCTTGACATCGGCGGGCAGGACAGCAAGGCCATCAGCCTTAATGCATCGGGCAATGTGACCCGGTTTGAGATGAATGACCGGTGTGCGGCCGGAACCGGCAAATTCCTTGAAATCATGGCAACGGCTCTGGGCTTCAGTATTGAAACTTTTGGGGAAGCGGCCATGAAGGCAAAAAAGGATCTGACCATCAACAGCATGTGTACGGTCTTTGCCGAATCTGAAGTGACCTCTCTGGTGGCCAAAGGTGAAAATCCCAATGAAATCGCAAGAGGCCTGCACATTGCCGTGGTGAAAAGAGCCGTCTCCATGCTGAGACGGGTTTCGCCGGGCGGCCCGGTGGTGTTTACAGGCGGCGTGGCCAATAACCCCTTTATGGGTCGGCTTCTGGCACAGGAAAGCAATAGAGAGATATGGACCCCGGATCATCCTGAAATGAACGGCGCCGTGGGTGCGGCACTTTTGGCACAAGAAATGATAAGGAAATGATAAGGAAATAAAAAATGAAACAGGAATTATTTAAAAAGCTTCAGCAGATTGCGGAACAGAATCTTTTAGACATTGAAACCCATAAAAAGAAGGGGAACCATGTGGTCGGGTTCTACTGCCTGTATGCGCCCACTGAGATTGCCGTGGCAGCCAATGCCATACCACTGCCGTTGTGCGGAACCCGACAGGCTCCCATCGAGGCGGCCGAAGAAGTTCTTCCCCGGAATCTCTGTCCGCTCATCAAAAGCAGCTACGGCTTTGCCGCCACCGACACCTGCCCGTTTTTCAGGTTTTCCGACATGATTGTGGCCGACACCACCTGTGATGGCAAAAAGAAAATGTTTGAGCTCATGTCCGCCATCAAACCGGTCCATGTGCTTCAGCTTCCCCAGAACCAGGATATGGCCAAATCCCTTTCGCCCTGGAAAGATGAAATTGAGAACCTGGTTGCCGTCCTCGAAAAGCTGACCGACAGGCAGATCACGACGGAAAACATCAGCCTTGCCATTGCCCTTTTAAACAAAGAGCGACGGGCGAAAAAACGCCTCATGGATGTGACAAAGGCCAAGCCCTCCCCTCTGACCGGCATGGAGCTGGTGGAAATCCTGTTCAAGACCGGGTTTTTTGCAGACAAGGAAAAGGGCATTGATCTCATGAACGAAATTGCCGATGCCTGTGAGCAATTGACGGAGAAAAAAGAAAGCCCCTATACCGACAAGACCTCCCGGATTCTTCTGACCGGCGTGCCCATCGGTCTTGGCTCGGACAAGGTGGTCAAAATTATCGAGCAGTGCGGGGCCAATGTGGTGGCCTTTGAAAATTGCAGCGGCTATAAACAGACCTTCCAGGTGGATGAAACAAAGGACCCGGTCCTGGCCCTGGCTGAGCAATATCTGTCCATTCCCTGTTCCGTCATGAGCCCCAACCCGGGAAGGATGGAAATGCTGACGGAAATGATCAAGGCCTTTTCCATTGACGGGGTGGTGGATCTGACCTGGCAGGCCTGCCATACCTATAATATTGAATCCTATCATGTGGCTAAACTGGTCCAGGATTCCTTTGGCCTGCCCTTCCTTCATCTTGAAACAGACTATTCAGAATCCGATACCGAACAGCTCCGGGTCAGGATTGAGGCCTTTCTTGAGATGATGTGATGAGAAAAAGTCAATATACATGAAATCTCAAACAATAGATTTGACATTTCATGTATATTGCATTATTTAAGTTCCCATGAACCTTATCAACCGATCCGTTGATCATGCCAAGATCATAAAACTGATTGATGCTTTCCCTGTAACGGCTATTCTGGGACCTCGTCAGTGCGGAAAAACAACCCTTGCCCGAAGTATTCATCATGATCATTATTTTGACCTGGAAAACCCCATTGATCTGGCGCGTCTGGACCATCCCCAACTCGCACTTGAAGATTTAACCGGGCTGATTGTGATCGATGAAATTCAACGGCTACCGGATTTGTTTCCATTGCTCCGGTATCTTGTGGATCATCATCCCGGGCAAAAATATCTGATTCTTGGAAGCGCTTCACGGGATTTGATCCGTCAGAGTTCTGAAACCCTGGCAGGGAGAATTGCTTATTTTTATCTGGGAGGTTTCAGACTCCAGGATGTCGGAGCGGAACAATTCAAGGACCTCTGGGTCAAGGGCGGATTTCCGGATGCTTTTACACCTGTGGATGAGGAACAAAGCAGGGTCTGGAGACAGCATTTTATTACAAATTTTCTGGAAAGAGATATCCCTCAGCTCGGCATCCATATTCCTGCCGGAACCCTGAGACGTTTCTGGACCATGCTTTCCCATTATCACGGCCAGGTCATCAATTATTCCGAGTTTGGCAGGTCCTTTGGTATTTCCGACGTGACGGTCAGAAAATATATGGATATCCTTGAAGGAACCTTTATGCTCAGAATCCTTCAGCCATGGCATGTGAACCTGGGCAAGAGACTCGTCAAAAGACCTAAAATTTATATAAAAGATTCCGGCATCTTTCACACCCTCATGAATATTGATAATTATAAGCAGCTTGTTTCCCATCCTAAATTAGGCGCTTCCTTTGAAGGGTTTGCCCTGGAATGTCTTTGCAGGCAGATTGATAAAAATGACAATGACCTTTATTTCTATAGTGTTCATTCCGGCTCCGAGCTGGATCTCTTCTGGCAGGCCAAAGGGAAAAACTGGGGGGCGGAATTCAAATACACGGATGCACCCAGGCTGACCCAGTCCATGAAAACCGTTCAGGAAGATCTGGAACTATCCCATTTGTGGGTCGTGTACCCTGGAAAAATGACCTATCGTATCACCGAAACCATCACCGCCCTGTCGCTGATGGATGAAAAAACCATGGCAGAAGCGTTTGGGTGATATTCAAGAGTGGCTTATAAAAACAGCCTGATGTAGAGGATATCTTCCACTTTCCGGATCGGATTTTCAACTCAAAACTTTTTATCTGATGACTTATCGCTATTAATAACAATAGGTTAGGAGTGGCGGTTGACCGCCACTAGTTTTTTTCAAGGGGGGTGTGGTCCTCAAATCATCACCTGTTTCCTCAAAAACCGGGTCGACATCATTTCAAGGCTGTGAAGCCCGAAGAGAACACTATCTGTCAAAAAAATCCGGGAAAGAATGTTCGGATTATTCAGCCAGGATGACACAATGGTTTTAAAAATAAATAGACTTGAGAGCCAAATCAAACAATACCCGATTTTGAATAGTGCTGAGATTGAACATTCAAAAAAAGGGGATTAATTGATCTGCCAGTCATTACAAAAGACTGTCTGGCGATTCTGCGCTTATATACCATAAGTGCTCACTTTGGTTCTTCCTACCTCCTTATGAATATCAACCGAATACATCAGCAATTTGGGAATCCGGATTAGTTGCAAGTATCCATGAGTTTTGGCTTGCAGTAAAAATTGAAAATATTAATTTGCTCTATCTATTCTTCTATGATATTTGATTTACAAATAAAAATAGTTGCTTTGAATTTAAATATTCCACAGGGGAAAACTTAGGAAGACTATAAAATGAATCACAATATAGATTTTGTTGATTGTAACATAGTTATTATTGCCTCTACATTCAACATAAATATATTAAATACAGTTTGGCTATATAAAAACAAAATTTTTACTGAGAAAGAATTGCAAGGAGCAACTTGCTTGCCAGTGATTGTTGAAGTACAATCTGACAACTTCCGATTTCATATTGTTCCTGAACGATTGCAGTTTTCAATAAGCACTAAATATAAAAATGCCAAAAAATTAATATTATCAAAAATTGGTCAGCTTGTTAAACTTTTGCCCCACACCCCATTTACAGCAGTTGGGTTAAATTTTACATATCATGTGACCCCATCAGATAAAGATATCTATAAATTAACCCGATCATTATTTTGTAATGAACGATCAAAGCTTTTTAATGATCTTGAGGAAGAAAATGTGCGATTTGGTGGATATTTTAGCAAGGATCTCTTAGGAACAAGATTTAGACTCGATGCAAAACCTATTTCTGTAGTGATGCAGAATAATAAAAAAGAAATGCTTCAGTTTGCTTATAATTTTAATATTAGCCTTAGTCAAGAAGATGATCATAATACTATTATCGCTTTATTCAATAAATGGGATGAGGCAAAACGAATCTGCCAAGAATTAACAAATAAAATAAATTCAAAGGATTGAAATGACTGGAACAGCAACAAATAGCGCCACTGATATCACTTTTCTTTCTGATTGGAAATATAAAAATAAAGACTCAGACACTACATCAACTCCAGTGGTTGTTGAGGAAGGAGTTGCAACAAGCATAGAATTGGAAAAGCTGATTCCTCATATTGCTACTTTTATCGAGCAACATAATTCTACAGAATTTAGAAAAAATGAAGCCATCATAATCAAATTAAATATGTTGGAAACAAAGCGACTGCGTAATCCTTTAGATGTGATAGTTGAGGAAGATGATGAAGGGTTTATTGCAAGAGCTGTTGACTTTTCATTATTCGGTTGTGGTGATGATAGAATTGATGCTATTGATGCTCTTAAATTTGAAATTGAATCTCTTTATTTTGATCTGATAGAAGATGATAATTTTACTGAAGAGTGGTTAAGTATAAAAAATTTTCTAAAAGAGTTGATTATTGACTGCTGATCATGAAAAATGCCCAATTTAATGTAAAAGATGTTAAAACAGTAGGGGAAAAAAAACTTCATATCGAATTTAAAAGTGGAAAAGAATTTAATGGCTGGTTCAAATTAAATGGTGTAAAAGCAAAACGAATAACAGTACCAAAAGGGCGTAAAACTATTCCAAGAAAGACATATACATCAATGGCTAAACAGTTAGGCTTATCGGTTTCAGACTTTGATCAATTATTGGAATGCCCTTTGACAAAAGCAAAATATGAAGAAATCATATCTAAATGAATCCCTTTCTCAAATCAAACTCTTTCGTTTTAGAAAAATATCAAAAACCATTCTTTTTAATTAAAATTTCTTCAATGCCTTGATGACACTCAAAACTAATTATCCCAATCAAAATTTTTGTGTGGCTGCTTTTATAAAGGATATCAATCGAAATCACAACCCCGCAATCTGTCTATAATAATGGGGTTTCAAAATTCGATTGAAGCCCCATTATTTCATCTTCCAGTAGTCGTTTTTCATACAAATCAAAAGTTATGAATACTTGCAACAATGATTAATTCTTCGGATACTTAACCATTCAAAATATATTCGAAACTCAGCCATAATTTTTACCACTTGCCCAAATTTATATCTTGTGGTCTCGGCTGTTTCCAACAGCATGGCAGGGTTTTCATGCCGTTGGTTTCATCCACGGCGCAAAAAAGAAAGGACCAGGTCGAACTGGTCCAGCAGTTTTTCCACCTTGGGATGGAATATATAAAAAAACGAATTTTGCCAAGTTGATTATTTTTATAAGGATTTCAATTTTTATCGAAATAGCTGATCAATTATTCGTGACACACTTCTTTTATAGTGATATTCAATATGTCTTACGATCTCTATCAAAATAATCAATTTGATCTGATGGGGCTATCTGAATTATGAATGCGAATTGGATAATTATGATATGAAATCATAATAAAACTAACGGAGGTGCCATGAAAGAAGATCAGAACAACGAATTTTATGAGAGTTTGGAGGCAAAGGGAGTCTCACGAAGGGATTTTCTCAAGTACTGTACCGCATTGACGGCTGCCATGGGCTTGTCTCATACCTTTGTGGGGCAGGTTGCGGCCAAGATTGAGGCGGCTTCAAAAATTCGGCCGCCGGTGATCTGGCTTCATTTTGGCGAATGCACAGGATGTTCGGAAGCCTTTTTAAGAACTCCGGATGTGGGTGCCATTATTCTTGAAACCATTTCCGTGGAATACCATGAAACCATCATGGCAGCCTCGGGTCATCAGGCGGAAAAAAGCCTCCAGGATGCGGTTAAAAAATACAGAGGCAAGTTCATCTGTATTGTTGAAGGCGCCATTGCCACAAAGTATAAAGGGGCCTATGGAAAAGTGGCGGACCGGACCTTCCTTGCCATTGCAAAGGATATTGTACCCAAAGCAGCAGCCGTCATCGCTATCGGCACCTGTGCGACCTACGGCGGAATAGCCTCGGCAAAACCCAACCCCGGCGGATACAAAGGCGTTGGCGATGCCCTGGGCATCAAGCCCATCAATATTTCGGGATGTCCTCCCAATCCCTTGAATCTCCTGGCCGTCATTGTCAAATACCTGGGCAAGGAAAAAATAGAACTCGACAGCAATGGCAGACCCCTGTTTGCCTATGGCGAATCCGTTCATGACAATTGTCCCCGCCTCGAACATTATGAAAAAGGTAATTTTGTACGTGAATTCGGTTCCAAGGAAGCTGAACTGGGCTACTGCCTGTATCAACTGGGCTGTAAAGGCCCCCAGACCTATAACAATTGTCCGACTGCCAAATTTAATGATGCGACAAGTTTCCCCATCCAGGCCGGTCATCCCTGCATCGGATGCAGTGAGCCGAATTTCTGGGATACCATGACGCCGTTCTATGAAGAATCATAGCCCGGCGGCCTCAAAGAAACTTAAGGGATATTGTGAAATATTAAATTTATAAAAGAAAAGGAAATTGTTATGGGGAAAAGAATAATGATCGATCCCATCACCCGGATCGAAGGTCATCTGAGAATAGAAGTGGAAGTTGAGAATGGAAAAGTAAAAGATGCCTGGACTTCGGGGCAGATGTTCCGCGGCATTGAAATCATGCTCCAGGGAAGGGACCCGAGGGATGCCCACCATTTTGTACAGAGATCCTGCGGGGTCTGCACCTATATCCACGCCTTGTCCTCTGTCCGGGCAGTGGAAGCAGCCTGCAACATAGAAATTCCGGAAAATGCACGGATCATCCGGAACCTGCTTCACGGCGCCCAGTACCAGCACGATCATATCGTTCATTTTTATCATCTTCATGCCCTGGACTGGGTGGATATTATCAGCGCCTTGTCCGCAGATCCCGTAAAGACAGCCAAACTGACTGAAACAACCGGAGGCAGACGTGAAACCGCAGAATATTTCAAACAGACTCAGGACAAACTTAAAACCTTTGTGAACAGCGGTCAACTGGGGCCCTTTAACAACGCCTACTGGGGACACCCGGCCTATAAACTGCCGGCTGAAGCCAATCTCATGGCGTCTGCCCATTATCTTGAGGCCATTAAGCTCCAGGCCAAAGCAGCAAGAATGCACGCCATTTTCGGCGGCAAGAACCCGCATCCCCAGTCCCTGGTAGTGGGCGGAGTCACTTGTGTCGGCGATCTGACCCCTGAAAGAATTAGTGAATTTGCCGGTATCTGGAAGGAAACCAAAGCCTTTGTGGATGAGGTGTATATTCCGGATCTTCTGGCCGTGGCGTCTTTTTATAAGGATTGGGCCGCCATCGGCGGAAATAACAAAACCTATCTGTGTTACGGCGATTTTCCGCAGGCAGGGATAAATGATAATCTGCTCATGCCTGCCGGCGTGCTCATGGGGGATCTGACTCCAAAACCCGTGGATACCCTGAAGATTACGGAAGATGTCACCCGTGCCTGGTATGAAAAAGGCAGTGCAAAACATCCCTATGAGGGAGAGACAAAGCCCATAAAGGGAGAAGTGAAATATGATACCGAAAAGCAATACAGTTGGATGAAGGCTCCGAGATATGATGGAAAATCCGCAGAAGTCGGTCCCCTGGCCCGGGTCCTGGTGGCCTATACCAGCGGGCAGAAAGAGGTCAAGGCCCTGGTGGACAATGTCCTGAAGACCCTGGGAGTGGGCGTTGACGCCTTATTTTCAACCCTTGGCCGGACGGCGGCAAGGGGGATTGAAACCGTTGTCATCGGCAATGCCATGGAAGGGTGGATTGATAAGCTGAAATCCAATATTTCCTCAGGCAACAAAAAGACCTACCAGCCCTGGACCATGCCGGACAAGGGAAAGGGTTTCGGTCTGAATGATGTTCCCAGAGGGGCCCTGGGCCACTGGATTGAGATTGACGGCGGTAAAATCAAGAACTACCAGTATGTGGTGCCTTCCACCTGGAATCTTGGGCCCAGTGATGGTAAAAAGCAGAAAGGCCCTGTGGAAAATTCATTGATCGGTACACCCATTGCTGATCCGAAACAACCCCTTGAGGTTCTGAGGACGGTGCACTCCTATGATCCCTGCATTGCCTGCGCCGTTCATGTAACGGATCTGGAAAACAATGAAACCTATAAAGTCAGCGTGATTTAACCCCATGATCCGGGGTTTCGGCGACAGATTGCCGGAACCCCGCTTCTGCAAGAGGAAATAGAATGGATAAGATTATGGTTCTGGGGGTCGGCAATATTCTTTACAGGGACGATGGGGTGGGCATCCGCGTGGTTGAAAAACTTGAAGGGCAGTATGAATTTTCCGACAATGTCACAATTGTGGACGGCGGGGTCCTGGGCATCAATCTTTTGGGGATCATTGCCGGTGCCGACAAGCTCATTGTGGTGGACACGGTGCTGAACCATGGAAATCCCGGTGATTTTCACCGGCTTGAACACGAGGACATTCCCAACCGGATACTGGCCAAAAATTCCCTTCACCAGGTGGATCTCATCGAGGCCCTGACCCTTTGCCATGCCCTGGACCATGTTCCCAGGACCACCATTATCGGGATTGAACCCAAAGACCTTAATACCCTGGAGATGGAGCTGACCCCGGAAATTGAATCAAAACTGGATCAATTGGCAGACATGGTTCTTGCTGAAGTGGTAAAACTTGGGGGGAGCTATTCCCTGAAAGCATTACAAAATCCGGCTTGACACGAACGCCGCCTCTTTATAAAGTATGTTCCCGTTGGTCAGACACATAAGAAAAGGAACTTGTTATGCCGGTATTATCAGAGGATTTCATAAGAGACCAGGTGGCCGATTCCAGGGTCATTTTCCAAAGGGGAATGAAAATTCATCAACACGGATCATTTTTTCTATCCAAAGGTGATCTCGCCCAAAAAGAATTTACATACGAGGTTGACGGCAATTACGGGGATTATACCACCTGGGTACGGTTTGAGGAGGAAGGGATTGTTTCTGAATGCACCTGCCCTTACCCTGGAGAAGGATGCAAGCATGTGGTGGCGGCTGCACTCACGGCCCGGGATATCCTTTTAAGAAATCTTGATTCAGTGGATTTACCTCCTGAAAAGGATGAGCCCTATCTTTCAGAAGAGGAAATAAGACTCCAGGCCCTGAGCGACAGGGAAAAAAGAGCCGGAACGGAAGAGTTCAGCATTGTCCGGGGTGATACCTACAAGGGTGAACATCTCGTCATCAACAAAAACAAGAGAGAATACTGCGTCACCCTCCATGATCCTCTGAAGGGAACAGGACATTGTTCCTGCCCGGACTATCTGACCAACGGGCTTGGAACCTGCAAGCATCTTCATTTTCTTGTATCCGGTTTTAAAAAGGAGACGGGGTTTGAAAAACAATGCGCAAGAGAAAAATTTCCCTTTGTTGATATTTACTGGGATTCGGTACAAAAGGCGCCGGGGCTCTTTTGTGAAACCCGTCTGAACGGCACATCAGACCTTGAGGACATACTGGCCGGGTTTTTTGATGACAAAGGCGTTTTTCTTTCCAATGACCTTGCCGGTATTCTTGATCTGATGGATCAAGTTGAAAACGATAAACGGGTGAGAATCAGGGAGAGCCTTTTGAAAAGGGTGGACAGACATGTTCAGGCCCTGCAGCTCGGTGATTTCCCCGATTCGGATATCCTGAAATTTCCATTGAAGACGGAACTCTACCCCTACCAGAAAAAAGGGGTGGAATTCGGGCTTTACCGGACAGGAGTGCTTATCGGGGATGAGATGGGCCTTGGAAAAACATTACAGGCCATTGCTCTCGGAATACTCAAAAAGGAGAAATTCGGCTTTTCAAAGGTCCTCATCGTGACCCTGTCATCCCTTAAGGAGCAATGGAAAAGGGAAATTGAAAAATTTTCCGATGAAAAAGCCGTCATCGTCGAAGGCGGCCCTTCCCAGCGGAAAAACCTCTATTTCAATGACAAAAGCTTTTTCAAAATCACCAATTATGAGGCGGTTCTGAGGGATATCACCATCCTGACAAGATTCAATCCCGACATTATCATCCTGGATGAAGCCCAGCGCATCAAGAATTTTTCCACAAAGACCGCAGATGCAGTAAAAAGAATTCCTAAAAAACACGCCATTGTGCTGACGGGAACCCCCCTTGAAAACAAGCTTGAAGATGTGTATTCCATTGTCCAGTTTCTGGACCCGTATATGCTCACGCCCTTGTGGAAATTTGCTGCGGATCATTTCCTGATCCCGAAAAAGAAAAAGAGCAGCGTGGCAGGATACAAGAACCTGGCAATGCTCAGCGAACGGCTTAAAAGTATTGTCATCCGGCGAAAAAAGGAAGATGTTCTGGAAGACCTGCCCGATGAGATCATCAATAATTATTATATCGATCTGACCGATGAACAGAAAGAGATCCATTCGGGCTATGCCCGGCTGCTTCTGCCCCTGATCAACAAGAAATTTCTTACCCCCATGGATATCCGGAAAATCCAGGTCCTTCTGCTGAAAATGCGCATGGTCTGCGATTCCACTTACCTCATCGACAGGGAAACCCATATCTCTCCCAAGCTGGATGAACTGAAAGGGATCATTGATGAGATTGTTATCCAGAACCAGCGCAAAATGGTCATTTTCAGTGAATGGACCACCATGACCTTTCTGATTGCCCGGACCCTTTCCGACATGAATCTGCCCTTTGTCGAACTTTCAGGGAAAATCCCTGTAAACAAGCGGCAGGCCCTGATCGATGAATTCACGAATAATCCGGGATGCCGGGTGTTTTTGTCAACCGATGCCGGCGGGACGGGCCTCAATCTTCAGGTTGCTGACTGTGTAGTCAATTTTGAGCTTCCCTGGAACCCGGCAAGGATGAACCAGCGCATCGGCAGGATCAACCGGATCGGACAGAAAAGCAGGCATGTGAATGTGATCAATCTGATCGCAAAACACAGCATTGAAGAAAAGATTTTTGCCGGTATCCAGCTTAAGACAGATCTTTTCAAGGGCGTATTTGACGATGGGCCTGACACGGTTGAATTTTCGAGGGAAAAGAGAAACGAAATGCTCAACCGGTTAAGAGAGATGATGGGTGAAGAACCCGAACTCCCGGTCATGGAAACTGCCGAACCCGAAGAAATCCCGGAAGATACGCCCTATTATCTGAACCCTGAAGTGTTGGGCCGAAAAGAAGAAGAGGAGCCGGATGAAACTGCTGAAAAAGAGGATTCGGGCAGGAATGGGGCCGAGCAGGCAAAGGCTGATCAGGATGAGGCCGGAGAGGAAAATATTCTCTCGGGACAGGCACCGGAAAAAATTGAATCCGTGTTGAATTCCGGGATGCAATTCATCGCAGGGCTCATGGAAATGGCAACCGGAAAAAAGATCGACCTTTCGGACGACCAGGACAGGATGGTGAAAATTGACCGGGAAACCGGTGAAGTCACCATGAAATTCAAGCTTCCGAAGTTTTTCTAACACCCCGGGCAGTCCGTCCGGTTCCTTTTCCCGATAGTGCATAAAACACTTTACGGCTGGATGGAGAGCTTTTTTGTGATTTTGTCGGCAGCCGCCTTTGTCTGTTTGATGATGGGGTCCAGTTTTTTGTCGGACAGGGAGGCTTTAAACCCTACCACCCAGATGGCGGGAGTATAGGCGCCGTATCTTTTAATAGAGGCTGCAATGGCCCGGACACCGGAAATGTATTCTTCATCATCCAGAGCATAACCGGTCTTCCGGACGTTTTCCAGTTCAGTCGTATAAAGATCAGAATCAATAATGGTATTGGCAGTATACCGGACCAGGGGATTTTCATGCAGGTATTTTCTCAAATCCTTTGCGTCCATGAGAGATAAAAACAGTTTTCCGACAGCGCCTGCCTGTAACGGTATCGATGTTCCGATGGGAGATGTGATCTTGAAATCCTTTCTGGATTCAATAATATCAATCACGGTCACACTGTCTCCGTTCTGAATTCCCAGAAAAACGGATTCCTCACATTGTTCCATCAATTCTTCCATGATGGGCCGGGCGATCTTTTTAAAATCAATTCGTTCATAGGCGGCTTTCCCGAGTTCGAGGAGGGTTATGCCGACAGTGTACCGTTTTGAAACCGGGTCCCGCACGACGGCGCCCACATCTTCCAGGCCGGCCGTAATGCCGTGAACCGTGCTTTTGCTGATGTCAAGACTTGAGGAAATCTCACTGATTCGAAGTCCCTGGGTGCTTTTGGATATGACATCCAGGATGAGAAATGCCTTTTTAATAATTGGGGCCTGATATTTTTTTACCATTGTTCACCAAATAAGTTATCTAAAGGATACCAAAGTATAAAGGCCCCGTTAAATCGAATCAACCTAACAGGGCCCCGTGTTTTTCAACCGCTCTTAAAAAAAAATCTGATGAGGATCGTTACAAAAAATCAAATTATTTTTGAACCGGTCCTTAAGCAGTATGTTGTTCAAGAGCTGTTGCCTGTTTCTTTACCGTTGACAGGCGAAGCGCGGCCGCTCTTTTTTTCTCAATGCTGACATCGCCGCCATCCGTGTACTCAACAGCCTTTATATCACAGAATCTGGCGCACTGGGGGTCTCCGTCACAAAGATCGCATTTGGCAACCTTTCTGTCGATGGCATTGTAGTGCATGGCGCCGAAAGGGCAGACCGAAACGCAGGTCCGGCATCCGATGCAGACATCGTAATCCACTTCGACCCGGTTCAGCTCTTCGTTGTGGGAAATGGCGTTGACAGGGCATCCGTTCAGACAGGGGGCGTCCTGGCATTGCTGACAGGAGACGGGGACGTAAAGTCCTTCCATCTCCCACTTCATCACGCGAATACGGCTTCGGCTCGGGTTGGATGCGCCGTGGTGCTTTACCGCACAAACCTGTTCACAAAGCCTGCATCCAGTGCATTTTTCATGATTGATCAATAAAACCTTGCTATTTGATTGCATTGTGTTCTCCTTTTCTATACGAACTGCCCGTTACAGCAGATGTGAGGGTTCGTTTTCCAGGCCAAGTTCCTTCAGTGTACTCTTTTTGGGAATACCGTTTTTGTCCAGCCCTTTGTGTTCATAGAATTCATCGACCATTTTATCGAATTTCTCTTTGACAATATATCTTCCGATGACGTCGATGGCCCCCCTCTTACAAGGTTCATCATGATAGCGATGATTCAGCACATCACCTTTTTCCGGGTCGTTACGGGTTGCCCCCTCCCTAAGATTGAACATACGTTCGATCATGTTGTTTCTTCTTGCGACTTCCCAGATTTCCTTGGGCGTCATCTCAATCCCGGTGTTCAAGTAGAGCACCTTGGGCCAGTTCTCGAAATTGGGCAGGGTGGCGCCCAGGAAAGTGGTGTGGTATTTACAGATACCCAGACTGTCCACGGCCATGTAGCAGTTTTCCTGCCAGAAAACCTGCCAGGGTTTGCCCACATATTCGGTATGTTCTGAACTTAAGGGGCCGTCATAGGGAACCGGTGTGCTGTAGATTCTGCGCAGAACCTGTTCCGGCAGGTGGTAGAGGTCGATGGCTGGCCGGCTTCTCAGATGGTCGGACCCTCTGGATGAGGTCGCAATATTGAGTGCAAGTGCGGGGGTGGCCCTTTCGTCAGAGTGCAGGTTGTTCATACCCTTTACCTGGATGAGATAATCAAAGGATTTTTTCCCTATATCCTTAGAGGCCGGGATACCGCCTTTGGCCAGAACGTCGCCCAGCCATCCCTTGCGGTAGCAGATGCGCTCAATCATTTCCAGGACAGCTTCATCGTTGCCAAAGCGCAAATCAATGCCGTCTGTCTGATCTTTGGTGATAAGACCTTCTTCAAAACATTCCATGGCCCATGCAATCATGCTGCCGGTTTCAAGGTTGTCCATGCCGAACTGATCCACAAGATGGTTGCCCGCGAGAACCGTTTCCGCGCTCCGGCACCCGACTTCTGCGCCAAAAGCACCCTGGGAAGTGTATTCCGGGCCTTCGTCGTATTTTCCCTTGTATTTTCCAGACGGGATTTTATACTGGGCCCGGCAGTGAACCTGGCAGCCGAAGCAGCCGGCCATATGGTAGGGTCCCATGGTTTCAGTGGCAATTTCATCAATACGTTCCGGCTCGATGTCATCGGCATATTCCAGCTGGTTGTACCTGAAATTTTCCGTCCTGACACCGCCCCAGGAATTGGTGGCGCCCCAGATAAAGGGTGTGCCCAAAGTTCCCTGGGTCTGGTTTACTTTTGCACTGGTGATCTGCTCGATGAATTTTTTATTGTGTTCCAGTGCTTCCACGGGATGGGTGATTTTGACGTCCATGGTGCCGCGGCAGGAGACAGCCTTCAAATTCTTGGATCCCATGACAGCACCCATACCGGTTCTGCCGCCGGCATTTTTGACACCGGTCATCACGTTGGCATAAGCCACAAGGTTCTCACCAGCAGGTCCAATGACAAGACTTTTCACTTCTTTGTCATTCAATTCATCATGAATGGCCCACTGGGTGTCGGTAACGGTTTTTCCCCAGATGTTGGCCGCATCCCTGATTTCGATCTCACCGTTGTGAATATAAATGTAGCTTGGTTTTTTCGCTTTGCCTTTTATGACCAGGTGGTGGAATCCGGCCCAGGCCATTTCAGGTGCAAAAAAACCACCCATGTTGCAGCTTCCCAGAAGCCCGGTAAGGGGCGATTTTGCCATTACATGGGTTCTGGCGGTGGCGGATGCTAAAGTGGCACACAGAATTCCTCCGCTGATGATCAGCGCGTTGTCGGGTCCAAGTGGATCACACCCCTTTTCCGTATGGTTGTATAGCAGGTAGGCGTCAAGGCCCCTGCCGCCCAGAAATTTTTTCCTAACTGCCATTGGTATGGGCTTTACCTCAATGTCGCCTGTGGTCAGGTTGATATAGGCGATCTTTCTGTCTAATGCCATTTTATTTGCCCCCTTTTTTTTCAGCCGCTTTTAATTTAGTCTCAGTGACTTCTTTGAAACGATCCTGTGCAATCTTTCTGTTCACGTCCCAGACCGGTCCTCTGATTCTCGGTAGTTTGGGATTGATCCAGAAAATACGAAACTCCATGCCGCAGGTTGCACATTTGGCATGGTCTGCGCCTGGTTCAGGAACGATACGCTCCATACAACTTGGGTTGTGGCACCTGACTTTGCCGAATGTCCTGGTTTGCTGCAGACTCTCCGCGCCGGTTAATTGGTTCTCTTCCCTTGCCATTGTTACCCATCTCCTTTTTTGAGTTTTCGAAAAAGTTCACTATGGTGTTTTTTGCTTCTTGGACTTGTTCACCATAATGAATCTTTTTCCGATTTTAGACCCTATATTTTTTGTCCTAAAAATCAAATAACTAAACTCTTTCGGCCAATTATTGATGTTTTTTTACTTGACATCTCTGGCGGCTATTTGATATTTTGCTATTCAATATAGCGAACAGAATTCAACTTTGTCAAGTTTAAAAATTCAGAGGGCTTGACAGATAATTTAAAAAGGCTTTCCGTGATAAATGAGGAGGAAAGGATATGACGACGGACCGAAGAATTGCACTGGTGGACCTTGGCCGGTGTGAGGTGGAAACGTTTCCGGTATCAATGGATCTTGAACAAAGATTCCTTGGCGGCAGTGGTGTTGCCACCTACCTTTTTTGTAAGCATGCGCCCAAAATGGTCGACCCGGGTTCCGCCGATAACATATGCATCGTCAGTGCGGGATATCTGAGCGGTACGTTGAGTGCGCCCCTTGGGGCGGTTGTTTTGACAAGCAAGACCGCTGCCACGGGGCTGATGGCCAGAGTGTGCGTAGACGGTCCCTTTGCTGCGCAAATGCGCCAGGCCGGTTTTGAACACCTGGTGTTGAAAGGACGGGCTGAAAATGAAACCTGTCTGCTGATCCGGGACGGCCGCATTGAGTTTAAAGAGGTACATGATTTAAATGATAAAAATTTATCTGACCCGTGCGCCATCCTCCGCAAAGACGTCCTGGCGGCAAAAAACGTTGTGGCCATAGCCTGCAGCGGCACAGCAGCATTGGAAGTGAAAGATCCCGAAGGCATTATTGCCTATGAGAAAAAAATTCTTGAAAGCATTGATGAACCGCTGGCTCAAAACGGTCAGGATTCACAAATCATGGAAGGTCCGGCAGGATCCGTTAAACTTACACAAATAAAACAGACAATCGGGCAGTGCCTCGGGCTGCCGTCAGGAACAAAGAGAGGTGCGGGCGGCAGTGAACTCAACTTTCAAACTGCGGCCGACAGGATTCTGCTCAATACCGGACTTGCCTTGGATGAAGATGAATTAAAAGAGATTGCCTACCGCTGTATCACCATGGAACGTATCTATAATATAAGGGAGGGGATTACCTCAAACCAGGGGCAGCAGGCCGACGACTACCGGAAAAACGGATGGACCCGAAAGGCGTTGGTAAAAAAAGCAAATGTGTTTGATCCGCTTCGGATTGATGATCTGTGGGACCGGTTAAAATAGGAATCGTTACAAATTAATATATATAATGATGAGAGCCCATAACCATGAAAATACTGATATCTGATCCAAATAAATGCAACGGTTGCAGGATGTGCCACACTGCCTGTGCAATCCGGAAAGCCGGGGTCTGCAACCCGGAAAAATCCCGTATTCGGGTCATTCAGATGGATGAATGCGACCGGTATCTGCCCCTGGTCTGCCAGAACTGCGAAGACGCACCCTGCATTGCGGCATGTCCCAAAGAGGCCATCAGCAGAATTGATGACCAGGTGGTGCGGACCGTCATTGATTACAATAAATGTGTGGGCTGTAAGATGTGTCTTAACGCCTGCAGTTTCGGAACCATCGGGTTTGATGAGGATCGGGGGCGGCCGTTTAAATGTGATCTTTGTGGGGGAGACCCCTTGTGCGTTCACTTTTGTGAGCCAGGGGCCTTAACATTAAAGGATCCCACCATGATTCAATACGACCAGGCCAGGGTATCCGCGTTAAGACGCACCGCTGGTATGAGGAGATGAATCAAGTAGATGAATCAGGGAGAAATAACAACAGAACAGACGGAGTCAAACGTCATGCGCTATTTTCAAGTAAACGATCAGTGTAACGGGTGCCTGGCTTGTGTCCAGAACTGCCCGGCAAATGCATTGCGCGCGGAGGATTCAACTGCAAACCGTGTACTTTCCCATAATATGGCACGCTGTGCGCGCTGCGGCAACTGCTGGCGTATCTGTCCCCAGAAAGCCATAGAATTTCAATTTATGCTCGAGAACGGCTGGGATGAGGTAAAATCCCTTGAGCTGGTCTTTTGCAGAGTTTGTGGCGTCCCCATATATTCAGTGGATTACAGGCGGACATTATCTGAGAAACTGGGCACGGAAAGTGAGCCTACCTGTTCCAAACATCGGGATGAGGTGACCCGGGCTGCAAAGGCCCATTTTCTGAAAAGGAAATCCCCAGATATAAGATCGGACAAGAGAGGTGGTGCAATATGATTGTCGGCAATCTTAAACCATTGGAAGAAATTATCGAAAGCCTTGGGGATTATAAAAATATTTTTATCCTGGGCTGCGGCGGCTGCGTTTCCGTCTGCCTCACCGGAGGAGACAGACAGGCCCATCAGTTGGCAACGGAGCTGGATCATATCCGGCATTACAAAACCGGGAAGCCCAAATTTACCGTACATACCATTGAGCGCCAATGTGAACCGGACTGGCTGAAAGAATACTTAACAATTCCCGAAAACACGGATGCAGTGCTGACCCTGGCCTGCGGAGCCGGTGTGCAGACCATGGCCTTCTTTTTTGAAACCCTGCCCGTTATCCCGGCTGTCAATACCACGTTCATGGGCTCGAATGTGGAGCCGGGTGTCTGGCAGGAGATGTGCCAGGGCTGCGGGGACTGTATGCTGGGCCATACAGGAGGGATATGTCCCATCGCAAGATGTGCAAAAACCCTTTTTAACGGACCCTGCGGCGGTTCTAATAACGGAAGCTGCGAGGTTGATAAAAAGATACCCTGTGCCTGGGCCATGATTTACTACAAGCTTAAAAAGACCGATCAGCTCCACTATCTGATGAAAGTTAGAGAACCGAAAAACTGGCAACCTGCCGGAGGCGCAGGGCCCAGAAAACTGGTCCGGCCTTTTAATAAACCGCTTTAAGGATGTGTCCATGGAAATTAATGAGATTGAACTGCTCAGTGTCGGGATTGATGTGGGATCATCCACAAGCCATCTGGCTTTTTCAAAACTACTGCTTAAAAGAGACGAAACATCCCCCACCCGGCGGTTCCATGTTGTTGACCGCAAGGTCGTTTATGAGGGAGAGATTATCGATACTCCTTTAAAGGACCATCAGACCATAGATGTCGAGCAATTGACCCGGTTTTTCAAAGAGGAGTACATCCGTGCCGGAATCCAACAGGATGATGTCAAAACCGGGGCTGTGATCATCACCGGGGAAACAGCCAAAAAGCAGAATGCGGAAGCGATCGCGGCCGCCTTGTCCAGCGAAGCAGGTAAATTTGTCGCCGCAACTGCGGGACCCAATTTTGAGAGCCTGATTGCGGCGATGGGGTCAGGTGCTGTCGACCGCTCAAAGCAAACCGCTAAAACCATACTTTCCTGCGATATTGGCGGCGGTACATCCAATATGGCCATCTCCTGCAACGGACAGGTCGTATCCACCAGCAGCATTGCTGTGGGCGGCCGTCTGCTGGCCTTGGATGCCAAAAAAAAAATTCTGCGGACCAGTGACGCTGCCAAAAAAGTGATGACCCATCTGGGGGTGCACTATGATGTGGGAGATGTGATCCCTGAAGAATGGCTGAAAAAAATAACCGCCATACTGGCCCAAACTCTTATAGAGGTCATAAGTGGTCCGGCTGTCTCAGATCTTGCCAAAGATTTGATGGTGACCGACGACCTGGACTTTTCCAGGAAAGTAGATGAATACACATTTTCAGGCGGTGTCTCTGAATTGCTGTACCGGTGCAATGGGTATCAGCACAACGATATCGGTGTATATCTTGCCGCTGAAATTAGTACGCTGCTCCCAAAGCTTTCCGGGCCGGTCTTTGAACCTGAAAACAAGATAAGGGCGACGGTAATCGGTGCCGGCGCCCATACATTATCCATATCGGGCTCCTCGGGATTCATGGACGACCAGCTTAAGTTTCCCATGTGGAACGTGCCGGTGCTCAGGGTTGACGTGAATCAGGACAAATTAAGCCTTGACCATATCACATCTGAAATTGAAAGGTCTTTTAAGCGGTTTGATCTGTCCGAGGGGGCCGAGACCGTGGCGCTCTACTTTAAGGATTTCACCCACAATTCCTACCAGAAGCTGGTAATGTTCGGTAAAGCCATTGAGTCGGCGCTGGCAAATTCAATCGGGAAAAACATTCCCATTATTCTCATTTTTCAGGCTGATATTGCCTGCGGTGTGGGAAATGTCATCCGACGGGAAACAGGCCTTAAAAAAAATCTGCTCACTCTGGATGAACTGGATCTTAAGGATGGCGAATGGATCGACATCGGTGAGCCGCTGGTGAAAAACCAGGTGTTCCCTGTGACCGTTAAGTCACTGATTTTTCATGACACCCGGAAAGCATAATGCGGTCCTGTGTATTTACCGGCAAAGCTTGACAGCGTATAGATAAAAAACAAGGAGAGAACCAATATGAGTGAATTGAAATCAGGCAGTAATCTGGAAAAGGTTCTAAATGCCGGCCATTTTGCTTTCACCGGAGAATGCGGTCCCCCAAAAGGTGCCAATGTCGACCATTTAAATGAAAAATTAAGTCACCTGGTGGGGGTTGTGGATGCCGTCAATATGACGGACAACCAGACAGCCGTGGTCCGCATGTCTTCCATTGCCGGTTCGGTTTTGATGATGGAAAAGGGGCTTGAACCCAATTTCCAGATGGTCTGCCGGGACAGGAACCGCCTGGCCATGATGAGTGATATTTTAGGGGCCTATGCCATGGGTATCCGGAATATGCTGTGTCTGTCCGGCGACCACACATGTTTCGGGAATCATCCCGAGGCAAAAGGTGTCCATGATATCGATTCCATGCAGTTGATTGCCATGGTGAAGAAAATGCGGGACGAGGGCAAGTTCCTGAATGGCGAGGACATTGACGGGCCGCCGAAACTGTTTATCGGGGCCGCAGCCAACCCGTTTGCCGACCCTTTTGAATACCGTGTGTTCAGGCTTGCCAAAAAAATACAGGCAGGTGTGGATTTTGTCCAGACACAATGCATTTTCAATATGGAAAAATTCCGTGAATTCATGAAACAGGCCGTGGATATGGGGCTGCATGAAAAGTGCTATATCCTGGCCGGTGTCACACCCATGAAAAGTGCCGGTATGGCCAATTTCATGTCCAAGTTTGTTCCGGGTATGGATATCCCAGAACCTTTGATCAAACGCCTCAAAGGCGTGCCCAAAAAAGATCAGGCAGAGGAAGGGATTAAGTTTGCGCTGGAACAGATCGAAGAATTCAAAGCGATGAAAGGTGTGGCTGGAGTCCATCTGATGGCCATTGAATGGGAGCACAGGGTGCCTGAAATTGCAGAAAGGGCAAAAGTGCTGCCCCGGCCGGTTGTTGATTAGAAATCCGGGCCAATTCTTTCATAAGGCAGCAAGTTCGTCTATAATGCACGTTCCGGTATTTGACCGGAACGTGCATTTTTTTCATGGAAAGGGAAAATGAATTCAAAAAAGAAATTTGTCATCCTCACAGGGTACTTTAAAGGGGAGTCCTACGGCCTTTTAGGCCCTCAGATGGCAGCCACCATTATATCCGAAAACAGTGAGTATGATGCAATTGTCGTTGCAGTGACCAATGAAGATGACAAAATGGATCTAAAAGCGGCACTGGAACATCATTTTAGGGGAACCCGGATGGTCATTGGATTTTCAACCCTTGGCGGAAGACCGGATCTGTTCGATCTGGCAGGAGAGCTTAGAGATAAGGGTGCGGTCACCATCCTGGCCGGACCCCAGGCCAACGTCGATTTTAAAGGGGAAAAGGGTCACGACCGGTTTGACAATCGCTTTAAGGGAATTTCGGACCGATTTACCTTTGCCATGCAGGGCCCTGCCCAGCAGATCCTGCCCATCCTGGAGAGCGGACTCGATAGTGATATTTCAGAATTTGACGGTGTCCTGTCCAGGAATAAAGACGGGCAGATAAAGGAGAATCGTCCTGCCCCATGGAAGGATCAATGGCTGTCCCGGGTTGACTGGACCAATATTTTCCGGTTAAAGGGAACATCCTTTGCCCAGATGCCGATTACCTGTGGCCAGGTGCTTCAGCAGATCGGATGTCCCCATGCGGCAAAAGCAAGAAAAATACAGATAGATTATCCTGCGGATCTTGCAGATGATATAAGGGGCCAAAGTGTAACCATCGTCCAGAAAGGGTGCAGTTTCTGTGATGTGGCCCAGGACAAAGGATTCATGGGAGCGGTGGGTGATAAAGCAGTCAAATCCCAGATGGCGTGTCTGCCCGAACAGGCCGACGGCAGCAGGGTCGCATTTGAACTGATCAATGAAAACCCCTTGCCCAAACTTGATCGTATCATGGAACTGGCCGGTGAGTGCAGTCTTACGCTGTCCCAGATTAATCTGACCCTGCGGGCGGATTATTTTCTGAAGGGACAGGAAAATCTGAAGAACACCCTTGAAACAGCCCAAAAGAAAAACATCCGGATACTGGTGGCCTCCATCGGATTTGAATCTTTTGATGATACCATTTTAAAAAACCTGAATAAAGGTGTTGACCGCAAAACCAATCTTGAAGCCATAAAAGCGTTACGGTCCTTGAAATCAAAATATCCGGCCCATCTCGGGTACCTTAAGGAAGAAGGGTCCAACCACGGGTTTATCCATCCCACACCCTGGGACAACCCGGACATATCCCGCAGGATCAATCAGACCATTGCCATGTATCAATTGTCACGGGATATTCTTCCCTATCACAGCACGCCTTTGATTATCCATCATGCGTCCGGGCTTGCCGACTGGATCAGAAAAATCGAAGAAAAGGAAAATATTGAATTTCAAAGGCTCGGCACCACCATCGGATGGTGGCGGCAATGAGGGTATTATGAATATCATTTCAACCATTGTTCCGGTTTTTGTCATCATTTTTCTCGGGCTCTATGCAAAACGCCGGGGGTTTTTCACCCCGGATTTTTTAGATCAGGCCAACCGTCTTGTCTATTATATTGCGATTCCGGCCATGATCTTCAGTTCCATTGCAAAGGCCAGCCTGAAAACGGAGACCCATATTTCCGTGATCCTGATCACCCTTGTTGTCCTCCTGGTTGTTGCCGCAATCGCCTTTGGCCTGACAAGGGTTCTGAATATGCCGAAATCCTTAAAAGGATCATTTATCCACAGTTCCTTTCACGGGAATTTGGGGTATATCGGTTTTGCCGTTGCCTTTTATTATCTGGGGAATAAGGGCTTTGTCAAAGCAGCCATCATTTCCGGCTTTGTCATGATCCTTCAGAATCTTCTGGCCGTTATCGTGCTGCAATATCACAGTGAAAAGAATGAGGGCGGTTCCGGTATAGGCGATACCTTGAAAAAAACCATGGCCAACCCCGTTATCGTGTCTGCCCTGGCCGGATTTCTAGTGGCTTTTTTTAATATTCCCATACCGGAGATCATTGACCGGTCCCTGGATATATTAAAGGGCCTGGCTTTGCCCATGGCCCTTTTGATTATCGGTGCGTCTCTGTCATTTCAAAACCTGAAACCAAGATTCATCAATGCCGGCATCACAACATTCATAAAATTAATCCTTGCCCCGGCCATTGGATTATTATTGTTTAAATTGTTTTCCATTCGTCCGGATGATTATCTTCCGGCAATGATTGTCCTTGCCTCTCCCACCGCCACTCTGACCTATATCATGGCAAAAGAAATCGGCGGTGATCCTGATTTTGCCGTAGCCGTCATCTCCATCTCCACATTGATTTCCAGCGTGACTTATGGGTTCTGGTTGACGGTGGGATAAAAATCCTGTCTTCTTGAACCGCAATAAAAAAAATGCAGTGCATGCATTTTATTGCGCAATTCAGACTCAAAGACATTGAATAAATTCATAAAAAAACATACCTTGCAATCATTATCTCTGAATTGCTACATGATTTAAGCAGGTTGTAAAAATTATGGATAAAATCAAATCTATCCGGAAAAATTGGCATGAATATCGCTATATAAACCCTGAAATATTGCAGGATAAAATTTGCCAAAGGAGAAATTATGGATAAAGAAGTTTTCAGTTTATGTTTCATGTGTTCCGTCCGGTGCCCCATCAAGGTGAGGGTCAAGGACGGCCATGTGACCTGGATCGAGGGAAATCCCCATGTGGCGGGCATAGACGGTAGTCTGTGTCCGAGGGGGTCGGCCGGAATTTCCATGCTCTACGATGACCAGAGGGTTCAGTCTCCCCTCATCAGGGTCGGTGAAAGAGGCTCGGGAAACTGGAGAAAGGCCTCCTGGGAAGAGGCCATTGATTATGTGGCAAAAGGGCTCCAGGAGATCATAAACAAGAACGGCGGCCACAGTATTGCGCTTTGTGAAAGAACCCAGCTTTCCACCCATGTGAGCAAAACCTTTTTAAAAGCCCTGGGTTCCCCCAATCATTTTACCCATGATGCCTTGTGCAAAGGCAGCGTCAATACCGCCTGCCGGTCCCTTTTCGGGTACACTGATGCTGATATCGGCATCCATTACGGCGAGACAAAGCATATTGTTCTCTACGGCAGAAACATATTTGAATCCCTGGCCATAAAAGAAGTCAAAACATTGATGGCAGCTTTGGAAAAAGGCGCAAAGCTGACCTATATCGATCCCAGGGTGACGGTGACCGCATCCAAGGCCCATCGCTACTGGATGATCCGGCCGGGAACGGATCTGGCCTTAAATTATGCTCTGATCCATATCATATTAAAAGAAAGGCTTTATGATGCCTGGTTTGTTTCAAAATGGGTTCACGGGGTCAATGAACTCCGGGATTTTGTGGAAACCTATACCCCGGAATGGGCTGAGACAGAAACCGGGATTCCCGCAGGAGAAATCATTGCCCTTGCACGGGAAATCAGCAAGGATAAACCCTCGGTGATTTTTCATTATGGATACCGGGGGGCCAGCCATCAAAATGAAATCTATATGCGGCGGTCCATCCTTATGCTCAACGCCCTCATGGGAAGTGTGGAAGCCAAAGGCGGTATTTTCTTTAAAAAAGGGCCGGGCGAAGTGGGCGGCAAAGCGGCCCGGAAGCTGGTCTCCCAGGAATTTCCGAAAATCGAAATGCCGAGATTTGATAAAGCCGGAACAAAAGATTTCCCCCTGCCTGACCCCAATCACGGGGTGGCTCAGATTTTCCCCCATGCGGTTTTAAATGAAGATCCCTATCCCATCAAAGCCCTGATTGCCTACCGCATGGACCCGCTTATGTCCATTGCCGATACCACCCAGACAAAAAAAGCCCTGGACAAGCTGGATCTCATTGTCACCATTGATATCAATTATTCGGATATCGCCTGGTATTCCGATGTGATCCTGCCCGAATCCACCTATCTGGAACGGACCGACTGCATCCAGCAGATGAATGGGTTGAAACCCCAGATGTTTTTACGGAAAAAAGCCGTGGAACCGAGATATGATACAATGGACGGGGCCGTCATCCTGAAAAAAATAGGGGAAAAACTCGGCATTGGTCATTATTTCCCCTACGAGACCATGGAGGATCTGGTGAACTGGCAGCTTGAAGGCACCGGATTTACCATGGCGGATTTTGAGAAAAAAGGATTTGTGGCCTATGGATCGGATCAGATTTTCTGGGACCGGGAAAACCTCCCTTTTAAGACTCCTTCCAAAAAGATAGAATTTAAATCCTCCCTTCTGGAGAATGCCGGGTTTGAGTCTTTCCCTGAATATCAGCCAGTTGAAGCCCCAAAAGACAATGACCGGTTCAGGCTGGTGGTCGGGCGATCCGCCATCCACACCCATGTCTCCACCCAGAATGTGCCCTATCTGAATGAACTGGAAAGTGAGAATAAGCTCTGGATCAATACAAAAAAAGCCAGTCAGCTCGGGATTAAAAACAATGCCCTTGTTGAAGTCACCTCCTCCTGTGGAAAAGGACAGATCAAAGCCTTTGTAACGGATTTCATCCATCCGGAAGCCGTGTTCATGCTGCATGGATTCGGGCATCAGGCCCATCGGGCAAAGCGATCATTTAATAAAGGGCTTTCCGATGCGCTGATCCAGGAAAATGTCTATGACAAAATCGGCGGCAGCCCGGCCTATCATGATACCTTTGTATCGGTGAAACCCCTTTAACCTCAATATGATGTATAAGAAACCGGAGGCGTTGAATGAGTAAATATTATCTGTTCCAGGACACCCGGACCTGTATTGGGTGTCATGCCTGTGAAATCCAGTGCAAATCCAATAAAAATCTGCCCACGGGTTCCAAACCCTGCCAGATTATCCAGGTGGGCCCAAAATTTATCAATGGGCTGCCGAAAATGTCCTTTATTTTCATGCCCTGCTACCATTGTGAAGATCCGTGGTGCGTGTCTACCTGTCCCACGGGTGCCATGCAAAAACGAAGCAGTGACGGGGTTGTTTTTGTTGACAAGGAATTATGCGTGGGTTGCAAGGCCTGTATTTCAGCCTGTCCCTGGGGAGCCCCCCAGTGGAACCAGGAGACGGGAAAGGTTGAAAAATGCGATTATTGCAAGGACAGGCTTGATGCAGGCTTGAAGCCTGCCTGCGTGACCCTCTGCACAACAGGGTGTCTGACATTCGGGCCTGCCGGGGACATGACCCAGGTCCGGCGCGAGCGGCATGCTGCTGCCGCAGCTTCCTTTGAAAACAGCAGTTTTTAGGTGGGTAAGGAGTAAAAATGGCAACCTGTCCGGTAAGAACCATCCTGATTTACCTGTCGGACCTCATTGATTCAGGATCATTGACAGACCCGAAAGCCAGGAGGATCTGCGAACAGGTCCTGCACCTGACCGAAGAGATTTCAGAAGGGGCCGCCGGAAATGACCATCTTTTGGCCATTGACTCCCTGATCCGGGAATATCTCGATATAAAAAAATCCAAAGAGATCCTGGAAATCGGTAAAATTTTAAAAGGAATATTTACCGAAAACAGGGAAATCTTTCAAAGCCATATCGAAACAAGGAACTGCCCTTCCCATGACTGCGGGAAACTTGCTCCATCCCCCTGCCAGATGGCCTGCCCGGCCGGTATTGATATCCCGACCTATCTGACCCTCATTGCACGGGGAGAAGATGCCAAGGCCATTGAGGTCATCCGCAGAGACAATCCCTTCCCCTGGGTCTGCGGGCTTATCTGTACCCGGCCCTGTGAAATGATGTGTGTGAGAGCAAGGATTGATACCCCGGTATCCATTAAATTCTTAAAAGCCTTTGCCGCAGAAAGGGCCATGTCGGAAGGGGCCTATAAAAATCCTGAAAAAAAGGAATGGAACGGCAAAAAGGTCTGTGTCATCGGTGCCGGGCCCGGAGGGCTCACCGCGGCCTATTATCTTGCCCTCATGGGGTACAGGGTCAGGGTCATTGAAGCCCTTCCCGTGTCCGGCGGCATGATGATGATTGGAATCCCCAGATACCGCCTGCCAAGGGAAGTCATTGACAGGGAAGTGGCCATGATTGAGGACCTTGGGGTTGAGATATCCTATAATACCCGGTTCGGCAGGGACATTAGTTATGAAGAGTTAAAGGCTGAAGGCTTTAACTCGATCTTCAAGTTTTTGATTTTATGGTCAAGCTACCCGCCGGTATTTCAAAGTAGAGGTTGCCTCAAGCTTGCCAAGATCCCTGTTAACCATGTGCTTTTTTGATGGATACAAATGTACCACATCATTTTCCAGAG
>JANNUH010000072.1:0-10958 GCA_031395015.1 Desulfobacterales bacterium | reverse complement strand
AGTCGGGTATGCACTGGACGGTTGAGGGCGCAAATAGCATCATAGCCCTGCGCTGTAGTATTCTGAGCAACCGCTGGGAAGATTTTTGGGAACATCGGGCGGCAGTCTGAAATTGTTACCTATAAATTTGTCGTGCACCCCAGGGGAACTTATGGTCTCAAATCTTGGGGGATGGGTGGATACCGCTCTGTCTCCACTGCCATTGAGGAGCTACTTGACACAAGTAATCATCCACTGAGAAGAGCAGAGATAATTCAACGGCTTGGTGGTGAGTTTTCGGAAAGTAACATTACCGCGGCTCTGGCAAAAGAAACAAGATTTACAAGCATTGGTGAGGGGTTTTACGATCGACCGGAAAAATGGCGGCAACGCTCCTGTCAGAGTTTTATTGATGAATTTCCTGATCCCTTGGCAAAATTTGCAAGCTACCTTGTAAGCCATAACAAGTATTCATACAAGCTCGTTCTGGCTTTGCTTTTTATTCGGGGAATGGATGAGAATGGATCATTTTATATGCCAACCCTGAAAGAAAGATTTCTCAATTATTATCGGGTTATAAAAAAATTTTCTTTAATCGCCGAGGCAGATACTGCGATTATAAGCCAGGTTGGCACGATGCAGGATAGTTTTATCAAAAATGCCACGAAAGAACCACTCAAGAGCTTTTTAAACTCGACTTTTTTTATGCAGAATGGCTCATCAATTGTTCTTCAGCCCATTCTGGTTTCTTTGTTATCAGATCTTTCCATGCGGGATTTGTTTATTCTTACCATGTTAAAAGCAATTAATGATTATTTCAAACAAATTACCCCTCCTCTAATCCAGAGTGAAATCACTTGCAAACCCCAAACAATATTTGATCCCTGTGATAAAGACGACCCTTTATCCTCTTCGATTAGCATTAAGAAAAAGGATAAAGGAAAAATCAAACTATGACGAGACACGTTCACTCAAGAGCGTTCTGGTGCTTCTCCTGCCATGTTCCTTTGCTTGGAAATATCTGTCATGCCTGTGGAACTGTTGGCAGAGAGATTTCAACGTCAGCACTTGTGCCGGTCTTCCGTCCTGAAATTAACTATCTCAAAAAACGGGTTCCTCCGGAATTTCACAGTTTCTTGCATGAGCTTGAGATATGGGTAACACCTGGCAGCCAAATTTATTATTGGCATGGGGAAGTTCTGTTTCGCATGTCTGCGATACGGTCGGAATTAAAAATTTTCAGCACTCCAAAAGATTCCACTATTTTCCACCGTTCCAAGGGTAATATATTTGCTTTATTGTGCAAGGCAAACAAACCCTATGTGGATCAGATACAATATGAAGCAGAACAGTTTATCCGTGAAACTGTTCATGACCACAAGAGGCTACCTGTTCTGATTTCTTTTTCAGGGGGAAAAGATTCAACCGTGATATCCCATCTGGTGATGAATGCCTTGGGTCGCAGTGATGTACTTCATCTCTTTGCTGATACTACTATAGAATTTTCAGATACTTATATTTATCTCAATGATTTTCAACAGGAACATCCATTAACTCCTTTTATTATTAGTCGGTCTCAGCTTGATTTTTTCCAGACTGCTGAATCTATTGGCCCACCGAGCCGTATTTTGCGTTGGTGCTGCACAACACATAAAACAAACCCTTTGGCAAAAATCATCAATAGTTTGAGCCCAGAACAAGGGGTGCTTACCTTTGATGGAGTCAGGAGGTCTGAGTCACCACGTCGTTCTGAATATCCTCGAATTTCCAAACAACATAAAATTGCCAGAGAGATTTTAGCTCGACCTATACTTAACTGGACAGACCTTCAAGTATGGATTTATCTACTTTATCATGGTTTTAATTTTAATAAAGCATATACAAAAGGGTTTCGACGGGTTGGCTGCCTTTATTGCCCATTCAATAGTGACTGGTCGTATGAAATAATCAAAGAACGGTATCCACAAAAACACCAACGATGGCAGACTTTTTTGATGGAACAGGCCTTGCGAATGGAACATCCAAACCCTGCTAACTTTGCTGACAACGGGTGGAGAACGCGAGCCGGTGGACGTGGTCTGGATTATTACAAGACCTCAATTGAATCGGCCCCCTGCCTGTTATCTGATACCGCATTGTCATATCAGATACTGAGCGGAGATATTCGGAATACTCACCACTTTCTGCGACCATTAGGACCTCAGACATGGATAAGAAATGATGAGAATTTTGAAACCTTTTTTATTCATGATTACCAGACTAATGAGCTATTAGCCAGCGTAGAGGTAGGATTTCGAGACAAGGTTATTCGAATCAACTATTTATTAGAAAAAAGAAAACTAATATTTAGACAACGTGTTGAAAAGCAGCTCAAAAAAATGCAATCATGTTTTTATTGTGGATCTTGCGGAATGAAATGCCCAGTAAATGCATTAGATATAAATGGGAGCTATACGATAAACAATTCAAGCTGTGTCTGTTGCCTAAAATGTGTTTCGTATAATTGTCCAGCAGTAAAATCATTACATTATAAAGGTTCAAGAATAAATGGCAGAGTTTAAATTCGGTTTCGAGGAAGCATGGCTTCGTCTTATAATTAAAAAAATTCCAGATCACCCCGATCTATTCCAGTCCAGCTCAGTGGAAAAGGCGCAAGGAATTTTAAGAATTGGTAAATTGAAGGTCGGGGCAGCAAGAGTATGGGCAGAATCTGCCGGTATTATAACCAAGAACAAGAGTAAATTTGTGTTGACTCCGTTAGGTCATCTCATCAGGCGCCATGACCCTGATATGGATGATGATGGTATTTGGTGGGTGATCCACTACAATCTTGCCAGACAGGACAGTTCTGCATGGTTTTATTCGTTTTATTTCAATGAATTTAAATACGATGCTTTTGATCGGGACATACTGGAGAAGGAATTGCGGGCATGGTGGGATAAAAATCACGAAAAACCAATGACGGACAGCACTTTTGACAAACTCATATTCTCACCCTTGATACAGGTCTTTGAAGGAACTCGTTTGGGTAAGCAATTCGGTTTTTTTGAACCTCAAGAAAAAAATTGCTTTTGCCGCCAGCCGATTGGTCTCCGATTGCCACCACCATCCATAATAGGATATGGTTTGCTGGATTGGGCAAGAAAGCAGCAAAGACAATCCGTGCATCTGGAAAAACTTCTGGAACCCTGGAGTATAGGCAAGATTTTTAGGTTTGATCGGTCATCACTTGACGAGAGCCTTATCCAAATCGGCGACTCCTACAACAAACAAGTGGCGTGGGTAAGCCATACGGCCGGACTCAATTCAGTGTCCATTATGGATTTGAATCCGTTGACATTGATAAGTGCCTACTATCATGAACTTGATGGAGAATCCCCAACAAATGCACTGGAAAAGGGCAAGGCCGACCTCCTTGAAATTAAAAAAATGCAAATGACTGAAACACTGTTTTCATAGGCCATGTTATTATGCAACTCATTGATACTTTTATAGAAAAATGGCATGTCTGCAAAGATAAGCGTTATCCCGTAATGCTTATTACTCCTTCTAAATCGGGGATTTTTTCAGATACATTAATCGACCAAATTGCAGGTATTATGAATGGGAAGGCAGTTGATTTTGCTGCCCGTTATCAAGGGGCATTAGAAACATTCTTAACTCGCAACACGGTTCAGAAAGAACTTCGTGATCTATCCGTATCAAGCCCTATACTTGTATCCAATCTTGAACCATTTTACAGTAAGTGGCAAATCGCCGAGAGAGTAGACTTTCTGCGCTATATGTTACGGACAGAAATGGTGAATGGAATAGTAATAGTATTATATTGTAAGGAAAATCTGTCAAAAATAAGAGGCGTTGACGAAAACAATCGAGGCACTATTTGGGCGCTGACATAAAATATTGGCTTTACACTGTTTTTAAAAATGAGGGGCTTTAATTATGGCACGAGACCTTTCTGAGTTTATCAAAATTTCACCTGGGTTCAAGGCAGCAGTCAATCTTCGTAATGAACGAGACAATCTGAGCAAGGTGGCGGGTTATATCCCAACTGAAGTGGCTCGGGAAATCATTCTGGATTTTGCAAAGAAACTTCACCCGACAACCCCTGATTTACGCTCAAGAATTATCATGGGGACCTATGGAACAGGTAAAAGCCATTTAGCCCTTGTACTTCTCAATTTCTTTCTGCGACCGGTGGAAACTCAGGAGCTGCAATTGGTCATGGGAAAACTGGATATAGATACCAAAGATGTTTTAAATCGATACCGTCAAGCAGTTCCTGCTCCCTACCTGCTTGTCAGTCTCTATGGAAATGAAGGCAATATTTCCGACAGCCTTATGCTGGGGCTGCGCCGTGCCTTGAGCGCTGAAGGCCTTGATTCATTATTGCCACCAACTGCGTTTGATGCTGCGATCAAACGAATTGAAGATTTTGAAATAAATTATCCGGACAGCTTTGTTATTCTTAAAGAAAAAGTTGAAGAAAAAGGTCATACAATAGGAGAATTAAAAACCCGTCTTGCAGAGTATCAGAAAAAATTTTTTGATCTATTCCGTGAAATTTATCCTTTAGCGACCAGCGGGTCTCAATTTGACTTTTTAACCATGATTGACCCCGTTAGCCTTTATGAGAGTGTGGTAAAGGAACTAAGAGAGAATCACGGTTACAGCGGGATAGCTGTTTTCTGGGACGAGTTTGGTCACAAAATGGAAGAGGTTGTAAAAGACCCGTCAGGAAAAGAAGGTCTTGACCTCCAGGCTTTTGCCGAGTCTTGTAATGCCAGTGCAATGAATCAAATTCATCTCTACCTGTTCTGCCACCGCTCGTTGAAAGAATATCACGATATTTCGAGGATCGCTTTGGCTTCCAGTCATCAGAAATTGGAAGAGGATTTGAGAAAAATTGAAGGGCGTTTCAAGCAGTATATTTTAAAAAGCACTGACACTGAAACGTTTCAGCTAATAGACGGGGTTATCATTGCGGATGAACAATCATCAGGATGGACCGAATTGAAAAATGTATTTGGTCATTATCTTGACACCCTTGTGCAAGAAACCGCCAGATTGAATTTTTTTATCGGTTTTACTCGCGATGAATTAAAAGCGACAGTCGTGCATGGCGCTTATCCACTGCATCCAATGGCAGTATATAGTCTGCCCGCCATTTCCGAAAAAGTTGCACAAAATAACAGAACCCTTTTTACCTGTCTATGCGAAGATGAACAGGGCAGTTTTAAACGCTTTCTGGACAAAGCCTCTATAGACCTCTCAACTGATTGCCCACCGATATTTACAGTGGATCAATTGTGGGACTATTTTGCCAATGACATCCGTCAACAGGAACGGACCAGTTCAATTTTCAGGGATTTTGAACATTTAAAGACCCGCCTGAAAATTGATGATGAAGTGGGACTGCGTATTTTAAAGACGGTTTCCCTTTTTCGGGTAACAACTCCGACCCGATTTAAGGCTACGGAAGATATTCTTATTTATTCATTGAATATTTTGCCGGCACAATGTGATTTTTTCAAAACTGAGCTTGCCAGGCTTTCTGATCTTCAAAGTGAAAACCATATTCTGATGCGGTTGCAAGCAGATGGCTCCTATCGTCCAGCAGTGAGTGGGTCAACAGAAACAATTCTTGAAAAAATAAGGAAGTTGATTGAGGATAATCCAGAAAAACTTGGGCAGAAGCCAACACCATACCTTAAAAGCCTCTGGGCGGATCTACCTGGCACAGAGCCACGGGAAGCAACTGATTACAGCGATGATTTCGGTGTTTCTCGAAGCCTTATGATTGAACCGGTCAGCATGTATCAGATTCGTGATTCACTTGAAACCCTTACAAAGGATATTGGCAAAGGAAAATACAATGACGGTCTTGTTCTAACTGTACTATGCCAAAATTCGAGTGAAATTGAAGAGGCAAAAGAAATTGCAAGAACAGTTTTGGCTGATAAATCATATCAGCAAGTGGTTCTTGCAATTCCCAAAGAACCGGTGCAGCTTTTCCGCTTGTTACTTGAGCATCAGGCACTCACATACCTGAAGAAGACCGAAGCCAGCCTTTATGGTGAAGGTGGAGAGCTTTATGAAGAGTGGAAAATATGGTCAGATGACAAGAGCGCCCAGCTTACACAAATAATTGGTGATCTTCTTTCACCCGAAAAGCAGAATCTTGACTATTTTTGGCAAGGTCAGGAGCGTATTATTCAGCATAACAGAGAATTAAAGAAACTGGCAACTGTCATCATGCGAGATGTTTTTCCGTATTGCCCTCAAATAGGAGATCCAAAGCTTGCCCAAGATGATTTTTCCGGTGCTTGGGGATACAGGAATAACTGTCGTGACATAACAGTTAAGCTTACTGATAGCAATGCAGCAGAAATTTTATGGAAAGAGACGGCTTCAGCGACTCAACACGTCGTTAGCCTGATTTTAAAAAACAATGGCATTTTACGCAAAAATCAGACCGGTGAAATTGAGATAAGCCAGCCTGACGAAATAACACATACTGGTGCCAACAAAGTCTGGGGAGTTATCACTGATTTTCTTAGAAAGGCGCGACAGGGGCCAGTGGAGGTAAAAAACCTTGTTACTCTATTGCGGCGGCCACCTTATGGTTTTAAATGTCGAGTTATGCCGGTTTTTTTTGCGGTGGTAGCTCATCGTGAATTGGCCATGGGTAATATTTCCTTTGAGTTTAAACGAACGGCAACTCAAGTACAAAAAATCACCATTATTGAAAGCGATACCCTTGAAAAGGTTTTTACTATCCCTGAAAAATATAAATTGGCTTATAGTGATGTCAGTTCAAATCAGATTGCTCTGATTTCCGGGTTAGCCAAAGTGTATAATGTGACCTTATTGCCATCTGATCCTGCTCTTGAACGGGTAAAAAAAGTCGGTATGGCGCTTGGTAAATGGTGGCGTGAACAGCCAAAACATGCGCAATTTACATCCTTTGTTTCAGGGCAAGCTGCTCTTGTTAAAAATCACATTTTTAAACCGCTTGCCCAGTTGGAACCGGATACGGAACAAATACTCTTAAAAGATGCCTTTGAGTCTGTTTTTGACGCAGGGAACAATGTTAGACAATCAAACGTTGAAAAACTCATCAGTGAGATAAAGAATGAGTTTGAGGGATTATTTGAGAAGCTTCAAAAGAAAATTCTGGATGAATGTCATAAGGTATTTATGGTTGAATATAATGATTCGTTTATTGATGAGGGTCATAAGATATCTGAAGATCTTGAAGAAGTTGATGAGCCTGAACGAGAAAGTGAAGAAAATAATGGGACAGCTACCTTGAGCAGTTGGTTTCAAAACCTTTCAGATGGAAAAAAGAATTTTGTCCATCATGGAGATCCTGGCATATTAATCAATCATTGCCGAGAGAACAATTATTACCGAGATAATCCCTTGATTGATAAAAATACCCTTTTGCAGTTGGCAGAAAAACTGACAGGTTTGCAAATTTCTTCATGGGCCGATGATATGATCATAAAATACAGTGCAAAACTGGATTCTGCAAAGAAATATATAGAAACTTTTCAACCGCCTCTACCTCCTGTTTTGCAAATTACTCCACCACCTCTAATGCCCCCTTTATCACCCAATCAGGTCTGGATAACTCATACTACCCAAGGGGAAAATAAAAAACGCATTATAGAGGTGATAGAAGATTTAAGCCCCAATGGTCAGGCAATGGAAAATATGCTCAATACTACTGTTGATCAGATTGGTAGAAGCCTGGACGAGAAAGAGAAAACAGCAATTATATATCGTTTCATACGAAAGCATTTTTTTAATTAGGATGTCGACATGGGAAAGATAATTTGTGATCAATTTGGCATTCATCATGCTTGTGAAGGGGATTTTATCGTTACGGAGGCTGACCATTATGAAGATGCTCTTAACAGGCTCAAAAAATTGCAGGTACAAATAAGCCAGGACATAGAACAAGCAGAACAGAATATAGTGGTTAGAAACCCGGCCCTTTTTCATTGGTTTGATGCTCCAGCCAAACAATTTGATTGTCAGATTATCAAACTTGATCCTGTCTCAGAGTTAAAAAAATTACTAAATCAAAATACCATAACAGACTCTCTCAAGCAGCATCCTGAATGGATCATCGACCTTGAATTATTGAAAAAAGCCACTACCGATAGAATGATGCCCAATGAGCATATTTCTATGTGGATCAAACGAGTTTTACTTGGTTCAGTCTGGCAATATGAAAAATTGTATGACCTTGGCGGACAACCTGGTAATGAAAGCCAGATATCTCATCTATTTAACTGGCTTGCAACTCATGATGAACATGATTTGCATCCTTTGGCCAGAACTCTGATTTTTGAACAGCTTCAAACATGGGGCCATAGCCACCCTGAAAAAACAGAGATGTTTCAATGGCTGCGTGCTGCTCCTTTTCTAAGAGCAAAATTCGTTATATGGGAACAATCTCTCCATCAATACCCACCAAACCAGGTCGCCCGGTGGTTTCAGCATGACAATATATGGTACACTCTCAATTTATTACCAGGCCGAAAACAATCTATTCCAGAAATGAACCTGCAAATTCAATTGCCTGAGAGCGTAGCTGTTTTTATACGAACATTTCTTGAAGAAGAGTGGAACCGATCCCCACAAGAGGCTTTGTCATTCATGACAGGGCTACTTGATGCGGAAAGAGTCTTTCTTCTGCAGAAACTTCACTTCCATCTCCACCAAGGAGTACCACTGGAAAAAGAGATCTATCATAAGATAAGTCAATTAAATCAATTCCCTGAAGTGATCGCCCTGGCTTCCCAGCTTATTCCAATCCAAAGCCCGTCTTCTCTTAGTGATACGGCATCTGTTGAAACAGTCCAAGAATGGATGAGGGATCAATATCTTCCATTCTATCGGTCATGTGCTTTACTCAAAAAATTGGAGTTGACAATTCCCTATGTAAATGAGTTTGAGCATTGGATGAAAGAAAAATATCCTGATCTGTTAATCAGCGGCAGTGGTATGGCATATCTGCAAATTTATCAGTTGAAGTCACGATTACCCGATGGCCCTGTTTTACTTTATCTTTTTGATGGCATGGATTATCTGAGTGCCAAGGAAAAATTACTGCCAGCTTTGGAATCTATGGGCGCATATCCTGAAAATGATGTGATTCCATATCTTGCATTTCTTCCCACAGAGACCTTTATTGCAAAACCAACGCTTGTCTGTGGCTTAATGAATTCACAGATTATGCTTGAACAGCCCGACGCTCTATTTTATCGCAAATTATTAAAAGATTCACTCGGTGTTGCTGAAGACGAGATACGTTCTGCAACTGATAAAGATGCCACACTTGAGGAGCTGATACAGGAACCCGCGAAGGTTTATCTTTTCCTGGATAACCAGCTTGACAGGGATTATCTCCATGTTGGCCTTTCCCCATACGTAAGATGGAAAAAATATTCAGCACACATCAAAAAACAGGCTGGTGCAATTGTAGACGCTGCTAAATTCATCAAGGAACAGTACAATAAAAATTTATTTGTCTCAATATGCAGCGATCATGGTTACACAGAGTTTCCGCTGAGTGTCCCAATAATAAATGCTCAACCAGGTGGAAAAACAAAAACTCGCAGTATGCTTTTTGCGGATATCCCCCCAACTGCAGATGAAACTGATAGAGGCAATATATGGCGGTTGAACGCTGGTCTGTTCGGACTTAATGAAGATATGGCTATCCCTTCCGGATATGGATGCTTTGGAAAACGCCCCAAAGGCGCCTCTCATGGCGGATGCACCCCACAAGAAGTCGCAGTGCCCTGGTTTTCTTTAACTTTCCAGAAACCTGAGCCTGCTAAAGCACCAATTATCACGATAGAAGGTGAAATATTCCGTCGGAGAAAGGAAAACTCGCTGATCGTGACAATATCAAATATTAACAACTATCCTTTATCAATTACGAATGTCGCAATAGAGAGTCAAACTGGTGAATTTGAAATTTTAACATCTTTTCCATTGCGGATAGAACAGCAACAGATTACCAAACTTCAAGCTTCTTTTAATGCCATTAAAGCTAATGACATCATACTTGAATTTAAGGTTTTTTGCACGTTTGCCCAACGACATGGAAAAGAAACGATAGAAATATTATCAAAATTAGAGACAATTGGTGCTATGATGAATGAATTTGACGATGAATTTGAGTTATGAAATGAATACACAAAACAAAGAAAATTTAGACTCAAAAATTGAAAAACTTTTTCCAGATGTTTGTGTGCACAAAGGTATCGCAGCAAATGTTGGTCTTTCAGGGAGAGTTATTCCTGCTTTTGTTCTTGACTGGTTAGTCAGCCGTTATCGAAACAGTGATGGGGGTGTTGATGGTGATGGTATCCGGAATTTTATCGCCCGTTATCTTCCAGATAAGAAACAAAAAGAATCATTAATGTACGAACTTACCACAGGAAATCAGTTAAAGATATTAGACTCTTATAGCGTAAAAGTTCATCCAAATAAAGGAGATTTGCAGTTACGAATCCCGTCTCTGGATATTACCGGTAGAGTAATTGAGACCATTGTGGATGAAAATCCACTCTTATTGTTTGGAAATGTTTGGGGCAGCGGAACTCTTTCATGGCGCCCGCAACAAGGTAAGACAGATCGATTTGAAGTTGTAATGACGGCATTTAAACCAATGCAGGCAGCAAGTATTGACTTAAATTACTTCCTTAATCAAAGAGAACAGTTCTCCTTTAACGAATGGCTTGAATTGCTTACAAGGTGCATGGGATATGATGAGGATAAGTATTCCATAGAACAAAAAATTCTTTTGTTAACAAGTGTTGATTTTCTTTTTATCCTGACTTAAATTTTCTGATTGTTTTGAATAGGTTGGATATTTTTCAATCTATTTTAAACAAATTTGGAAGTCGCTTCGCTCCGACCGATTTTATTGGGGTTTTTAAGGCATGGGCAGAGGG
>JANNUH010000057.1:0-9580 GCA_031395015.1 Desulfobacterales bacterium | reverse complement strand
ATTGTTCATGAAACCCTTTAAGCTCGCTGGTAAAATCTTTAATGTCAGATTTTTTCAGGTCGAACTTTGGAATTGAATAAAGAAACTCGCTCTGTCGCTGTAAAGGTAACATCGCCTGCCTCCGATTAAAGTTTTTTTCTAAATATGGCAGGTTTTCATATAAATGCAATATTTAATTTAGATTAAATAACGTTGTAGGGTTAGGAACTTGGGACATCTTCCAGTGCAAGGGTGATTGCCTTACGGGAGCATTATGGATTTTTGCTTACAAATTCTTGATTACCGTAGCGGTTAAGCCGCCATGCTGTTTGAGCGAAGCGAGTTCATGGCGGTCAGCAAAGGTAATCTTAGAATTTGTAGCAATATCCATCCAGCGGACGTAAGGTGATCACCCTGGAACGGGTTATGCAAAATTTCTTATGGCAAATATCCGGAAAAAAACTATAAAAAATTTCATACACTGAAAAATTGAGCATACAATTTTCTTTACTTACAGTCCCCAGGCTGATAAGTATTTATCATTCAAAATGTAATCATTGCAGCAAGAAAAAGGCAGGGTATCCGTGGAAGAACAATCTTTCCCAAAAAGAAAAACCAGATGGTATATTGCGCTTTCTATTGTTGCAGGTGCTGTGCTGTCGGCAATGATTGTTTCAATCTACATAACTGAAAAACAGGATACAAAAATGGGCATTGAGGCCATTGATCTCTTGTCTCTTGCCATTGAACCTGATTTTGAAAATACCATTAACAACCTCCAGCGGAATTTTACCTCGAAGGCTGTTCATGACACGCTTTCCGGTGCGGCCGGGCCGGACAATCCGAGCGCCCTGGTTCTTCTTGAAACCCTTCGGGCCGTGTGTGAAGCCGATATTGTTTATATGCTGAACCCGGACGGCTTGACGGTGGCCTGCACCCCCTATGGGCAGGACCAGGAAAAATCCCTGACCGGTCAGAACTATGTTTTCCGGCCTTATTTTACCCAGGCTGTAACCACGGGGAAACCCGTCATTTATGGGGCCATCGGCGTTACGACCAACGCCCCGGGATTTTACATCAGCGCACCGGTATTTGAAACAAACGGGACCGCGTTACTGGGGGTCATTGTGGTGAAAACAGGGCTTGAACGGATCAACAGGGCCCTGGCCGGGGAAAATCATCCCTGCGCCCTGGTCAGCCGTGACGGGATTATTTTTGCCGCCAGTCGCCAGGACTGGTTATATAAAGCCGCTTTTCCCCTGGATGCAACACAGAAAAAGCGCATTTCAGACTCCCAGCAATTTGCCGGGGAATCCCTGCCATCCCTGGGGATCAATTTTCAGGGGAATAAGACTGTCCTGGACGGGCAATCCTTTAGAATTTCCCATAGGCCGGCCATGCGGGATGACTGGCATCTCTATCGCTTTTCTTCTTTTAGATGGATGAATCCGGTCGTACTGATACTATCCCTGGCAGGGATTTTCTCGATCCTGGGCTTTTTTTTTCTATCCATCACCCTGATCAGTTCCAGGCGCGCCAGGCAAACAGCCCTGCTGGCCAGGCATCAGGAATTGAAGCAAAGTGAATCCAGACTGAAAAACATCCTGGATTCGATTCAGGCGGGAATTCTTATTATCCGGAAAAAAGACCGGATCATTACTGCTGCCAATCCGGCTGCGGCAAGAATGGTGGGTTTCGAACCACGGGACCTCATCGGCAAGGTCTGCAATCAGTCCCTCTGCCCGGCCAAAGCCGGGAATTGTTCGGTTCTGGATCTTGGCCGCACCCTGAAGAATGCCGAGCGAGAACTTATCCATCGGGAAGGCCGATTGATTCCCATTCTGAAAACCGTTACCCATATCCGGCTGAATGATGATGAGTTTTTACTGGAAAGCTTTTTTGATATCACAGACCGAAAGAAAGCCGAAGAAGACCTCCTGGAAAACAACCGGCTGCTTGAAGAGGCCAATGCCCAGGCAAACCTGATGGCGGTTGAGGCAGAGGTGGCAAATATTGCCAAGAGCGAGTTTCTGGCAAATATGAGCCATGAAATCCGTACCCCCATGAACGGGGTTATCGGTATGACCGGGCTTATTTTAGACACGGCATTGACCGATGAGCAGCGGCATTATGCCGAGATGGTTCGGGCCAGCGGGAAATCCCTTCTCGGCATCATCAACGATATTCTGGATTTTTCCAAAATCGAGGCCGGAAAACTGGATCTGGAGATTCTGAATTTTGACATGCAGATCCTGCTGGAGGATTTTTGCGCTGCCCTGGCGGTTCAGGCCCATGGGAAGGGGCTGGAACTGGTCTGCAGCGTGTCCCCTGAAGTGCCGGTCCTGCTGCAGGGAGATCCGGGACGCCTGCGTCAGATTCTGACCAATCTCACCGGCAATGCCATTAAATTCACCCCGGCCGGTGAAGTGGCCATCCGTGTGACCCTTCAAGCCCAGACCCCGGAAGACGCCCTGCTGCGGTTTTCCGTCAGCGATACCGGGATCGGTATCCCAAAGAATAAAATCGGATTGGTCTTTGACAAATTCAGCCAGGTGGATGCATCCACCACACGGCGATTCGGCGGCACCGGGCTGGGGCTGGCCATCTCCAGGCAACTGGCCGGGATGGTGGGCGGTGATATCGGCGTCACCAGTAAAATGGGAGAAGGCTCGGAATTCTGGTTCACTGCCCAATTGAAAAAACAAACCGCAGGGACGGTCACCACACGCCACACCGTGCAGGAGACAGTGAACCGGTTCAGGGGCAGCAAGGCTCGTATTCTGCTGGCCGAAGACAATATCACCAACCAGCAGGTGGCCCTGGGCATCCTGAAGAAAATGGGGCTAAAGGCCGATGCCGTGGCCAATGGCAAAGAAGCGATCAAGGCCCTGGAGACCCTTCCCTATGACCTGGTGCTTATGGACGTGCAGATGCCCCAGATGGATGGCCTGGAAGCTACCCGCCGGATTCGGAGTCTGAAATCCCGGGTCCTCAACCCTGCTGTCCCTGTCATTGCCATGACGGCCCATGCCCTGGCCGACGACCGTGAAAGATGCCGGGCCGCTGGGATGAACGGGTATGTTTCCAAACCGGTTAATCCGCAGGCACTGGCCAATGAACTGGGAAAATGGCTGAGTCAAGGCCCGGACCTTGCCTCGGGCGGGTCTGCCGACCCTGTGCCGGAAATGATCTTGCCAGCGGACCGGTTTAATCACAAGGAATTTATGGGACGGATGATGGATGATGAGGCCTTTGCCAAAACCATCATTGAAGCCTTTCTTGAAGACATGCCCGTCCAGATAAAGGCCCTGAATGCCTTGGTGGAACAGGGCATGACGGACAAGGCCGGTGCCCAGGCCCACAAGATCAAGGGAGCAGCGGCAAATGTCACGGGCAGGGCCTTTCAGGGCATTGCGTATGCCATGGAAAAAGCAGGCAATTCCGGTGATTTGCCACAATTGACGGCTTTGATGCCGCAACTGGAAAAACAATTCAGTGAACTGAAAACAGCCATGGAGAAAATATTCGATGCAGATCCTCATTGCTGAAGATGACATCACCTCCCGCCAAATCCTGGCAGGCATATTGAAAAAATGGGGCCATGATCCGATTCTTGCCGAAGATGGGAATGCGGCATGGGATATCATGCAAACCTTTCCTGCGCCTCAACTTGCCATACTGGACTGGGAAATGCCCGGCCTGAACGGTCCTGATCTGTGCCAGAACCTCCGGGGGCAGGATCGCAAAGATCCTTTATACCTGATCCTGCTCACTGCCAAAAGGGATGTTGAATATATTGTCCGGGGACTGGAAGCCGGTGCCGACGACTATATTGCCAAGCCCTGTAACAATGCCGAATTGCAGGCCCGGGTCCAGGTGGGATGCCGCATGATCACGCTGCAAAACCAGATGCGGGAGCGCGAAAAACTCCAGGGGGTGCTGGAGATGGCCGGGGCCGTCTGCCATGAGCTGAATCAGCCCCTGCAGGTGGTTTCCGGGCTTTCTGAAATTCTTCTGATGGACATGGACATCAATGATCCAAAACATAAACTGCTCAAGCGCCTGGGCGCCCAGATCATCCGTATCGGTGATCTGACCCGCAAGATCATGGGCATCACCAGCTATCAGTCCAAGCCCTATCTGAAAAGCAAGATTGTCGATATTGACCAGGCCTCACGGCATGAATGAGAAAAGTAGGGTGAATCTGTGCGAAAAAATTAAAGGCTATCCTTTTTTAGCGTCATACAGATTAAATTCCGGATAAAGCGTTGCCGCGCATTCCTGACAAATGCCGTGACTGAATTCCGCTTCCGAGTTTTTCTGAATATAGGCTTCGATCTGATTCCAATATCCCTTGTCATCCCGGATTTTTTTGCAATGCATGCAAATGGGTAAAAGCCCGCTTAATTGCTTGATCTTTGAAAGCGCTTCTCTGAGTTCAAGAATGAGATGATCCCGTTCCTGCTCAGCCTTAAGAATACGCACCATGGCATTGACCCGCGCTTTTAATTCCAGGTTGGATACGGGCCTTGCAATATAGCCGTCCGCCCCGACATCAAGGCCTTCCGCCTGCTCAGGGGATGAGGTTTTCAAGCCGGACATCAATACCACGAAAATGCCTTTTAAAAAAGGATCTGCCTTGATCTGTCGGCAAACCTCAGTGCCCAGGATATCCGGCAGGATGACATCCAGAAGAATCAGGTCCGGTTTGTTTTTTCGGGCCGTTTCCATGCATCCTTCACCGGTTGATGCCTCCAGCACTGTATATCCTTCTGATCTGACAATTCTGGACGTGGCAAACAAAACATCCGGATCATCATCCACAATTAATACTGCTATTTTCGAGTTCATCATCTGTTCATTCCTTTAAGGGTAATTTAAAAGTGACCGTCGTTCCTTTCCCCACTTCACTATCGACACTGAGATCGCCATTGTGGGCCAGGAGTATTTTTCGAGTAATCACCAGGCCAAGTCCTGTACTTTTTTCACCGGATGTTTTTTTCACCGTCGTTTTTCCAAAAGGCTTGAACAGCTTGCCCATTTCTTCCGGAGGGATTCCCGGTCCCTGGTCCCGGACCGAAAAAACGATACTCCCCGGATCATGGGAGAGTCTGATGATGACCGATGAACCCGGTTGACTGTGCTCAATGGCGTTAGAAACCAGATTCATGACGGCCTGCTCGATTTTAGAGGAATCAATGGTAACCGGCGGGATATATTCTCCGATTTGGATAAGGAGTTCAACCTCTTTTTTTGCAGCCTGAAGACGGCTTGGTTTCAGGCTTTGTTCAAGGAGTTTGATCATGTTGACGGGTTGCAGATCCAAGGAGAACTTTCCAGCCTCAATGGCACTGACATCTAAAAAATCATCCACCAGTTTTTTCATAAACATACTGGAAGCCTGAATTGTATTCAGGAAATCTTTTTGTTCATTGTTTAAGCGGTCTGCGGATTCTTCCATCAAAAACTCAGAATAGGTGAGGATTAAGCCGATGGGTTTGCGTAAATCATGGGCTGCCATTCCCAGGAATTGATTTTTTTCCAGGTTGAGCTGTTTCAACTGTGCATTCTTTTTATGGAGCAGCCGGGTCATGTTGTTCAACTCCTGATTCAGGCCCAGCATTTCTTTTCTCATGGTTTCCAGCCCTTCGGCATCTAATCTTCCAAAGGCCAACACCGTTGACCCCATGGGCTCGAAATGGAAATAAAAACTCTGGGGCAGGCCGGAATCCATTTTCATATTCAGCAGATGGTTTTTAGAGGGGTCGTTTTTCAGACTCTCCAGATGGAATGAATCATGAAAATCAACAATCAGATCCTGGAATTTTTTCTGACCCGGTCGGCATCCGGTCATGGCTTCGGCAAATTTGTTGGCGTCAAGGATTTGGCCGTCGTTTGCCAGGACAAAGAAGAGGAATTGTGAATAATCTTTCACATAGTCATAGGTTGTCTGTTCAATGTTTTTTGCCATGCCTGTTTTCATGTGTCTGACGACATTTCCTTTTGATTTTCAGCCATCATGGTGCGATTTCGACCCGAGGTTTTTGCCTGATATAAAGCCGTGTCCGCACGTTTAATCAATATCTGGCTCTCTTCACCGTGGATCAATTGACTGACACCGAAACTGGCCGTGATACGCCGGCCGTTTCCCAGCAGGTCTTTTTCCGGTAATGCGGTTCGGATACGTTCAGAAAAACGATGGGCTTGAAATATCTCTGTAAACGGTAAAAGAATGATAAATTCTTCACCCCCGAAACGGGCCACCAGATCTTCATTACGCATATTGGTTTTCATCAGCTCGGCATACCCCTGAAGCACACGATCACCGGCATCATGACCATAGGTATCATTGACGCTTTTGAAATGATCAATATCGGTCATGATAAGGGAAAGGGGCTGTGATTTCCGGTTTGCCAGGGATATCATTTCTGCAATGCGCTCGGTAAAATAACGTCTGTTGGCAAGCAGAGTCAGAGGATCAATCCGGGTCAGTTCCGTAATTTTTTCATTGGCCCGTGTCAGAGCCTGATTTTTGATGTTCAATTGCCGGGTCAGGTTATTCAACTCCTGATTGGCGGCTACCAATTCATTACTGATGGACTCTATCTCATCGACATCCAGGTGGCCCAGGGCAAGGATCTGGTTTTCCAAGGTATAAAAATAAAACTGATAGGTTTGGGAGAGACCGCCTCTTGTATTAAAGCTCAACAAATGAACGGTATCGGAACAGGTTGCAGCGCGGCTCAACTGAAACGTATCCTGAAAATCAAGTATGGTTTTCTGAAATGCCTTGCCGATCAAGTCTTCCCCCAGGAGTCGGGATGCAAACCGGTTGGCGTGACGGATCACTCCATTTTTATCAAGACACATCAGCAGAACCGGTGCCTGCTGATCAACATAATGAACAATCTTTGAATCCTGCGTATCTGTTGTCATGGTCTATCCCGCAATAATGGTATCAAGCTCGTCCAGCGATTGGACGTAGCGTGTTCCTGGATATTGCTTCAACAGATCTTTACCACCCCAGTTGAAGGCCTGTCCCCCGACAAAAATATCCAGATTTCTAAAATCGGATCTGACCGCATCCATCCCGGCTTTCAATGCCGGCAGATTGAAATACACGCTGATGGATAAGCCGACCAGATCCGGCTTGACATCCTGGATGTATGTCAGCATATGTTGAATCGGCGTATTGGCGCCCAGAAAATGGCCATCCCAGCCATTCAGTTCAAAGATATCAGCCGCCATCTTTCCGCCAATCTGGTGAAATTCGTTGGCTGCACAGGAAATCACCACTTTTTTATTCTTTTTTTGATGCTCATTTTCAAAGAGCCTGGGGTATACCAGGTTCAACAACCCTTCTGTGATAGCCGTCACCAGATGTTCTCTGGCAACCGATATTTTATTGAATTCCCAAAGTTCGCCAACGGCATAGAGGCTTTTCTGGAATAATGCCGTATAAAGGACTTTGATGTCAATGTCATGATCCAAAAGGTTCTGAACGATACGGCCGCAGGCGATCCTCTCCCCCTTTAGAAGAAGGCTTAAATAATGCTGATACAACTGATCGGTAATCATTGCGGGCTCCCTGGCCCTTGCAGGCGGTCATGCTCCGATAGTTCCACATCCGTGAGCTTGACAAAAACAGGGATGTTGACAATGAGCCAGTCGTAAAAGGGATAGATTTCTTCAAATGCTGCCGGGGTGAGTTCCTTTTTGAGCAGATCCACCCACAGATTCAAATTGGCAGCCCAATAGGTGGTCTGAAATCCATGCGATCGATAGGCTCGAAATACCCAGAGCACGGTTTGCACCAGGACATCCGGTTTATAATCTAAAAATAAAGAGGCCATGAATCGGGGAAAATTCCGATTGTTGTCTTCAGCCATGCTCTCATTCCCCTTACCGATCAGTTTTTCAACATCCGGACGGTCCATGAGCATCAGCGTCCCCCTGGCCGCAAGATTTTCCCATTTTGTCTCAAATTCTTTCATTGAAGATTCACCCGGCTGTTTTAATACGCTTGCAGTTTTTAAAATTCTTTCTTTCATCATGCCTCCCTAAGATAAAATTGAACTTCTTTTGATCAACTTATAAATTTTAGATAATTTTCTGTGTTAATCAGATCAAATGAGGCTTCAGGATAAGCAGACAGCCACTCTTTCGGCGGCCGCGGTTTTGCTTTCCCCCATTTTATCTCATAACCGAATAAACGACCTTCCCGTTCTTCTACGAAATCCAGTTCATGTTTCGTATAGGTCCGCCAGAAATAATTATTGGCCGTGTCCGCTAAATATTCCTGACGCTTCAGCCGCTCTATAATGATGTAATTTTCCCATAATTCCCCTGCGTCATTTCGTTGTACCAGCAGATTAAAATTATTAATCAGGGCGTTGCGGACGCCGTTGTCAAGAAAATAGTAACGGCAGTTTTTAGTAATTTCATTGCGCAGGTTGCGGCTGAAACCGGTTAACCGCTGGAGAACAAATGCTTTCTCCAGCAGATCCAGATACCGTTCCACTGTGTTTTTGCTCATGCCGAGAGATGTCCCCAGTTCACTCAGAGAAACTTCCTTGCCGATTTGAAAAGCAATAAGCTGCAACAGGCGTCCGATTTTGGCCGAATTCCGGACCCCGTCCAGTTCCAGAATGTCTTTATATAAATACGATGACACAATTTCTTTAAGGTATTGCTTCCGGGCTCGATTATCCGGCATTAAAACGATTTCAGGATATGAACCAAAGATCAGACGGTTTTCTAAATTAGCCTCTGTCTGGTGAATTTTTTCTATCTGCCCGATTTCCAGTTGGGCCAGAGGGAATAGCTTCAGCGTGAATTTACGCCCTGTGAGAGGCTCTCCTGTAGTGCGCGCCAGATCAAATGCCGAAGACCCGGTGGCTATCACGCAAATGTCGGGGATATGGTCGACGATAAGCTTGAGGTTAATGCCGATATGGGGAATTTTTTGTGCTTCATCAATGGCAAGCAGGCGGGTTGTGCCTGCAAATGCCTTGAGTTTTTCTATTGACTGGCTGGATAAATAAGACTGAACGGTTATATCTTCTCCGCTGACAAGACTGTATGGTTCGCTTTCATTTTTCAAGAATTCTTTAAGTAAAGTCGTTTTGCCTGTCCGCCTGGCTCCATAAATTACAATTATTTTACCCGGCATGATCAACTGTTTCAGATTTTTTAATTGAAACTGGGGGATATACATTTTTAAATTTCCGTCATTATAATGACCGTATTATATAAAATTCAGTCATTATGTCAACCGAATTATTGATAATCTGGATATTTGCCATAAGAATCATATTTTCTAACCAATTTACGCCAATACCCGTTCCGGTCCGATCACCTTGCACTCCCTAGTGCCTGAACGATTTTTTAAAGTTCAGAAAGGCCTTCCATTAAACGGCGGAAACTCGGTCGGTCCCTCAAACAGTCCGCCGTTTTAACATTCCAGGCCTTTAGAACTTTTACAAAAATCGCAGGCAATCCGGTCGTTGCAAGGCAATCAAACCTCCACTGGAAATTCCCCGAAGCCCAAACAAAGAATAAATTCCACCAATTGATAGTGTTTGTTTATCACTCTGACATG
>JANNUH010000047.1:0-2900 GCA_031395015.1 Desulfobacterales bacterium | reverse complement strand
CTGAGGTAGAAATACACGCCCAAAACTGCGATCGAGGTGCAGGAAGCCATAATGGCAATGAGGACGAACAGCATTTGAAATATTCTGGACAGACGGTTTGCCGGGCTGTGGGGCTTATTTTTTGAAGGGACTGATGTCTTGTCTTGTGATTTTGTCATGATTTAACCTTTTGAAACTTAAGGGTACTTCTTGTTTATACTAAATCTACCCAATTTTTATGCCAGGGCAATAACATGTGGGTCGTATCACCTGTCACCATTTAATAATAATCAATCTAAAGGTTCTCTGAACAGGGCGCTCTAATTTAAAAAAAGTCAGGTTTAAATCAGAGCCGTTTGTCACTTAGCCGGGGTCGAATATGACCTTTTGTGGAAATATGAGCTTTTTGTCTAATGTGTATGACGAGTCTGAAACCTGCTGTTTCAAGGATTCATTTCAATATATCAGCAGGATGAAAGATGTTGTGCAGGCGCTAAAGATCCCGGCACGGAACTTGAATATTCTGTTCAATATCGTCCAAGGCCGGAGGTCATTGACTATTAATTTACTCTTTTATAAACAGACGCTCTGATAATGATGAAATTTAAAATTATTTATATTCTTATCTTATTTTTGACTATTCTAAGCAGTGTATTTTTTGCAGGGCAGTGTAAGAAAGAAAATTTACTTAACAATATTAACACCAAAATAATTTTATCATTATCTCGAGAAATCCAAAATTTAAAAAGAAGTGTATCTTTGTATGAAAATAAAGAAATATATTTGAGATCCATTATCCAATCCAAAGAAAGAAAATTAGATGCAATCGAAAAAGCAAATGTAACTCTAACCGGATATCATCCATGGTCAAATGGAATCAACTCAGATAGTTATCCTCAAACAACAGCGACCATGACGATTCCGGTTGCCGGTTGGACATGTGCGATCAGTTCTGAACTTGTAAATAAGGGCTGGTTAGGGAAAAAAATTTACATTGAAGGTATCGGGGTATTCAAAGCTGAAGATCGAATGAGCAGCAATCTAAGTGGGTTAAGAATTGATTTGTGCCTGGGATCACGACAAAAGGCTTTAGATTTTGGAAAAAAGAACGATGTTCTGGCCATTAATCTCAACTAAAAATTTAACCGATTGATTTTTATATTGCCCGGTTTACATTCAAAAGGTCAAAATTGGTCATCGGATGAAGCCGAAATTAGCAGGGGCCTATTTTGCGCCGCCGCCTTGAGGCTTGTAGAAGATATGCTCACCGATCACCACTGTCTTGATGTATTCCGCGGACCAGCCAGGTTTTACTTTCCGCTGGTGGAAATACATTGCGCCAGCGGTCCGGTCCGGTAGCTGCCTGTTGAGAGCCTTTCTCGCTATTTCCTTGGCGATGGCGTAGGGTTTATCCTCTTCTGCGGCGTCCGAACGGCCATCGCACCACCACGAGAACTGGCAGGCACCCTGCTCGTGGCCTTGCTTGACAACTTCACAGATCGTGTTTGGAAAACCCTTGTGGCCTAGCCGGTTCATAATAACATTGGCAATGGCTTCCATGCCGGCAGCCCCCTCGTCCTTGGCCTCCCAGTAGATGGTGCGTGAGAGACAGGTGATCGCATCATCCAAAGGCTCTTTCCCGATGGGATCAACCGCTTGAGCTTCAGTATCCGTGATGATCTCGGATCGGACAGGGCCCGCCTTGCTGCCCTTGGCTGATGAGTTCTGCTCCAGTACCCCTGCCTTGCTCTCAGCGGTTTTCGCCTTCTGTGCCTGGTCAGCCGCGGTCGCCTGGCCCCCGAGAAGGATTATCAAAAAGCAGGTCACAACCCATATATGTCTCATAGTCAAACCTCCCGGATGGTCCTTTGTTTTTGTTGTGGATATTGCAGTCGGTTTCAATGGTCCTCTAAAAAACGGATCGCTTCCAATAATTCCGAAAAATGATAGATAATATAGTCTGGCTTCACCCCGTCTTTTTCATGCTCTCCCTGGTTGGACTTAAAGAAAATCGTTTTCAACCCCATCTGCCTTGCCCCGAAAACATCCCGATACATATCATTGCCTATAAAAAGTACTTCCGAGGGCGTTAGCTTCATACCGGATAGTGTTTTTTCGAAAATCCGCATATCCGGTTTGCGATAACCGAGATCACCGGAAACAATAAACGGATTAAAATATTCAAGTAGACCTACGACCTGGAGCTCGGGCTTGGCATAGGCGCTCTGGCCGTCGGATAGGGCCGCCAAATGATATTTCGGGCGCAGTTGGTTCAGAACTTCAGTCACACCCGGGTAAAGCTGAAACCTGAAACGGGAAACGGACCGGTATACTTCCGCCAGAATCAGCGGTAATTGGGCGAGTTTTTCCGCGGACAGTTGCAGCGTAGAGGCTGTAGCGTACCGTGTTAGAATTTCTTGAAAGATGCCGACCACATCGAATTCCGGAAAAGTCTCCCCGCTCGATTGCCGTTGTTCTTTCATGATTCGGTAATAAAGATCTTTGATTACATCGGGTTTTAGCAATATTCCCTGATAGGAAAGCAGATTACTGATAACCCGGTAAATTTCATCATAGTCTTCTTTGGTATGAATATTGATCAGTGTGCCGTTAATATCAAAGATCAAACCGCGAATGTTCATTAAAACCCCCTCAGAGTATTTTTTGCTTCAGATATCAATTCCCGGCGGTATTCCGGATTAATCCATCCATTGCGGGAAATTCGAAGAAGGGTGATTCCCGAATAAAAGGGCACCCTGTTGGTGATTGCACAAAAAGCGCGGTCACGGTCTGGAAAATGGCAGGCGTATTCCCAGAGAAAATGCCCGATGAATGGCTCGGCAGCAAAGGGATTGCCGGTGGCTCTCAGAAAAAAATGCTTCAATTCTCCGGCAATGCGTCCGGTATCAAAAACACGGTCG
>JANNUH010000038.1:0-2659 GCA_031395015.1 Desulfobacterales bacterium | reverse complement strand
GACTCCGGTTGGAAGACTGGGAATTGACGATCTGATTTATAAATGCTTCCCGATGTTGGAACCCTGTCATCCCCTGCTTCCTGTTACGCCATAACCAAACACAACCAAGAGGAATTGCTGTCATTTTTTTCTTATACCTTTAATGTGCCTGCCGTGGCCCTGAGGTTTCAAAATGTGTATAGCCCGGGGCAATCCCTATACAGGCATTTTATCCATTTTTAATACCGGAATATCTGCTGATAACCTCGTCCTTATTTACGAAGACGGCAAAGAGACCAGAGATTTTGTGTCATACAAGATGAAAGACAACGCTTTTACTGCTGTTTCAAATCCTGATGCCCTCAACCAGACAGCAAAGGAAATTGATGGCAAACTTGTCCAGCAAAGAATCGATTATTGGATGAATCTTTTTTTCAAGTTTGACAAAGGAACGTACGCCACCCGTAAAGAAAGTTATTTGATCCGGACCGAGACCACCATCAACAACCCCAAATCGCTGGGGCTTCAAAAACCTGTCCTCTATTTACAGGCATGCTTGTGGACCGGTCTTGGATGCAATGACCGACTGCTGAACTGCTGCGCTGATGTGGATTTAGCCTCCATTTATGATGGTGAGACGGATCTGTTCGACCAACCGGTTCTGGATCACAAAGGTATGAAAGTTACGGCACCGGACTTGAGAAAGGATCGTCAACTATCTCTTTGCAGAGAACTTCTCAAACCCAAATATGCGGTTCACGGGTTCCTGGGAATGAAACCGTGGAATCTTATAGCAAATATCCAGTTTTTAGATATAAAAACTTGCTTTTTTGTCATACCTGTATTACATACAATACAAATCATTTTTAAAAATGATTACACAAGACGAGGAGATAGAAAATGTTATCAGTGAGATTGCCAGAGTCAATAGCAAATCGACTTAATTTTTTGGCCGAAAAGACAAACAGGCCAAAAGCTTTTTATGTGAAAGAACTATTTTCAAGGCATTTTGATGAATTGGAAGATATTTATCTCGCAGAGTCAGCACTCGAAGAATTTAAAAAAAATGGCGAAGATGCTTTAACCTTAGATGAGATGAGGACAGCACTTGACCTGGACGATTAAATTCATACCAAAAATCAAAAAAGAACTGAGAAGACTTGATAAAAAGGATGCCAAGGCTCTATTAGATTTTTTAGAAAAAGAGGTTCTTCCCCTGGAAAACCCAAGAGCATTAGCAATACCGCTCAAGAAAAATTTAAAAGAGTTTTGGAAATTTCGAGTCGGGGATTTCAGAATCATCGCAGATATACAAGATTATGAATTAATGATCCTGGTTGTCAGAGTGGCAAATAGAAAAGATGTTTATACAAAATTTCAAAAACCTGAAAAACAAACAAAATTAATTTCATTTACTGATCTTAAAAAAAATAAGAACCAATCCTGATATCTTTAGAGGACATTATAATAACAGATTGTGTAGATTTTTCCGAACTCTCTCTAAAATTGTTGTTGCTGGCAGGCCCTGCAATTGTCCCAACGCCTCAGTGACTAAAGCTACGTCAACAGGCTTTGAAGGTCGATCGGCAGTCATAGCGAATGGGCCATCTGTCTTTTCATATTCGTATTTAGAATAAAATGTATTTATGAGACGGCACAATTGATCGGCCCCAACGATATACTGATATCCTCTGTAGCATTTGCTCGCCATGCAATTCCGGTGACCCATAACACCTGATCCTCCCCTGATATTGTACATCTGAAGTTAAGCCTTATTTCTGATCTTCCTTCAAAAACCGGAGACAGCGTTAAGCTACGGCAATCATCTTATTTGTCCGGTCTTCCAGGGCCTGTTCGTTCAAGACATTTTATCGGAAAAGTTTGTCGTAAATATCCTTTCGATGGCCTATCTTGATGATTTCGATGATCAGAATGTCCTTGAATATGGAATAAATGACTCAGTAATCCCCAAATCGGATTCTGTAATTGTTTTTACTATTACGCAATTTTCTGCTGCCAACAGGGCGTGGATTTTCAGCAAGGCTTGCAATTTCATTGAATATTTTTGGAATAATTGTTCTGGGAAGATTATAAATTTCTTTTCCTGCAGACGCTTTCCAGATGATTTTATAAGAGGCCGTCATTTTTCAATTGAGCCTGGAGATCTTCGTGGGTAATCGTTGGTTCATATTTCCTTTCAGCGATAGCAGCCAGATCTTCCAAATCTGCAAGAAGCTCCTCGAATCCGGCAATTGATAAGATCACTGATTTTTTTTCGCCATTTTCATTCACGATGTATTGTGGATCAAGATCTTTCAGGCTGATCATAAAAACCTCATATTTTTTAAAGTGTTAATTTGAGCGTATTGCCATTTCCCTCAAATATACAATTCCAGCATCTCTTTAAGCAAGAGGTTTTATAAAAAAAATTGGGACTGATGCCTTAAGGCCTGGTATTAAAGATGCTGCCCAGTAACCGGTTTGAAGCATTGGGCGGGGATCGAAAAGGGCTCGGATCTTGATGCAATTAATCCGCATGAAGCTGCATAGAAAGTATCCAGGAAATCCATACAGGAGCTGATATCAGAGTCTTGAGAATTTCAGCCACCCGGTGGGGGGCTATCCCCCTTACGGCGAAGGCATCCTGCGGCACATCCGACCCAAAGCAGAGCCACACAGG
>JANNUH010000030.1:0-7589 GCA_031395015.1 Desulfobacterales bacterium | reverse complement strand
CCCCGGCGACTTCACGCTCGACGGCGTGCGCGTGCTCGCGCCTCAGACCGACTCCGAGATCACGGCGATAGCTATCTCCTTCATTTTATTGTCGTAAATAAAAAATCTGATAGTTATGACCATCTCTTTATTTTTGCAAGTGTTTCATGCTTTGTTGTGCCCACCTGGGCATGGGGGTTAGAGAAATACTGCGCGGATAATTTTGAAGATGGTGAAACATTACAACTATTTTTTAAAGCTGTGAGAAAAATTGATGTAAATGTTTTTCAGAAAGAATTTGAGAACAAAGTTCATGACACATTTTCCAAAGATATTGCGGATAATCTGTTTAAAAAGAATGCTAAACCTTCTGTCTTCTTAGATGTTAAGGAATACAACAATTATCCAGTGTCAAGCTTGACGACAATGGAGCGATTGAGTGAATTGTTGTGGCTATCATATATATCTAAAAAATCTAAATATTCAGATGCATATAATCCACATGAGAAAGGGTTAGAAGATCTTTATCCGCCGGTCAGTTTACCGTTATTGGGCAACATAAAATTGCGTTCTCAGGTGAAAGCTATACCAGCTCAGAAACGTTATGATTGCTGTGAGAGTATCACTTTTCCCACCGGTTTGGAATCACGCAAACGGATGAAACGCGCATTGGAATGGCTATCCAATGCTGAACGCAACGGGGAGACCTATGGTGTCGCGGGAGACAAGGAACTGCTGTTCGCCTATCCGAGTATTCTTCCTAAAGATAAGATTCCGCTTGTCAAATTGTTTGGGGCACAAAAAGACGATTCGTATCAGATAGAGGAAAAATTTGAGCGGCTTGCAAAGAGCGTTATCGAACAGTTGAAAGGTAAAGGGAAAGCCGCCTCAGATGCTCAACTGGAAATTTTTTCTCTGCGTAAAATGGACAAGGCCCGAACCAAGGTTGTCTATTATCGCAACGCTACTGTCGAATCACTGGAAGAGGCATCTTCCGTATGGCATGAAGGTTGTCAGAATATTCCATTATTGGGCCTCAGAGATTGGAGTGAAAAAAAGGACGAAAATACAGGAAAGTCCCTTCCGGTTGTCATAGATAATGTGACGGTTTTCCCAATCAAACTTCATCGCTATTTAAACACGGTCTGGAAAAGAGATGGTGAACAAGCTGGCAAGGTCAAAATTTTCGAGCCGACGGATGGTTTGCGTTTATTACTGGATCGACAAAACGAGAGCTTGGGTGTGCACATGATAGAGAGATTCATGCAGCAAGCCCAAGGGTATTTCCTCACACTATGCCGCAGCACGGGAAAACACGAAATTGCATCGTTGCCTGATAAAAAAATTTATCCTGGCATATTGGGATTGTTACTGAGCAAATTAGGTAAAAATAAGGAGGATTTCATGAAAGAAAGCGCGTTTCTGTTGGGACGCTGCCTGCGGATAACCGATGAGATTCATCGGCTATATTGCGAGGTAGTGCGCAAGAAAGATCTGCCGCCTGAACTGTGCGGGAGTTCTTTGCTGGTAAGCATGATGGAGTCGCCGGTTACAACCCTGAGTCAGCTTGCCATGCGTTCTGCCCCCTATATAAAGTGGGCGCGGGGTGGTAGCGAGAAAGGAGACAAAAGCGGATTGGTTTGGTATTGGCTAAAACAATGGGAAGAGACTGCCGACCAACTCCATACATTGACATGGCCAAAACGTCTTATACCAGAAGAGCGTGCCCAAGTATTCCTGGGCTATCTGGCTTCTTTCCCGAAGAGTGAAAAACCAAATGACAATCAGACTGATTCAGACAATACGACCAAACAGGGAGATGAAAAATGACTGAAGAAATTAAGCGCGTGACAGGTTTATTGATTATCGAGGCGGTAAATTCCAACCCGAACGGAAACCCAGATCAGGAGAGTGACCCGCGTGTCCGTGACAACGGGCAGGGTGAGATTTCTCCGGTTTCGTTCAAGCGTAAACTCCGCGATTTGATGGAGCTGGCGGAAGGGCCTGTGTATCAAAAAGTAACCAAGGGTTTGCTGAACGTGCCGGATGGTTATCGGTTTGGAATTATGGAATCCCGCGAACGTAGTATTGCTGCTATTCACAGCGAACAGAAAGAAGGACAGCCAAAAAAAGATAAGGGGAAGATTGAATTTAACCAATCTATCTTCGAACAAAGCCCTTTTGTTAAAAAGTATTGGGATGCTCGTCTTTTCGGAAACACGTTTCTTGAAAAGGATATGGATAAAGGATTTATAAAGACAGGCATCGTTCAATTTGGAATAGGACTCTCTGTTTCATCAGTTAGCATCCAAAGGCATACGAACACTAAAAAGGCTCCTCTTGATGAGGAAAAGGGCTCTGGCATGGCCCCACTGGCCTACCGCGTGGTTCAGCATGGAGTCTATGTCATGCCATTTTTTATCAATCCCTCTCTTGCCAGAAAGTCCGGATGTAAGCCCTGTGATGTCGAATTGCTAAAACGGCTGATTCCATATGCCTATGACCACACACGTTCGGCTATCCGTCCAGATGTGCGCATTCGTCATGCATGGTGGATGGAACATAAGGATGCATTGGGCAGTTGCCAGGATTTTCTATTGATTGATGCTTTAACGCCGAAACGCAAAGGGGATGATCCGATGGCTCCTTCCGAATCATGGGCGGATTATGACGTGCCGGTAAAACTTCCATCCGATATTGAGTCAAAGATTGCCCCCTGCAAAGACCTGATGGATACATGATATGATTTATTACGCTCGAAGCGCATCTGAAACCGCTCCCTGTCAGCCCTATCCAGAACATGTTCAAAATGTTCTGGATAGGGGAAGTTGCTACTTGTGTAAAGTATTGCACTACACGCAGAATTGGGACGCCAAAGCAATCCGACGCATTTTCGAACTCGCGGCGGAATACCACGATCTCGGCAAGCTTGATGATGAAAATCAAAAGGTACTGGCGGGCGATAAGAAAGCTTCGCGTTTACCGATACCTCATTCCGACGCAGGCGTAGCCCATTTGCTTGCGCATGATGCTTTCTCATCTGCACTTCTGGTTTTTGCCCACCATGCCGGATTGCCGGATTGTAACGCGATAGATGACATGCGCAACAAGAAAATCCATCAGCATGTGGATAGCGTTCTGCCGGAATATCTGGCGCGTCACGAGGCAAGTGTCCGTCCGAATATTGTGGTAAAAACGCCGGCAAAAGATACGCCGGAATTAAAGCCTCCCGATGTCCGTGTTCTTTTTTCTTGTTTGACCCATGCTGATCATGGTGATGCGGCTCGCGCTTCAAATGAGGAACTGCAATGGGTAGAGCCTGCAAAGTTACGCGCTGCTGAACGCTTGGAGGCTTTGCGTCGCTATGTGGGCCGTTTGGGATCTGGAAATGATGATACCGACCGTAATCGGTTGCGCACTGCATTTTTCTCGGCATGTGCCGGAGGTCATCATGATAGCCCTATTGTTATTTGCGATGCACCGGTTGGAACGGGCAAGACTACATCTGTCATGGCTAGCTTACTCTCCACGGCGGAACGCCACGGTCTTCGACGAATCTTTGTGATTTTGCCGTTTACAAACATCATTACGCAATCAGTACGGATTTATAGAAAAGCCCTTACGTTGGCGGGTGAAAGCGGCGAGGAAGTGGTGGCGGAAATCCATCACCGTGCGGACTTTGAGGATATAGCGAGCCGCAAACTCACCGCGCTTTGGGACGCGCCGATTGTGGTGACAACTGCCGTCACTTTTTTTGAGACGCTGGCCTCTGCAACCTCATCCGCCCTTCGGCGCTTGCAAAATTTACCGGGAAGCGCAGTTTTCCTAGACGAAGCCCACGCCATGCTGCCGGCAAAACTGTTGCCACTGGCCTGGCAATGGATTCAGCATGCCGCTTCGGCCTGGTCGTGTCACTGGGTGTTGGCCTCTGGTTCGCTCTGTCATTTCTGGAGATTGGAGGAGTTTGGAAACCCAATGAGCCTGTCCAATATCGTCCCGGCCAGGCAAAGTGAGCAGTTACATGATTTTGAAGTTGTGCGTGTTCAGCACTGCATTCAACCGAACACTATGACTCTTGACGAGCTGGCTGAATGGCTCTTGATGTTGGAAGGCCCGGTAATTGTCGTGCTGAATACCGTGCACACTGCGGCGGCTGCGGCGCAGGCGGCTGTAGCCGTATTCGGAGAAGAAAATGTCATGCATCTCTCGACCGCTCTGATGCCGAAAGACCGAGAAACCACGCTTGCGTCGGTGAGAAAGCGGTTGCAAAACAGAAAAGACTCAAGATGGTGCTTGTTTGCGACTTCCTGCGTAGAGGCCGGTGTGGATTTATCGTTCAGGACAGGTGTGCGCGAATGCGCTTCACTACTTTCATTGCTGCAACTTGCCGGGCGGGTGAATCGCAATTCGGAACATAAAGAAGCGGATGTCTGGACGATCATACTTAATGCCAACGACAGCGGCGTGACCAAGAATCCCGCTTTTGACATTTCTTCACGCATCCTGCGTGATTTTTTTAATCAAAACAAGACGATTTCTCCGGCCTTATGTACGGAGGCCATGCAACGTGAAGTTCGTGAAAGCTCAGGCATATCAGAAAAATTGATAAAACAAGAAAGCATTTATGGTTTCAGAACCGTCGAGGAGGACTTCAAGGTCATTGAAGACCAGTCACAACTGGCGCTCATTGATAAACATATTATTCAAAAGGTTCAAAATTACGAAGACGTTTCTTGGCGTGAAATTCAAAATGGCAGCGTCCGTATCCGAGAAAAAATTTTAAAGCATCTCGCTATCCAGGAATCCCAGAGGTATCCAGGCATTTGGCTCTGGGATGCCGAATACTCGCCATTTCTTGGATATATGGAGGCGGTATTGAAATTGGAGCAAATAGATAAAGATGGCTTTGCAATCCTATAATGGAACAGGAATGGATTAATGTATACGGATGAAGAATTATTTCCCATCTCCGCCTTAAACCATTTTCTGTATTGCCAACGCCGTTGTGCCCTGATCCATGTCGAACGGGTCTGGGCGGAAAATCGATTCACGGCCGAAGGCAGGGTGATGCATGAACGGGTGGACAAGGGTGGAGAACGGGACCGGGGATCGGTCAGGATCGAATACGGGCTTCATCTTGTCTGTCATGAGCTGGGGCTGGTGGGGCAGGCCGATGTGGTGGAATTCCATCTGACGGATAAGGAGGCCGGGACGTGGGCCCCTTATCCGGTGGAATATAAACGGGGAAAACCCAAGAAAGACAACAGTGACAAGGTTCAGCTCTGCGCCCAGGCATTGTGCCTTGAAGAGATGTATCACACCCGGATTCCGGAAGGTGCTTTGTTCTATGGAAAAACACGCAGGCGGCAGCAGGTTCTATTGACTTCTGAACTCAGAGAGGAAACCATTGATACGGCCCGGCGGCTGCAAGCCATGATCCGGGACAGGATAACACCGGAACCTGTCTATGATACAAAATGTGAAAGCTGTTCGTTTCTGGATTTCTGTATGCCCCGCGTCTGTAAAAGCAAGTCGGTGAAGACCTATTTGAAAAAGATGATGGAATAAATGAAGAAACTTTTAAACACCCTTTTTGTGACCACTCAAGGCAGTTATCTTTCCAAGGAAGGAGAAACCATTGTGGTCTCGGTGGCAAGGGAAGTGAAACTCCGCCTTCCGATCCATACCGTATCAGGCATTGTCTGTTTCGGTAATGTGTCCATGAGCCCTTTTCTGATGGGATTCTGCGCTGAAAAAGATGTTGCCGTGAGTTTTCTGACGGAATATGGGCGATTCCTGGCTCGAATCAAGGGTCCGGTTTCAGGTAATGTTCTTGTCCGCCGCGAGCAATACCGGCGGGCGGATAAGGAAGATATATCATCGGAAATAGCAGCTTCAATCCTGTCTGCAAAGATATCAAACTGCCGCAAAGTATTGCAGCGGTCGCTCCGGGATCACGGGGATAAAATTGCTGCCGATCCCGTGGAGCAAGTCGTTAAAAGGCTGAGTCGAACCCTGAAAGAGATTTCAGGAACCATTCCGCTGAATGTACTCCGGGGAATTGAAGGGGATGCGGCGGCAAATTATTTCAGCGTGTTTGATCATCTGATCACGTCCCAGAAAGAAGATTTTTCATTCAATGGCCGGAACAGACGGCCACCGCTGGATGAGGTCAATTGCCTGTTGTCTTTTCTCTATACGATTCTCATGCATGATGTCAGATCAGCGCTTGAATGTGTGGGGCTCGACCCTGCAGTTGGGTTTCTTCATCGGGACAGGCCGGGAAGGCCGGGGCTTGCCCTTGATATGATGGAGGAATTCCGGCCCTTTCTTGCGGATCGTCTGGCTCTGACGCTGATCAATCTCGGTCAGGTGACCCGGAAAGATTTTTTCAGGAAAGATTCTACTGCGGTGTATATGCAAGACGAAGGCAGGAAAAAGGTTCTCATGGCGTATCAGAAAAGAAAACAGGATGAGATCCTGCATCCGTTTATCGATGAAAAAGTGATGATCGGACAGCTTTTTTACATTCAGGCCCTCTTGATGAACCGCTATATGCGCAATGATCTGGACGGATATCCGTCTTTTTTCTGGAGGTAAAGCCCATGATGGTGCTGGTCAGTTATGATGTTTCCATAAATGAAAACGGGCAGAAAAGACTGCGGCGGGTCGCCAGAGCATGCAAGGATTATGGGCAGCGGGTTCAGTTTTCGGTTTTTGAGTGTAATGTAGATCCTGCTCAATGGACCATGCTCAGACAGCGGTTGATTGATGAAATAATTCCCGGAACAGACAGCCTGAGGTTTTATTTTCTGGGTTCAAATTGGAAGAGCAGAATCGAACACATTGGAGCTAAAAAAACCCTTGATCTGGAAGGCCCTTTGATTATTTAAGCCATGTGCGAACCTGGAGCCGGCTTTAATACAGATTTTGATTTTAGCCTTATGTATGACTGGTTTGAATCAATATCCGGTGTGGCAGGTTCGCAATAGGGCTAAGGTCTTAGAATTCCTAAATGTTTTGTGTCGCTCTTTGACAATTTGGAATCGATTTTTAAAAAAATAATAGGATTCGCACTTTGAGTTGTCAAAGATGTATGATATCAAGATCTTATTTGTATTACAGTCGCTCCCCCCGCGGGAGCGTGGATTGAAACTCCCAAAGCTGGCCGGACACATTTTTAATGTCGTGTCGCTCCCCCCGCGGGAGCGTGGATTGAAACGAGAGCAAGGGGATTGATTGCAGGGAAGAGCAAGGTCGCTCCCCCCGCGGGAGCGTGGATTGAAACAAGCCTTTTGGGAACAAGTCAACGAGTGTTGGAGTCGCTCCCCCCGCGGGAGCGTGGATTGAAACACTCAGATTAAAAACTGGCAGCAATCCTGTCCCAGTCGCTCCCCCCGCGGGAGCGTGGATTGAAACAGAGGCATCCCTTGCCAGTAATCTATCTTCCTGTCGCTCCCCCCGCGGGAGCGTGGATTGAAACCCACAATTACAAAAAGCGTGGATATACAATAAAGTAGCAACCCCCGCGTGAGATTGTATTGTAACATTTAGTCCTCTAATCAGATCGAGTAGGAGTTTATTCGCTACACCCGCGGGAGCGTGTAGTT
>JANNUH010000124.1:0-1704 GCA_031395015.1 Desulfobacterales bacterium | reverse complement strand
TTATCACAGCCTATTTGCCGGATAAAGAAGATTGGAAAAATAATTTTAGAATAAGGAAAAAATTATGAAATGTGTGCATTGCCGTGGAACAATGGAAAAAAGCGTCGCTCCTTTCCATATTGACCGGAAAGGATACCATCTGACATTGGACACTGTCCCGGCCTGGGTCTGTCGTCAGTGCGGGGAAACTTATTTTGAGGAACATGAGGTGAATTCAATCCAGGATATCATTCAGACCTTGGAAGACCGAACAGGTAAGATGATTGCCGTGGCTTAATTTGGAAAGTTTTTTGTTTCTCAACTATTTGCAAAATACGCACGACGAGTAAGCCCTGCAGTTCCGGGTCAAACACATGCTTGAACAACAACGGCACCATCCGATCCATGCCCGTCAACTTAATCTCATCATCTGGACGATTCGGGTCAGTTGATGGAGGCCTGCTACTGTTGAAGACAGGAAAGCCAATTTATATTGCCGTCTATCCGGTGGCCGACACAAAGAAGGGTTGACCCAAGCTGAACTCTTGATATTAACCTGGATTCCCCAAAGACATATTTCAGAAATGCAAAGCTCTTTTCAAAGGTTTTAAAAGTGGATTACCGGATGTTCCTTTGATATGATTCTTCCCTCATGATATTCAGCATATTGCAAGAAAAAAACTGATAATTCTCGATGCCGTTCATGCCGTTCCGGAATTAAATGAAATCGTTCATGGAAAGAGATCTATCACAGCAGACACTGCCCTTCGGTTCGGACGATTTTTCGGTATATCACCGCAGTTCTGGTTAAATCTTCAAACCCGATACGATCTTGAAGTGGCTATGGATTTTCTTGAAGATCGATTGGAAAGTGAGGTTCATACGCTTCATGAGCAAACTGACCGATAGATTATGGTGTCTTTTTCCACAAAGCTGTCTTTACAGATTTCAAAGCTCTCAAGGTCCATCAGCCGCACAACACGCTCAGAAAGGTAATGCTCCAGAAAACTGCGGGCATTTTCCAGATTGCTCCACGTCTCCCTGAAAAGCTTGTCCAGCAAAGAATCGATTATTGGATGAACCTTTTTTTCAAGTTTGACAAAGGAAAGTTCGATCAACCGGTTGGAAATGGCTCTGGGCTTCAATTTGCACCAGGCTTTATTTTAAAAACCCTGTGATTTCATCTGCTTTTAAAACTGCACCAACAAAACTCTCAACACAACCCTACATTCTTGAACAAGGGGTAAGCCTCATCGATCAGGGGTTAAGACAGATTACACAAGGCTTGGCAATGAATATATGACATCCAGAAAACATAAATTTTTCTCACGTTTTTCAAGAACAAAGCTTAAAAAACGAATGTATAGTTAATATTGACAATACCCCAATATTTTGATATAGATATTCAAAAAATACCGGGGTATTAAATTATGCTGAATCGTTTTGCAGAAACCTATCTTGAAACGTGGTTCAAGAAATCCAACCGAAAACCTTTGGTACTCCGAGGCGCCCGCCAGGTTGGGAAATCCACACTAGTCCGGGAATTTGCCAGAAAAAGGAAAATTAATCTTATTGAAATCAATTTGGAACGTCATTTATATCTTGATGATATTTTCAAAACACTTGATATTGACTCTGCTTTAAGAGAGATAGAAGCACTTTGCGGAATATCAGCATCTCTTCCGGATACCCTGCTTTTTCTCGACGAGGTTCAATCCACCCCGC
>JANNUH010000103.1:0-3972 GCA_031395015.1 Desulfobacterales bacterium | reverse complement strand
ATTAAATGGAGGGAATTATATCTGTTTTAAATTTGGATAAGGGAATTAAACGGAAGAATTATATCAATGGCTGGATATTTATCCTGAAATTGGCTGAGAAAAGATCCCTGGTTCTGGCCGGGAATTAAATGCCTGGTTTCATTGGGTTGAATCATCGAAAACAAACCACAACTCAATGACTAACATGTATGCCAATGGTGAACATGTATGGGCACTGTTTGTAGGCCATCTCTGTATCGAGAAATTGCTGAAGGCTTGCTATGTTAAAGAGATTGACACTTTAGCCCCAAGGACACACGATCTTTATAAATTGGCTCTGAAGTGTAACCTTGAAATGACCGAGGAGCAGATGGATGCTCTTCAGTACGTTACCCTGTTCAACATTGAAGCGAGATATGAAGAGTACAAGTGCGAGTTCCACAAGAAATGCACCAAAGATTTCACAGCAAAGAATATTAAAACAATAGAAGGATTACGAACATGGCTACTGGAAAAGATAACCAGATGATCTATAAAAAAATACAGCAGTATATTTTACTTCTGAAAGCCAGAAATATTCACATACTCCAGGCGCACATGTTTGGATCATATGTAAAAGGTACCGCAGATGAGTGGAGCGATATAGACTTGGCTCTCGTCACCGATAGTTTTGTAGGAGACGCCTTTGATTTCCGTTTCTTACTAACAAAATTAGCCAGGAGTATTGATCCGGATATAGAACCACATCCATATCTGATTTCAGAATTTAATGAAAATAATCCAATGGCAGTGGAGATATTGAGAAATGGCTTGAGGGTTGTATAGTAGGAATAAAGTGATCCCGAAGCCCTTCAACGTCTGATGAACGAACAGAACTTCACACAGGAGCAGTTGGGCGGCATTGTCGGGAAGGCTCCAACAACCCTGCCGCCGTTTTAGAGTTTGCGCAAAAGGTGGGGAGATAGCTATGACAACTAATGATTTATGTCTAAACGAGATTTAAGACTTTAGAAATTTTATCGTTCATGAATATTTAATGGAGGCAACCCCATGGCCACAGCATCAGCTTATGAAAAAGGCAAACTCTACCAGATCCCCATCACAGACTTGAAACCCGACCCTGACCAGCCCCGCAAGGTGATTGACCCCGAGGCCCTTGCCGAGCTTGTCACCTCCATTGCGAAGTTCGGCATCATCCAGCCGCTCCTATTCCGGGATGCAGGCGATGGACAGCTCACCATCGTTGCCGGTGAGCGTCGCTGGCAGGCAGCCCAGCAGGTCGGTCTGACGACCCTCCCCGCCATTTATATCGAGGGGAACTACGCCGAGCTCGCCCTGGTCGAGAATCTGCAGCGCCAGGATCTGACCTCCGTCGAAGAGGCCGAAGCCCTTCAGCGCCTGATGAACGAACAGAACTTGACCCAGGAGCAGTTGGGCGGCATTGTAGGCAAAGCCAGGTCAACCGTCAGGGACATCCTCACGATTAACAGGTTGCCGCAGACGATCCGTGACGAATGCCGGGGGGATCGGACAATGACCCGTCAGACGTTCATCGATATCGCCCGCAAGAAACAGGAACGCGGGATGATCAAGGCCTACAACGCCTATCGGTTAAAACAGCAGAAGGCAAAGGAATCGGGAGGGCAGACTCCGAATCAGCCCCCGAGAAAAAACCCGAACGACCCAGCCGCTGTTTTAGAGTTTACGCAAAAGGTGGTGAAGAAAATCAGCAATATTGACACGGCTGCCTGGACCAGTGACGAGCGGGAAACCATTCGTGTCGCCTTTGTTGATCTCAAAAATCAAATCGACGGTTTTCTTAATCCGAAACCCATACCATCTTGAAGTATTCACTAATAATAACATTAGGTTACAAATGGCGGTTGACCGCCACTACCCCTTTGCCTTTTTGAAATGTGTTTGATTGAAATTTAAGATAGCTATACTGATCCTTCCAATTTAAGCAACAATTTAGCTCAATTGACATCAACGAATTGTTTTGATATCTTAATGATCAATCCGAAAACTAAGATAAAAAATGAGGAGCATGAAAATGCTTACAGAAAAAAAACACAAAGAGATGATAAAAGCATCATTAATGGAATTAATGACTGAAAACAAAGAATTCTTCAAAGAAATTTTTTCAGAAATAATTGAAGATGCCGGGATGGTGGCCGCTATTCGAAAAGGACGCAAGAATAAATTTGTAGATGAAAAAAATATTATGGCGATTTTAGAAGGTTAATTTTGGAGATAAAGTACGAGGCCAAGTTTGAAAAAGATTTAAAAAAGATTCAAGATGCCAATCTTTTCAAACAGCTAAAAAAACTTATTGCAATTATTAAAGAAGCTGACTCCACGCTTCATATCCCCCAGATAAAAAAGCTCAAAGGTCATGGCACTTTCTATAGAATTAAAATAGGTACCTATAGAATCGGATTTGAAATGGTCAACAAGGAGTTGATTCTAACCAGAATTCTGCATCGAAAAGAAATTTATCGTTATTTCCCTTAACAAGCCTGGCCCCACAAGGAAAAGCCATGACCACAACCCTGATTTATGAAAAAGGGAAGCTTTACCAGATCCCCATCACAGACCTCAACCCGGACCCTGATCAGCCCCGCAAGGTGATTGACCCTGAAGCCCTTGCCGAGCTTGTCACTTCCATTGAAAAATTCGGCATCCTCCAGCCCCTTCTGTTCCGTGATGCCGGTGAAGGAAGGCTCTTCATCGTGGCAGGAGAGCGCCGCTGGCAGGCAGCTCAGAAGATCGGCCTGACCACCCTGCCCTCTATTTTTGTCGATGGGAACCATGCCGAGATCGCCCTGGTCGAAAACCTCCAGCGCCAGGATCTGACCTCTGTCGAAGAAGCCGAAGCCCTTCAGCGCCTGATGAACGAGCAGAACTTCACCCAGGAGCAGTTGGGCGGCATTGTGGGCAAAGCCAGGACCACCGTCCGGGACATCCTCACCATCAACCGGCTGCCCCAGACCATCCGTGACGAATGCCGCGAAGACCGGGATAAAGTCTGTGCCGCCCTCATTGCCGTCAAAGATAAAATCGACATTTTTATCACCCCAAACAATGAATGAGGTTACAGACAAGGGTCTTCTGTGGCCCTTTTCGAACTTCAGTTCGGTGAATGTATGACAAGAAATGAGATCATTGCATATTGGGTTGAATCATCGAAAACAAACCACAACTCAATGACTAACATGTTTGCCAATGGCGAACATGTTTGGGCACTGTTTGGATCATATGTAAAAGGTACCGCAGATGAGTGGAGCGATATAGACCTGGCTCTCGTCACCGATAGTTTTGTAGGAGATGCCTTTGATTTCCGTTTTTTGCTTACAAAATTAGCCAGGAGTATTGATCCGGATATAGAACCACATCCATACCTGATTTCAGAATTTAATGAAAATAATCCAATGGCAGTGGAGATATTGAGAAATGGCTTGAGGGTTGTTTAATTGACCTGAAACCCGACCCCGAAGCCCTTCAGCGCCTGATGGACGAACAGAACTTAACACAGGAGCAGTTGGGCGGCATTGTAGGAAAGGCCAGAACACCCCAGCCGCCGTTTTGGAGTTTACGCAAAAAGTGATGAAAAAAATCAGCAATATTGATACGGCTGCCTGGAGCAGTGATGAGCGTGAAAACCTTCGTGCCGCTTTTGTTGATCTCAAGAGTCAAATTGACGGTTTTCTTAGTCCAAAACCCATACCATCATAAACTATTATTCGTTAATAATAACATAATGAAGGACAATGAAGATGGGACATCATGATCTGTTTTTCAAAAAGGCTTTTTCAATTCGTGAGCTTGCCGCTGACTTTGTTAAGCATACACTTCCTCCTGAATTGGCCGAAGGGATTGACTTTGCAACGCTCACCCTTGAAAAAGGCTCCCATGTTGACACTGCCCTGGCAGAGCACTTTTCGGATATCGTATATACCTGTCAGCTTTCCGGACAAAAGATAAAAATCGCTT
>JANNUH010000032.1:0-64048 GCA_031395015.1 Desulfobacterales bacterium | reverse complement strand
TCAACGAGTACAAAAAAGGGATCAAAATTACAGACAAGGAAATGGAATCGTTGAATTTAATACGAGATTCATTCCATGGCGAATGGAACTATACATTACGAGCACGAAAAATTGATCATGTTATAATGTAATGGACACTTAGCAGCATCGTTATTGGTTGGGATACTCATTGCAGTTTTCACGTTTACGTTTGTTCAGCAATTCTTATACCCTGAAGCCCACCAAGACCGTCATACGAAGACGATTCTACAACAATTTGCTTCCATAAAACAATTTGATGCCTCTTCTCTCCGTCTTGATGCCTGGCAGTGGTCATGGGAACTTATAAAAGAAAAACCAATTTTCGGCGTAGGGATCGGTAACTGGAAGATTAATATCTTAAAGCATGAAAACCAGCAGAATTCCGGTTTTATTTATATGTGCAAGGCGCATAACGACTTTCTTGAAACGGTTGCGGAAACGGGTGCTTTTGGAGGGCTGCTGTTTTTAGGATTGTTTGCAGCAATCCTATGGAATTTTTTGAGATATTATTATTTATGGAAAAAAAATGACCCCGACAACCTGCTGAAATATTTGTTTTTAGCTGCGGCTGGGGTTTCATTTTACAGTGTTGATGCTTCTTTTAATTTCCCTGCTGATCGTCCGGAGGTACTATTATTGTTCGCTCTCTTTATCGCAATCGGAATTTCCAGTGCATTCAGGCAAAAACGAGAAATTAGAAACTATGCCTATGAAACTGAAAAGGTTTTATTTGCTAACATAGGGATCAATAAGATAGCCTCATTTCTTGCAATTGTTTTACTGTTTTTGTCTGCCTGGATTTTATATCTGAATTTTCAGTCTTCCAAAACGCAGCGTATTGTTTATCAGGAAATCAAGGCGGGCTTTTTAAAAGAAAAATCAGAAAAAATCATTTCTGGATTCCCCTTTATTCCAAATATAAGCATTTGGGGAGAATCGATTTCAACGCTCAAAGCCAGATACCTTATCAATGAAGGAAAAAATCAAGAGGCCATTGAGCTTCTTCGAACCGAAGATTTAAATCCATATGATGCCAGGCGAGAATTCTTTATGGCCATGGCGTTCAATAATCTCAAAGACTATGACAACGCTTTGTTCTATTCAGAGACGGCTGTTAAGTTAAAGCCGAATTATTTTGAAAACCTCTATCTGGTGGTCTCAATTCTTGAGAAAAAAGGTGACTATGAAAGAGCTTCAGCTTATTGTGATGCTTATTTGAAGACTAACAAAAACAATATTCAAGCCTGGCTGATAACAAGCAACTTACACATTCAAAATAAAAATTTTGATAAGGCAACGCGCATCATTAATGAGGCGCTTAAAAATTTCCCACAAGACAAGAACCTTTTTCAACAGCAACAGAATCTAAACCATAAACTAAATATTGAGCCCAATTCAGCAATTTTCAAACAGGTCAATGATTATTTCCAGAAGCAACGCTATTCACAAGCAATTCCCGTGCTGGATAAATTTCTTGAAAAAGCCCCTGATAATGCCTATGCCTATGAAATCCATTCATTTTCTCTGGAGCTCAATCTCCAATTATATTGAATGAAAAACTTGTTCATTTGATTATGGTTTTTCCCATATAATTGATTTTTTTTGCAGGTTTACAGGCTATTTTAAATTTGCTATGGGCCATAAGGGTCTACTAATTCATGACAAAGTCAAACTTGTCGAGATGCAGGGGCGAAATCCAAAAGGGCTTTTGAGAAAATAGCTTGGTTGCTGATTGGAAAACAGACTCATTTTTAGCTCTGCTTCAATCAAAAAAGTGTTAGTGCTAAAAGAACCGATGTTAGATATTATACGATTTATAAACATGGGGGATAAGAACGTGAAAGGAAATGATAAACATACAACCCTGTACCTGGTTATGTTGCTCGCTTCGATTTTCTGTATGCCGCAATGCCTATTTGGCTATGACAACATACTCACACATCCCCATATCGTAAAGGAAGCCTTCAAAGTTTGGCCCAATAATACATCCCATGAAATATATGAGTATTTGGGTATGAATTATTTAGATACCAGCACCGGTGTGATGGCCTGTGGAGACGCACAAACAGGCGAATTGATTGCGGAAGGCTCAAAGGAAGAGGATGATTATGATCCATATCTAAAAGTTTGCAATGACGACTTGCTGCTCGGATATGGTTTTTGGCACCATTTTTATAATGATACAACTCATACAGGACTTAATTTTTCGTCAAATAGTTCATTAGCCTATGCAAACACATATTATGAAAAGGCCAAGCACCTCTATTTTGAAGGCAAAAAGGGACAGGCATACTGGTATCTTGGTAGAATTGCTCATCTTATTGCGGATACGACGGTTCCTGCGCATGTTAAGGATTCGGCTCATGGCTTATATCCTTGTGCTGGGCTTCTTGGCTTAGAGTCATATGAGTCTTTCATGGAGATAAATTTTGATAAATATTCTGCAGATAGAGTGACTGATTTTGGCACAATACCTATATTCCTATCCTTAAACGAAATATTTTCCAAATTGGCGGTACAGGCAGCAACATATCCCAGTGACGATAAAGATGGGACAGATAGTTCCCGTGACTCTTGGAATAACAATTCCGTTTTTTGTGGTATTTCTCCTATCCCAGATCCAGACCCACCACATTTATTCGGCCTACTATATGATCGTTTTATCAGCGATGAAAATCTCGACATAATCGCCAGTGATATGGTTCCGCGAGCAATAAAATATACGGCAGCGCTGTATCGATCCTTTTATGATGAGGTGAATCCAAGCGGGGGCAAAATCCCCGACACCGGTCAGACAACATCCTACACCAACACCTTTGGGGAAGATTCGGATTACACCATCAACCCGCCATCTTATACGAAGCTTGATTCAACCGGGGCTTCCCTTCCAAGCACAGACACCGTGTGGGCTATGACCAAAGACAATGTCACCGGCCTGATCTGGGAAAACAAAACCGATGATGGCGGCATCCATGATAAGGATAATAAATACACCTGGTACGACCCGAATCCAGCCACCAATGGCGGTAATGCTGGAACGCCTGGAAATGGTACGGATACCCAGGATTTCATCGATGCCCTGAATGCTGCAAAATTCGGCGGGTTTAATGATTGGCGGCTACCCACCGTCAACGAGCTGTCATGGCTGGTGCATAGTGACAGAAGTGGGCCATCAATCAATACGGGGTACTTTAAGAACACTATGGGGGCCTTTTATTGGTCATCCAGCACTGATGCCAGGTATCCGTCTCGGTCATGGGGCGTGAATTTCGGCTCCGGCGACATCAGCAACAGTTACATCAGCCACGGACATAAGTCAGATAAGGAATATGTTCGTGCAGTTCGCGGTGAACATCCTAAACCATTGTTGATCGATAATGACAACGGTACGGTCACGGACCCTAATACAGGTTTGATGTGGCAGCAGGGAGAACCTGGGAAAATGTCCTGGATAGCTGCCCTTGTCTACTGTGAAAACCTGGAACTGGCCGGATACACAGACTGGCGTCTGCCCAATAAAAATGAACTTCAATCTATAATTGATTACACAAGCTACGACCCAGCTATTTATCAAACCGTATTTATAAACGGTAAGTCTTCCTACTATTGGTCCTCGACTAGCATATATTCTGATGCTTTGGACGGTGGGTGGCGCGTGGGTTTCTACGATGGCAGAGTTGAAAGCTACGGCGTTAAGGAATATAGTGCTTATGTTCGTGCCGTCCGAACAGTCAGTCAGCCCGCTGCTCCCTGCACCTACAGCATCTCGCCTTCCAGTGGTAGTTTTACTGCCGGTGGAGGAACCAGCTCTGTTTCTGTTACAGCATCCAGCTCAAGCTGTACCTGGACAGCCTCTGAAAGTCTTTCCTGGGTGAGTCTGTCACCAACCAGCGGAACAGGCAATGGCACATTTACAGTAACTGTATCTGCCAATACCGGGGCTGTCAGAAGCGGCTCGGTCACAATAGCAGGCAAACCATATACCATCAATCAGGCAGCACCACCAACAGATATGGTAAGAGAATTTGTCAGTCGTTTCTACCAGGTCGTTCTGGGTCGCCTTGCAGACACTGCAGGCCTTGATTTCTGGGCCAACAGCTTAAAAAACGGAACAAAGACAGGGGCAGATGTCGCCAGAGCATTTATCCTCAGTCAGGAGTTTAAAAACCAGCAGCTTGATAATGCTTCATATGTGAATGTGCTGTATTCTGCATTTTTTGACAGAAATGCTGACCCCGGAGGTTATTCATATTGGCTTGGTTTCCTGAATGCAGGTATCGGCAGAGAGTCGGTATTGAATGGTTTTATAAGTTCTCAAGAATTTTTTAATTTATGTGAATCCTATTCCATCATACCAGTAACCTGCACCTACAGTATTTCATCTTCAAGCGGAAGTTTTACTTCCAGCGGTGGAACCAGCTCAGTATCAGTAACGGCTTCAAACTCAAGTTGTTCCTGGACAACCTCTGAAAGTCTTTCCTGGGTGAGTCTGTCACCAAACAGCGGAACAGGTAGTGGGTCGGTTACAATAACAGTAGCTGCGAGTACCGGAGTTGCCAGAAGCGGCTCGGTCACAATAGCAGGCAAACCATATACCATCAATCAGGCAGCACCACCAACAGATATGGTAAGAGAATTCGTCAGTCGTTTTTACCAGGTCGTTCTGGGTCGCCCTGCAGACACTGCAGGCCTTGATTTCTGGGCCAACAGCTTAAAAAATGGAACAAAGACAGGGGCGGATGTGGCCAGAGGATTTATCCTCAGTCAGGAGTTTATAAACCAGCAACTTGATAATGCTTCATATGTGAATGTGCTATATTCTACATTTTTTGACAGAAATGCTGACCCCGGAGGTTATTCATATTGGCTTGGTTTTCTGAATGCAGGTATCGGCAGAGAGGCGGTATTGAATGGTTTTATAAGTTCTCAAGAATTTTTTAATTTATGTGAATCCTATTCCATCATACCAGTAACCTGCACCTACAGTATTTCATCTTCCAGCGGAAGTTTTACTTCCAGCGGTGGAACCAGTACGGTTTTGGTTACAGCATCAAGGTCAAACTGTTACTGGACGGCCTCTGAAAGTCTTGACTGGGTGAGTCTGTCCCAGCCGACCAGCGGAACAGGTAATGGGTCTGTTACAATAACAGCCACTGCCAATACCGGCAGCGCTCGGAGTGGTTTGGTCACAGTCGCAGGGAAAGCATATACGATAAGCCAGTTACCCAGTGGCACCTGCGGCGCATACGTGGCTCCGGGTGTATGGAAACAATTTGACTGTTACAACCTGGCAGCCATCGGCAAGACCACCAATGCCGACCTTTTTACCCCGTCCTGGCGGTTGATCGGCGGGTACTGGCAGTGGGGCAGAAAAGGTCCTGATCCCAGCCAGTGGCACAATACCAACACCCCGAACTTTGCCCATGGCCCCACCGGCTCGGATGCCGGTAGTGCCAACAGCGGTTCCATCAGCGGATGGAGTCAGACAGATGCTCCCAACGGTTCCTGGTCTGATGCATCTAAAACCGCCAATGATCCATGCCCTGCCGGGTACCGGGTGCCCACTCGAAGTCAGTGGGATGGTGTCAGAAATAATAACACCCAGAGCAGTGTGGGCACATGGTCAACCATCGGGTACGATTATACCAACTACAGCAGCGCCCGGTTTTTCGGCAATGACCTCATGCTGCCAGCCGCTGGCTACCGGTGGTGGACCTCCGGTAGTTTGTACGGTCGTGGCTACGAAGGCATGTACCAGTCCAGTACGGAGAACTCGGGCAGCTACGCGTGGTTCCTGGGCTTCATCAGCAGTTCCGCCAGCACGAGCTATGGCGGCCGCTATTCCGGTTTTTCGGTGCGCTGCGTCGCAGATGATTCGACCATTTGACTATTTATCCTTCCCGTGGCCGTCAGGCCCGGGGAGTATAAAATTTGCCGCGAAGCGGCCGCAGAAACGGATTGAAAAGGAACTGAATAGAGAATACACGGCACTTTCAAAGGCTGTTAAAAAACTATCAAGTCAGGAATTTTTCTGCCGGGCGGATGATGAACAGGCTGCCAGTTTATGGTCTTATTTATCTCACGTAAAAATAATAAGGATCGGCTTTTATCAGCAATACTTTGAATAGCGATGTCGGCAGAGGTCGACTCCGCTCCAGGAAATCGATGAAATTGTACAAATTTTGTTTGAGTGTATATTGAGAAACCAATTGAAACTAAAATTGACGCCGTTCCAGAAAACCGAGGTAGTCGTGCAAAGGTCTGAGGATGCCGGATGTTTTTTTGCCTTAGCACTTTTATACCTTTTCTTTCCATCCGCTGTTGTTCTATTTACTTTTGGATCATGGCCGATTGCTGTCGCTATTGCGACTGGATTGGCTATTTTATGGTCGTCCAACAGACAAGTCAAAAAGATGCCTGTGGTGCTGACGCATGAGGGTAGAAATAAGCGAACGCCAGAGTGTCTATTGACTTTATTATTAAATACATGGCCTTATCTGGTACTTGCTGCTGGCGCTGTTTGGCTCTCTGGGGTTATCCCGCCTTTTTCTGAAAACTCTGACTGGCATAAGCACTATGCTATTTTCAATACCATGGCTTATAAGCCATGGCCTCCAAAAATCGTTACCGATAATGGTATCGCTACTCTCAGATATTTTCTAGGCTATTATGTTATTCCTGCCATAGCGGCCAAGTATCTCGGGATATGGGTATTGTCAGTCGCTATTTTTATCTGGACAACATTAGGCATCTATATTGCCATGATGCTCGCTTTTGGATTGAGGACTCGTAAGGGCACAACATCTTTCCTGCTCGGTTGCGTTTTCCTGTTGTTTAGTGGCGCTGATATCATTGGCACTTATTTTACCGGTCACATATTTGGGCCATGGTTGCATTTTGAATGGTGGGCTGAATTTGGTCAGCTTGCTTCTTCCATCACAAACCTGTTCTGGGCCCCACAGCATGCTGTCTCAGGGTGGCTTTCAGCCTTCCTGTTTTTTCGGTATCCTCATCGTGCAATACAGAATGCCGGAGTAATTGGTGCTGTTGTGGCTGTCTGGTCAGCATTTTCCGCTATTGGCTTGCTACCGGTTTTTTTATGGGCGATATTACAGACGGGTTTCAGGGGATTACTGACCCGCTCAAACCTGATTGCGGCACCGATATTATTGGTATCTGCAGCTTTGTTTCTTTCGAAGGGTTCGGTTGGGATACCAGCCCAATTTATATGGGATATATCAAGGTTTTCGATCAGTGTATGGGTGGTTTTTGTATTTATCGAATTTGGTGCTATTTCTTTAGCACTGATCGTCGTCACTCCGCAGAAGACCTCTCTGGTTGTGATTCATGCAGCTTTCTTGTTAACCCTTTGTTTATTTAGTGTTGGCGCTGCTAACGATCTTTTGATGCGCGCCTCTATTCCGTCATTGGGTATACTGGCCCTATTATCCTCGACCGCAATTGCCTTTTCACCTATCGGCATTCGAAAGGTTCCGATTATAATCTGTCTTGTGGTTGGTCTTGTAACCCCGTTAGGAGAAATTACGCGCGCTCTGGTCTCCCCTCGAATAACAAATAAGCATGAGATCACGATCATAGATGTAATAAAGGACAAGGGCTATCTCGTGCCGCAGTATCTTGTAAATGAAAATTGAGAACCTCTGTACAACCCTAAACTCAATTTGGAAATACACCCATGCACATCGGATTCGACATCTCCCAAACAGGTTCAAATAAAGCAGGATGCGGTTATTATGCCCATGCCATGATCCAGGCGTTGATGTGCGCTGCCCCTGATAATCGGTATTCGCTCTTCCCCAGCTTTGGTGATTATTACTTTGATGCCCGGATGCCTGTTCGTAATCCCTATCCGGGGCGTGAGGTTCATTATGGGCCCCGTCATTATTCCCGGCAGGCAGCCGGTAATTTCTGGAATGGGGAGCGCGTTGAGGATTCCCTGGGCCTGCCCGACATTGTCCATGCCAATAATTTCTGGTGTCCGGTGCAGCTTTGTTCAAGCCGGGTGATCTATACGTTCTACGACATGGGGTTTGTGGTTGATCCTTCCTGGACTACGGAGCAGAACCGGATCGGATGTTTCGACGGCGTGTTCCGCTCAGCCTTTGCCGCCGACTGGGTTGTGGCGATTTCCAAGGCTTCCCAGACCCATTATCTGAACGTGTTCCCCCATTTTCCAGAAGACCGGATCAGGGTGATATATCCGTGTTCGCGGTTCTCTGATTCAGATCTGACGGGAAAGTGCCCCCGGGCACTGGCCGGAGTGGCACAGGGGGCCTTCTGGCTGAGTGTGGGAACCATTGAGCCGCGTAAGAATCAGAAGCGCCTGGCCCAAGCCTATGCCTGCTATCGGGCGAAGGGGGGAGTGCCCATGCCGCTGGTTTTTGCCGGGGGCACAGGCTGGTTGATGGAAGATTTCCAGCGCCATTTGGAAGCATTGGGAATTGCCGAGGATGTGATCATGACCGGCTATGTTTCAGATGATGAATTGATCTGGCTGTACCGGAATTGTTACGCCAATTTATATCCTTCCCTTTTCGAGGGCTTTGGGTTGCCGGTACTGGAAGGAATGCAGTTTGGCGCACCGGCTTTGGTCTCGAACACGACATCGCTTCCGGAAGTGGCAGGAGATGCCGCACTCCTGCTGGCACCTGAGGACATTGACGGTTGGGCTGCGGCCATGTTGAGGCTGGTGCAAAATAAGGATGAGCGGGCGGCTTTGCAGGGTATGGCCATCCGACAGGCAGCCCGATTCAATTGGCAGAAAAGCGCGGATCAATTATTGCAACTTTATGAAGAGGCAATAGCATCTCCAAAACTATTCGGATGATTGATGAACCCTTTAATTACCATTGCGGTCCCTTCGTTTAACCAAGGCAGATTTTTAAATGATGCCCTTGACTCTATTTTCTCCCAGAAGATTCCGGTCGAGGTGTTTGTGCTTGACGGCGGATCATCCGACAATTCCCTGGACGTTATCAGAAAATGGGAATCCCGGATTTGCCGGTGGCGAAGCTGCTCTGATAAAGGCCAGTCCGCTGCCATCAATGAAGGGATTGCCATGGGAAGTGCCCCCTATGTGTGCTGGTTAAATGCCGATGACCGATTTTCCGAAAATGGTTTGAAGCGTTTATTAAACGGACTGGAGTCGGCCAAATCCAGTCCCGCGGCTTACGGCTGGTGTTGGACCATTGATTCATCGGGCCGAAAAATGATTCCCTATGTGACCTTACCCTTTTCTGCCTGGCTTCTGGCCAATTATTGTTTCATTGCCCAGCCCGCCACCCTCATTCGTCGCAAAGCTTGGGAAAAAGCCGGCGGCATTGATGAGGCACTGGATATGGCCATGGACTATGATTTGTGGTGGCGGCTCTATAAGCAGTCTGGAAAGTTCACTTATATCCGGGAATTTGTTGCACAGACAAGGTTGCATTCAGAAACAAAAACAACCACCAGACGGGAAGATCATTATTCTGAATCCATGAGAACCGTGTTGCGGCATTATGGCAGAATTCCCTTCAAATGGTATCTTGCCCGGCCGTTTATGGTGGATTTACGATCTTTTTTAAACAAAATGAAAAGGGAAAAATAAGGTGGAAATCATAAAAACAGCTTTAATATACGGCATATCAGGACAAGACGGGGCCTTTCTATCACAACTGCTTCTGGAAAAAAAATATCGGGTCATCGGTGTTTCCCGAAATGCCTACAGCTCTTCTTTTTCCAATCTGAAAAAATTAGATATTCATGATAAAATAGAAATTATTTCCTCTTCAATTTATGATTTCAGAAGCGTGATAAAGGTGATCAGTGATTATCAACCCGATGAAATCTATAATCTTGCGGGACAGAGTTCTGTTGCACTTTCCTTTGATATGCCGTTTGAAACGTTTGAAAGCATCAGCATTGCCAATTTGAATTTACTGGAAGTGATTCGAATGCTGAAAATTCCGGTTAAATTATATAATGCCGGGTCTGGAGATTGTTTTGGAAATAGCTCTGGTCATCCTGCAACGGAAACAACCCCTTTTAATCCAAGAAGTCCCTATGGTGTATCCAAAGCAGCCGCTTTCTGGCAGGTGGCCAACTACCGGGAAGCTTATGATATCTTTGCCTGTACCGGTATTTTATTTAATCATGAATCCTATTTAAGACCGGATCATTTTGTGACCCGAAAAATTGTCAAATCAGCCTGTAGGATTGCCCGGGGAAGCTCTGAAACCTTATCTCTGGGTAATATTACCATTGAGCGGGACTGGGGATGGGCGCCTGAGTATGTTTCTGCCATGTGGTTGATGCTTCAGCAGGATCGACCCGATGATTATATAATTGCCACAGGGCACAGTTTCAGTCTGAAGGGTTTTATTGATGCTGTGTTTTCACATCTCTCCCTTGATTGGCAGGAACATGTCAGAATAGACAAAAAATTTATGCGGCCAACAGATATACAGACGATCCGTGCCGATCCCACAAAAGCGGAATCCATACTTCACTGGAAAGCAAAATATGATGCCGGGGATGTGGCAAGAATGATGGTGGACGCGGAAATAACGTCTTCATGACAATGACATCCATGCCCCGAACCATTGTTGTCGATCTTACGCCGGTACTGCCCGGGGGTGAAAACGGTGGGGCAAAAATATTTGTTCTGGCACTCCTTCGCCGACTTGCGGATCTGGCGCCAGAGACACGGTTTTTTTTATTGACCCAGGCAGTATCCCATGATGAGCTGGCAGGTATGGACTGTGCCAATGTATCCCGCCGCATGGTGGCAGGACCGTCAGTTGCCAATGCAGTACGTCCCCGGTTGGAAGGCCTGCTCAGACAATGTCTGCCACATTTACCGGGTCGCCTTCGTGGGCTGATTCTGGGGTTTGGATATAAGTGCAACAGGATACTGAAGCGGGGTGGGTCGGGCGGGTTGCTGAGTGATCTTGGGGCTGATCTGTTGTTTTGTCCCTTTACCGCACCAACCTATTTTGAGCCGGGTATTCCCACGGTTTGTACGATTTATGACATGCAGTACAAAACCTTTCCTGAATTTTTCAGACCCGAAGATGTCGCTCAGCGGGACCAAACCTTTATCGACGCCTGCTGTTTCGCTACCGTCCTGACTGCGATTTCGAATTATTCCCGTAAGACCGCCATCCATCATGGTACTCTTGATCCGGACCGCATTCGTATGATCCATTTGCGCATGGCTCAGCGGGTGGCGGCACAACCCGGTCACTATCCCCAGGTATGTGAGCGTCTGAATTTAACTCCCGGCCGGTATTTCATCTATCCTGCCAATTTCTGGCAACACAAGAATCATGAAATGCTGCTCACCGCATTTGGTATGGCCTGTCATACCGGCCTGGCCCCGGATATAAAACTCGTCTGTACCGGAACGCCGGGTCCTCGACAGGCATATCTGGCCAAGGCCGCGATGGGTTTGGGTCTGGGCAAACGCGTTGTCTTTCCGGGTTATTTGTCGGATGAAAATTTTGCTGCTGTGCTGGCTGCTGCGCACGGTCTTGTTTTCCCATCTCTCTACGAGGGGTTCGGCATCCCCATCATAGAAGCAATGGCCGCTGGTATTCCCGTGGCGTGCAGCAACGTCACCTCCCTGCCTGAGGTGGCTGCTGATGCCGCCATCTTTTTTGATCCGCGGATTCCGACACAGATTGCCGACGCCATAACAACCCTGGCCGGGGATGACCCCACCCGCATAAGGCTCATCAATGCTGGGCGCCGGCGCGCTGTCGAATTTGCCGATTCAGATCGCATGGTCCGGGAATACTGGGACCTTTTTCTATATGCGATGAATAAAAAATGAAAGTCAGTATTGTTACGCCATCCTATAACCAGGGGCGCTTTATCGAGCGCACCCTTCAGAGCGTGGCCGGCCAGACAGGGGCCGAGATCGAACATGTGGTTTTTGATGGCGGCAGCAGTGATGAAACCGTTGAAGTGCTAAAGCGTTATGGTGATGGTGTCTGCTGGGTGTCGGAAAAAGATAAGGGTCAGGCCCATGCCGTCAACAAAGGCATTTGCGCCACTGACGGTCACATCATCGGCTGGCTGAATTCGGATGACATTTATTATCCCGGCGCTGTGGCCCAGGTGGTTCGATACTTTGAACGTCATCCCCAGATGGAGGTTGTCTATGGTATGGCAGATCATATTGATCTGGCAGATCAGCCATTTGAAACCTATCCCACGGAACCCTGGGATTTTGATCGTTTGAAAGAGACCTGCTTTATCTGCCAGCCGGCACTGTTTTTTCGACGTCGGGTGGTTGAGCAGTATGGGTTGCTTGATGATACATTGAATTATTGCATGGACTATGAATACTGGCTGAGACTGGGCAGGGCCGGTGTCAGGTTTGGCTATCTGGAAGAAAAACTCGCCGGTTCCAGGCTGTATTCTGATAATAAAACGTTGGGGGCACGCCTGAAGGTGCATCAGGAAATCAACGATATGTTTAAAAGAACTTTCGGTCGGGTGCCGGTCCGATGGTTGATGAATTATGCCCATGCGGCAGTGGAACCCTGCATTGATCGGGCTACTTCACCTTATTGGTTCTTGATGAAATTATGTGTAGCGACTGTTTCGGCGGCATGGCGGTGGAAATGAAAACAGAGGTTTTGTCTATAATGGATTTTGAAAGCATTGATTTTTTAATAGTTGGCTGTGGCTTCTTGGGAAGTGTGCTGGCTGAAAGGCTTGCCAATGATTTAAATCAAAGAGTATTGATTATTGATAAAAGAAATCATATCGGCGGAAATTGTTATTCTGAAATTGAGCCGATTACAGGTATTGAGTATCATAAATACGGAACCCATATTTTTCACACTTCAAATCAAAAAGTTTGGCAATATATTAATAAATTTACAGATTTCAATTCTTATTTTCATCAAGTTTTAACCACTTATCATGATAAAGTTTATCAGATGCCGATTAATTTAGAAACAATTAATTCATTTTATGGAATTAATTTAAAGCCTTACGAAGTAGATGGGTTTCTGGCAAAAGAAATTTCAAAAGAAATCAATATAGATAAAAATAATTTTGAAGGTAAAGCAATTTCATTAATTGGAAGACAATTATACGAAGCTTTTATTAAAGGGTATACCCTTAAACAATGGCAAAAAGAACCTTCAGAACTTCCGGCATCATTATTATCAAGATTACCCTTTAGAAAAAATTATAATGAAAGTTATTATTTTAGCAGATGGCAAGGTATTCCGTTAAATGGATACAAAAATATTTTCGAGAAACTTCTAAAAAGCCCTAAAATACAAGTTAAATTAAATCTTGATTATTTTGATATCAGACACTTGATTCATCAAAATACAAAAATTGTTTATAGCGGAGCATTAGATAAATTTTTTGACTATAAATTTGGTCCTTTAGAATGGCGGTCTTTAAAATTTGATTTGGAAATTAAAAATGTAATGGATTTTCAAGGGACATCAGTAATGAATTATGCAGCTCATGATATCCCGTTTACCCGTATTCATGAGCCAAAGCACCTTCATCCAGAGCGAGAGTTTAATGAAAAAAACACTTTAATTGTTAAAGAATATCCTTTAATAGATTCAAAAATGGAACCTTTTTATCCTGTAAATGATGAGAAAAATCAAAAAATAGTGCTTCAATATAAGGAATTGGCTATATTAGACCCTGATTTGTATATTGCCGGAAGGCTTGGTGATTATAAATATCTTGATATGCACGAAACGATTGATAGCGCTCTTAATATATATGAAAATATTAAAAATAAATATTATGAAAAATGAAACTTTAGCAATTATCATTCCTGTATATAACGAGGAATCATCAATAGAAAAAGTGGTTGATGATTGGGTGAGTATACTGGAAAAATTAAATATAGATTTCAAAATCTGCTTATACGATGATGGTTCAAAAGATAAATCATTTGAAGTTTTAAGCAAAATAGCTTTCAATAATAATCGCATTATAATTGAAACACATCCGAACATGGGTCATGGACCCACTATTTTAAAAGGTTATTTAGAAAATCTGAATAGCGATTATATTTTCCAGGTTGATTCAGATGATGAAATTAGTGCAGAAAAATTTCATGATTTTTGGAATCAAAAACAAGATTTTGATGCTGTTTTCGGCAGAAGAATTTATAATAGAAAGCCATTATCCAGGGTGATCATTAGTTTTATTGCTTTTATAGTCGTCAGAATTTTTTATGGAAAGGGAATTTATGATGTAAATGTTCCATTTCGATTAATGAAAACCAACGCGATTAAAGAAATCATCAAAAAAATCCCTTCAAAAACATTTGCACCCAATATTATTATCAGCGGGATGATTTGCTTCAACAGATTGAAAATAAAAACAATACCTGTTCAACATCAACATCGGAAAGCAGGTCAGGTGTCCATAAAAAAATGGAAATTAGTTAAAGCATCCTTTCTCTCATTTAAACAAGTTGTTGCATTTCACTGCGATTCGAGAAGGACGCGCCGTTGAGGCACATACTGAGAATCGGTTGAAAGGATAGCACCATGGAAAAATTTTCTTTTTCAAGCATACCCACGATATTCTGGATGACCCTGCTGGTCCTGGTTGTCCTTCTTGTAACGGCGACATTGATAGGGCGATTGTTTGGAGACTGTTTTCCGTTTCGTCTCAGAGGTGCGGCACGGTTCTATTTGTCTCCGGTATTGGGCCTATCGACGTTAACGATCATTGCCAGTCTTGTCGGGCGCTTCCTGCCGATGGGGAATACTGTCATTATACCGGTTCTCATCACCGCTCTGGTGGTCTGGGCCCTGTTTCAAGGAAAAAAGACCGGCGCAGCTCTTGGCCATGCCTCACTGGTCAGTGCGTTTGGTATTTTTTGCGGTGCGAGTATTCTTGGTCCCTTGTTTGTTTTTGGGGCTTTCAATGCTCATAATGATGCGTTTACCTATCTTGTTCATGCCAACTGGTTGCAGGCCCATGCATTTATTGAGACCATCACACCGCAGACGGTTACTCCTTTCACTACCCAGATAAACCTGTATCAGCAGTTGGGATTCCGGATGGGAAGTTCTTTTCTGTTGGCGCTGGTTCAGTCTCTGCTCCACCTGGCCTGGTCATACGAGGTGTATCCTGGAGTCATGATCGCTGCGGTTGCGGCCTGCTGTCTTTCGATCGGGTTTCCTCTGACCCGGTACCTGCATACCATCCGACGTCCTGCCCGGCTGGCCTTGCTCGCTTTTCCGGCCTTCAGCCTTGGCGGCCTCGTGTTCGGGGCCAATCTGGGCTTTCTGCCCCAGACCCTTGGCCTTGCCCTGGGGGCCGGGCTTCTGTTTACGACAGGCCCGACCTTGGGTTGGCTCGCACGAACAGGTATTTCGATCAAACACGCTGCCATATCAGCAATCCCCGCGATTGTGCTTTTTGCATCAGCGGTCTTTGCGTATTCCGAACTGGCACCGTTTATAGTTGTTGCTGTTGGTGGAAGCGGCCTGCTGCTCATCTTCAAGGGAAAACAGAAAAAGAATCTGATGGGATATATGGTTTTGTTATTTGTCTTTTCCGGATTTCTGCTCAATACTGAACTTTTTCGGGCTTATACGGCATTGCGCATCCAGTCGGGTGCCGTCGTCGGATCTCCTGTGGAGTGGTCGTTGCTGGGTTATGGGGCTCACGCCATGGGTGTACATGGCGGGGCCTGGGATGGATTTCAGTGGACTACACCGGAAATGACGGGATCAGGTCTCTTTGTTGTGGGTATCATATCCACTGTCTTGGTTGCAGGGGTGCTTTTGATGGGATGGCGGGTCATTGGACAAGCCATTCTGCGGGGTGAATTGCTGCCGGCCTCGGTGATTTTGCTGGTTTTCTGCGCATTGCTGATTTATTTTCGTTTTTTTGTGCCTTCTCCTTTTCCGAAAGGTGTCGGACAAAGCTGGAGTCAGTTCAAGCTGTCTGAATGGGCACATCCTTTTTTAATGGCCTTCGTGATTCTCGGATCAATTTCTTTACGTCAACGGGTCGGCCGATATATTGACGTCGCCATCTCTTTTTTTTTTCTCATCGGAATAGTCAGTGCCGCCTTCATTGGTGTGGCGCGCACAACCCCCTTGATTCAGTACTATGGAGGCCCACAGGATCTTAACAGATTTTACCGGGAATTCCGTCAGACGGTGCTCAGCTCATGCCCGCCTGGAGTTCCGATTTATCTGGCCCTGAATGGGGAGCACCATAAATTCAGGCAGATGGCGGTTTATTATCTTTCTGACCGCCTTGTGACGTCCGACTGGATGGATGATGGGTACATTTTCCCATGGTTGCCCGATGAACAACGGCGCCAGACCCCGAATCCGGGTGACTGTGTCGTCGAACCGAACGGATTGAAGGGTTGGTTAACGCATGGCAGATCCTTTGGCCCGTTTTGTGTTGGTATTTTTGAAAGATAGAGGATACACACCCTATTACTGGAGTAAACATATAGTATAGAGGGATTAAATCAGGCGCGGCTGGAAAATCAGCCGCGATAAAATCAATGAAACAGAAGGACGAATCATGAATAAGACAGCACTCATTACCGGCATTACCGGACAGGATGGCGCATACCTGGCCGGTTTTCTTTTGGAAAAGGGCTATATAGTCCACGGCATCAAGCGCCGGGCCTCATCATTTAATACAGATCGGGTGGATCATCTTTACCAGGATCCCCATGTGACCGGCCGCAGATTTATCCTGCACTATGGTGATTTGACAGACGCCACCAACCTGGTCCGGATCATTCAGGAGATCCAGCCGGATGAAATTTATAATCTGGCGGCCCAGTCCCATGTCCAGGTGTCCTTTGAATCCCCGGAATATACGGCGGATGTTGACGGCCTGGGCGCCTTGCGTATTCTGGAGGCCTTGCGCATTCTGGGACTGGAGAAAAAGACCCGGTTTTATCAGGCATCAACTTCTGAGCTGTTCGGCAAGGTTCAGGAAGTCCCCCAGACCGAAACCACGCCTTTCTATCCCCGTTCTCCCTATGGCGTGGCCAAGCTCTACGCCTACTGGATCACGGTCAATTACAGGGAAGCCTACGGCATGTTTGCCTGTAACGGCATTTTATTCAACCATGAATCCCCGATTCGGGGTGAAACCTTTGTCACGCGCAAGATTACCCGGGCACTTTCCCGCATTTTTCTGGGTCTTCAGGACTGCTTCTATCTTGGCAATCTGGATGCCAGGCGGGATTGGGGCCATGCCAGAGATTTTGTCCGGATGCAGTGGATGATGCTGCAGCAGGACCAGCCGGAAGATTTTGTCATTGCCACGGGTCAGCAGCACTCGGTGCGGGAATTTGTGGAGATTGCCGCAAAAGCGCTGGGTATCGGCATCGCCTGGTCAGGCACCGGCGTTAATGAAACTGGCAGGGTTGCTACCGTGCGCACCCCGGATACATCCCTCAAGGAAGGACAGCAGATCATTGCAATAGATCCGCGCTATTTTCGCCCCACAGAAGTGGAAACCCTTCTGGGTGATCCAACCAAAGCCCGGACAAAACTGGGCTGGGAGCCTCAAATAAGCTTTGAGGCCCTGGTACAGGAGATGGTGAAGCAGGATCTAAAAAACGCAGGACGGGATAAACTGTGTGCTGAGGCGGGTTATTCGGTCTGCACCTATGATGAATAAAGAAAAGATGATCCGGTCCAAAAAAGGGTTTACCCTGATTGAGGTCATGGTATCCATGATGGTGATGGCGATTACGCTGACAGTGATCATGAGTCTGTTCTCAGGTGGGTTGCAGTCAAAAAAAAGGGCTGAAGACTATATCAAAGCAGTTGATCTGGCCGATTCAAAAATTCAGGAAGTCCTTTTGGAACGCGCCATTGAGACCGGGGTGCAGGAAGGCCGCTTTGATAACGGCTATTTCTGGAGAGTGGAAATTATTTCGGAGGCACCTGAGGTTCCTGATGACAAGGTTATCATTCGGGAGAATCAGAAAATTTTGATGATCAATGTAGATATAAAATGGAAACAGGGTGATGTTGAAAAAGTATATACCATCCGCACGCTTAAAATGGAATAGACTGAAGCCTCAGGCAGGGTTTACGCTTTTTGAACTTTTAATTTCCATTGCCCTGATTTCCATTATTCTGACCATCATGTTCGGGGCTATGAGACTGGGACTCCGGGCATGGGAAAAAGGAGAGAAAGACTCCAGCCTCGGGCATCGGGTAAGAATTGTAAAAACTCAGATGAAACATCAGATTTCATCCATCTGTACCCAAAAACTGCTGAGTTCTGATACACGCGCTGATCTTGTGGCCTTTGGGCTTAAAGGAACGGAAAAAACCATTGAATTTATTTCAGATTATGCCATATCGCCTGATACAAAAATTTTGCCTGTCTATGTAAAATACGCTGTGCAAAAAACAGATGTGGAGAACCTGACCTTGTTTGAAAAAGAAATTTCAACCTTGAAGGATAAGGAGTTACAAAATCTTCAGGCAGATGAACGAAAAGACAATGTCCATATCCTGTTGAATGATATCCATGATGTCAAATTTGAATATCTGAAAAATAATATTGACGGTACCAGTGAATGGCAGGATTCCTGGGGTACCGGCCTTGAAAAGACCATTGGATTTCCGGCTGCCGTGAAAATAAGTTTTGTGATTGATAAAACACCGGTCAGTTTAATGGTGAAAATCATGAGTGAATATGAAAGCGAGTTAAAAAATTAAAATCAACGATAAAGGCGTTGCACTGGTTTTTGTATTGTGGATACTGGTCATCCTGGGTGTCATTGCAGGTCAGTTCTGCTATTCCATGAGAAATGAAATCAAGGCGGCAGGCCTGATAAAAGATGAATCCCAGGCCTATTATATTGCAACAGCAGGAATTTATGCCGGTTTGGAAAAATTTTTCCAGAAAAGGACTGAGAATAACCCCTTCAAAAAAGAGGATGAGGAGCAGATCTGGCGAGTGAGTACAGATATGCCCGCCCAAGCCTTTGGCAATGGGAGTTATAAGGTTCGGATCGGGAATGAAAGCGGCAAGGTGAATTTGAATTATGCTGATACAGAGTTGCTGAAAATGTTATTTTCTTCCCTTCAAGTTGAAGCATCTGAAATTGAATCAATTGTGGATTCTATCCTTGACTGGCGGGATGCAGATTCATTATATCGCTTGCATGGGGTTGAAAATGACTATTATCAATCTTTGCCCAAACCGTATAAATGCCGGGATGGATTTTTCAGATATGTTGATGAAATTTTATTGGTCAAAGGGATTACAAGAGAATTATATGACAAAGGATTAAAAGATTTTGTCAGTGTCGTCATGATTCCTGATGTCAAGACAAAAGGGATAAAACCGATGAATAAGGGATTGCTTAATATCAATGCGGTCCCTGAAGCGTTATTGAAAATTTTACCCGGGATGACACCGAAGGCTTTGGAAGGCATTGTTGAATTTCGTCAGACAAAAGATATCAGTGGCCTGAGCGATCTGATCAGGATCATGGGGCCGGAGTTGGCAGTGGGATTGCAAAAATTTATTGACTATCGCCATAATAGATTCTATACCTTCGAGGCTGAAGGGTGGACCCTGAATAATGAAACCCGGCAAAGAATCCGGGTGATGGTTCAGGAAATACCGGTAACTGAAAAGAGGTTCAGAATTGTTCAATGGATCGACAGTGTTACAGAATATTGATCAGACAAGGGATATTTGATGTTATCAACCTTTAGTATTGGTGTCAATTTTACAAGCACGCATGCATTTATTGTCTGCCTGGAAAAAGACTTGTTCAGTATCCGCCTGAAAGAATTTGCCCGAATTGATCTGGTCAAAAACAGTACCATTGTTCAGCAGCTTGAAACCATTGGTGCATATTTAAATGGATTTCTGCAATCAAAAAGGCTTGAAAACGCTCAGATTAATTTGTCATTCCCGGCAGACCTTTCCATTGTCAGGCAGTTGACCTTTCCTTCATCTGTCAGGGATGATCTGTTTTCCACGATTAAATATTCCCTTGAAAAATTCATACCCATTAAAACAGAAGATCTGCATTTTGATTTTTCGGTTATTTCGGAAGATAAGGATAAAAATACGATCAGTGTATTGCTCGGCGCAGCAAAAAAAACGGATTTAAAGCCGTTTATTGATCTGGCAGCCTCAGCAGGGATCTCCTGTGTGCAGATTCATGCAGCCGCCATTGCAAATTTTATCTGCAATGATCCTGAACTGACCGTTAAGACCTATCCTGAATTATATGTGATTTATGCAGATGAGAATACCCTGGACATCATTTTTTTTAAAAATGGACATTATGATTATTCACGGCAGATTCGGGTAAACGGCACGGGTGATGACTTGCCGGCACTTGTGGAAAATGAGATTCAAAATAACGTAAAGACACAAAATTTAAGCAGCCCGGTCAGATCCATTGTGTTCTGCGGTACGGGTATCACCACTGCCGTCCATGAGCACTTTGATAAAGACCCGAAGGTGAGTTTAAAAAAGCATGGCTTTGGAAAATATGCATTGCCGTCTGAAAATTTCATACCGGCCGTTGGTCTGGCAATGAACGGCCTTGTGAAAAAAATGGGGTTTCAATTGAACCTTCTGCCTGCGGTCAAAAGGAAAAAAGTGTCCAGAACCGCAACGTATTTCATGTACGCCCTGATTTTTATAGCGGTTGTTCTCGGGAGTCTATGGGGTGTTGGTTATTTCATACAGCAGGGGAGGTTCCAAAAAAATGTTAATACACAATTGGCATTGCTTGAGAAAGAGCTGACGGAAATTAATCAAAAAAAATCTGAAATCAATCGGTTGGCAAAAGAGATAGAAACGGTTAACCGGCTTAAAAAGGAACAGGTTGAAATCAATCAGGTGCTCAAAGAGTTAAGCAGAATTGTTCCGCCAACATCCTGGGTCAATAGTTTTTCATTCAAGATGGACAAAGGGATTAGAATCAGTGGTGAATCAGATTCGGCAGCAGATTTAATTCCCTTACTGGAGGCAGCGGATTTATTTAAAAACGCTGTTTTCCTCTCAGCCATCACAAAGAATAGCAATGGGAAAGAGGTTTTTTTGATCGGCTGTGATATCACCCGGGAAAACACGGTCAAATAGCGATAAAATGACAAAAAAGAGAAAATATATACTGATTGGCGGATGCCTGTTGCTGCTGGCCGGGTTTGTTTATCGGTTTTATCCCTTTGGATTTGAATTTTTAAATGAAACGTCAGACCTTGCCCTGAAACAGAAAAAAATTGCCAAATATAGTGCGGCAATACAACTGAAACCCCATATTGATAAGCATCTCATGGCTCTGAACAAAATTGCCGGAGAATCGACCAATCTGTTTTTACGGGGCACCACACCGGCCCTGGCAGCCGTGGATATCCAGAACACCTTGAACAGTATTGCAGAAAAAGTAGGCATCAGTATCAGCCGGATGGATGTTCAAAAAGAAAAAAAGCTTGAAAAAGATAATATCGTCAGTATTCAGGTGGCGTTCAGGATAACGTCAACCACGCGGCAGCTCCGTGATCTGGTTTATTATATTGAAACTTCTGAAAAGCTTATACGGATTATTGATATTCAGGCAAATGTACAAAAAAATAAAGGCCCTGAAGAGATCGCATCAAGTATTACTGTTGAGGGGTTTATCCGTGAATAACAGGATTATCGGCATCAATTTCTTACTGATGATGTTCATGATTTTCGAAGGTTTCATGATATTTCAGTTATGGTCGTCGGAAGCGTCTTTGCCGAAAGATGAAACAAAGGGATCTGTAAACCCGGAAAAATTTGAAGCTGTCAGCCTGTTCCAGGTGAAAACCATACCCCTTTCCGCCTATGATGAGATTATCCGGGATAATCTGTTTGCTTCTGATCGAAAAGAATTTGTCCCGAAACCCATTGAACCTGAACCAAAGCCCGAACTAAAGCTTGAACCAAAGCCTGAACCCGTAAAACTGGATACAAGCAAGATCACATTGTTCGGGGTTATTCTTATGGATGAACAGAAGAAAGCACTTGTTTCTGATGTTGATAAAACCGGCAAAGGCGCTTCGCTCTGGGTTAAAAAAGGAGATACCATTGATGGGTTTATGGTAGAATCCATTGAAAAGGACAGGATGATTGTTACCCAGAAAGGAAATAATTTTGTCATCTTCCTCTATGATGAAAAAAAACCCAAACAAAGGGAAACAATTAATCGAGAACCTGCTCAAAAAATTATCAGCAGTGAACCAAAAGCCATACCCCCTCAGCCTGGAAAAGTGGTTACCCCGCCGGTTTCTACGGAAAAAGAGGATGGTGAGCATGAAACAATAACAACCCCTTTTGGCGATTTTAAAAGGAAAAAACAATAAAGAATATGATGACTGGAATGAAAAAAAAAATATTTGCATTTTGTTTTGGTGCCGCACTCTTTTTATTGTCCGGATGTGGTGGTTTGAATAAGAATACAGGACCTGTTGAAAATAAAAAAACAGATGCCCGTCAAAAAGTTCAGACAATAGCTAAACAACCTGTTGATCAAAAATATGCAAAGGTTGCAACATCTTTAGAAGAAGCGCCTGAACCACTGCCGCCCGATGAAATCAAACCCTTGGAAAACACACCCCCTGCAAAAAAAACGGTGGGTGAGCCTTCGAATAATTCACGGTTTGAAAAAGCGAAAAAAGAATTGGATTCCTTTAAAGGGGCCCCGTCTAAAAAGGAGGCCCCTAAGGCAGGGGGAGTCACATTTAATTTTGATAATGCAGATCTTTATGAAGTCGTCCGGACAATGGCGGATATTTTGAATATCAGCTATATTGTCGAGCCTGGCATATCAGGAAAAGTAACCATTCATACTGCGGGTGAGATTGACAGATCAGAGCTGTTCCCCTTATTTTTTCAGGTCCTTGAGTTAAATGGGTTATCTGCTTCGAAAGAAGGGGACCTTTACAGGATTCTAAAGACGGATAAGATCATCACCACCCCTGTGTTGACCCGATATGGTCGCGATATGGGTGAGGTTTATGACAGGGAAAGAATGGTAATGCAGATTGTGCCCTTACAATATGTTGCAGCAGATGCCATCATTCCCACATTGGTGCCCTTTCTTTCCGATTCAGGCAAGATCATTCCAAAACCGGGGTCTGATCTTTTTATCGTGATTGATAAAAGTAATAATCTTGAACGGATATTACAACTGGTGGATGTTTTTGATGTTGACCTGTTTGACCATATCAGTCATCGCTTTTTCAGGCTTCACCATACTGATACAAAAGAGGCCATGAGTCTGGTCAAAGATTTAATTGAACCGTATTTGAAAATTGACCGCGCCGATTTCAAAATGATCAGTGTTCAACGATTGAATACGCTTGTGGCCATTTCAAAGAATGAGCGGATATTAGATCAGATAGAATTCTTTATAAAAAAAATAGATGTGCAGGAAAATTCAGCCGACCCAAAGATATTTATCTATAAGGTCAGGAACAGCAATGCGGCCGATCTGTCGACATTATTGAACCAGGTGTTTGGAACCCAGGACCTTAAGCCTTCAGTCAAGCCAAAGGAAAATGCGAAAAAAGAGAGTGAAGCCTTTTATATGTTTCAAGCTGATAAGGCAAAGGCTAAGACGGATAGGTCAACAGATAAATCAACTGATAAGTCAACTGAGAAATCTGAACAATCACTCTCTGTTGTTGCAGAAAATACCAGTACGGCCGGTGCCGGTGGTAACAGTCTGAACCGTGCGATAAGAATTATTCCCGACACCATCAGAAATGCCTTGATCATTGAAGCGCTGCCGCTTGATTATGCGATTGTAAAAAAAATTTTAGAGGACCTGGATATACTGCCAAGACAGGTGTTGATCGATGTGCTGATTCTTGATGTTAATATTTCAGATTCTAGAGAGCTTGGTGTTGAATGGAGTTTTCTAAAAGACAGACCCAGCGGTGACAAAGGGTTGTTGAAGGCCGATTTCGGGTATAAAACGGGAGGCCTTACGTTCACTGCCGGGCTCACCAATGACTGGATCGCGGCAGTAAAAGCACTGGCCAGTGAGGGCAGGGCAGATGTATTGTCCGCGCCCAGTGTCCTGGCATCAGATAACAAACCCGCCACCATTAATGTGGTGACTCAGATCCCTGTGGCGACATCAACCACTGAGTTAGGGACGGTTACTGCTGCGACCACAACCACGGTTCAATATCGTGATACAGGTATCATCCTTTCCGTGACACCCCATATCAATGATGATGGCATGGTCAGCATGGATATCAGCCAGGAAGTGAGCAGTGTGGTGGACGGAGGTTCCGATGTTAAGGGTGCCCCAAAATTTTTTAATCGAAACGTCAAGACTTCGCTTTCGGTTAAGGATCAGCAGACCCTTGTGATCGGCGGATTGATATCACAGACAAAAAATGATAGTAGCAGCGGGGTCCCGTGGCTTTCAAGTCTGCCGGGCATCGGTTTTCTGTTTGGCAATAAAAAAGACGGGGTGGTAAAAAATGAATTGATCATTATGATCACCCCCAGAGTGATGAACACCCTGAATGATATTGATACTGTTTCAAAAGAATTCAGATCAAAATTTTCCGATTTTAAATTTGATCAAAAAATGGAGATTGAACCAGTTTCTGATTAATAGACGTCTCATAAAACCGCTCTGTTTTTTTCTGATGGTTTTTTTAATTGTCCTGTGTTCCGTCGGCAATGAGACCGCCCATGCTTCAGAAAAACCAGGTAAATGCCTTGTTCTGATTTCCATGAAGATCAAACCCTATCTTGAGGCACTGGAGGGGATCAAAACAGTTTTAAAGGCATTTCCTGAAATCACAATTGAATCTTTTTTTCTTGAAGATGTTGAAACATCATGGCGGAAGGAACCCCCTTTTTTAAAAGGAATCGATCAATACCGGTCCATCATTGCAGTTGGCCCTGAGGCAGCTCTATATTTACGTTCAAATCCCCCGGATCGCTCCATCATCAAAGTATTTACGATGATATCGAATCCATCCACGATTATTCCGCAACAAGATTCTTCTTTTTGCGGAATTTTTTTATCGGTGGATGCCAGAGAACAAGTGGCATGGATCGTAAAAGCCCTTCCGGATATAAAAACACTGGGGATCCTTTATAATCCCCAGCGCAACCAGGAATATGCTGCCATGGCAAGGGAAATCGGAGCTGCCGCCGGTATCAGGATTGAACCGTTGATGGTCGGTTCAAGGGATGAAGTCCCTGATTTACTGAGAAAAAACTGGAACCGGCTGGATGGATTGCTGCTGATTCCGGATGCCACCGTTATTTCAGCATCACTGATAAAATATATTATCAAGGACGGGATATCCAACAATGTACCGGTCATCGGTTATAATCGTTTTTTTATCCAGAACGGGGCATTGATGGCCTTTGTGTATAATTATGAGCAGATCGGCAGAGAAACCGCTTTTATGGTCAGGCAATTATTAGTCGAAAAAGCGGTTTGCCGATCAAATCCGGCAGCTTTCAGAATAGTGGTCAATCAAAGGATTGCAAAACAGTTAGGCAAGGCGGTGTCCAGGGGATTAGACAGTGCCGTTATCGAGGAAAATGAGTAGATTCGGGCTTCATAGCAGGATGCTGATGGCCATCGGGGTTATTATTTTTGCCGTCACCCTCTGTCTTGATATCGCAGGTATTTATATTATCCGTAACTATATGCTGCAGCGGTTTGAAAGCCGGATCGTATTCCTTGCCCGATATCTTGCCATAAATTCCGAAGTAGGGGTTATGATCAAGGATAGAAACGGTTTGAACAGCCTGGCTGTGAACCTGCTGGGCGAAGAGGACGTGGTCAATGTCATTATTATGGACAGTGAGGGAAATGTTCTTGTCAAACAGTCACGCGGGGATATCCCGGACAAGCTGTACACGATTGAAACATCCATCACATTGAATAAAACCGATGAAGAAAATTTGCTTTTCAAGGAATACAGCAACACCCCTTTTGGTACACTAACCTTACGCGGGGTAGACAGTATCGGAAAAGTAAGGATCAATTACAGTACAAAAGAAATCAATATTCTGATTCATGGTGTAACAAAGCAATTTTTATGGGTATCATTGATTCTGGCGGGTGTTGCCGGCATCCTGTCCCATTTTTTTGTCAGATCCATTGTTACAGATGTAACCGGATTGGCAACGGTTGCAAAAATGATTGGTGGCGGAGATCTGGATTTAAGGGCCCGGGAAGGGACTTTGCCGGAAACAAGAGAGCTGGCCTCAGCATTTAATTCCATGCTGGATTCCCTTGAAAAAAGTAGAAATGCCTATGAGCGGATTGCCAAAGAAACATCACAGCAAAGGTCCCTGGCAGAGCTTGGAAAGTTTTCCCTTTCCGTTGCCCATGAAGTAAAAAATCCGCTGGCCATCATTAAAACCGCCTTTGAATTTCTTCAGAAAGAATATAAAATTGCCGGGGACAGCACCATGGCCCAATATATTAATGATGAAATATTCAGGCTCAACCGGCTCATCGAGAATTTTTTACTGTTTGCAAAACCCGGAAACATCAGTTTCACGGATGTCGACACGGTTTCATGTATGGAGATGTTAAAAAAACGATATGATATGTTATATGACGAAGCATCTATTACCATTAAATGGCAGATGCCGGAAGAAACCCATCACATCCGGGCAGATGCTCACCTTTTGATTCAAGTGTTTGATAATATAATAAAAAATGCAATTGAGGCAAGCCCAGGCGATTCCGTTGTTACCATTAAATCATATGCTGAAAACAATATGTGGTTTACAGAGATTATGGATCATGGGCCGGGTATAGAAAAAGACAGGGAGCAAAAAATTTTTGAACCGTTTTTCACTACAAAATCGAAAGGTACCGGCCTGGGCCTGGCCCTGGCCTTTCAAATTATCAAGGCACACAATGGCATCCTGTATGCCGGGAATAATGCCGGCAGCGGTGCCGTTATTACCCTGGGAATCCCCATTGTTAAAGCAGCGTAAAGGATTTTAACCCATGGCAAAGATATTGATTGCAGATGATGAACAAAAAATGAGGCATCTTTTGTCCATGATTCTGGAAAGCGCAGGGCATGAGGTTGAAAGCGTGGGAGACGGCAGTCAGGCTTTTTATCTTCTCCAGGAATTCCGGTTCGACATGGTCATTACCGATATCAAGATGCCGGTCATGAGTGGTATGGAGCTATTGCATGAGATTAAAAAAGCAGATATCCCTTGCCCGGTCATCATCATTACGGCTTTTGCAACCATTGATTCTGCCGTTGAAAGCTTGCGGTTAGGGGCTTCCGACTATATTACAAAACCCTTTGAAACAGATCAGATCCATCTGGCGGTAGAGCGGACGTTGAATATTTCACGGCTTATTGGAGAGAACAAGGCGTTAAAAGAAACAATTGAAGAGATTGGATGGAAGAAAAAAATTATTTATAAATCCGAACAGATGGATGAATTGCTGGAGCTTGCAAAAAATGTGGCGCAAAGTGATTCGGCTGTCCTTCTTCAGGGGGAGTCCGGTACCGGGAAAGAGTTGATTGCCAGATTTGTCCATGAGTCAAGTCCCAGAAAGGAAAGCCGCTTTGTGCCGGTTAACTGTGCTGCCATTTCTTCATCTCTGGTTGAATCCGAGATGTTCGGCCATGAAAAAGGGGCTTTTACCGGAGCAGAAAAAAGAGCCATCGGTAAATTTGAATATGCTTCAAAAGGAACCCTTTTTTTAGATGAAATCGGGGATTTGCCAAAGGATATTCAGGCAAAGCTGCTCAGGGTTCTTCAGGAGAGAAGAATTAACCGTGTCGGGGGAAATACGGAGATTGAAACCGATGTTCGAGTGGTCTGTGCAACCAATCAAGATCTTAAAAAACTTGTGGCAGAAGGCAAATTCCGGGAAGATCTGTATTACCGGATTAATGTGCTGCCTTTGGTGACCCCCCCGCTAAGGGAAAGAAAAGATGATATTATTCCATTGGCTGAGTATTTTTTGAGCGGGCATGAGAAAGGCAGAAACAAATCGTTTTCTGATGACGCCAAAGCACTCCTCTTGGCCCATGACTGGCCCGGGAATGTCCGGGAGCTTGCCAATGCAGTAGAAAGAGGGGTCATCCTTTCAGGGCAGAAATCCATGATTGATTCAACAGTGCTTTCATTTATTGATACCCATAGGTCACAACCTGCCTGTGATCCGGAAGAATTTCAACTCCCGCCGCAAGGTGTAGATCTTGAGAAGATGATTACCCAGATGGCATTGCAGGCGCTTGAGTCAACCAATGGAAATCAGAGTGAGGCAGCCAAGCGGCTTGGACTTACCCGGGCGAAATTCAGGATCATCATCAAACAGGTAAATATGAAAAATGAATCTTAAACACTTTTTATGGATTATCCTTTGGTTCTGGGTGGTTTTTCCTGCTGCCGGAACCTGGGCGCAGGATGATACAACACAGACCCTGCTGATGTTTGTCGGTGAAGATCAGGATATCCTGTCCATTGCATCGGGCAGGGAAGAAAGCGCATGGAAAGCGCCTGCAGTTGCACAGGTGATTGAGCAGAAAGAGTTCAGGCAAAACCATTATTTTTCATTAACCGAGGCCATTGGCAGTGTTCCTGGATTCCATGGGGTGAATACCGCTTCCGGAAGTCATTCTTATCTTCGGGGGATACCGGATTCCATCCTTTATCTTTATGATACCGTCCCCATAACCCTTACCGATGACATTCCCCTGCATTCAACCAAACGGATTGAAATCGTCAGGGGGCCGGGATCAGTCCTGTGGGGGCCGGACGCCTTTGCCGGCATCGTAAATATCGTGCCATTGACGGGAAAGGATTTTGCCGGTACGGAAACAGGCGTGTTTTTTTCGTCTGATAAAGACATGCAAAACGGTGCCTATATCAACCAGGGGTGGAATCAGGGCGTCTGGGATGGTTTTTTGTCTCTCAGCGCAAGTGAGTCCGACAAAAAAGAGTTCAGCTCTGATATCACCCGGTTCTGGGGGACAGGGGACGAGCCGGTTCCTGCGGCACAAAGGCGGGGATCATCGGCAAGGCAATCCAGTCAGCAACTGGAGATTGCGGGGAATTTTTCCTATGATGATTTTTTAAAGGTGTCCGGAAGAGTAACCGATTCTACCACGCCTTATTCTTTTTCATATCAGATGGACAATATCTCATGGAAACAGGTCAGGCAGGAAAAAAGCGGTTTTTTAAAACTGGAAGGTAAAAAACAGTTTGGCATTGATTCTGCGGTAAGGTTTACGGCCACAGCCTCTGCCCTTGATTTAAAAGAAACGGTCATTGATACCCATATAGATCAAAAAGAATATGAAACCTATGCTGAGGTTACCTATGAAAAGGTTTTTAATTCCGGAGGATCACATTTTACAGCCGGTATCTCTGCCAGAGATAAAACATACGATGGGGTTGCGATCTGGGACACCTACCTGCCGGAATATCTTGTGGATGAAAATGACAATTTCATCCCCACCTTTACCCAGAAAAATTATTCAACCCGGCTTTTCAGTGTTTTTACCCAGTACAGAAAGACCCTGGGGACGGTTGACCTGATTTTCGGCCTCAGGCATGATGACCATGATTCCTTTGGTGATAAATTCAGCTATAATACCGGACTTGTCTGGACGCCGTTGGAAGACTGGGCAATGAAAGCCCTCACCGGCACAGCCTATCGAACACCAAGCCCCCGGCAGTTGTTCAACAGCAGCAAAACTGATCCTGAAGAAATCAAGAATATCAGCCTTGAAATTTCGAGAAAAATCGGTAAAAAAGCAGAGGTTTCCATTGGCGGCTTTATTAACAGGATTTCCAATCATGTCATGGATGATCCCTATGCCGGGTTGTCAAGCCCTAATTCCCAGGAAATCAAAGGTATTGAAGTGTCCGGCTCCGTAAAGCCGATAGATCAGTTGACCCTGTCGGCCGCTTTTACCCGGCAGTCCAACCAAGGCCCTCTGGAAACCTATTTATATAACGATTATTCAACACTCCTGCCTGACGGAACCTGGAAAAAACATTATGTTCTGCTGGAATATCCCTATGACAGTGGTCCGGACCAATTCTGGCGGGCCGGACTTGTCTGGTCACCAAAAGACACGATTGATGTATTCACACAGGCAAAATATTTTTCAGGTTACCCGTTAACCTATGCCCATGCAGAACAGTATGAAAAAAGCAGCAGTGCCTTTCTGGTGGATGCCGGGATTCGAATAAAAAACATATTAACAGATCAATCGGATCTCGAGCTGAATATCACCAACCTTCTGGATAAGGAGTATAAGATCCCGGGAGAATACAGCCTTGAAAAAGGCACCCCGTTTTCAATCGGTATCATGTGGCGTAAAAGATGGTAATAAAAGGATTAGTCTGGCTATATATGATCTGCATCCGGCTATAATGAGCCACCCGGAATTCTAAAAACCAGCCCATGTTTTTTAAAGGCCCTTTCATAATGCAAGTGATTTCTACGACTTATGTTTTTATTGCGGGCATGGCACTTTGTTTGCATAAAATCTCATAGAATTTAAAGGGAAAAATATGAAAGCCTACGTCACACATATCATTTTTTGTATACTGGGTCTGATTTTGTTCAGCCTGCCGGTAAACGGGTTTGCCAACTCCGGCAGCACCGATGAAATGGTCTATATGCTGATGAATCAGGTGAACAATGCCAGAGCAGATATACGGCAAGCCCTCAAGGCTCAGGGCAAAAGCATTGACAGCCTTCTGAAGTGCCGGCCCCAGATACAAGGCTATATCGACCTTGGATTTCCACGGGTCATACCCGATAGCCGCCTTTTTGCGGCAGCCTCGTCCCATGCCGCCGACATGGCGGATCAGCTTTATTTTTCAAAAACTTCAAAAAACGGACTCACCATTGATGATCGATTTCTTGAGGCAGGATTTGATTCAGGTTCGTCTGATGAAATTTTAGGGGTTGTCCTGTTTCAAAATTATATGTCAAAAGAAAAAGCGGTTGATATATTGTGGGAAGGAATTCTGGACAATGAACTGGATTGCAGAAAACAACCGGTATCCATACTGTTTAACCCGGATTTCAGAGAGATAGGCGTCAGTGTAAAATTCGGTTCCATGATAAAAAATAACACAAAAGTCAATTTTTATGTTGCGGTCTGTGATTTTGGAAGTGACAGGGTAAGCAGCGATGAAAAAGAACTGTTTCTTCTCATGAATAAGGCAAGGGCCATTCCGGAAGTCTTAAGCCGATATCTTGACCCTGAAACCCCATACGATAAGAAGGAACTGCCCCCTTACAAATTCAATACGCAATTGTACAGGGCGGCAAAGCAATTGATCGACGAACGGATGAGGGATATCCTTCATAATAATAATAATGAGAGTGAGAGTGAGCCCCTTTTGATCACGGACAGGCTTTTTAACCTGGGTTACCAGGCCTTGTCGGCAGCAGAGGTTGCCCGGGTATGGATTACCGTTGACCGAAAACCGCCGGAAGCGGCAGTCAATTATCTGTTAAAGAAATTGTTGGCCTATGAAGCAGGTCTGCCAAACCCGTCTGAAAGGATTCTGCTGAATTCAGGGTACCTGGATGCCGGTATGGCCCTGGTCATCCAACCCATGGTGTCTGAAGGCGAAACATATTTTGTTCATGCCATTTCCATGGTCGCTGCCGTTCCGGCAGTTTCCGGCAGTAATAATACCCTTGTCTGTTCCGGAATGCTTGAAGGCGGCTCCAAGCAGGATCTTCAGGGTATTTTGCTTCAGGTAGAAGGAAAGGACGGAATCTGGAATTGTTTTACAGACAGAACCCATGCTTTTTCCGTGGAATTGCCGCCCGGATACTATACGATTACAAGCCCCGGAAAAGAAAGCCTTGTTCCGATTACCCGGTTTATCCTGAAGGATCGGAATATCTATATTCCAATAGATATCCGGAAGGACGATATACAGTGAAAAATCTTATTTTTTGAGTTGACGAAGGATAGGTTAAGCGATATATAATGCATCATAAAAAACCAATGAAAGGAGGTGAAGACAAAGAAGAATTGAAAACAAATTTTCGCGAATATTTGTTTTACCGTTTTTTAAATGCAGTAAATTGTAGATGATTGTTTTTGAATTAATTTTAATTAAAGGATGAAAAGATGAGAAAAAAATTAAGTTTAATAGCGGCTCTCATAGCATTTTTTGCCATGACTGCCGTTACATTTGCCGCCAACACGGCGAAGATTACCGTAACATCCGAGCCCATCACCTGGAAGGCTCCATGTGACAAAGCCGGTGCGATCAGTATCTCTTTTGATCACAATACGACCTTTGTTTCCGGTGACATTATCACGGGCGACCTTCCGTTGAATGTATCCCTGTGCAGAGACATCGACTTTATAGCCGGTATTTATCGTTCAGGTGATGACCCAATGCCGTACGAAGGTGTTACCAATTTTGGCAATGGCACTATCACTTACGCAACTGGCGGCGTCGTTACCGTACCCGGAAATCCTGGCGGTTATCCTAATGGTACTTATAATCTTCTTCCCAGCATTGGTACCGACAATTTAGGTCCTCTTACAGGTGACGGTTTTTTGACCTCCGTCAATGGAGGTGTTGTATTCTGGGTCCGGGGTTCAGTCGGTTCACAACGCGTAACAATCACAGTCCTATCTGACGGTCCTGTCAGAAACGGAGTTGATGAAGTAGATCTGGTTAATTTACCCAGCGTGACCTTTAATGCCAATAACCCCTCAGATGTTAACTCCAAAATGGTGCTCAATATCCTGGACCAGAAAGTCTATCCTGGTTCTGCTTCTGGATTATATACCGATCGGGATAAAGTCGTAGGCCCGAATGGAACTTATGATCTTGCTGTTGTTCCTGCTGAAAACACCCTGTGTATTAATGTAAGCCATGCGGATTTCAATAATGAATATGTAAAAATGAGTTTTGACTCCAAGGCTGATAAATACACCTGGATTCCGTCTGATCCCCAGATTGCCCATGTTGTGCCTCAAAAAACGATTACACTTGCAGCTTGTGATAAACCTGCCTGCGGTTATATTCCGACCCCAAGTGCCGCTGGCCAGGGAGGAACACTGGCTTGTGTAGCGATCAACAACGAAGCAGCTTCCGGAGGATTACTTACAGCCCAGTTAGCTTATGCAACAACCGCTGACGGCTATTGCGCTGGTACTCACAGAAACAACCGGTTGGTTCTCCAGCGTACTGATGGTGTTGGCTTTGATGCAGGACTGTATCAGGTTCAACTTGAAATTTTAGTGAATGGTCAAACCGGTGATTTCGGGGCATATTTTGCAGGCCCCATCGCCGTTGCCGCATCCTCTACGTTAACAGGTGCAGCGAATAGTGCGAGTGCCTGTGAAATTACAACAGCAGGCGTACCAGCCGGCACCCCGATTTATTACAATGCTGCGAATATGTCCAGCGTATATCAGTTGGATGCTGCGGGTACCACTAGTTTAACACCTGCCGGGGATACAGATTGCACTATTGCAGCAGGCGGCAGAATCACAAAAGTAAAAACACCGGAAACCTCTTTCTTTAATGGAAACGATCAAGACTTCCTGTTTGTTGACGTTCCGACTATTATCTGGGATAACACTCTGTTAACTGAAGGTAAAGTTCTGAGTGTAAGAGTAACTCTTTTAAAAGCACCTTGTGGAACTCTTTTCACTGGTGACCTTTGTATTGGTACACGTGGATGTCAAGCAGCCACAAACCCGGATCTCTGTCGTGAATACGCCAGAACCTATCCGTTCTTTGGAAAAGAAGCAGACTATGTTAATGTACTTGGTATCACCAATACTTACAGTACTCCTCTGACATTTGCAGTAACCGTTTACGAAAAAGATGGTGACAAATTCTCAGGTTCTATCACTGTTGGTGCAAATCAAATACAGGCTACTGTATTGTCCAGTCTGCCATCAGCAACACTGCTTGCCGGCAGCACAGGCAGCGGTATACTTGGCGACAGCCAGTCCTATGCAGTTGTTAAGACAGTTACTAAGGCCACGACTACTCCTTTTATCGGCTTTGCTTACCTGTTTGACAATGTAAAGAAGGGTCAATCCTTTAGCTCCACACTTGATACCGACCTCGGTTCAGGTACTATCGTAACTTGTCCTTAATCATTTAAACTCATGTGAATTATGATTCATCACATGAATTAGGGACTGTATAACGGGCAGGAGGCTTAATTTTTCGAGCCTCCTGCTTTTTTTTGATGTATAAAAAACAATGATAAAAACAATGACAAAAAAAATCGGGCATAAGAGAATGGGGTGTAAGATTAAGATCTTTCAAAGACAGTATGGACTGATCCTTTCGGTCCTGATATTGACTGTTCTCTGGTCCCCGGCTTTTGCAGCCCAACCCTTTGTACCGGAGAAAAAAATTCATATTGAAACCCGATATTCAGGAGATTTGAGGGATATCATGGGGGACAGCGTTACATGGGAAATTTTTTCCAGGGATACGGACAAGGGGTTTATCATTGAATTTCGGAAGGACAACAGCAAATTATTTTGCAGCCTTGGGAGTGTTGGATCAGATCCAATCACGGTGTTTACCCTGTCAGGCCCAACCCATTCTGTGATTGATACTGCTTCAGGTGCTTTTATTCCGTTTCTCGGATTTCCTGCACCCTGCCGTATCTTTGCGATAGAGGACTTTAATAAACCCGGACGCTTTGATATGGTTCGAGAGGCAGGGGGGCGAAAATTTTCAACCCGATTTTTCTATGATACTCTGCCGGTTTCTCCAAAGGATGCCGTTAAAGGAGGTTGGGTGGAGGCTGAACCATTGGATGAGCAAAAAGACAGGGAACTGGTATTGATTTCAATTCGAAACTCAGCAGGCGATCTATTATTTTCACAGCTCTGGGAAAAGGGTGCGTCCTGGTGGCTGTATGAAGAAACAAAGGACAGCAGATCCTGGAAAAGGGAGTAATATTCCGAAGGTGATGGGTATGATGATACATTTGACAAACAGGATAATTGTTATTCTGGTTATGGGGTTCATTTTCCTGAATTTTTCCCTTGTGTCTGCTGATGTCGTTGAAACCCATCAGGCCGTTCATACCCCATGGTCAGGATATTGGTGGCCCTATAATGGATGCGGTCTCGGCAGTGGTAAAGATTATTACGGGCATCCCTCCCCCCTTGAAAAATATGAACAATATGTCCATGGTTCCTATCCCCTGGAATTATCCAACTGGTATCGGGATAATTTTTGCCAGGAAGAATATCCCCCCTGGTATGGCCATTGCGGACACTGGTCTTTTGCAGCCCTGTATGAGAATTTTGAGATTCTTCCGTCTTCCATTGACAATTATGTTTTCCGGGTGGGGGATAAAAAAGGGCTTTTGACCCTGCTCCACAGCAAATCGGTGGCTGCCTGGGGAAACGGGGCTAATCCGGATGAATTTCATCTATGGCTCCTCAAATATATCAAGGATGAAAAGCGGGGTTTTATTGCTGACATGGATAAGGGGGAGCAGGTATGGCAATATCCGGTGTATAAATATACCATGTCCAGTCAGCGAACCGGAAATACGGAATCGGTTCATGTAACCGTGGTTTGTGCCGATGATAGTGTTTTACCGGATTTTATCGGTACAAAAAACCGATATTATAATTTTTATTACACTCTTTTTTTAAATTCTGCGGGAGACATCATCGGCGGGGAATGGACTGGGGATAGTCTAATTGAGCATCCGGCACAGATGTATGCCACTCTGGTATCGGGAACAGATGCGCCTTTGTTGAATCCTGACACTGTGCGACAGATTGCAAAGTCAAAGGATGATTCCCTGGAGGCCGGCCAGGTCAGTGTGCCCCTTTCGCCGGGACAGTACAATTTAATTCTTCTGGACCCGGATCATTATCTGCTGGATACGGATAAGGGCAGTACGATTTCTCTTTCAATTGAATTGATGCAGGGGGGAGGCGACTATATCAATGCCGTGATCACCGATAAAAACCAGAAGGTAGTCCTGAATCACACCATTGCCGCAACAACACCATTGGCTGCAAAAATTTTATCTGAAAATCCGCCCTATCTCTTAAAGCTTTCCAAGACAGATTATCAGACGCCCGGTATCTATTCGGTTGTGTATGATAATTTTAGAGAATTTTCAAATACAACTCCTTATATTCCAAGGGATGGAAACTGGTCCGGGTTTGCCGTCACCAATTATTCAAAGACCCCTCTGGAGAGGGTTATGCTCACTACCTATACCAAAGCGGGGAAACCCATTCAAACCTTATGGGGTCCCCTGACCATGACACCCGGACAAAAAAAGCTGTTTCTTTTCAGCAGCCTGCCATACCGGCAGCGTCAATACACTGATGTGGAGAGTGTCCGCATTTCTTCCGCATCGGATATTGGAACCCTGAATTTGATCAGCGGCAGGAAAGGCGGGGTTGCTGAAATGGTTCACGGCAGATATAGGGGATCCCATATCGTCCTGCCGGATACTATCGAAGACTTTCAACCCAGCTATTATATGTTCGGGAAGGTGATCAATGAATCAGACACCGCTGCAGGTATCACCCTCACGCTGTACAATGCGGCCGGTGCGGTTTTGAAAACCGCTTCTATGGACCTTGCTCCCAGGGAAGCGTATGAATTCAGGCCTGGATGGTATCCCTTTACCAACATGACCAATGGCGGGTGGATGGATATCCGGGCTGAGGATGAAGAAATTATTCTTACAGGATTCCAGCATATTGAAAAGAATAAAGCGATTGTAACCAATTTTGCACTTCCGGCCACAGCATCCAATAAAATCGTTCCCCATGTCCCGTTTTCCAATACATGGAAAACCGAACTGGTATTGATCAATACAGGGAGTCAAAAGGCCAATATGATTCTTCACAGGGCCATGGCCGGTCTAGACACCCGTTCGGATATCCGTCTTGAGGTGAATCCCAAGGCAAGGATTGTTCTTCCCCTTCATGATCTTCTAGAAACAACGGCTGCTTATCCATACTATCGATCGATTGTTTCCGTCTCCTCTGATCAGACATTTACAGGATATTATGCGTACCAGTCGTTCCATTATGACGATCATGTGACCCTCCCACTTCTCGATGAAAATGATTTTGCAGGAGCACTGGTATTGCCCCATAATACCCAGGGGAATGGCTGGGGGACCGGCGTGGGTATTTTTAACCCGGGCGCGTCACAGATCAATTTTGATATCAAGCCCTATGGTGCCGGCGGCACTGTCATTTCCGGTCTGACACAGACCCGGACACTGGATTCAGGAGAATATGCCGTGCTGGATATCGCCGCCATGTTTCCGGGGAACAGGTCAAAAATAACCTTCATACGGTTTGAAACACAAAAGCCCGGTGATATCATCGGCGGATTCCATCTTTATTACAACCTTAAAACCGGTATGTGCGGGGAAAATCTCCAACCGGTAAAGGAATGAATAATGTTATATGATAAAAAGGAGAGAAAATGAAAGGTGTTAAGAGATTATGTGTTGCAGTTCTGTTTGTTCTGTTGCCGGCGTTGGTGTCTGGCGAGGAAATCAGTAATTATGCAAAATGTGAAGTTTGTGACGGTGCAATTCACCTGACCGTACCGGAAACAATTGATCTCCTTGGATTTGAAGGGGCCATGGTGATTCGAAAAATGCCTTTGACTGAATCTAAAAGTGTTAGTATCGATCTTGATGGGAAGTTGAAGAATGGAACAACGAATACGGATGAAGGGTATGAAATCAAAATCTGGGGCAGTGAGGTATTCTATATAAAAGATTTGAGAGATCAGTCCACTATCCTGATGGTTACTTCCAGAAAACAGGCCTCTAATTTCGACGACATGCAAAGCTATCAGCCGCATATTTATCTGTATGGAGGCCATGATCACAGCATTGAACTGTCGGATACAGTTGATGTGGCCTGGAAAAAAATGAAACAGACCCGGATTTATCAGTGGGTAGGTAAAGCTGATAATAAAGGGGAATGGCTGATAAATCTACGGAAAAAAATATTCCAGGCCGTGGAACTCATGGCCACATCAGAATAAGACTTGCTCGCGGCATTCCCCCTTTGACAGGAAAGCAGGATGCCGTTGCTAATCTGTAAAACCCATTCCGCCGGCTAAGGGCTTGACTGTGAGAAACCAGTTATTGTTTTCAACAATCCAGGTCTGATTGTCCTTGACATCCTTAACGTCAAACGATAGAGGGCCCCTGATGGTCATGTTATATTTGACCAGGACAAGGGCCTTTTTCTTTGAGGGATCCATTTTGATACTCTCAATGTGATATTCCAGGATTTGAGCTCCCCTTGAAGCTACAAAATCATCTTCGGATGTCTGTTTTCTATAGGTTTCATCTAAAAATGTATATACCAGTTTCCAGTTGTCCTTTATCTGTGCCGCCATGTTTGCATGAGCCCTTTTTTCAAGGCCTTGCTCAGAAGTGGCCGTTGAAGAACACCCCTGATGGAGAAAGGCAATCATTATGATAAAAAGAATAAACCGTGTTGCAGTTTTCATGATTATTCCTTATTTGAGTGTTGTTTAAAAAATTCTTCAGGAGAAAGCTCTAGATTTTTCAATAATGCCTCATGACCTTGTTTTTTTAATAATTCGTCATCTGTTTTTTTCTTCTTTTCCCATTCTTTGAGCTTCCAGGAAAGCTCAAGTATTTTTTCATCGGATGGCACTTTCTGGCCCAGGGAAATGATTTCCGCATGGGTGATGGAAACCCTGTTCTTATCTTTTTCAATGTTCAGCATTCCCAGCTCCATGCCCCGTGTCGTTATGTTCATAATCAGAGGAGGGGTTGGTTTCTGGGAATTATCTTCGCTGAAGGGCAGGGGCAGCCTCTCGGTTTCAATACAAAGCCCTAAATCTATTTCAGGAATCTGGGTCAATAAATTCAAGGTGTCCTTATAGTTAAACGAAGACAAAAGGATTATATAATCGGTTTTTGCGGCGAGGCCGGGAATAATCTTATCTAAAGCGGTTTTGGGATCATCAATATGGAATTTTCCGGCAGCTGAATTCCCTTCGATCGCCGGCATGGCATTCGGCATGACGCCGGTGATGCCGATACGAATGCCGTTGACCTCTTTAATGATATATTTTTGAATCGGATGTTGTTTACACCCCCCATTGATGGTTGCATTTGCCGATAGGGTTGTAAATGCTGCTTTTTGGCATCTGTCTTCAAGAATACGGATATCAGGGGAAATATCATTGATACCGAGATTTGCAATATCATATGACATCATATTCATGGCTTCTATGATAAGATTATTTCTTTCTCCGTAAATACCCGCTTCCTCGACATTATAGCGCTGAAAAAGCAGGTTCCCGGTGTCCAGCAGCAAGGTTTTGCTTTTATCCATTGAGTTTAACACATGGGCCCGTCTGGCAAGACCGCCAGCATTTAGAGTCCCTCAGGTAGGACACGGTTCGATATAGCCGTTCATTTCTCCGGAAAAGACAATTGTAGCCGAAGACTTGCTATAGCATGGAGATCCAGACCCAAGAAGGATCAGAAAAATCAATAAAAAAGGTGTTGTCCATTTTACATAACTGTTGTTCATTTTTTTACTCCTAAATTTTAATACACTGATTTTTAAACGTGCCTATCATATCACAGGCATCATTTTGACGCAAGACCAAGGGGTGTTGATATTGAAAAAAAATCGGTTTAAGGGTATAGGAGAACCGTATACGAAAACAAAGACACAAAGACACAAAGACAGAAGTGAGATACATATGAAAACCAATTTTATTCCTTTTTATTTCCCGCAATTACATTCGATTCCGGAAAATGATATCTGGTGGGGAAAAGGATATACAGACTGGGACAGGGTCAAGACAGCGGCCCCTCATTCGGAAAACCATTATCAGCCGAGAATTCCCTTAAACAGGAATTATTATGACCAAAGCCTGGAAGAAACACAACAATGGCAAATCCGACTTGCTCTTCAATATAAAATTTATGGATTCAATTTCTATCATTACTGGTTTGGCGGGAAATTATTATTGGAAAAACCCTTACAAAATTTCCAAAAATTAGATCATACATTAAAATATTGTATTACATGGGCAAATGAAACATGGACCAAACGATGGGAAGGGCATTTGAATCAAGTTTTAATCCGACAGAATCACCGGCTGGATGAAAAAGAATGGGAAGCCCATTTTAATTATTTACTTCCCTTTTTTAAAGACAAAAGATACATCACAATCGATCAAAAGCCTGTTTTCTGTATATATCGGCCCGATATCCTGACGGATGTCCATCAATTTATCGAATTTTTTCAGAACCAGGCCATTAAAAACGGTTTAAACGGAATTTATTTTATTGCACTGAAAGCCTATGAGCCTAAAAATAAAAGTATTTATGATCATTTTGATGCTATCATGAGATTTCAACCCAGAGATATTTTCGGCCGGGAAGATGATAAAAAAATATTGAGAAAAAAGATGGAATTATATTTAAGGGCCTTGCCGGAAAGGTATCAGATTTTTTTAAGTGAGCTGGCGTTGAAATTCCAGACCCATCGAGGCCATGATTATGATCGGTTCTGGCTGCGTTTAACAGATACGGCTAAAAAAGACATGGCTGCGGCCAAACCCATATATCAGTCAATTCCGGTGGATTGGGACAACACCCCTCGGTATGGAGAAAAATCCCATTATTTTTTTAATTATTCACCGGAAAAATTTAAGAGCCATGTCAAAAATCTTTTAGAAATGTTCTCAAATGCCGGGCAGAAAGAAATTTATATTTTTGTAAACGCCTGGAATGAATGGTCGGAGGGAGCCTATCTGGAGCCGGATGAACAAGATTTGTTCAAACCTTTGGAAGCTCTTCAGGCATTGACTGGCTATGGTGGGAAATGATGGGAAATGATGGGAAACTAGGTTTTCAGGGGCTGGCGGATTTTCGGGAAATAAATATCTCAATGAATTTCCCGTCTATCCCCAGAGATCGATCGATGATTTTAACGGCAGAGGTTGTTAATCCGGATACAGTCCGGATATGGTCCATAAATTCACTTCCCATTTCCGAAACCACTAAAGATCCGTTTTCATCAATGGGATTGCCGTGATAATCCGCCGGTAAGTGATGAATAATAGTTCCATTGTTATGGGTCGCCCGTCTTAGCGTTTTTTTCCAATAATACCATGGAACGCTGAAAACATGAGCTCCGCCGGGTTTTATAACCCTGGCTATTTCTTTTAATGCGTTTTCCGGAGAAAAAACATGTTCCAAGACGTCCTGTGTAATAAAGATGTCGAAAAATGAATCTTCAAACGTCAAGGTTTCAATATTCTCACAACGGATTCCTTTCTTGTATGTTCCGAGAGCTGTATCCGGGAAAAACTGAGAGCTGGTATAGGTGCGGCATTCAAGTTTCAGTTTATTCGAAGACGGGCTGCCGGGAGAAGATTCATGGATTTTCAAGTTTCGCCAATTCGGAATATGGGTTTCAAGAACATGAATAAGCGCCCTCGCCCGAGGAATGCTTTTGCATCTGATACAGAAATAATTGTCCCTGAGCCATGTTCCGGTTTCAAGAAAAATCGTTTTTTTTTCACAAATAGGGCAATACCCCGGGTTAAACCGCCGAATGGATAATAATTTGTTTAAGGCCTTTTTAACCCGCATCATGATCTGTTCGGGTGCAGCAGAGGACAAACTGGATGGCATGGGCGTTGGGCTTTGATGACAGCAGGGTCTTGAGTTCAGTCGGAACCTGGGACCGGTTCCATAATGTGCCGCAGCCGGTCGGTAAAATCTTTGCAATCACCGGAATAAGATCGCAGACCCTTAATCCGCAATCCTCAGCCATTTGTCGAATTGTCTGCTCTGTAAAAAAACGCAAATGGGTTTTATCCAGGATTCCGACCTGGGCATAGGAAAAATCATCATTGTATAAAGATGAGAGAATCTGGGCATGGGCGATGTTCGGCACAGACAAGATAATTCGCCCGCCCGGCTTTAACTGCCTGGCCGCCTCGGTTAAAACACGCCAGGGATCCCGTAAATGCTCAAGTACATCGGCAAACAAGATAATGTCATACTGCCGATCTGCATATATATCCTTCCACCCTCCCTGTTCTATATCCCCTATATGGAAATCACGGGCATATTGTGAGGCCTTTTCAGCACAGGCCTTGTCCAGTTCCACGATGTCAACCGTCGCATTTCGCTCCTGTTTTAAAAAACGCGTGAAATATCCAGCAGCAGAACCAAATTCCAGGATTTCAGCTCCCAGGGGTATAAATTGCGCTGCGACTGCCAGCGAATGTTCTCCCTTGGAGTTGATCATTGATTTGAGCCATTCATAATCCTTGGTATAACGATCTGCCGTTTCCAGGGTTTGCTGCGGCAGTGACGCTTCGTCTAAATCTGTGTCTGAAAGATCGAACAAGGCCCGGGAAGTTGCATTGATGGAGGCATATCCATATTTCTTGTCCGGTTCAAGATAGGCTCCTTCAGCCCATTCGTTCCATGCATTGATAAAAAGATAGCGATCTTCAGGCTTGAATCGGGTACGCGTATATTCGATTACCTTGCGAAGCCAGGACGAATAGCAGTCCAATGAAAAATTCATGTAAATGTTTGCATTTTCTCCAAATCTTGCGGTGTTATCCCACCCCAGAGTGCACCCCTCATAGACTGGGGTATTCATTTTAGAGAAGGTATATGATTCAATTCCTGACGCATAATCAAAACGATATCCAGTGCCAAACATGTCTTTATCTGAAGAAATATGCTGACATGAAAAACCATGGGGCGGGAAGGCAGCATAGGCATCAAACCCGACTTCATGTAAAGGCATCCGGGGGTAAACTTCACCATGGCAGACCGCAACCAGATGAATCTCTCCCACCCCGTTTTCCCGACACCATTTTCGCCAGCGTTTCACTGTTGCCTCTGGGTCTGAAAATTTACTGATGCGATACACGAGCAACATGGGCTTTCCGGCTACCCGGATGTATCTTGAATCCATCATATAAGGCTTTAAAAAGGAAATAAAATCAATGTCATCTTTTGCTGAAAAGGTCTGATGCATCAATATGTGATGGTCCATCCCATCCCATCGTTTGCTCCAGGTTTCATTGGCCCAGCAAAGACAAAAGGGCATATCTATTTCAGGGTGATCCAGCAGTAAATCGACGGGTTTACCGAGCAGACGCTTTCCGTGAAACCAGTAATGATAAAAACAAAATCCATAAATCCCATGTTTTTTTGCAAGCTTAACCTGCTGTTTAAGGGTTTCAATGTCACTCAGATCATAATACCCGATATCATCATGGGGCTCCCGGGGCTGATAATGGCCTGGGAATAAAGGTTTTGTCTTGCGGGTATTGGTCCATTCCGTAAACCCTTCCCCCCACCACTCGTCGTTCTCAGGTATGGCATGAAATTGCGGGAGATGATAGGCAATGGCCTTGATATCGGTGGCATGGTTACTGAAGTCCTGATCCGCCTCATAGTGGGCCAGAAAGGAAGGTGCAGATTTAATGATCTCTCCGGATTCTGTTTGTGTGACCGTCAACAACCCCTGGTCCCTGGAAATATGCAGTCGGGAAAAATTTGTTCCATCATGGGTATGAACGGTTCCGGGAGAATTCCTGCGCATCCTGTGATAGAGATTTCCCATCAGTTTATAAAGCAGGGGATATGCCACTAACCGGTTCTTGATTCGGTCCCGCCAGAGGATATGCCCTCCCCGATTTTTCCCGGTGATTGAACGTCGGAGCTCACTTATAAAACGGAGGGGTGCGGTTATTCGCCAGCTTGTGGATCCATGAATGGCATCAACCCAGTTCATCAATTCCTGGATTTGCAGATTACGTTCGGCTAAGCGTGCATCCCGTTCTGCCAATTGCGCAGTTGTATCGGCTATGCGTGCATCCCGCTCCGATATCCGTGCATCCCGCTCCGATATCCGCGCATCCCGCTCGGCCAATTGTCTATTGCTCTCGGCTATCCGCTCATCCCGTTCCGCCAGTTGGGTATTTGTTTCGGTCAACCGCGTATCCCGCTCGGCCAATTGCTTGTTGCTCTCCACCAACCGGGCATCCCGCAGGCTTAATTGTACATATAAGGTTGTCATCTGCTGAAAGAGGTTTGATTGCGGCAGGGGGTTATCGACGATTTCTTTGCGAAAGCCTGATACTTTCTCAGGATACGGACTTGGGTCCAAAGATGTATTGTTTGCCAAAGAAGATAATTTTTTCCAGTAAACACCGACCCCGTCTATTTCATTTAATTCAGGATGAATTTTTCTTTTTGTAAAAAAATCCAGGATAGCCTGTTTGCACTGAGGGACACAGTGGTAATCATCTATAATAACATATCCGTTATGACTGACTTTGTCATATAATGCATCAAGCGCCTGCATGGTGGATTCATATAAATCGCCATCCAGCCTGAGCAAGGAAATGGCCTGAACGGATGAATCGTAAAGTGTGTCTTTAAACCATCCTTTCAGGAAAACCACCTGTTCATCTAAAAGGTTGAATTTTTGAAAGTTTTCTTGAACTTGTTCCATGGATACGGAAAGTTCAGGATAGGTATGGAAAAGAGAATCTGCATCCTGCGGGTACGCACATTCATCAGGAGGTGGCAGCCCCTCAAAGGAATCTGCAAGCCAGACACAGCGATCCGTGATGCCATAGGCGGATAAAACCCCGCGCATCATGATGCTGGCCCCTCCCCGCCAAACACCGGCTTCAAAAAAATCTCCTTTCACCTTTTCCTGGATAATCGTCTCAGCCAATATCCTTGAATTATACAGGCGTTTCAGCCCTATCATGGTATACGCCCGGGTGGGCCAATCCAGGCCATTAATTCTTGACTCAATATCAAACTCTTTAGCGCCGAATCTGGAAAAAGGCGGGTCTTGCTCGATTAAACCGAGCAGCGAATTCTGGAGTAAATCCAGATAAAGAGTGCTGTTATTTTTCAGCAGGTCAGGCGAAGTCTCAATTTTATTCTTTTTAGTTTTTTTTTGATTCATGGTACGGAATTGCCTTTAAATTTTTTAAACAGGGTATCATACAGTTTTCGATCCCACTGCGTCAGTTCCTCCAGAAGCTGAAGAGTCCGGGCCGGAAGCCTTGAAACCGCCATCTTATTTTGCGTTACATTGTCATGTCTTACCGTTTGGACGGTTTTCATTTTCAGAGCATGGATAATCAGTCTTGCGTCATCCTCAAAGGTCTCAGTAAAGCCGATGAATGATAATCGGCTTGCGTTTGTTAATGCACGATGGTACCGTTCATCGGCCGTCATCTCATCCATCGCAGTTTCATAAAATCCAGGACCGGAGGCCAGACACCAAACCTGACTGTTGGATATATAACTTCGAACCAGATCATCATCGTTGGCAATTTGTAAAAAACCATCCAGATCGTGGTCTGATGCGGCTCGGTAAATGGGGAACTCTTCCGGATCACGGGTCCTGCAGAAACAATAGAGAGATATAATTCTTTCAATGGGATCTCTCAGAAAGGTAAAGGAAAAACGATCCGGCATCAGCGCCTGTGCAAAATCATATCCAAAATGACCGGAAACAAAAGGGAATTTTTTTAACCCGGATGGTGATTTTCCCATGTATGCGCCGTGGCTGCATACATTCTCATATCCATAATGATCCATGGCCATCTTCACAATGGATGTGCCGGCTGTCTTTCGGATGTGCAGGAACAAGGCCGGGACAGATTGGCTTGCATCAGTTGATGCCATCAATGCGGTTCCCTTCCAAAGAGTTTGTGTAAAAAATCCGGCAGGATGGTTTTTTTTTCTGATTTAGAGGAGTTTGGATAGCGTTTCAGAGCTTTGATAAATCGTCGCATATCAGGGTCGGCTCGCTTCATTTTCAGAGCTGCCTGGGCCAGCAGTTCGATAATTTCGGGAGTGGCCTTGCCTAAAAAACGGATAATCGCCTCAATCCCGTTCTTATCGAGACCTGGATAGGGAGTCCATTCAGCAGAAGGATCGATCACGGGGTCCTCAAATAATTTTCCGTCTTCCCGTCCAAGATAGGAACGGGCAATGTGGGCATTGGTGTCTGCGGATTTTCGGAGGATTTCCAGGCGCTGTGACGGAGATAGAAGCACATGCTCTTGATAGGGGTTCCGGGTTCGGGCATCCATTGTTTCAGAATAGGCCAGAAGGCCGCGCAGGGCCGCATTCATGATGTCCCTGTCCACAGGCAGGCGATTCACCCATTGTTTGAATTCAAGGGCATCTCTGCAAAGTCTTGGATTTAAGTTTTCAGATGGAAGGTCCAAAGATTCCGGGAGGGGCTTTCCCAATACATGATGGAAAAAATCAGCCAGGATGTTTCCATGATGAAATTGCTTCGGCTCAAAGGGCCTCACGATCAGATTTTTTTCCCCCAGAGCGCGGCTCCACAGGGCACACATATTTCCATAGTCAAACCGCCTGTCGGTGCTGATTTTATAAATGCCTTTGTCCAGATCCGTATAATATTCCGGCTTATAATTGCATCCTTTTATAAATTGTGCTGCCAAGGAGGAGATGAATTGATCCTGGGGCCTGAAATAAATGATCGCCCGGAGAGGGTAATCCCCAAGTGTCTTTCGAATAAAATCGATGGAGTCCTCAAAAAGCGAACAGAACATCTCGGAGCTGATGATTATCAAATCGGCAGTGCTGCCGTTGATATCCGTCAATAAATGCTCCCATGCGGTTTCATACTCAGACCGGGTGACCCCGTTCATCCAACCGGGAAATTCAGGAGAGGGAAGATAATGATGAGCCGTGCCATAGGTTCCTGCTCTTGGATAGTAAACAGGCCCTGCAGGATCTTTGAAGGTATGCCATAAAACATATTGGAGAAAAGTAGTGGCGGTTTTATAGGTCCCCAGGTGAAGATAAATTGTTTTTGTCTTTGATGCGCCCATGAATATTACAGTTATGCCAAACCAGGACGCAGACGATGTCTCTGGATCAGGTGCCTTCCCAGAGCAATTCCCGGAACCTCGATAAGCCTGTACGTTATTTCAGAAAAAACCAATATCACTCCTAAAATCACAAGGGCGCAGACAAAGAACGCATATTCTGAAAAATACGGTGTCAAGGCCGTATACAGATCTTGAATGTAGCGTTTTGGAAGGGTGATGCATACTGGATGGATAAGATAAATGCTGAAACTTCTTTCACCGACAAATTGAAGAAATTTATTCGCCACGGCTCGGCTGGGATTGTGATACTGCCACACGGTAAGCAAGGCAAAAACAGTGGCCCATAACATCAAATCGAGACCTTTGCACGACTACCTCGTTTTCCAGGAGCGAGTTCGACGTCGGCTTCAATTTCTTTGTTAAATCTTATCATTTTTCTGATCAAATATTATATATCTTGAGACCTTTGCACAACCGTGCTAAGCAAAATTTTATTCGATATTTTCATTATTTCTATATGTTTTATACATGTTTTAACCCTATTCGATGGCAAATTATCTCTATAATTCGATTGGATCCAGGTTGTGCAAAGGTCTCGACTTGTAGTATCCGGGTCAATGTGGTTTTTTGAAAAACCATCCGGAATCTCAATTTGAAATCCTAAGTCAACGTTTAGCCGCAATACTTCCCGAGGTTGAGACAATTGTGAAATCCGGGCCGGTGAAATCTGAACAAATTCTACAGGATAACTTTGTCTCTTAAATTTAGTTTTCCAATATGTCATCCGGTTGGATTTTAAATCATTTGCCCGGCAGTACGCATTCTGAGTGATCCCGGACCTGGACCACTGATCTAAATGATCTTTCCAGAACTGGGAACGTTCCCTATCCTCTTCTTTGGTTCTTTCTGACATTTTCTAAGCCTCCTTTGATTTTAAAGTTGGCTCAGCCTCTCACGCCCGGCGGACATTTAAAAGATGCGGTTCCCTAACCGCTTACAATGAAAATTATTGGGGTTTGAGTTCGTGCCGTGACTTCTCTTTCTTTATTTTTTAAGCACTATTCTTCTGCATGCTGGCGATGGACAAGGCAGCTGCGTGCGGTTTGGTCTTTTTTTAAGGCTGCAAGAACTGACTGATGCCACCATGGGCGAAATACAATTGGCAGAACTACCCTGCAGAAGGTGGGCTGTCAGGTCGCAGAAGAAAATTCCTTATGAGCAAAACGGGTCTCATCACTCCACGAGATTCCAGCCTCTTCTATGTAACCTAACAACTCAGCGTGAACCTCGTTGAAATGTTGATTACGGCTTTGATCGAGATCATTGGTGAACAACATGAACTTGTGTAGATTTTCCATATCTATTTTATTACCTAGTGCTTCAAGTCCACGTGCCAAAGCGCTGATGTTTGCACGGTTTTCCCGCTTACAGTCTGTTTCCACGTAGTCGCTGATTCTCTGTGCCGCCACTTGGCGTGCCTTCGGCGGAATGACGGCGGCGGCGAGATGAACAGGGTAACGTAACGCATTTACTTGGATCCTATAATCGAGGCGGTCGCAATACCGGAAGAGTTCAACAATCTGCAAGGCGTTATACGCTTGGAAGGCGATTGATGAAATCAATAACACGTTGTCCAGACTCGCGAAACGTCGCAAATTTTCTTCGACCGTGCTCCATTTGGCTGGATATCGTATGTATTCATAATGGCTTCCAATACCATCCAAACTTACTGCTATCACAACATGTTTAAATCTTGCGGTGACATCAAGCAACTTCGCGTTTGCTATCGTACCGTTGGTCACAATACTGATTTTGATCTTGCCAGGGTCGCCCGCCGTGCTCAGATATTCGAGGATATCCACCGCTTCTTGTGAGGCATATGGTTCACCACCTTTGAAAGCTATTTTTTGAATTGCCTTGGGCTGTTTAAACAGTTCCCCGTAGATGAATGATTTTTCCTTGAACCAATGCTTTTTCTCCGGCAATCGACTCAAGGGATAGCCGCCTGGCTTTAATTTCTCTTGGCAGGTGTCCGCATTTGGATTGTCGAACCATTTCGAGTGCACAGGATCATGTTCGATTTTCGAACTAAATTGCGGGTCGCACATACGGCACTTGAGGTTGCAAACGTTCCCTACCTCAAGTTCAAAGTCTATGGGACTCGAGTATACAAAGAAATCTTCACGCACAGCTTTAATCCTGATCTCCTCTAAGGGGTCAATGGATTGTGTCAATAGGCTTAACACCTTTGCTTTTAAGCCGCTCCGTGACCGAGCGCTCCGTGACCGAAACTCAGCATTCTCGGCCATCCGTCGGCTGCTACCGCCATTAGATTCTTGTTGCCAGCATTTTGAGCATTCTCCGACTTGCTTTCCCTCTATCATGGCGCGACGTACTTCCCGCATGGCTTTTGAATTCCAAATCTCGGTGGCGCTATGTTCGTAAACGTTCAGTGTTTTCCCCGCCTCATCTGTCAGCCAGGGCGTCGCGCAGCAAATCCGGACACGGCCAGGATTCCCTATCTGCATGTGGATAAAAGGCAGGATACAAAAATTGTCGTTTAATTTCTTCTCTATCATTTTTTTGTGACCTCCATGAAATATTTGTAAACTGAGTTGGGTGCCATCGCCACGTCCAAGTAAGACGTAAGCCTATGAATTCATAGATCGATATCTATTGTTCCGTAACATAAGTTAAGGCGAAGATGCTTTTTGGCAACCATAATATCAGCAATTCTCGGTGACAGAAATTTCAAGGTAATTGGTGTTAGATCGTGTGCCTTCGGCAAGCGTGCGTAATGCTTTTTTTGCCGGGAGGATCTTACCGTATAGATGAAACCCTCGATTGTCGAGACCAATCAAGGCGCATTTGGTAGCGGCGGTTTTATTGGTCCCCAAATGAAGATAAATTGTTTTTGATGCACCCATATCTGTTTTTCGCTAGGCCAAACTCGGCCGCAGACGATGTCTCCGGATAAGGTGCCTTCCTATGGCAATGCCGGGGACTTCGATAAGCCTGTACGTTATTTCGGAAAAAACCAATACCACGCCTAAAACCACAAGGGCACAGACAAAGAATGCATATTCAGAAAAATACGGTGTCAAGGCGGAATACATTTCCTGAATATAGCGTTTTGGAAGGGTGATGCATACTGGATGGAGAAGATAGATGCTGAAACTCCTTTCACCGACAAACTGAAGAAATTTATTTGCTACGGCTCGGCTGGGGTTGTGATACTGCCACACGGTAAACAAGGCAAAAACGGTAGCCCATAACATCAAATCCATCCGTCCGAGCGAGTAGAATTTATGAGCCAGATCCCAGATCCAAAAGCTTGCGATCAGAAGGGTCACGCCCAAAGGGATGACAATTTTCAGCCACACGGATGATTTTTCAAAAATTTTCACAAGCTGATAGGCGTAAAGGCCAAATGCGAAAAAATAGAAATTGGAAGCAAATGAAAAATAGCTCCAATCCCAACGATGGAGAGTAGGTGCACGAAGGTGTTGTGCATGCAATACACTTCGAATCAGATAGCACACAAATGTTGTAGCAAAAAGAAAAGCAAGGGTTGTTTTGTGATTGCGTATCAAAAGAAGTAATACAGGAAAAACAACATAAAAAATCATTTCGACACCTATGGACCACCCCCCCCAAATAAAGTCGGAAAACGGAACCAACCCAAAGGCAAAAGTAAAATTTAAAAATATATCGTTAAATCCCGTAACTATTTTTCCAGATAATAATTGTCGGGATAGTTCGAAAAAAATCATGAAGTAAAAGAGAGGCGCAATTCGGAAGAATCTTTTGACAAAATATTCATAAACCCACTCACCTTTTCCGACTCGATGCTCTGTCGAATACATCAACGAGAACGCACTCACGATAAAAAAAAGGTGTACACTATACCCGAAATCACGGCTGATAAAAGAAAAAAAAGCCGGCAGATCAATGCCGGATAGATGTTTCAAATGGTACAAGACAATAGAGATGGATGCGATGCCCCGCAATCCGTGAATACCGGGAAGAAGTCTGCCCTTTACAATATTTGATTCAATTATGCCGGTGCTCATGCTCTGGTGGTCCATTTCCCCAGTTTCCCCAAAAACGCCGCCACGCGCTGCTTGAGCCCACGCTCTTTAAACATCTTCCAGGCACTCTCGTAGAGAGCTCGGTCAAGATGGGTGAGCTCATGCAGTAATCTCATGGTGGATGCCGGCAGATCAGGATTTTTTGGACGACCAGGAGTGGCATTGGAGATGATTTTCTGTTGAGGCAGGGCAATGCCCAACGCTTTCAAGATAACATCCCGATCTTCTTCGAACGTTTCGGTGAAACCGATATACGAAAAGTCATCTAAATGATCGACGGCGAGCTGCAAAATCTCCTTATCTGAAAACATGAGGATGTGTCGCTTGTCCGAATTGCCGTAGCCGTGAGCCAACAGCCAGGCCTGATTATTCCAGATACAGGCTTTCAAAGCCGGCTTCGATAGGCCTAAAGTCAAAAACTCATCCAGAGTACACTCTTGCGCAAGGGCATATATTTCGTACTCTTTCGGGTCCCGGGTCCTGGAGAAATAATAATAGGAAAGGATTCGTTCTATTGGATCACGCAGAAAGGTGAAAAAGAAACGCCCGGACATAAATTGCTTAGCAAAATCATAGCCAAAATGGCCCGATATAAACGGGATTTGATGAAAATCAGGAGCATCAAAAATTTCAGTCGATATCTTTGACCCTGGGTTATCATCTGCCGTTTGAGAACGCACAGACAAAGGCTGACCAGCCCCAAGATAATCCCCATGGCTTACAACATTCTCATTGCCATATTCATTTCTCGCTAAGTCTACTATAGAGGTGCCTGCTGTTTTTTGAATATGTAAAAATAACGCAGGTTGTAAATTTGAGGCTTTGTCCAAAATAAATCCCTTACCTGTTGGAAAAATGTTTTCCGACCACGCTATTTTTTTTGTACATAGAGATCAAGGGTGGCATTGGCCTCACCGACATGCCTGACCACACCATCTTCAATCCATACGACCCTGTCACAGAGATCCTTCATGGTGGAAATGATATGTGATGCAAGAATTACGGTTTTATCGGATTTAATCAGTTTCTTCATTTCAGAACTGGATTTTGCCCGGAATTTTTCATCCCCGACCCCCAGCACTTCGTCAACGAGCAACACATCCGGGTTGACCTGCATAGCCGTTGCAAATCCCAGGCGAGCACGCATACCGGTTGAATAGGTGCGCAATGGCTGGTCGAAAAAATCACCGAGTTCGGCAAACTCCATAATCGCCTCAATGCGGCTTGTAATTTCTTTTCGGCTCAGGCCTAACAGCATGCCGCTCAATATGGCGTTTTCCCTGCCGCTAAGGTTCGTCATGAAACCCACTCCCAGAGACAGCAACGAGACACGAGCCCCGAAATTACGTATAACCCCGCCATTTGGTTCTATAATCCCTGCAATGGCGCGCAAGAGGGTGCTTTTTCCTGCGCCATTGCATCCTATTATGCCCACAGTTTCACCACGATGCAGATCAAAGGAAATGCTTTTAAGGGGAGTGAATTTAGACCATTTCAGAAATCCTTTTTTTATAGCGTATGAGATGCTGACATTCTCTACGCTGATGATGATTTCATCGGCAGTCATCAGAACCGCACCTTTCCATATCGGCGGTCCATAAATCGAAGGATTGCCAGACCCAGGCTTCCCGCTGCAATAGAAAACAGCAGGATATAGCCCATCCGTGCCATATTCGGCCAGAGCCCCCTGATCATGACATTGCGGTATTCGTCAATGATCCCTGCCATTGGATTTAGAAATAAATACGTTTTAAGCGGCTCATGGACCTCGTTGATATTGAAGAACACACCGGAAATAAAAAAGAGTATCTGCATTCCATTATCAATAGCGACTTTGAGATCGGGCACAAGAGGTGTGATGGCGCCGGTCAGAAGAGCCAGTGCAATGATCAGGCAAAACTGAATGAATACAACGAGCGGTATGGCTATCCAGCTTGATTGGGCCGGTATGCCGGAAAACAACAGGAACAGGGTGAGTAAAATATAGACAGGTATAAATCGAATGGTGGACCCCATCACCATGATGATTGGAAAGACATATTTGGGAACATAAACCTGCTGTGATAGTCCCTGATAAATACTTATGGCCTGACTACCACCCTGGATGCTGCTCGCAAACCACTTCCAGACCACTACACCACAAAGAAAGAATGGAACAAAATCCGGACCGCCGCGTTGCAGAATCAGCACAAAAAGAATATAAAATCCGCACAGATAAAGAAGCGGCTCTATGATCCACCAAGCCAGGCCAAGATAAGACCGGGTGGCATCAGCTTTGATATCCGTATAGCTTTTGTAAAGGATGAGTTCAATGATGTTGCGAAAGGGCATTTTAAATTTTCTTCAGATCAAAAAAAACAAACGGTTTGGGCATAGCTCCGCTCTCTTGGCTACAGTCGGCATATCACTCGAAAGCCGTGTCCCGAAAGGATTGTAATGTATAATTCATCTGAAAGTCATTGTAAAGGCTTTTTAAAAGACCGAAATTCACCGAGTATACAGTTGTTTTGCTTGACTTTCATTTGTGACTTTAATAACGATGTTCCGGGCTGATTTTATACTTGGTATGCTAAGGAATTAAGCAATGGGGTTTAAAAAAAAGGCAAATGGGTTTTTGGAGTGTTGATGTGATAGATTTGTCCATATCCCTTGTGTCCCATAACAGTTATGACGATTTGAAACTGTTGATGCCGTCTTTGAAAGAAGGATTGAAAAATATTCAAAGTGAGATACTTCTTGTTGACAACAACTCAGAAGATGATTCAGTCAGGTTTATCAAAGAACATTATCCAGAAGTGATTCTAACGGAAAATAAGAAAAAATATGGATATGGTGCCAATCAAAATAAAAATTTGAATAGAGTTAAGGGCAGATATGTTTTGTTCATGAACTCAGACATGGTGATTATGCCGGATGCTTTATCCATTCTTTGTCAATTCATGGAGCATCATTCCGATGTCGGCATCTGCAGTGCCAATGTATTAAATGTAGACGGCACTTTACAATATCTTAACAAACAATATCCATCGCTGTTTGATCTCATCCTGCGACGGTTTGTGCCCAATTGTCTTGAAAATATGTTTAAAACCCGGTTGCATTATTATGAGATGAGGGAAACAGGATATACGCTTCCAATTGATATTCCTTTTATTTCAGGATGTTTTATGTTTTGCAGAACCTCAATCATTCGAGCTGTTAAAGGATTTGATGAAACCTATTTTTTATACTTTGAAGATGTTGATTTATGTAGAAAGGTACAAAAATATGCAAGAACGGTCAGTTGCCCGGAGGCTGAGGTTATACATCGGTGGGAACGGGCCGCCCACAAGGAATTGAAGTGGTTCATCATATTTATCAAAAGTGCGATACATTATTTCAATAAATGGGGTTATGCTTTTTATTGACACATCCCGTCTTTCCAACGTATTTGAAAAGAAGGATGAACCGATAAAAAATTGAAAACACTGAACATAAAAGATGTGAATGGTTTTAACGTATGAAAACGGTCCTTGTTACAGGTGCATCCGGATTTATCGGAAAGGCAGTATGCCAGGCGCTATTTTTGAAATATAGGATTATTGCTCTGGACAGGAATCCTTGTTTTGATTCACAGTGCAACCATATCTCAGTGACTGCGGATATTGAAGATGAAACGGCAATGAAATATATCTGTACCACCTATCTGCCGGATGTGGTAATCCATTGTGCCGGGTTGGCTCATCAAAGTTTCCCTACAAAAAAAGGATCAAATTCATATGAGCGCATTAATTGTCTGGCAACTGAAAAACTGGCTTATTTCGCCGCCTCATCTAACCCGGACCTTTATTTTATCTTTCTTTCTTCAATCGCAGTATATGGGGAAAATCAGGCTAACCCTATCGTCTGTGAAACTGATTCTTGTCTGCCGACAAGCCAATATGCGGAAAGCAAGCTGAGTGCTGAAAACAGATTGATAGACCTTTATCATAAAGCCATTCTGAAAAAACTGGATATCTTACGCCTTGCCCCTGTTTATGACAATGAGTGGGGTTTTAATCTTGAAAAAAGAGTGTTTGCACCTCAAAAAATATTATATTTACGGTTTGGTTCCGGGGAGCAGAAAATGTCAGCCCTTGCCCGGTTAAACCTGCTGGAATTCATTGACTTCAGGTTGAAACAGATGATAAACAGACAGGGTTGCAATATTTTCAATGTTTGTGATGAGCAACCTTATTCTTTTAATGAAATTATAGAGGTCTTCCAGAAAACAAAGCATCAACCCCAAAGGATGGTGGTTAAAATTCCCCTGCACATTATCGGTATGCCAACTTTGCTTATGGGATGGCTGCTGAGAAATCAATCCGTATGGATTCGTTCATTCTATTATAAACTTGCAAAGGATCTTGTCTTTGATAATAAAAGAATGTTGGATACTGGTTTTAAACCCAGATTGAGTTTGAAATCTGTATTTATCAATAATGGTATATAATGATACTCATTTTATCAAGTTTTCTCATAGGGGTTACAGGGGCTTGGATGGTAATGAAATATGGCAGTATGATTGGTGCCATTGATCTGCCGGACAGCAGAAGCTCTCATCATGAAGGAACCCCTAAAGGCGGAGGGTTCGGTATCCTTGTAGCCCTTGTTTTTTTTAGCGTGATCCTGAAAATTCCAATATTCATATGGCTTCCCGGGGTCGTAATATCACTGGTAAGTTTCTGGGGAGGGGATAAACATCTCTGGTCTGTAAAAAAAAGACTTTTTGCCCATTTTGGATGTAGCTTGTTTTTTATAATCTTTTTTTTATATTCAAAACAAGTTGCGCTGAGCACTTATATCTTTTTGTTACCTATCTCTGTATTTATTGTCGGGACTGCAAATTTTTATAATTTTATGGATGGTATAGATGGAATTGGAGGGATAACAGGGTTTTTGGGTTTTATATTGATCGCATTTTATAATTTACTGTCAGGTATGGACCCGGCGTATGCTTATTTAAGTTTGGCAATAGCCTTTTCATGTCTCGGATTTCTGTGTTTTAATACGCCCAGAGCAAAGGTTTTTTTAGGTGATGTGGGAAGTATTCTCTTAGGGTTTGTCTTTGCATGTTTGATCATTGTTTTATCAGAAAACACAATGGATTTTTTTATAATGGCAGGATTCCTGGCGCCTCTTTATTTTGATGAGCTTTTTACAATGGTTGTCAGAATAAGGAGTAAAGATTCATTAATCGAACCCCATCGAAAACATATCTACCAGATGTTGGTCAATGAAGCTGGAATAGGCCACTCCAAGGTTTCATTGGGTTATGGTTTGGCGCAACTTATTATAGGTTTGTCCGGTATATTAATCAAACCCAAAGGAATCCTTTTTTTGTTAGGCATTTATTTGATTTACAGCATTATATTTGCCGTTTTTTCGATCATTATCCGCAGAAGGTATTCATTAAATGAAAATTAAGATTTCCAGAAATCTATTTTTGATCTTGCTGTTGGACATGATTCTTTTTTGCAGCTCTTTTTATCTGGCCCATTTAATCCGGTTTGATTTTGATATTCCGTACTGGGCAATGGACGGGCTGGAGAACATGCTTCCCTATGTGTTGGGGGCAAAGCTTTTCTGTTTTTATTTTTTTGATCTGTACAAGGGGATGTGGCGGTATACCAGTCTCAATGATCTTATGAATATTATAAAGGCCTCAACTACAGCCAGTCTTGCGCTGATAGCCTTTTTTTTATTTAAAACCCGGTTTGAAATGGTTTCCAGGTCTGTATTCATTATTGATTGGTGCTTAAGCGTTATGTTTATAATCGGCCTGAGAGTTTTTACCCGTATGTGTTTTGAAAGGTTTTCTGAAAATATCAGTGCCTGGGATTTATTGACCAAGATCTTTCGGAAAAAAGTTAAAAAGGGAAGGGGGATGCTGATTATCGGCGCCGGGGATTGTGGAGAAAAAATCTGCCGTCAATTCCGGGAAAATCCTTCCATTCAATCCCATGTTGTCGGATTCCTTGATGATGATATATCAAAAATCGGCAGAAAAATTCATGGAGTCCCGATTCTGAACACAATAGATGAGCTTGAACACACAGCCAAAATTACGGATGTTGATGATGTTATCATTGCCATCCCTTCTGCAACTTCGGAGCGGATGAGACATATTGTGGATCTGTGCAAAAAGGCGGATGTTGATTTTAAAACAATTCCGGATATGGGAGAATTGATTGACGGGAAGATAAGCATTAGTTCCATCAGAAATGTTGAATACAGGGACCTTTTAGGGCGGAAACCCGTCAGACTGGATAAAAAAGAGATCGGTGGCTATCTTAGCCAGAAAAGGGTTCTTGTTACCGGAGCCGGCGGATCCATTGGGACAGGACTTTGCAGGCAGATATGCAGGTTTTCTCCGGAAAAAATAATCCTGCTTGAAAGAGCGGAGAGCCCCTTGTATGAGATAGATCTTGAATTAAGGAAAAATTTTCCATACATTGAAGTCATTCCTGTTTTGGGAGATATCCAGGACAGGAAGGAATTAAAGAAGATATTTGATCAGTTCTGTCCGGAGATTGTATTTCATGCTGCGGCTTATAAACATGTCCCCATGCTTGAGAGACACCCCTGGAAAGCGGTTCAGAATAATATTGTCGGAACGGGAAATCTTGTTGAAGCGGCACACGATTCAGGATGCAAAAGATTTGTATTTGTTTCAACCGATAAAGCAGTGAACCCGGCAAATGTTATGGGTGCAAGCAAACGGATTTCCGAGTTGCTGGTCCAGAAAAAGAACAACTGTGAAGAATCAAAAACCAGATTTATAACGGTTCGGTTCGGCAATGTGATCGGCAGCGTCGGCAGTGTTATTCCCCTTTTTAAAAAGCAGATTCAGGAAGGAGGTCCGGTTACCGTCACCCATCCTGAAATCATCAGGTATTTTATGTTGATCCCTGAGGCCTGCCAATTGATCCTTCAAGCCGGTGCCATGGGAAAGGGAGGCGAAATCTTTATTCTTGAAATGGGAGAACCTGTCAAAATCGATAATATGGCAAGGGATCTGATAAGGTTTTCAGGTTTTGAACCGGATGTTGATATTAAAATCGTATACACCGGTTTAAGACCGGGTGAGAAATTATATGAAGAATTGATGACGGGTCAGGAGGATGTTGTCACTACCGGTCATCAAAAGATTATGGTGCTGAACAGCCATACGGGTGATATGAGCGGACTGGATGGCAGGCTGGAAGACCTTGAAAATGCAGCAAATAACAGGGACCAGGACCAGATCAGAAAAGTATTGAGGCAGATGGTACCGGAATATAATCCAAACCCGCCTATGGAGCGAAAATAAATGAAACGGGTTTTTGATTTTTTAGTTTCCTTAATATTGGTTTTTGGATTGTTTCCGGTGTTTGTTCTGGTTGCGGCACTGGTTGGGTGTAAATTGGGGAGACCCATCGTGTTCAGGCAGATGAGACCGGGATTAAAAGGGAAACCTTTCATGATATATAAATTTCGTTCATTAACGGAAGAAAAAGATGAAAAAGGGAACCTTCTTCCGGATTCACAAAGATTTAACCGCTTCAGTTCTCTAATCCGCAGATCAAGTCTTGATGAGTTGCCGGAACTGATCAATGTTTTGAAAGGGGATATGAGCCTTGTGGGACCAAGACCCCTTTTGATGAAGTATCTGCAGCGGTATAATCATAATCAGTCCAGACGCCATGACGTCAGGCCCGGGATTACCGGGTGGGCACAGGTGAATGGGCGGAATACAGTCAGTTGGGAAGAAAAATTCAGGATGGATATCTGGTATGTTGATCATCATGATTTTTGGCTTGATCTAAAAATTTTATTGATCACCCTGATTCAGGTTTACAAACAACATGGCATAAATCAAAAAGGACATGTAACAGCAAAAGAATTTATTGGGAGTACAAGTGATGAGTGACAGGTTTGCGAACTGGGAATATCCGGAAATCACCGACGGGAAGCTTACAAAATATCATTGGGTTGTTCAGGGGGCCTCAGGCTTAACCCTTGGGTATAAAACCGATATTGGAGCGTTCACTTATATCAACGCCCATGAAAAAGTGGTGATTGAAGACTTTGTTCAATTAGGCTCCCATTGCTCTGTCTATTCTGTTTCAACCATTGATGGGAAAAAAGGACGGGTTACGTTAAAGAGAAATTGTTGTATCGGCAGCCACAGCACGATAATGCCTGGTATCACCATTGGGGAGAATTCAATTGTTGGTGCCCATAGTTTTGTGAATAAAGACATACCTGATAATGTAATCGCATTTGGATCACCGGTTAAAATCATCAAAAGTATGGAGAGATAATATGGATTTTGCCCCATGGCCTTCTTTTTCGGATGACGAGATACAAGCGGTTGTCAATGTGCTTAAATCAGGAAGAATTAATCAGTGGACAGGGAATGAGATTAATGCGTTTGAAAAAGAATTTTCCCATTATATCGGAACAAGCCATGCCATAGCTCTTGCTAATGGTAGTCTCGCCCTTGATCTGGCGCTGATTGCATTCAATATTGGAAAAGGAGACGAGGTGATTGTCACTCCCCGGTCCTTTGTTGCGTCTGCCGGTTGTGTTGCATTGAGAGGAGCGGTTACTGTTTTTGTGGATGTTGACCCGGTCAGTCAGAATATAACGCTTGAGACTATCGCGAAAGCTGTCAGCCCAAAGACAAAGGCGGTTATTGCCGTTAATTTAGCGGGTTGGCCCTGTGATCTCAAAAAGATCAAATCCTTTTGTGAACAAAACAGGATTGTTTTAATTGAAGATTGTGCCCAGGCTATTGGTGCTGTATTAGATGGAAGCAAAGTCGGAAGTTTCGGGGATTGCGCTGTTTTCTCCTTTTGCCAGGATAAGATCATGACAACCGGAGGGGAAGGTGGAATGCTGGTGACCAACAATAGGGACATCTGGGAAAAGGTCTGGAGTTATAAGGATCACGGGAAAGATTATGACGCAGTGTTCCACCAGGAGCATGAGCCGGGATTCAGGTGGCTTGTGAATAGCTTTGGTACAAATTGCAGAATGACTGAAATGCAGGCTGCCATGGGCAGGGTCATGCTCAAAAAAGTTGATGGATGGGTAAAGGAAAGGAGAGAGTTTGCCGCACTCTACAATCAGGCCTTTAATGGCATTCCTGGTTTGAGGACAACTATACCGGATGAGGATGTTTATCATTCGTATTATAAATATTATGTTTTTATAAATCAGACCTTATTAAAGAAATCGTGGGACAGGGCTGCGGTCATCAATGCCTTAAATGATGCGGGTATCCCTTGTTATACCGGCACGTGTCCTGAAATATACAGGGAAAAAGCATTTAAAAATAGTTTGTACAGGATTCACGCTGGAAAAAAAGATAAAGGCACCACTTATCTTCCCATTGCAAGACAATTGGGTGAAACGTCCATCATGCTCATGGTGCATCCAACCTTAACGCCTGAATCTATTCATTATGTAATAGAGCAGGTAAAGCAAGTGATGAAAAAGGCAGTAAAATAGATTTTGATATATCGGAACCAGGTCTGTAAAAAAATATTATTAGTTTTTCAGAACAGAATAATACTCTGGATGATTGAGGCCTTTTGGGTTGGCTTTGGTCTCATAACATCAGTTTTAGCACTTCTTGCCGGGACCCGATTTTTGACAAAATTGCTGTCCACAGAAGAATATGGAAAGCTGGCGTTGGCAATCAGTCTTGCAACCTTGGCTGTTCAGATATTTGGAGAGCCTATAGGAAAGACGGCTGTCCGTTTTTATGCACACTGGCGTGAAGCCGGAAAATTATATGGATTCATGCGAAACCAGGGGAAATCTCTGATTTATGCCTTGGTGAGTATTGTCCTGTTTTGTATCGGTACCTTGATTTCAGGATGTTTTTTAGACTCTTTCCCAGGATTTTATTTTGTTATAATAACCGGAGTTTTTACCATCCTGCTGATCCTCAATCGTGTTGCGTTTGGTCTGGAAGATGCTGCCCGTAAAAGACGGTTCCGAGGTATTATTCAAGGTGCTTTTGAAGCGCTGCGTTTCTTGTTTGCCATTGGTCTCGTCATCTTGTGGGCATCCGATGCAAAAACAGTACTTAGCGGATTTGCGATTGCGGGTGCCCTGGCAGTGATCGCCCATGGTGTTTTTTTATACAGGCTTTTTTGCACTGCACAAGTGGAAAATGTCGGTAATGCCAAAATGATTTCTGAAATCGATACGGTTTCCATGACGGCTTTTCAGTTTCCATTAGTCTTTAGTAATGCCTGTATCTGGCTGGTGATGATGGCCGAGCGATGGATCTTAAATCATGCCGGCAATGCTGGAGATGTGGGTGGCTATGCGGCTGTCTATCAACTGGCATTTATCCCCATGCTTTTTATCAGTAATTTTTTCGTTTTGCTTATTGAGCCGATCCTTTATCAGGTGGCCAATCTGGATAGGACAACGGTAACTTCTTTGCATCCGTTTCGGATTAACCGTTATGCAGGGTTTGGTATTCTATGTGTGACATTAATTTTATTCTTAATGCTTCTTTTTTATTATCCGACGGTCGGGCATTTTTTTCTGGGCAGTGAATTTCGTCCTTATAGCTGGATTTTCCCCTGGCTATTACTGGCAGGGGGTTGCTTTGCTGCCGCCCAGCAATTGCTTTTAATATTAAATTGTGAGATGAGAACCGACTTGCTGGCGATTTTATGGGGGGTGGTTGCTGTCGTTGCACTAATCGCTTATATCGTTGGTGCAAGTTACTGGCAATTGAAAGGGATTATTGTGGCTGTTGTTGTCGTTAATGTTTTGTTGCTTTTATGTTCAATATTTTTTTCAAACAGATTATTCAGGAAAAACAATTTGGGTACATGAGAGTTTTACATTTTATAAAAACATCAAACGGTGCGGTATGGGCGGTAAAGCAGATGCGGGAATTGGTTCTGTTGGGCCTTGATGTGCATGTGGTTCTGCCTTCCTATTCCGGAAATGCATCAAAGTATGAAGATGCGGGTGTAACCGTCCATATATTGGATATGGATCTTTCATTGAAATCCGTCTTGACGCTCCCCTTTCAAATTAAATCATTTAAAAGGCTTTTAAAAAAAGTAAAACCGGATCTGGTACACTCGCATTTTTTTTCAACAACCCTTGTGATGCGATTGTCAATGCAGACCAGACCATGCCTGAAAATTTTTCAGGTCCCGGGACCTTTGCATCTGGAACATCCATTTTTTCGAGCATTGGAACTTTTAGTTGCTGACAAGAATGATTACTGGATTGCATCATGTGAGTGGACAAAAAAAAAATACGAATCGTTATTAGGTGATAAACAAAAAGTTTTTCTTTCATATTATGGAACAGATGTGGACCTTTTTACTAAGGAAGATACAGCATATCTTAGAGGTGAATTGGGAATCACAGAAAATACAAAAATTGTCGGGATGGTAGCATATATGTATCCGCCCAAACGCTATCTGGGCCAAACAAGGGGGTTAAAAGGACATGAAGACCTCATTGATGCAGTCTCCATCCTTACAGACCAAAATCATGATGTGAACCTTGTTTTCATTGGAGGGGCATGGGGTGGGGCAAGTCGTTATGAAAAAAATGTGGTGGAATATGGAAAACGGAAACTTGGGGATAAGGTTTTTTTTCTTGGGACACGCACCGATATTCCCAAATTGTGTTCAGGGTTTGATATTGCAGTGCATCCGTCACATTCGGAAAATGTAGGGGGTGCAGTCGAATCATTGCTGATGAAAATCCCCACCATAACAACAAATGTCGGCGGGTTTCCTGATTTAATCAGGCACAAAGAAACCGGTTTGCTGGCATCTGCTGAGAATCCTTTGGATCTGGCCGCTAAGATTCTTTGCTATTTGGAAAATCCGGAATTGGCTAGACAGAACTCTTTAAAAGGATATGAACATACCCGACTGTTGTTTGATGTAAAAAGAACAGCAAAAGAAATAAAATCGATTTATGAAAAAATAGTTTCCACACAGAATGACAAACCTTCAACGATAAATAAGTGAGTGCCAAAAGAACAATGTTTAAAAAAATAACTTGAATTTATTATGTATTTTAGATCAAAATTCAGGGTTTTCCCTGATTGATTTTTTAATTTTAATCTAATATTATCAATCCTTGATTTGTATAAGCTAACTATTATAGCCATAAAATAAATTTGTTATTAGATTTTCGGCTATTTCAGATTTTCGATTTTTAAGGGTTTGGGGAATCAGGGATATTTATGTCGTTTTGATTTTTTAAAGGAGGAACAAATGAAACATATCAAAAGAGTATCTTTTATTATTATGGTTAGTCTTTTGCTGCTTGCGTTCTGTCAACCTTTGATGGCTGAAGGTGAAAAAATCAATATAAATACTGCGGGCCAGCAAGAACTTGTCAAGCTTAAACATGTGGGTGAAAAACTTGCTGAAAAAATAATTGAATACAGAAAAAATAATCCATTTCAAAAACCTGAGGATATAATGAAAGTACAGGGGGTTGGAGAGAAAATTTTTAATGCCAATAAGGAACTGATTATCATAAAAAACAAATAATTGTGGAAATGTAATCATTACCCCCTGATTCCCTATCTTTATAAAGCGGTTGCTTGATAAAGAGTATTTTTGTATTATCATGAGAACCATGCTGTTACCCGCAGCATGGTTTTTTTTATGGACATTGAAAGGAGAATCAGGTTTTAGAATTGTCAAATACATATTCGAACAACTCATTTATTATTATTTAAAAAAAATTATTAATTTTTGGTTAAGAAATTGTTTGACATTAATTGAAACATCATATATTCTTCCAGAGTTCTTCTTAAGGGATGAACCGGAAAGAAGAAAGTGGAATTTTGATCTTTGAAAATTGGTCAGTGATAAGAAATTAAGAGCGGGTCTTAAGAACAAGACTTTAAAGAGTTTGAAGAAGAACAAAGGATAAAACTGGAGAGTTTGATCCTGGCTCAGAATGAACGCTGGCGGCGTGCTTAA
>JANNUH010000023.1:0-6857 GCA_031395015.1 Desulfobacterales bacterium | reverse complement strand
TAAAACTATCGCCCTTTTCATTTTTGCCAAAATAACCTGATTTTACCTGGTCAGTATAATTTGAAAATTTTTGAAGTCTGTCAATTTAATTAGAAAAAACAGGCGGGGTTTGATTCATTTTTTTGTGAAATTTAACACCATGATACTGAGCACCTGGGAAAGAATGGCGATCCTGATGTCACTGAGAAATGAGAACAGTGAAATGACAAGGATGCACAGGATTCCGGGAAGTTCACGGGGCAGCTCGATGATGCCGCGCTGAAAGGCCGTGGCCTGGTAGGCATCTTTAAAATAGTTAGAGATAATGTCGTTGGTGAATCCCAGGCCGACAGCGGTCAGGGCCAGAATCATCACATAAAGCTTCATCTCTTTTGGCATTGTATACATAACAGCTCCAGAAGTTTTTTTAACAAACAATACACATTGTAAAATTGACCCTCTTTTTTGAAATAATCCTGTTTTTTGAAATAGTCTTTGAATCCCCATTTAAAAATTAGCATCATAAACTCTTTTCATCCTATTTAAAATCAAAAGATGAACATGATCTCCCTATCAAAAAAAGACTAAAAAAAATCTTGACAACGACAATCGGCTCAGATAAGTGTTAACCCGTGCCATTAAAAGAAACCAGGTTTTAATAGATGAAACTAAAAGGCAAAATCAAAGGACCGTCTGAATCCCGGTATCAGGTTGAGGCTCTTGCTCGTGGCCTTGCCATTCTGGAATTATTTACCCGTGAGGTACCGACATTAAGTCTCAGCGAGGTCGTTGCTGCCCTTGAGATCAATAAAAGCACGGCCTACCGCTTCCTCACAACACTGGAAACCCTGGGATATCTGGAAAGAGATCCTTCCTCCCGGCGCTATTGCCCTTCCCTGAAAGTGCTTCAGCTCGGCTTTCGGGCCATCAATCTGGATGTCCGCCACGTAGCAAGGCCCTATCTGGAGCGCCTGGCAGAGGAATTATGTGAAACCGTCAGCATGGGAGTCATGAACGAAACGGACGTGATTTATATCGACCGGGTCCGAAACCGCTCCATCGTTGGCGTTGTACTGGAAGTCGGTTCCCGGTTACCGGCCCATGCCGTGACCATCGGCAAGGTCCTTCTGGCAGATTATTCGCAGGATAAGCTCGAGGTTTTTTTTGAAAAAGCCGACTTGAAAGAATACGGACCAAAAACCATCCTCTCCCGGGAAGGATTTCTGGCTGAACTGTCCCTTGCCCGTGAACAGGGATATGCCGTTTGCGACGAGGAACTCGCATCGGGACTCAGGGCTGCCGGAGCACCGATCCGGGATCATCACGGAAAATCAATTGCAGCGATCAATGTGTCCGGCTCGGTCAGCACCATCAGTATTGAACGCCTGAAAACCGAAATTGTCCCGGCGGTCGTGGAAACGGCCCGGCAGATATCCCAGGCAATAGGGTATGTGCCGGATTGTTAGAATGGAAAAACAGCCGTCCGGGACAGAGGAAACCCTGAACGGTTTGATTTTTTGCAGTAAGTGTCGGTTGGATAAATTGTCAATGGGTTGAGGTTGTTTTAGAAACAGAGCATCTATTAATTTTAAGGAGGTACAAATGGATTTCAAAAAAGTGTCCGACATCAGTGAAAGCATGTTTAAAAAAAGATTTTTAAAATTTATTGCCATGTTTTGCGGGATTCTGATTCTTGGATTGCCGGCAGGTCTTCTGGCTGAATCAAAACCGAAAATATCCATAGCCACCGGTGGCATGGGCGGGGTATATTTCGTCATGGGTGGGGGTCTGGCCAGTCTTTTAACCAAATATGCCGATGTGGATGCCACAGCAGAGGTTACCGCAGCATCCGTTGATAACTGCAAACTGCTTAACGCAAAAAAGGCAGACATTGGTTTTGTTCTGGCTGATACGGGATTTGATGCCTTAAAAGGCACGGGAGCCTTTAAAAGTCCGGTTCCGGTTCGGGTCCTTGCCGTGATTTACCCTAACAAAAACCATGTGGTAACCCTGGAAGGAAAAGGAATCAAAAAGGTCTCCGATCTGAAGGGGAAAAGAGTATCCACCGGAGCCCCGGGAAGCGGGACCGAGGTGGTTGCATTCAGGATTCTGGAAGCAGCCGGGCTTGACCCCAAAAAGGATATCACCATGGACCGGCTGGGGGTTGCCGAGTCCGGCGGGGCTCTGAAAGATGGTAAGATTGATGCCTATATCTGGTCCGGCGGTGTCCCCACAGGATCGGTCCTTGATGTTTCCGCCTCTCCCGGTATCAAGATGGCCCTGGTTCCCCACGGCGATCTGGTAGAAAAAATGAATGCGAAATACGGCAATATCTATTATCAATCCGACATTCCGAAAGAAGCCTACACCGGCATCAGCGAGGATATCCTTGTTTCCACCGTTCCCAACGTGCTGCTGTGTCATCAGGACATGGATGAAAAAATGGCTTACAATGTGGTCAAGACCTTGTTTGATAAACTGCCTGAGCTCATCGCCATCCACAAGGAGGCAACCAATATTACACTTAAAAACGGCGCATCCAGCACCTTTATTCCTTATCACAAAGGCGCTGCCAAATTTTTCAGCGAAAACGGGCTGACAGTTTTCCAATAAAAACGGAATCAATGCTTTTTAATAGAAATTTTTACCAACCCTTTACAGGGTGTCCTTGGGAGGCAAGAGATGACGAGCGATGAAAGGGACGGCAGTATCAGCCGTGCGGGCGGGCTCTCCAAAGAGCAGGAAAAAAAGATTGAAGAACTGATTGAAGAAGAAGAAGGTGTGACCCGAAAGCTATTGGGCGTCTGGAACACCATCATCACCGCACTGGCGGTATCCATGTCCCTTTTCGCCATCTACACCTGTCTGTTCCCGGTGACCACCCAGATCCTGAGAGCCGTGCATGTGGCTTTTCTTCTGGTTCTGTCTTTTCTGTACTATCCCATGGCCAGAAAATTCAGGGGAAAAATCAACTTTATAGATCTGATTCTCATCCTTCTGAGTCTCGCCTGCATCGGTTATATGCTCATTGATTTTGAGGAGTTTATCTACCGGGCCGTGACCCCTGAACCATGGGATAAAATTTTAGGGGTGCTTTTCATTCTCCTGGTAATGGAGGCGACCCGAAGAAGTTCCGGACTGGTTATGCCGATCACCTGTTTCATTTTCCTGCTCTATGCCTATTTCGGGCAGTATCTTCCCGCTCCCTGGACCCACAGGGGGTATGACATCGACCGTATCATCGGTCATATGTACATGACCCTGGAAGGCATCCTCGGCGTGCCCATCGATGTCTCTTCCACCATTATCATCATGTTCTGCATCTTCGGCGGCTTTCTTTCCGTGTCAGGGGCAGGCAAATTTTTTGTGGAATTTGCCTTCACCGCCATGGGCCGGAAGCCCACCGCGGCAGGAAGAGCCGTTATTGCCACTTCCTACCTCATGGCCATGGCCTCGGGTTCAGGTGTTGCCAATACCGTTGCCATTGGTTCGGTGGCATACCCCATGCTCAAGAAATCCGGCTATGACCGGGACAATGCCGGCGGGTTCCTGGCTGCCGGCGGCATGGGGGCCGTGATCACTCCGCCTGTAATGGGAGCGGCCGCCTTCCTGATTGCAGAATTCCTGAAGATGAGCTATATTGATGTTGTTTTAATGGCTACCATTCCTGCGGCCCTTTATTATTGGGGCCTTCTGCTCATGGTTGAATTCGATGCCAAAAAATTCGGGCTAAAAGCAATTGAAATTCAAAAAGACCACTCTTTGTGGCAATTGACAAAACTATACGGCTACCATTTTCTGTCCCTGATCGCCATTGTTGTATGCCTGTTACGGGGCTTTACCCCACAGATCGCAGTTCTCGCTGCAATCATCACCTGCCTTCTTGCCTCCTCCTTTAGAAAGGAAACCCGGTTTACCTTTTTAAAACTCATCCAGGCCCTGAAGGAAGGGTCCACCACCGTTCTGAATGTGGCCGCCATCTGTGCGGCGGCCGGGATTATTGTAGGAACCGTGAGCCTGACTGGCCTCGGTCTCAAACTCTCCGGCATCATTATTGATTACGCAGGCGGAAGCCTGGTTTTGACCGCTCTTTATGCCGGGCTCATCTGCTGGATCATCGGCCTTGCCGTCCCCATCACCGCCACCTATATCATTGCAGCGGTCATTGTGGCCCCGGCCTTGACCAAGCTCGGCGTGCCGGACTATGCAGCCCATATGTTCATTTTTTATTACGCCCTTCTCTCGGAAGTATCGCCCCCAACGGCCCTGTCACCCTTTGCCGCGGCCGCCATTACCGGCGGGAATCCCTACAAGACCACCATGATGGCATGGAAATATGCCATTACCGCCTTTCTGCTGCCCTTTATATTCGTACTGGTCCCGGCCGGCCGGGCCTTATTGCTGCACTGGGAAGGCATTGGAATGGGAGCGGGAATCTGGACCATTGCCATGGCGTTCCTCGGTGTTGGTTTTCTGGCATCCGGCTGTTCCGGCTGGCTGTTCCGGAAATCTTCCCTCCTGGAGAGGATTGTGACGATCATTGGAGCCCTTGCCTTTGTTTACCCCCATGTCCTTGGTGACGCCATCGGGTTTTTCTGTATAACATTTGTGGTTATTTCTCAAAAAGCATTTAAGAAAAAAACAGATATGGCCGTGGAAAAATATGTATAGACCATCCAGGATTTTATAAAACTGATATAAGAAATGAGAAACATGCTGATGCCCGATTATTCCGAAATTGAAGACAAACTCATGTCCCTGCCCCAGGCGATTCAACGCTTTGTCAAGAACGGTGCCCAGATTGCCCTCAGCGGCTTCACCATTACCCGGAACCCCATGGCTGCAATTTATGAAATGATACGGCAGGGGATAAAGGACATTCATCTGGTCTGCCACTCCAACGGCCAGGGCCTGGATGTGCTGATCGGCGCAGGATGCGTGAAGCGGGTGGAGATAGCCTATGCCGGCAACGGCCGGTATGCGCCCACCTGCTTTCGATTCAAAAAGGCGATCCAGAGGGGCGAGATCCAGTTTGAAGATTATTCCAATTATCAGATGAGCCTGCGCTTTCTGGCTGGTGCCCAGGGGATTCCGTTTATTCCGACAAAATCAGGCCTTGGCACGGACATTCTCCGAAAGGAAGGGTTTCCACGGGAAATCCGGACAGAGAGAAAAGTGGCTTCAAAAAAATATGAGATCATCCATAATCCGTTTAACGGTGAAAACGATGATGTCATTCTCCTGCCTGCCCTGAATCCGGATGTCATGCTGCTCCACACCCAGTATGTAGGTGAAGACGGGACAATCCGGATCAAGGGGCTGACCTTTGCCGATATCGAACAGGCCAAGGCAGCGGATACGGTTATTGTCACCTGCGAGGAAATTGTCTCCCGGTCCTTCATCCGACAGGACCCGGACCAGAATTCCCTGCCGGCCTTTTTTGTAGATGCCATTGTAAAAATCCCCCATGGTGCACACCCGACATCCTGCTTTACCTTTTATGATTACGACCCCATGCATTTGAACCTCTACAAGCGGGCGGCTCAAGATGATGCAGCCTTTGATGAATATCTCCGTGAATGGGTGTACGGCGTCTCATCCCACGAGGAATATCTTGAAAAGGTGGGAAAGGAAACCCTGTCAAAAATCAAAGCCGATAAGGTGCTGGGATATGCACCGGGTCTGGACCGGAAATAGGAGGCGGATTCCCCATGAAAAGGAAGACGGAAAAAGCATATACGGAAAAAGAAATGATGACCATCAGTGCGGCCCGATTTATCAAGGACCGCGACATTGTGTTTGCCGGAACCGGGGTGTCCATGCTGGCGGCAACCGCGGCAAAACGCATTTATGCGCCCAAAGCCGTGGTCTTTTTTGAGACGGGCGGTATTGATCCGACCCTGGATGAAATCCCCATGGCCGTTGCCGACCCGCGGGTCATGAGCGGCACCTGTATGAATTCCGGGCTCATTGATGCGTTTTCAATCCTGGGCCATCGAAAATTCAATACCATTGCCTTTCTCGGTGCGGCCCAGATCGACTGTTACGGAAACCTGAATACCACTGCCATCGGTGACTATCACCGGCCGACCACACGGTTTTCCGGCAGCGGCGGGGCCTGCGACGTGGCTTCTCTGGCCTCCGGGGTCATCACTTTCATGCAGCACGAAAAAAGAAGATTTGTCGAGACCCTTGATTATCTCACCAGCATCGGCTGGTACCAGGGAGGCGATTCCCGGCAGGAACTCGGGTTTAAAAGGGGCGGACCCCTGGCCGTGGTGACGAATCTTGGTGTGATGAGATTTGACGATGAGACCAGAAAAATGTATGTTTCAGCGTATTACCCCGGCGTCATTCCACAGGATATCATTGATAACACCGGGTTTTCCATTGATGTCTCCCGGGCCTTTGAATCGGAATTGCCCACAAAAGACGAACTCAGAATATTAAGGCAAGAGGTTGATCCCCAGCGATTGATCCTGGGATAGGAACCCGGGATGCATTTAAAATGAACGAATATGGCTGGAACGGGATTCAATTTCTGAGTCGGATTTCACTGGTTGACGGCTTATTAAAGATTAAAAATTGATCGGCCATAATTTTCTTGACAAAAAGAGGAATCTTATCCTATACGGCTTGATCATATTGTAATAACCTTTAATGTTTAGGAGTAAATTTTTTTATGAAAAAATTATCATTTGCGTTAGTATTATCCATTCTTTTCCTACCTCTTTTTTATGTTGCATTTCCGGATATTTCTTCAGCCGCTGATGCAGCGATTAAACTCAATTATTCCTGCCTCTTTCCCGCTCCGCACAAAAACAGTATATCTGCAGAGGCTTGGAGCAGAGAGATTGAGAAAAGAACCAATGGTAAAG
>JANNUH010000022.1:0-6677 GCA_031395015.1 Desulfobacterales bacterium | reverse complement strand
CTTTACCATTGGTTCTTTTCTCAATCTCTCTGCTCCAAGCCTCTGCAGATATACTGTTTTTGTGCGGAGCGGGAAAGAGGCAGGAATAATTGAGTTTAATCGCTGCATCAGCGGCTGAAGAAATATCCGGAAATGCAACATGGAAAAGAGATAGGTAAAGAATAGATAAAACCAGTGTCATTGACCATTTTTTCATAAAAGATTCCCTCCTGACGTTAAAGGTTATTAAAAGCATACATTCATTAACCCGTTGATAGTTTGCCTAACAATCGTTAGGTTTTTTTACCTACTGATTATCAGCTATCATGTGGCTTTTTCTTTGTCAACACAATTTCTTTTAAAATTCAATTCATAATATATCTAACTGATTTTAATACAAATAAATTATATCCCGTTGGCCACTTCAAAGGCATCCCAGACAGCATACATGATATTGGCCACCCGTCTGGCATCCCCTAAAAGATAAACCTGCGGCACATCAAACCGGACCTCCTCGTAAAGAGACCGGTTGGAATTGTACCCGACTGCCAGCACAACGGAATCGCATTCTATTGTTGTTTCGCCTTCATGGGTGTCGCAGGTGATGGTTCCGTTGGCATATTGTTTCACCTTTGCCGAGGTAATGACGTTGATTCCGTTAAATGGAATCAATTCTTTCAGCATATCGCTGTTGGAATGGCAAAGGGGACCGTTCACGGCCAGGAGTTTATCCAGCATTTCAATAATGGTGACGGTTTTCCCTTCCCTTGAAAGCCATAATGCGGTTTCACACCCGATGAGCCCGCCGCCCACCACCACCACCCTCTTACCGGGATCAGCCTTTTTCAGCAACACCTCTTCTGCCGTGAAAACCCTAGGATCATCTCCCAGCTTCATCTTTTTCGGGACAGATCCGGTGGCAAGGATGACCGTATCAAATTTATTGGACAAGATAAAGTCCCTGTGGATTTTTGTGTTCAAACTTACCGGAACATTCAGGATTTCAAGCTGGTGTTCAAACCAGGCCACCAGGGCCCCATCGTCTTCCTTGAAATCCGGAACACCGCCGGGGATCAGGTTCCCGCCCAGCCGGTCCGATTTTTCATAGAGCACGGGCTCATGCCCTCTTAAGGCCAGAACCCTGGCGGCTTCACACCCTGCAACACCGCCACCCACAATCAATACCTTTTTCCTTTTGAATATCGGGTTATAGGCCCTTACTTTTTCACGGGCCGCCTGGGGATTGACGGCGCAATTCAGGGCAGAATAAGCCTGGACCCGTCCCATGCATCCTTCATGGCAGGAAATGCAGGGCCGGATGGACTTGACATCACCCCTATGAAGCTTGTTGACATAGTCCGGGTCCGCCAGAAGCGGCCGCCCCAGGCTGATGATATCGCATACCCCTTCTTCAATGGCAGCCAGGGCCGTATCCGGGTTGTCCATCCGTCCGGCACAGATGATGGGAACATTCACATGCTCTTTCATGATCCTGGCATAGGGCATGTAAAGCCCCTTTTTCTGGTACATGGGGGGATGGCTCCACCACCAGGAATCATAGGACCCCACATCAACGTCAAGGGCTGCATAGCCATAGCCGACCAGGAGTTTCGCAGCCTCAATGCCTTCTTCAATATCCCGGCCTTTCTCGATAAATTCCTCGCCCGGCAGGGCCCCGGATTTAAAATCCTTGATAAAGCTTTTAGGGCTGTACCTGAGGGTCACCGGAAAATCATCGCCGCAGGCTTTTCGGATTTCCTCCACAATTTCCCTTGCAAACCTCAGCCGATTTTCAAGAGACCCGCCATATTCATCGGTCCTGTGATTAAAAAAGGAAATGGCAAACTGATCCAGAAGATAGCCTTCGTGCACCGCATGGATCTGAACCCCGTCAAACCCGGCCCGTTTTGCGTTAAAGGCTCCTTTTCCAAACATGGCGACGATGTGCCGGATTTCCTCCCTGGTCATGGGCCGGCAGATCTTGTCCAGCCATCGGTGAGGGATTGCCGAAGACGATACAGGCGGATATTCTCCCATATTGGTGGGAACGGTCACCCGGCCGAATCCTCCCGACATTTGCAGAAAAATCTTTGCATCATAAGCATGGATCCGCTCCGTCATTTCAAAGGCAGTGCGGATAAAATGCACCGGATTATGGGTGGAACAGGGAACATGGGGCATGGCATGCTTTTCAACCGTATTGTCCACAAAGGTGACGCCGGTGAAAAGAAGCCCTGTCCCGCCTTTTGCCCTTTCCGTATAATATTCGATACCCCGGTCATTAAAGGCCCCTTCGTTATCGGAAAGACCCAGGGGGCCCATGGGCGCCATGGCATACCGGTTTTTAATCTCCACCTTTCCGATTTTAATAGGCGTGAACAATTGGGAATATTTTTTCAAAGCTTTTCTCCTTTTCTACGCGATCATTTCGGCACCCACAGCACCATTCTGGGCTTTTCCTTCATTTTCTCAGCCAGTTCGTCAATGGGGCCAAAGGTCATGCAATTGGCCATGCAATGGGTGACACAGGCCGGTTGAAGCCCCTTTTTGGTCCGGGGTTTGCACAACACGCAGAGTTCCGTGGGAAAAGGCAGATAGGTCAGATAATATTTTTCATGGGGAAGCTTCTGAACAATTTCATTGACCCGGATTCCCCCCATCCCGGCAGGCCATCCATATTCCTGGGCACAGGCCACCTGGCAGGTATGGCACCCGGTGCAGTATTCATAATCGATGAGAAGACCGAATTCCGGTTTTTTACTCATGGTTCACCTCCTGTGGGCTGCATTTATAGACCTTACACAGGGAATGTTTGATGGGTGCGCCCATGCCGTCCTTTCCCTGTTCATTCATGGGGATGAGCTGGTTGATATTGGATTCCCACATTCCGTAAAGGCTCGGTTCCGCAGCCTTTTTTTCCGGAAACCACCAGCCATGGGCCGCCATGATCATCCATTCGGGAACCACGGGCGTTATCTTTGCCTTAAACCTCGCCCGGCCCATCCAGTTTTCGATCCAGATCCACTCCCCGTTTCCGATATTCTTTTTTTCAGCCGTCAGCGGATGGATTTCAGCGATGGGGTCAGGGTCAATATCCCGAAGCCAGGGGATATTTCTGTGTTCGCTGTGGAAAAAAGCCGGAGACCGCCTTCCTGTGGACAAAATTAAAGGATAATCTTTGGCCAGATCCGGCCTTGACACCGGTGTAAAGGGTGGCTCTTCATGGTGGGGGATGGGCTCCAGATCCCATTCCTCCCGAAGAGTGGAATAGAGTTCAAAGCGCCCGGTCTGGGTTCTGAACCCCAGTTTTTTATCCGGCCTGAGCAGTCCTTTTTCATGGCGAAGATAGGGGCAGCTTGAACTACCTTCCGGCGGATAGGCCCAGCCCTTGGCCTGCAATTCTTCAAAGGTCATGCCCGAGGGTTTCAGGATATCGTCGTAGAGATCATGGACGGTTTCATATTTAAAATCCGGATCAAAGCGTTTTGCAAGCTCAAAATTAATTTCTACATCGGGACGGCATTCATCCACGCTCACGACCTTGTTGATTGTCTGGAGCGGAACCCACCAGGATCTGAAACTGTCCTTTTCAAGAAAGGTCCCGGCCGGGAGAACCACATCTGCATACTGGGTGGTGGGCGTATGAAAGACATCCACAGCCACGATGAAATCCAGTTTCTTAAGCGCTGCCTTCCATTTTTTCGGGTCCATGCCTAAGCCCTGCATGATGCCTGCGGTCTGGATCCACATCCCCTTGATGGGATAGGGTTTTTCCGTAAAAATCTGATCCAGGGTCATATCGGTCTGGCATCGCCAGTAAAATTTGTTAAGCGGCATGTATTTATCTGCACCTATCCGGGGTTCGTCCAGCTCCTTGCTTTTCAGGCGGATGGCCCCTTTTGTGCCGGGAAGGGCATAGGGCACCACATCAAAGGCAAACCGGGCAAATACATTGCCGCCCGGGATATCCAGATTACCGGTCAGGGCCCAGAGGGCCGTAATCCCGGTGACAAGGGGAGTCAGGGCCGGGGTCATATCCACGGCCACACCCCAGTGAATGGAAGCAGGTTTACTCTTGGCGTAGAACACGGCTGCATCATGGATGTCCTTGGCCGGAACCCCGGTAATTTTCTCGACTTCATCCAGGGGATAGCGGTTGACTTCTTTTTTAAACGCATCCCATGCCGTGTGGCAGAGGATTTTATCACCATTATAAAGCTCAACTTCCCATTCACCGGATATGGCAGGCAGGGCATCTGCCCTGCCATAAGCCACAACCGTGGTATCCCAGACCACGAGTTTTCCCATTTTTTCATCCCAGGCCACAAAATTACCTTTGGCCCCATTCTTTATGAGATCCTTTTCCCTCAACAGTTTTCCAGTGTCTTTGCGGATGAGATGAGCCCCGTTGGTCCAGTTTTCCAGAAATTTTTTATCATGAAGATCTTCATTGATGATGACATTTAAAAATCCCATGACCAGGGCGGAATCAGTTCCGGGCCTTAATCTTAAATGGTATTTGGACCGGGAGCCGAACCAGGAGAGTCTCGGATCAATGCAGATGATCTTGGTGCCTTTTTTCATGAGGTCGGTGATCCAGTGGCCGAAGAGATTGTCCGGGCAGGTGGCGTGGATATTATATCCCCAGATGATCATGCATTCCGGCACCTTATAGCCGGGGTGGTCAAATCGATCCTCGAACCACTGGGCCGCATCAAATACGGCAAAATCCCCCTGGACCGTGATCACGGCAGCCAGCCGGGGCCCGTAGCAGGCCTGGCCCGTGAGGCCGAACATGATATTGGGGCTGCCGTAGGCATAGGCCAGAAGGCTGATCCATGCATAAATATCCCGGCCCGTGCCCACGTTGAAGACCATGCTTTCGGGGCCATGCTCATCACGGATTTTTTTCATTTTTAATTCGATCAGATCCAGGGCTTCTTCCCAACTGATCTGTTCCCATTTGCCTTCCCCCCGCTCTCCGACCCGTTTGACCGGATGGCGGAGCCGGTCAGGATGATCAATATACTGGGTCATGGCCAGGGCCCTGGCGCAAAGCCGCCCTTGATTCATGGGATGGTCCGGATCACCCTCAATTTTGACAAGCTTCCCGTCTTTAATATGGGCAAGAACGCCGCAGCCCCCATGGCATCCCGGCCCGGGCGACCAGGTTGTTGTCTTAAAAATACCGGTTTGAGAATCTTTCATTGTATATCCTCCAGGTTCTGTTGAAATCAATGATCCGGAAATATTCTGATCGGTTTTTATCCTTTCATGGGACCGGATGCTGTAAAATCATTATCAGGCAATATCTTGATAGTCAATAAATAAATAGTCAACATATTGACTATTTATTTATTCTGTGATTAAACCTAGTGTAAATTAGGGAGGCTCATCATTATTTTGGCGGGCAAAAAATCTTAAGGGAGAGGGTGATACGTGGCGAAAACAAATTATCAGAACGATCTGACCTTTGAAGAAAAAGTCATGATGGCCATTGTCAGGGCAGCGGAAAATTTTAAACGGACCCATTCCACCATTTTCAAAAAATATGGACTCTCCTTTCCCCAGTATAACATACTCCGGGTTCTTGAAGCTTCAGACTTGGGGCAGAATAAAATCAGCAGCGTAGGCAGAATCATGCTGGTGCCCGGCGCCAATATGACCGGACTTGCCAAGCGTCTTGAAAAACAGGAGTTTATCCTCAGAAAACGAGACCCCGGCGATGAGCGCGTGACTATCCTGGCCATAACGGACAAAGGCAAAACCACCCTGAAACGCATAGAAGAGGAAAAAGACAAGGCCATCGACATCATATTAAAGGATTTTACCGAAACAGATAAAAACGGCCTCCTGAACAAAATCAAGATCATTATCAGAGCCACCACAGCCCTGAACAAGGGAATGACCCGGTAAAGCCATTCAATCAAAAAACTCAATCCGGAAGCGGGTTACGGCTGCAATTTTGCTTGCAATATCGAAAAAATTGAAATTCTACTTTTTATATTGAATACAAATTGTCGCTGACGGATTTCAGGCATCCATGACCAATTCAAAATCAGATCGAATCAATCCATTCAGCCATAGCCTTTTTTTTCTCTTCCGGAAAATCATTTTTGACTTGATCATAAAGCCAGCGCAGACTCTTCTTTTTTAAGCTGTTCCGAAAAAAGTCTTCCGATTCCTGTATCACTACTTTAATTAAGCAAGGACACTCAGATGTAAATACTGAGGGGTCATCCACAAAAATATTTTTTTTCCGAATTTCAGCACATTGAAAATAATAGGACGGGCCTTCTATCGCCTCTATTATATCCCAAAAAGAGATGTCCTCAGCTTGCCTTGCCAATTCATATCCCCCTTTAACACCGGTAACCGACCTGACAATTCCGGCTTTGCGTAATTTAGCAAAGGCTTTTGAAAGGTAAGTCTCTGTAAGCTTATTGAGCTCAGCGATCTGTTTGATTCCTATGGTTTTATGTGTTGGAAGACCAACCATATAGAACAATGAATGGAATGCGTATTCTACTCCAATGCTAAATTGCATTATTTATCTCCTTCTAACCCCCATGCCCAGGTGGGCACAACAAAGCATGAAACACTTGCAAAAATAAAGAGATGGTCATAACTATCAGATTTTTTATTTACGACAATAAAATGAAGGAGATAGCTATGACCAAGAGATTAGATACCACATT
>JANNUH010000109.1:0-37006 GCA_031395015.1 Desulfobacterales bacterium | reverse complement strand
CATGCTGTTTGAGCGAAGAATGAGCGAGTTCATGGCGGTCAGCAAAGGTAATCTTAGAATTTGTAGCAATATCCATCCAGCGGACGTAAGGTGATCACCCTGGAACGGGTTATGCAAAGTTTCTTATGGCAAATATCCAGTTTTCATTTTGTTTCTGGGCACGAGTAAATGGTTGCATCTGTTGAAATCCTTCTTAGTTTATGCGAATAAGGACGACAATTCATGTCGTGTATTGGGATAAATTGACAGGGAGGTGGCAGATGAAAAAAATACAATTTCAGCGGATCGCTCTATCTCTTATATTGGGCAGCCTGTTATTGGTTTTCGGTTGTGCGACATCATCTTTGAATTTCGGCAGACTGATGCCGGATGACCAGGTAAAGAAAACCTTTGAAAGTTTTACCGTAAATCCGGCTTACCACTATTATTATTATGGCCGGATTAATTTTCCAGAGGCAGTGGTCGGCATTTCAAAGGCATATACCCTGGCTTCGGAAGACTGGCGCTCCATAAACCTGACCCCGGAACATCTTCAAAATTGGATCTGGTTACATGCAAGACGATTGCCCAGCGATCTGCAAAGTTACGGTTCCACCATTATCGGTCCAAACGGGAACCCTGCAGGAGTATGGTATTCCCTGGAAAGTTGGCATCAATGGGCAAGAATCGAATTTACCAATGATACCACCATCAGAATCGGGGGGCCCTTAGATGGGAAAAATTATCACAGGCTGTTTGGAACATTCATCAGATAATGGTATTTAATTCCCTGACCTTTTTTTTATTTTTCATCATTGTCCTGGTTTTTTACCGGCTCAACGTTTCCTGGACAATTAAAAAGATAGGCCTTGTCTGTTTCAGCTACCTGTTTTATGCCGCCTGGAATCCCCCTTTTGTGTTGCTTTTATGGATTTCAACCCTGGTTGACTGGAAAGCCGGCAGCATGATCTTTGCTTCAAGGGGGAAATTTAAGCGAAGGCTGTATTTAATCCTCAGCCTTCTGGTGAATTTAGGGCTTCTGGGGTTCTTCAAATATGGAAATTTTCTTCTGGACAATTTTATCAGCCTTCTGGGCTGGTTCAATATTGCATATCATCCCTTAAGGCCTGATATTATTTTGCCGGTGGGTATTTCCTTTTATACGTTTCAATCCATGTCCTATACGATTGATATTTATAGAGGCAGGATGAAATCCTGGGATTCATTTGTCGATTTTTCACTGTATGTGACCTTTTTTCCGCAACTGGTGGCCGGGCCGATTGTCAGGGCGGCGGATTTTCTGCCCCAGTGTGTTCATGAGAAAACAGCCTCTGCAAGACAGATGTTCTGGGGTGGGTTTCTTCTGGTGACCGGATTATTTGAAAAAGTGTTCATCGCCGATACTCTGCTGGCCCCGGTAGCCGATGCGGTTTTTACAAAAACAGGTCAGGCCGGGTCTGTGGATGCGTGGATCGGCACCCTGGCGTTCTCAGCCCAGATATTTTTTGATTTTGCCGGTTATTCGACCTGTGCCATTGGTGTGGCCCTGTGCCTGGGATTTGTTCTGCCGGATAATTTCAGGTTTCCCTATGGCGCCCTCGGGTTTTCCGATTTCTGGCAACGCTGGCATATTTCCCTGTCATCCTGGTTAAGGGATTATCTTTACATCCCCCTGGGCGGAAACAGGAACGGGAACCTGAGAACATACATCAATTTAGTGCTGACCATGCTCATCGGCGGGATCTGGCATGGGGCGTCCTGGCGCTTTCTTGTCTGGGGGGGATTGCACGGGATCTTCCTGGTGGTGGAGCGGTTCATCAAAGGAAAATGGGGTCCTGTTTCATCTGAAAATAAGGTTTTCACGCCCTTTATCACGGCATTGGGGACATATCTGCTCATTGTCATGACCTGGGTATTTTTCAGGGCTCAAAATTTTTCCGAGGCCTTTGTCATTTTATATCAGATGTTCCATTTTAGCGGGTCCGGAATACTGGATCAGGTAGAGATGGTCACTGTGCTGGCTGTCTCAGCCGGTCTGTTTGGTTTTCACTTTGTCATGCGAAACAGATCCTTTGAAGATCTGGTGACCGGGACACCGGTCGGGATCAGGGCGTTTTTTCTTGCCGCGATGCTGATCATTCTCAGTCTTACGCCGGGAGATGACCGTGCCTTCATATATTTCCAATTCTGATATACGGATGAAATCCGGGAATTTAGGGAAGACCTGGGTTTTTGCCCTTTTGATCGTGATCGCTGTACTGGGTTCCTGGGAATTTTTCTGGCGGGCCCAAGGCTTTCTGCCGTCCATAGAAGATGATATGTCTCTCTGGCATCTCCAGCGCTCAAAGGTCTCACAAAATACCAAGGTGGTGTTTGTCGGGTCTTCAAGGATTCAACTGGGACTTCATCCGGATGTGTTTGCCGAAGAGAGGGGCATCATTCCGGTGAACCTGTCCATTGACGGGAATCCTCCATTTCCGGTGTTAAGCGACCTGGCCAATGATCCGGATTTTTCGGGAATGGTGATCTGTTCGATACTTCCCCGCTGGCTGGCGGAAAAGCCGCCCGAAGACAACCGGGCATCCAAATGGGTAAAAAAATATTATACCCGGACCATGCTGTCCAATATTGATATCCGCTTGTCCCTCCTGATCCAGGAAGCCTTTGTTTTCAGGTATCCCGGACTCAGTCCCGGAAAACTGGAAAAACAGGCTGAAAAAGGGGAATGGCCCAGGCCGCCCTATGCCCCCATGCGACCGGATCGCTTCCGGGAAGCAAGGTTTACACGGGAGAATATTCCAAGGATGCTGGCATCGCGGATTAAGCTGGAAAAAGAGGCTGCTGAAAATGCAATCCTTGTTTCAACCCGGGAATTTCATGAAAGAATTGAATCCGTCAATGCCGATGTTCATAAAATCAGGCAGCGGGGCGGAGATGTGATTTTTATCCGGATGCCGTCATCCGGTGTGATTCGCGACATTGAAGCGGCCACCTGGCCGAGGGACCGGTATTGGGATGTGTTTGCAAAAGCCGTATCGGCAAAGACCATCCATTTTGAAGATGTGGATGTATTGCGTGATTTCCAATGTCCTGACGGCTCCCACCTGGATGTGGCCGGTGCTCGAAAATTTACGCATCAACTCCTGAAAATACTGCCCCTGACCCGGGGAAACGGAAGGCCCGTTTTAGAGAAAATTTCCGACCAATCTTAGATTGACAGGCCTTTGCATTTTTTATATAGATAGGGTCGCATCGCCCTGAAAATAACCTGGTAAGCGGATGATACTTCATTGAGAAGATTTTTTATGGGAAGAATTTTTTCCGGAATCGGATATAAGAAACTCCCGTTCCAAAAAGCAGGAGATCATTTTTTCCATCTGCTTTGCTTCTTTATCATGATAACGGCCCTTCTGCCGGCAGCCTTTCCTTTTAAAGCCGTGTCGGGACAAAAAAATGATCCCCCCTATATCTTTTTTTGCCACAGCGATTTTCATTCTTTAAACCCGGACGATCTGGTGTCATGGATGGATTCATTTACCCAGGACCAGCCTTTAAAAACAATCCGGATCATGGAACCTTTGCCCGGTGCAATTCTGCCTCTGGATATGGCGTCGCCCGCCTTTGTATGGGAAGACACGGCTGAGAGCAGCACATGGCGGATCACCATTCAAAACAGCCAAAAAATTATTTTGCGGGCCTTGCTGAATACCCAATGGTGGATACCGGATGCGGATATCTGGGAGGAGTTTAAAAAATCCGCTGGCGATACCTCCTTTGAAATCATCATCCAAGGCATCGGCGGCTGGACCGGGAGGGAAATCCTCTCCCAGAGCAGCAGCTTTCTAAGCTTTTCCAGGGACAGGGTGGATGCCCGGTTAATGTTCATCCGAAAACCCCTGCCGTTTCTGGAAGCAAAAAACCATCCTGAAAAAACAAGCCTGTTAGTCGGAAAACTTGAGTCCTACCAGCCACCGGAGCCCCTTCTTTCAAACCCTCCGGTTTGTGCCAACTGCCATTCCTATTCCCTTGACGGCAATTTTATGACCCTGGATACGGATTATAAAGGAGACAAAGGGGCCTTTGTCTTTTCACCCATGGATGAAAACATAAAAATTAAAGACAATCTGGTTTTTTCATGGAATACCATGGCTCCTGAAAAACCGGCAACCTATCATATGGGACTTTTTGCCCAGGTATCTCCGGATGGGCGGTTCATTGCCGGGACGGTAAATGAAACCGCCGTTTTTGTCATCATGGACGACCCGCTTTTTTCCCAGATATTTTTCCCGACTACCTCAAAGATAGGTGTTTTTGACACCCGGACAAAACAATTTGGCCTTTTACCCGGGGCTGATTTCAGTGACCGGGTTCAGACCTCTCCCGCCTGGCATCCGGATGGAAAAACCCTTGCATTTTCAAGTGTTCCGGCTAACCCTGAACTGATCCAAAAAGTGGTTTCCAGAGAAATCCTCAAGGAAAGCCCGAAACAGACCATTCATGAGCTCAATAAAAAATATCCGGTTCAGCTTGATATTTACACCCTGCCGTTCAATAACGGAAAAGGCGGCGTAGCGGAACCATTAAAAGGTGCGGGCAGGAACGGGCACAGCAATTTTTTCCCCCGGTACTCGCCCGACGGCAAATGGATTGTGTTTACCCAAAGCCCCACAGGAATGCTGCTCCAACCTGACAGCAAACTCATCCTCATCCCTTCTAAAGGCGGGGAGCCGAGACCCCTGACGAGTAACCAGGCCGTCATGAACTCATGGCATTCCTGGTCCCCGAATTCAAAGTGGATGGTGTTTTCCAGCAAAGCCAATTCGCCCTTTACGGAATTATACCTGACCCATATCGATGAAAAAGGAAATTCAAGCCCGGCCCTTCGCCTGTTCCGGTTCAGCAGCAAGGATCTGGCGGCCCTGATTCCTGAATTCATCCCCCGGACGCCCAGCCCGACAACGGAAATTTCCTTTGAATCCATGGAGGAGGCAAAAGGGAAAAGATAGACATCGATGGAAGATGAAAAGACATCATTTTTAATATTAATATTTAAAATAAAGGAGAGTTTAGCATGGGAAAAGATAAAAAAATGAAAATCATTCGATTCTCAATCATGATCTTATTTCTGTCCCTGTGGGTCACAGGATCTGTGTTTGCCTACGGCGGTGGCGGTGGAGATCGGAGCGGAACCAGTGACGATGATATGGGTGTGCAGCTACCTGATCCGCCCAAACCACCCGATGAGGGAGGTGGCGGTGGCGGTGACGGTGGAAAGGAATCAGACAGAATCAAAAAATACACCAGGGACGAACTGAAAAAGTTTTTTTCCGGGCTGCCGGACGATGTCGTGGACAGGATTATTTCCAAACAGGAGGGCAAACCCAGAACCTTTGCGCAACTCAATCTGATCAGAGGTCTTTTCTTAGATGCTGAAAAATGGACAAACCAATCAGAAGCGGATGTCTGGCAATCCTATGAAGGGGTGGCGGTTGTTCTTGATAAAACCGGACAGAGTGCGGAAATGGTTTTAGGTTTTGCCACAGGCGGAACATCCAATATTGTGACCGGAACCCTCTTCGGCGCTACGCGGGCCGGGATCAATGCAGTCAATGAGGGTAAAACCACCGCAGATATCATACAGGCCATTGCCGTGACGGTTGCCGTGGATAAAATCATGAATAAGGTAGAGGGGCTCAAAAAATTGGGAGACCGGGGGGGGCAACTTGTTGACATGGTCACCAAGGCAAGCCAGTTGAATAAAAACCCTGCCGTGGCAAAATATCTTATAAAAACAGGGATAAAGGCCGGTATTTACAAAGAGGGTGAAGCCTTAACCAAAGAGGCCATCGGAGCGATCCTCGGTTATGTGGGAGACGAGGCCAGAAAGGCTGCGGCAGCCCCCACTGGCCCGCCCACGGAAACTTATACTCCCACGCCCATCGCGGGTGGGACGCCCAGAATATAACCGGATATGAAAAAATCAAGAATCAACCATAGGGGGGTATATGTATAAAAAAATACTTTTTCAAATAGGACTGATTATTTTGTCCCTGTCCATCTGGGGATGTGTATACACGAGCACGACCCCAGGCGCCCGGCATATCGAACCGGCAAAGGAAAAAGGCCTCGCGCTTCCTCCGCCGGATCGAACCATCGGGGATCTGTCTCAACAGCCCACACACGTCAAACTGGTCCTGGCGGCCATGGTGAATAAACTGCGGGGGGGCCGGGATGCCATGCCTGAAGTGGTGTTTGATCCCAGGGGCAAACAAGCCTTTTATGACACGGATTTCACCTATGATGAATTTGATCTGACTATTATTCAAATCACCGGCTTTGAAGTCAAAAATCAGACAGATACGGAAGCACAGCTTGTGATTGAAGGGGTATTCAATTTTAAAGACCTTTTCGGAAGAGGGATTGCCACCTATTTTGCAGCCGGTTATACGGTTCACAAAGACGGGATCACCATCACCCGCTCCGGAACAACCCTCGTTGCCCCGGCCATTCCGGATATGGAAGTCTTTTATGTTCCAAAAGCATCCTTTGACAAAATCAATATGAAGGAGATGGCTTCGTATATGGACCTTTATCTCCATGCCGTGCTCAATGCCGTTACCATGGAGCCGACAAAAGAAGAACGGCAAAGAAAGGAAGCCTATGATAAGACCAATTCATCCGCTAAAATGGGTGGGGGGAATGAAATAAAATCCGGAGACTATTATATCATGGCATTTTGCAGGGATCGTCTGCCCTGGGAATCATCCCTTGAGATGAAGGTGACGGATCAACCCGGGATGAAAGGGAAACCGCTTTTTGAAACCGGCTATGTCTATGACCTGGGATGGCGTGTCATGATCGCCGGAGGCGCCTTCAGCCCCGATGCCCTGCAGAATAATGTTTATATCGATGTTCTTTATAATACCAACCCTGAATCCAAACCCGCCGCCATCAATATCGGCAGTTTTACCAATCAAAAAAATTATAAGAATACACCCAGATATATTATCAAACCCCTGGGAAAACCCATGGAATCATCAAAGGCTCAACCCCGTCTCAATCCCCTGGAGTCCGGGACTCTCTTTTTAAATCCGGGCAAGAAAGAGGACGCCATTCAGATACAGACCCAGCTTACAAAAACAGGATATTACAAGAAGCAGGCAGATGGTGCTTTTGGAGAAAGTTCCCAAAAGGCTTTGAGAAATTTTAAAAAAGACAATGGCCTTGGAGATAATCCCACCTGGGATTTAAGCACACAAAAAATGCTGTTTAAAAATTCAGGTTTATGATGGACCATCGGTTTAAAGGTTAAAGGAAACAGGATCATGGCTATTTCAGAAATGCACCCCGTTCATGAGTTTGAACCCTGGCAGGTCTGGCCGGGGTCCTACGGCAATAAATTTGTTCCCGGCCGATACCCGCACAAAAAAGACCTGGGCCTGGTGATTGATAAATCCACGCCCATCGCGTCCATGGGGTCCTGTTTTGCACGGGAGATCAGAAAGGTTCTGATCCGGGAAGGATATGCATATATTTCAGAAGAAACGGATCATCCCGCATCGGTTCATGCCAGTGCTGCATGGGAAAGAACCTATAATACCTTTTCCATGCGGCAGATCTTTGAATATACCTTTGAATCCTTTAACCCGAAAACCCGATGGTGGATCTCCACAAAAACCCGCCAGGTCCAGGACCCCTTTCGCAGAATCATTCTCTATGATTCCATTGAAGCTGCGGAAAAGGATTTCCAGCATCATGTGGAATGTTCAAAAAAGGCCATCCTGAAAGCCAGGGTGCTGATCCTCACCCTGGGCCTGACGGAAATCTGGGAGGATAAATCGGATAAAAGCGTGATCTGCCTGCCGTCCGGGCCTTATTTCAATGAGGGGGGCGGCAGGGATGAATATGCTTTCAGGGTGAGCCGGTACCAGGAAAATCTGGATAATCTTGAGAAAATTTACAGCCTGGTCAAAAAGCACAACCCGGATTGCAGGATCGTGATGACGGTTTCTCCGGTTCATCTCTGGGCCACCTTTAGGACGGATATGGATGTGATCAGCGCCAACTGCAATTCCAAATCCACCTTGCGGGCCGTTGTGGATGAGTTTGTCTGCCGTCATGGGGATGTATTTTATTTCCCTGCCTATGAAATGGCCACCAGTTTTAATATGATGATGAACCAGAGCTGCTTTGAGTATGGGAAAGAGAATTTTCATATCAACCGGGCAACAGTGGAGATGATCATGACGCATTTTTTTGAATTTTATTTAAAAAGGAAAACAGCCTGAAAAGTTTTGGCTTGTCTGATCTTTTGTCATGGTATATAAGTCTTTGAACGGAAAAATATGAATATTAAACGTTTTGCAAAGGAGTAAAGATTTTGAGAAACAACGCCCCAGGGCTTAAAACATTTATTTTTTTGATGGTTTTGTCTTCCATGATGATCGCGGTTCCGGGATTTTCTGAGACTCCCAAGAAAGTGGCGGTCTGCCCCTTGGAGATGAATGCGCAGGAAGATCTTTCCTTTCTCCAAAAAGGTCTTTTTTCCATGCTTTTTTCAAGGCTTGCAGATCCGGGAAAGGTTGAGGTTCTGGATAGAGAAACCATTGACCAGGCTTTAAAGGATGCAAAGGGCCCGCTCAATGAATCCAACGCAAGGGCCCTGGGGAAAAAACTCGGGGTCGACTATATCCTTTTCGGCAGTGTGACCCAGTTCGGCAAGAGTGTAAGCCTGGATATGTCCATGGTGGAGGTGAAAGGGGAAAAGCCGACATTGACCTTTTCCAAACAGGCGGCCGAACCCGGTGCCGTGATCACGGAAATGGATCTGGTTGCAGCGGAGATCAATTTTAAAACCTTTGGCCGGAAACCTGAATTGATCGTTCCCAAAGAGCAGTATGCCCAAAAACCTGAAACAGGTTCCCGGGATGGAGGCGATAGAAGTCCTTTGACCAATTACCGGACCCTTCTGGCCGTCAATGGGGAAGCCATCGGGATTGCCGCAGGGGATGTGGATGGAGACAAAAAAAACGAAGTGGTGATTGTCTATAAACATGGCGTTGAGATCCTGAAAGATAATTTGGATGGCCGGCTGGTATCGGTTCAAAAGATCGATGGGCCCGCTTATATGGATATTGTCGGCGTAGATGTGGCAGATATCAATCAGAACGGATTTGCCGAGATTTTTATTTCACGGGTTCAGCCTGCATCGGGTGATGTCAAATCGTTTGTTCTTGAATATGACGGGAGCGGCTATAAGCCTGTGTCCAAAGAACTGCCCTGGTATCTGAGGGTTGTGAAGGAAGATTCCGGCCGGGATATCCTATATGCCCAGAAAAGCGGGAAAGCAGGGCCCTATTCAGGAAAAGAGGTGTTTAAGGTAAACTGGGCAGCCAATGCCTATGTTCCGGGTGAGGCCCTCCGGGTTCCGGGCGGATTTTCCGTGATGAGCCTTGCCATGGGCGATGTCACCGGTTCCAATGTGTTGAGAGCCATGTTTACGGATAAAGTCGGCAGACTGACCATTTTTAATGAAAACGGCGTCAAGGAATGGTCCGGGGAAGATGGGTACGGCGGCAGTACCCTGTATTATACCTATATGGAAAAAGATAAAATCCAGAGAGATCTCACTGCCGGTGACAGTGATGAAGGCAAGGGGGTCTATTTTCAGCCCCGGAACATTGTCTTTGATATGGATTCGGACGGGAAAAAGGAGGTGGTCGTCATTAAGAACAAAGAGGCTGCCGATGGTCTCTTCGGGCAGATCAGGCGGTTTAAGACCAGTGGTATAGAAATCCTCAAATGGAGTGAAATGGGCCTTTCCCCGGAGACCGCCCCCAAAAAGCTGCCGGGTCAGGTCACGGACATGGTTATTGCCGATTATGACAATAATTCAAAAAAAGAAATCCTCATCACCCTGATCAAGAATGCCAATAATTTTTCTTCTGAAAAATCAAAAAGCATGATCGTTGTGTATGATATGTAAAAAAAGCGGTAAAAAGGCTTGACACGCTTGAAAACTATTGATATTAGACAGCCTATGTTGCACTAAAAGGTCGAGATGTATGCAAGGGGAGTGATACCGGCGCAGAAAATTTTGATCTTTTGGGGTAACAGGGTGAGTAAATCTTTTTATTGTATTTAAAAGGAGTACGATAAAAAGAAATTTTTAATTAACTTTTTTTTAAAAGGAAAAAAAGATGAAAAAACTAATTGCTTTAATGTTTGCCGTGCTTTTCCTGGGTGCCGGAATTGCAAGCGCAACGGATTTCTCATTGACAGGTTCCTATTATGTCAGGGGAACTTATGAGGACAACGTAGCGTGGAATACTACACCCCTCGCTCCTAATGAATCTTATAACTACTACGATCATGAGCTTTCCGTGGATGCAAAATGGAAGATTGATGACAAAACCTCTGTTCACGCTCGCTTTGAGATGAGAGATGCAAACTGGGGTACAGCAAATGTAGTTACTGAAGGTGCTTATACAGCGCAGCCCGATGATAACATCGTCGTAGAGCAGGTGTGGGGACAGCATACATTTACCAACGGGATGAACCTGAAAGTTGGTTTGATGCCGGCTGGCGCATGGGGAACTGATTTTGGTAATACCGCAACCGAGGCCTATAGAATTTTTGGTACAGCGCCCACAGGTTTCGGAGCCCTTATTGGTATCCTTGAAAGAGCCAATAATACAGCAAACGAGCAGGGAAACACAGTTAATGGTGAAGATGAAGATGATGATGTTTATCATCTTGCACTGATAACAAAAGTTGGGGATGTTAACGTAAAACCAATCGTTTCATTTGTTGATGCTCAGTCCAGAACAGGTGCTGCTGATTTTCAGGCGATAGTGGCTCAGCTCTCCCTTGACGGGAGAGCCGGTGACATAGGCTGGGAAGCAGATTTTATTTATAGAGATTATAATCGTACTGTCGGAGTAGATTTTAATGTTTACGGTCTTTACGGCAACGTCTGGTATCAGATGCAAGCCCTTAAACTCGGCGGTTTTCTTTCCTATGGATCATGGGATGACGATGCCCAGGCATCATTTGATACAGGTGATGATTACTATCCCGGCAATCTGCTGATCATTGGGGACGACTTCCTTGGTGACGGTGTTGCCGGTGGTCTGGCAGCTGATGGCAATCCCTTAACCGGTGATCTGGGTATGGGCGCAGGCACGCTGTTTGGTATATATGGGTCTTATGCAGTCACCGACAAACTCTCCCTCAGTGCGGTTGCTGCCTATGCAAAAATCAACAGAGACAAAGCTACCGGAGCAATTGCGAAATGGGATGATGCCAGCATTTTCGAGCTCAGCGGCGGTTTCGCTTACAAGATCACTCCAAGCCTGACCTATGATGGTGGTCTTGGTATGGCAACCGTTGATTTTGGTGATACTACTGTTGATCCGGACACGATTGTTGAAGCCTTCCATAGACTCTCTTTCAATTTCTAAGATATCAATTAGTATCTTAGTCTGAGTCAGTCGGTTTTATAATGAACCCCGCCGGTAACCCGGCGGGGTTCATTGTTTTTATGGCAAAGCCTTCTTCTGAAGCAAATTCCTATCTGTAATATATTTTCCCGCCCCTGAATTATCCCCTTTTCTACCATGAAGCGCATGAAGGACATGAAGATTGAATCCCCGAACCCTTCATGATCTTCATGCCCTTCATGGTGAGAATAAAAATCCTTGCCCGCATCTCCGGAATCAGATTTCTTCAGCTCAAAATCCTCATCACCATGAGGCTGCCGGACTGACTTTCTGACAATTTGAGAAGTCCGCTGAGCCACCGCCAAAGCCTGCTTGGACGTCATAAAACCGGATCGGTTCCAGGGACAGATTTCTCCGGCCTCTTTAAAATTGACATTAATAGGTACAGTGTGTATGAATATAAAATGAACAGCAAAGAGATCATAACGTTGCTTAAAAATGAAATATCCAGTAATCATTCATAAGGATGAGGATACCGGGTATGGGTAACCCTTCCTGACATCCCGGGGTGTTTCTCCTTGGGGGATACCCTTGATGAAGCTATACGGAATATCCAGGCGGCGGTTGAGCTGTATTATGACGGTGAAAATATAACGGTTCCGCCCCAGGCATCAAAGATTGAAGACCTGGTCAAATCGGATCTTTACACAAAGGACGGGTTCTGGGTTCTTGCGGATATTGATTTTTCCTTTTTGTCTTCTAAAACGGTGCGTATCAATATTACCCTCCCGGAATACAAGCTTTCCCTTATTGACAAAGCTGCAAAAGCCAAGGGGCTTTCGAGGTCCGCCTTTCTGGCTGAATGTGCAGAGCATGCGGTTTAAAAGTGAGCCGCAAGAGGGGAAAATTATCTTGCCGGAAACGCGCTGAGCCGGAACCGTAGATATTCCCAGAACCGCCAAAGGGGCGATTTTTTTTCCTGCTCGCTCGCTGCCCGCATCTCCGGAATCAGATCTCTTCAGCATCATCTTATTGTTAAAAGCTTTTATCTGCTTTCACAATTTTCAAAAATATTGATCATATTTATATCTAAATTTTTGAAATCATTGGAATTTCGAGTGACAAGGGTTAAATTATTTACTTGAGCGGTGGATGCAATAAGGTTATCCGGAATTTTAATCTTTCGTATCTTTTTGTTTTTCAGACATTGAATGGCGATGGCTTTATTTGTGTCAAAAATATCTGAACATTCTAAAAATGACTTAACCTCAGCACGTTCATCTTCATTTTCGAAGTCAAAAGACATATTTCATTCTCTGTTATCCCACTCGCTTCTGATTTCTCTTTGCCAGATTATTGGATCAACTTTTCTGCCGGATAAAATACCAGATGTTTTTCTTATGAGCTGATCTCTTTGATCTGAGTGTGGCTTTGTAGAACCTATCGGAAAAATAAGTATTTCAACTTCCACGTTTAAATATTCTTTGGGGATTTCTATGGTGTGGGTTTGGGTTTGCGGTTTGATAATTTCTCTAATCATGACTCTTCTCCTTCTTATAACCCAACTCTGTTACCAGGCCTGCCGTAGACATTCCGGAAAAGCGTATCATCTATTTTATCTACGACCGGATGGTTCTCTTTTCGATCTTCCATGCCGGTATTTTAATCACATTTCCCTCATAATGCAAGATTTAACCCTGATATCAATCAAAAGCATCAGGGACATCAACCAGTTGAAAGCCTTAAAAGGCAAAATCAAATTCGCAAAAGCAGTTCCTGAGCTGTTTAGATTTATTGAGAATTAATCCCTTTTCTACCAAGCGCATGAAGATTTTCTTTTATATATCCGCTCGTTCTTTAGTTAGTTCTGTTTCAACTGCTTTTTGAATAAACTGATTTAATGATATGCCTTTCATTATTGCAAATTGCTTTGCCTTTCTATGAATTTCCGGCGAAATTCGCACATTAAAACTACCCTTATAGGATTTTTCAGTTTTCTTCCCACTTTCCTTGCAAAGCATCATGTAATCATCAACAGCATCTTGAAATGATTTCTTAAGTTTCGGTACGCTGGATCCTTCAAAGGAAATCAAATCTTCAATTCCTTCTATTTTACCATAGAAAACCTCATCTTCTGCATTGAAATGAACTGATCCAAGATAGTCCTTATATTTTAAAAAGTCCTTCATATTAATCCCCTTGACATTAGTTCTTCAATTATTTGCTCAATCTGATATTGCTTTAATTCATTATTTGGATGTGGTTTATGTAAACGTAATATGTGATTTAATCTTTGATTAATGAAAGCAACTCTTGAACCGGATGTGTTACCCCTCTGGTTTTCTTCATAACCCAAATTTGATAGCAATCGCCTTAACTCATTGTAAGTAAAGTCTTTGGGTTTCAGCAAAAGCCTCTTAATAAGTTTTTTATCTTTGCTCATAACAGAAAGATAGCTTTTGTTCCAAGGAAAAGCAACTATATTTAGGTTGCAATTAGAAAATATATTTTACCTTGTATCCAGGCTGTTTGTTCTGCAATGACCTGTCTGAAAAAGAAACAGGTTTGCAATATTTTGAATCTTTGATAAAATACATATTCAGCAACGTGGAGGATATGACACCTGAAAAATTTCAATCCATTGTATCCAACACATTGTCTGAAGATAAAGGAGGGCTGATCATGACACTGGCTGAAAAATTGAGAATTGTAAATCCATTATTGCAAAAATCAAAAGCATCAGAGACATCAACCAACTGAAAGCCTTAAAAGGCAAAATAAAATCCGCAAAAACAGTTCCTGAGCTGTTCAGATTTATTGAGAATTAATACAGATTGTCTGCACTTGATTCTTAAAAGCCTACAGCTCAAAGGGAGAGAACCCGTATGGAGCATATCCAGTATATTTCCGACGAGCAGAACAATATCACAGGGGTTATTGTGCCCATTGATCTGTGGAAGGAGATCGAGTCGGAAAAAGAAACCGCCTATCTGTTAAAAAGCGCCGCCATGAAAAAGCGGCTGGTTAATGCCAAAAACCGCACTGAAGGAATCCCCTTTGATAAAGCCTGCAAAGACCTTGGAGTTTGATCCTTTCGGACCGCCCGAACCTCTCAAATATGAACTTTCCGGGTGCTGGTCAAGGCGTAATTTCATTTTAGACCCTGACCAGTTTCATTAACGGTTCAAAAGAATATAATGCAGGTCGTCTTCCTGATGCTTCTTCCAATGCCACGATTATATTTTTTTCTAATAACACCCTGGCAAATCTTGCTGCACTTGCAGTTGGGATGCCGCTGTGAGTTGTAAATTTGTTGTTTCTAAAAATTGGGTTCGTGAACACAAAGTCCAATGCGTTGACACTCCATTTAGAGGAGAGGACATCTGAGAATACGGTTTTCATCTTTTCGTAAAGCGCTCTTATGTCCTCTGCAATAGAAAGGTTCCTAATTGCCTGTTGCTCAACAGCTTCAAGAAAAAAATAACACCAACTTCCCCAGTCTCCTTGCTCAGAGACCTTTCTCATTGTGTCAATGTAAAGATCTTTATTGTCTTCCAGGTACCCGCTGATGTAAAAGTGCGGCGCAGATATTGTTCCTAAAGACCACAACATTAGCGTAATCAGCATACGCCCGATACGTCCATTGCCATCTTTAAAAGGATGCAAGGCTTCAAATTCAATATGGGTAAGGCCTGTTTTTAAACCGGCCTGGTGATTTAGCAGCGCCACGGCCAAAAGACAGCAATTGTTGATGGATGCCCTTAATAAGAGACTGAGATAGCGGATAACCATCTGTCATTGCTTTTTGTGCGGCCTTTAATGCCCTTTGATAAAGAATGGTTTCGATAACTTCGGATCTTACCTTTGCAGATTCCGGTGTTTCAACATCATGGTCGGCCTCATACTTCAGAATTTCATCCATGGTACTTATCGTACCTTCCATTCTTGATGATATAACAGCCTCTTGATTACGCAGTGGAGCTAAAAATATTTCGCTGTTGTGCATGTTTTTCAGCATTTGGTCATAACGGGCTACTGCATCGGTTGCTTTTATAAATTTGATAGACAAACAAGATAGATGTTAATGAATTCAGGTCAAAAACATTTGTACCTCATCTCAAGCCATATTTGAGAGACAACCAGGAGAGGGTTATCTTGTTGGGAAGGCGTTAAGCCGGAACTATAAATATTCCCAGAATCTCCAGAAAGAAGATTTTTTCTCCCGCTCTCCTTCGGGAATATTCGGCATCATTTTCTCAGGGTTCTGTCTTTTCAATTGTTCTGTCTTTTCTTGTTCTTCCCGGACAAGATCATTGTACATGACGGTTTCCCGATCAAATATTTTTTTGTTGATTTTTGCGGAAACGACACTCATTTTCGGGATCAAATCATTGATTGCCGCTGACTGCTCGGTAAAGGTCAGCCATTGCTTTTTTTTGGTATCATAAATTCTTGTATCAATGCTGAAGGCGTTGGCATAATGGGTGATGCTTCCGGTCAAAATATAATCCGAGCCCAGTGATTTGGCCAATGTTTCTATCTTACTCGTATAATTTTTATCTTTTATCCCTTTTAACTGGGCTTCAACCTTTTTTTGTTCAACCACTGTGACATTGTCCTTCCATACCAGCCGGGAATGGAGCATCTGAACAATGCCATCCCGGATATAGGACAGGTCATCGGGTGCAATGATTTCAAAGGGCAGAACAGCAATGGATTTCACCTCTTTGGCATGGGCGGTGGAGGAAAAACACAAACAAAACAGAATAAAGATGATGTGCAGGGTCGGTAAATTATAAATTGATTTTTGTTTCAAAGGAAAACTCCATTAAAATTGGTTGTTTAAAATCTGTTTAACAATGCCGGGATCTGCCTTGCCCTTTGTCTTTTTCATGATCCGGCCCATGAAAAAGCTGAAAAGCTTGGTTTTGCCTTCTCTGTAGGCGGCCGCTTCTTCCGGATTTTCACTGATAACGGCCATGACTGCTGATTCAAGTTCTGATGTGTCGGAAACCTGCTCAAGCCCTTTTTCCTGAACAATTTGTTCCGGGTCTTTCAAGGATTCTACCATGATATCAAATACGATTTTGGCGGCAGAGGCATTGATTTTTTTATTTTCCACCAGAGACAGTAATTTTGAAACAGCCTCTGCCGTGACAGGCGATTGGGTGATGGGAATGCCTTTTGTGTTGAGCATGCCCAGAAGGGTAGTCATGACCCAGTTGGCGGCCTGTTTTTTATCCTTTAGCAAGGCGGCCGTTGTTTCAAAAAAATCAGCCAGCGCAATGGACGAAGTCAAGACCCTGGCATCGGCATCCGAGAGAGCATATTGTGTTACAAAGCGGGATAATTTTTCATGGGGCAATTCCGGCATTTCTTTTTCAACCGCCTTGATCCAGGCCTCATCCACAATGAGCGGCACAAGGTCGGGGTCAGGGAAATAGCGGTAGTCATGGGCTTCTTCCTTACCCCGCATGGAAACGGTTTTGTTTTTGTTCGGATCCCAGAGCCGTGTTTCCTGGATAATGGATTTGCCTTCGTTCAGGACAGCAGTCTGGCGTTCAATTTCATAGTCTATGGCTTTTTCAACATGCTTAAAGGAATTCAGGTTTTTAAGCTCGGTGCGGGTGCCCAATTCGGCCTGGCCCACGGGTCTCAGGGAAATATTGGCATCACACCGGAAACTGCCTTCCTCCATATTGCCGTCACAGACATCAATATATTTTAAAATAGCGTGGAGTTTTCTTAAATAGGCACCGGCTTCTTCGGCGGTCCGGAGGTCTGGGTCGCTCACGATTTCAATCAGGGGAACCCCGGTTCTGTTGAGATCCACCAGGCTTCTGGATCGTGCCGGATCATGGATGAGTTTGCCTGCATCCTCTTCCATATGAATCCGCGTAATCCCGATTTTTTTTTGACCTGCACCGTTTGTTTCAATGTCAAGAAATCCGTTTTCGGCAATGGGCGCTGCATACTGGGAAATCTGGTAGCCTTTGGGAAGATCCGGATAAAAATAGTTTTTACGGTCAAACCGGCTTTCCCGGTTGATCCGGCAATGGGTGGCCAGGGCTGCCTTGATGGCAAAACTGACGGCCAGCCGGTTCAGGACCGGAAGCACTCCGGGCATGCCGGTGCAGACCGGGCAGGTGTTGGCATTGGGAGGTTTTCCGAATTCAGTGGAGCAATTGCAGAAAATTTTAGTTTTGGTTTTCAACTGCGCATGGACTTCAAGGCCTATGACCGGTTCAAACTGCATATGAAATTTCTTATCCTGTGTTGTATTCCCATTAAATAATAACCTCTTTATATAACCCTGATATTTTCAATAATCAATATAATTTTTATTGCATAAAAAGGGCCGAAACTATAAAAATGATACCAAATGATTCAACCGTCACACGAATCAAAACAGGATTGGAAAAAAGGATCGATTGGATATGGAGTTTTTTTTATGTGTCATCGGTATGGTCATGATCGTGGAAGGGCTGCCATACTTTGCATTCCCTTCGAAAATGAAGGAAATGGTGCTCATGATGGTTGGTCTTGATAACGAAAAGCTCAGAAAATTCGGATTTTTCCTTATGCTGGCAGGCCTTTCCATTGTTTATCTTGCCATGAAAGGCCGGTGATGTTTCAATTGTCGGATTATGCATATGCGTTGCCCTTGGAAAAGATCGCCCAGGTTCCCTGTGAAAACCGGAGCGAATCAAAACTCCTGCACATTCAAAGGCATTCAGGAGCCTTCACCCATCATCAGTTTAAAGATATTGCGGCATTGCTAAGAAAAGATGATCTTCTGGTCATCAACAATACACGGGTGATCCCGGCCCGGCTTTTCGGGAAAAAGGCTTCGGGCGGCAGGGTTGAAATTTTGATCATTGATTATGCAGGGGGGATGAGCCATCTTGAAAAAACCGGATTTTTTCAGTGCGATTGCCTTCTGAAGGCGTCCCGGAAACCCAAAAAAGGGGCGATAATTTTATTTGGGGCAGGAGTTGAAGCCGAGGTAGTTGAGGATAAAGAGAGCATATCCGTGATCCGGTTTTTTTGCCCGGAGGGGTTCCTTTATTTTTTAAACCGGTTTGGTGAAATTCCCCTGCCGCCCTATATTAAAAGAGAAGATAAAGATTTGTCTGCAATGGACCGGACAAGCTACCAGACGGTGTATGCCGACAAAGAAGGGGCTGTTGCAGCCCCCACGGCAGGCCTTCATTTTACGGAAGACCTCATGGCAAAGCTGGCTGATCAGGGAATTGAGTTTGCCCCCCTGACCCTTCATGTGGGCTATGGCACCTTTGTCCCGGTCAAGACCGAAGATATCCGTCAGCATCCGATCCATTCAGAATATTTTTCCGTGTCACAGGAGACGGCGGATAAAATCAATGCGGCCCGGCAGAGCAACCGCAGGATTGTGGCCGTGGGAACAACCAGTGTCCGGGTCCTTGAATTTATCTCCGATGAGACCGGCAGGGTCAAGGCAGGGACCGGGATGTGCAATCTTTTTATCTATCCCGGCTACAGGTTTAAATGCGTGGATGCCGTGATCACCAATTTTCATCTGCCCGAGTCAACCCTTTTAATGCTGGTATCGGCCTTTTATGACCGGGAAAAGATCCTTAGCGCATATAAAGAGGCCATTAAAACGGATTACCGGTTTTTCAGTTATGGCGATGCCATGCTGATTGAGTGATATCATTATGTTGAAATTTGAACTAAAAAAAGAATCGTCTGAATTAAAAGGTGCTGAACAGTGCCGGGCAAGACTTGGCACCATTACCACGGACCATGGGAAGATTGATACCCCGATTTTCATGCCCGTGGGGACCGTGGGGTCGGTGAAAGCCCTGAGTGTGGAAGACCTGGACCATTGCAAGGTAAAAATCATCCTGGGCAACACCTATCATCTCTATCTTCGGCCGGGCATGGACGTGATCGAACATATGCAGGGCCTTCATGAGTTTATCCGGTGGAATAAACCCATCCTCACTGATTCCGGCGGATATCAATTCTTTTCCCTGGCCAGGCTGGCTAAATTTTCCGATGAAGGGGTGGCGTTCCAGTCTCATATTGACGGGTCCCGCCATGTTTTTTCTCCGGAAAAGGCCGTTGACATTCAATTGACCCTGGGATCGGACATCATGATGTCCCTTGATTGGTGCATCGGATATCCGGCCAATGAAAAAGAAGTCATGGAGGCCTTGAACAAGACCACCCGATGGGCCAAAAGAGGATTTGATTTCTGGCAGGAAAAAGGCGCCGTCAATAATCTTTTCGGCATTGTCCAGGGAGGGATGTTCAAGTCCCTTCGCTCCCTTTCCGCCGAACAGTTGACAGAGATCGATTTCCCCGGCTTTGCCATTGGCGGCCTGAGCGTGGGAGAGCCAAAAGCCCTCATGTATGAAATGGCGGACCATACCCTGCCTCTTCTGCCCCGCCATAAACCCAGATATATCATGGGCGTGGGCACACCGGAAGATCTGGTTGAGCTGACCTTTATGGGCTGTGATATGTTCGACTGTGTCATGCCCACACGAAATGCAAGGAACGGACAGCTTTTCACATCCCAGGGGACCATGAATATTTCCAATGCAAAATACCGGCTTGACAAGGACCCCCTGGATGTCGAATGTAATTGCTATACGTGTACCAATTATTCACGAAGCTATCTGAGGCATCTGTATAAAGCACGGGAGATTCTCTCATACCGGTTGAATACGATCCACAATGTTTATTATTATATGGATCTCATGGAAAAGATGAGAGCCGCCATAGCCGAAGACCGTTTTTTTGAATTCAGGCAGGCCTTTTATTTGAAAAGACAAAATGACCCCCAGGCGGGTGTTTCAGAATAAGAAAGGGTTTGATATCATGCATGAAATGGGAATAGCCGAACAACTGGTCAAGATTGCCCTGGATGCCATTCCAAAGGATCTCAAAAACCCCAGGGTGGAGATCATCCACCTTAAAATCGGAAAGCTTGCTTCCGTGGTGGAACACAGCCTCACCTTCTGTTTTGAAATCATCACAAAGGGCACGCCCCTTGAAAATGCACGGTTTGAAATCGATTCAGTGCCCGTGAGGGTTCACTGCAAATCCTGTGATAAATCCTGGGAGGTGACGGGGCCGGTTTTTAAATGCCGGTTTTGTAAGGACGGAGATGTTGAAATCATCAGTGGCCGGGAGATCGAAATCATCTCCCTTGAGCTGGAAGAGACGCCCTGTGTTGATCAGCCCGAAATCGATAAACAATAGACCGGCAACAGCAGAAAGGAAAAGAACCATGGAAATCAAGATTCAAAAAAGAGTTCTGGAAGTCAATGAAACCGAGGCTGAAAAAAACAGGAAATTTTTCAGGGAGAAAAATGTATTTGTGCTGAATATGATGTCGTCTCCCGGCTCCGGAAAAACGGAAACCCTCTGCAAAACCCTGACAAAACTGATGCCTAAGATCAGGGTGGGGGTGATTGTGGGGGATATCTGCACCACCAATGATGCGGACAGGCTTTTAATCACCGGGGCCCGGGTTATCCAGATCAATACGGATCAGTTTGGCGGGGACTGCCATCTTTCCGCTCCCCTTGTCATGGATTCGGCACAAAAGCTCGGGTGTGAGAACATTGATCTGCTCATTGTCGAAAATATCGGGAATCTAGTCTGCCCGGCCGAATTTGACATTGGTGAAGATGCCAGGGCCGTGGTCCTGAGCGTGACCGAGGGAGAGGACAAACCCTTGAAATATCCTTTGATGTTCCGGGTGGCGGATGTGGCCATTTTAAACAAGATCGATCTTCTGCCTTATCTTGATGTGGATAGAGACCTTGCCGTGGACAATATGAAAAAAGTGCATCCCCGGATGCCGGTGTTTGAAATGTCGGCCAAGACCGAAGAAGGGTATGAACCCTGGCTCGACTGGCTGAAAATCAAAGTGTTTGAAAAAACGGGGAAAGGGCTTTAGGAAAAAAAAGGGGGACTCATGGAAACGAAAAAGATGGCATTCAGCGGGACCTGGTATCCTGCAACGGCCAAAGAATGTGAATCATCCATAAAAAAATTCTTAAAGGAAGAACAGGGTCCCCGGTCGGGCTCTTTTATCGGCGGTATCGTTCCCCATGCCGGCTGGTATTTTTCAGGTTCCATTGCCTGCAGGGTCATTGCCTCTCTTCAATCCGATGAAAAGGTGGATACCGTTATTCTGTTCGGTGCCCATATGCACAAGCAGTCCGAGCCTTTCATCCTGAGCCATGGTTCCATTGAAACGCCCTTTGGAGAGATTGAGGTGGACACGGAACTGGTAGATAAAATATGCGAGGGCATCAGTATCCGAAAAAGATCCCCATCAAAATTCCCGGATGAAAATACCCTGGAACTTCAAAATCCCTTTATCCGATATTTTTTCCCCGGGGCTAAAATAGTGGTCATGGGGGTTGCCCCGTCCTTTTTTGCTTCCATCATCGGGACCATGGCGGTAGAAGAGGCCAAGGGCTTGTCAAGGAATATCAGGATCATCGGCTCCACAGACATGACCCATTACGGACCGGATTTCGGGCTTACAACGGCCGGTTCAGGTGAAAAGGCCCTTGACTGGGTGAGCCGTCATAATGACCGAACCGCCATAGAGGCCATGATGAAAATGGAGGAAGAAAATATTATCAGCGAGGGGCTTTCCCATAAAAATATGTGCTGCCCCGGTGCTGCGGCTGCCACGGCAGCGGCTGTAAAAAAACTGGGCGCAGTCAGGGCGGTTAAACTTGACTACGCCACAAGTTTTGAAAAATCAGCTTCCGCAAGTTTTGTTGGGTATGCCGGGATACTTTATGCCTTGCCCTGAATAAAGCGGATGGCTTTTTTTAGTCTTTTTATGGTTTTTTCCTTCCCAAGCACCAGGAGCATTTCAAAGATGCCGGGGCTGACCGTTGTACCGGTGATGGCAACCCTCAAAGGCTGGGCAATTTTCCCGAATTTAAGCCCGGTTTCTTCCATGATGCGTTTGAACACATCTTCAAGGCCTTCATGGGTGTAAGGTTCAAGAGCTTCTATCCGTTCCGTGGATTTTTCCAGAACAGAAAGGATGTCAGGCGTTAGGAATTTATCTGCCGTTGTTTGATCCCATTCCACCTCATCCTTGTAATAAAAAGCAGCCCCTTCGGCCATTTCAACCAGGGTTTTGCTTCTGGGTTGAAGGGTCTGAATGACGCCTTGGGTAAAGGCATCGTTTTTGGCATCAATGCCCAGTTCTTTTAAGTGAAAGAGCAGGGGATCAGCCAGTTCTTCCGGGGATTTTTTCTGGATATGCTTTGAGTTTAAGGCCATGAGCTTATCCGTATCAAACATGGAAGCAGACCTTCCCAGATGTTCCAAATCAAATTTTTCTATGAGTTCGGCCCGTTCGAAAAATTCCTGATCCCCATGGGACCATCCGAGCCTTACCAGATAATTGATCATGGCATCGGGTAAAAACCCCATGTTCCGGTATTCACCGACAGACATGGCCCCATGCCGCTTGCTCAATCTGGCTTTGTCGGAACCTAAAACCATGGGAACATGGCCAAAGACCGGCATGTCCGCTCCGAGAGCCGAATAGATGAGCATCTGCTTGGGGGTGTTTATCAAATGGTCATCTCCCCGGATGATGATATTGATGCCCATGGTGATATCATCAATGACCACGGCAAGGTTGTACATGGCAGACCCGTCGCTCCGCCGGATAATGAAATCATCGATCTCGGAATTCTGAAATGCGGTATTGCCCTTAACTCTGTCTTCAACCACTGTCACACCAGTGTCCGGGGTTTTCAGGCGGACCACGGTATTATCGTCTTTTTTCAGGTTCAGATGCCTGCATTTCCCATTGTACATGGGTTTTAGACCTTTGGCTTTTGCCGCTTCCCGCATGGCGTCTACTTCTTCCGGGGTACAGGAACAATAATAGGCATGGCCGGATTCAATGAGTTTTTCAATATATTCATTATAAATGTGATATCGCTGAGTTTGAAAATAAGGGCCTTCATCCCAGTCAATACCGAGCCATGTGAGGGATTCCAGTATGGCATCCACGGATTCACTGGTGGATCTGGCCGCATCCGTATCTTCAATTCTCAGGATAAACCGGCCTTTTGTTTTTCTTGCATAGAGCCAGTTAAAGAGGGCTGTCCTGGCTCCGCCGATGTGAAGATAGCCGGTCGGTGACGGGGGAAAACGTGTGACAATGGGCTTTATTGCGGGGTTGATCGGGGGGTTCATGGCTTCTCCGTAAAAATAAATATTGTATAAAATCGAGCCCTTAAGTATCATAAAACTTTGATGAGAGCAACAAGGTTTAATTTCTTGACTCTTTTTTTAAATTAGGGTAAATAGTTGTGTTTTATTCCATTGGTACCATATGATGGATAATCAATAAAATAATATAGTTAGGAGAAATCAATGGCAGTACCCAAGCAGCGGAGCTCGAAAGCAAGAGGCAGAAAGAGACGGACACATTATAAAATCAGCGCACCTACAGTCGGTGTATGCCCTGAATGTCAGGAACCCAAACTTCCCCATACAGCATGCCCGGAATGCGGTGCCTACAAGGACAGAAATGTGAAACCCCCGGTGGAGAGTGAAGAATAAACAAAGGAGTCAGTCTTAAATTATGACTGTTGAAACAAAAATAAAAAAAGTGATTGCAGAAAAAATTCCGGGTCTGGATATTGAAGATATCCTTCCGGAAGCATCTCTGATTGAAGACCTGGGTGCGGATTCCCTGACCATTGTTGAGCTCATCATGTCAATGGAGGAAATCTTTGATATTGAAATTGATGATGAGGATGCAGAAAAACTGATCACTGTTCAGGATGCCATTGATTTTGTCAAGAGCAAATCCTAGGAATCAGGAAAAAATATGGATAAAGGTCAGCCCATTATCATTGGAAGCGACCATGGGGCCTTTGAGTTAAAAGAAAAAATCAAAGGCTATCTGTCAAGAAAAGGGTATCTGGTTGAAGATGCAGGAACACACAGTGCAGCTTCGGTCAGCTATGTGAAGTATGGCAGAAAAGTGGCTGAAGCCGTTTCCCAGGGTCAGTTTCCCCGGGGAATCCTGCTTTGCGGCACTGGCCTTGGTATGTCCATGGTGGCCAACCGGTTTCGAAATGTCAGGGCAGCCCTTTGTTCTGATATTTTTTCCGTTAAAATGAGCCGGGTCCATAATGATTCCAATATCCTTGTCCTGGGGGGGCGGATTCTGGGTGATATCCTGGCCTTTGAACTTGTTCAGACCTGGCTTGATACCGGATTTGAAGGAGGCCGTCATCTGGAACGGATCAATAGCATTGATGCCTGACAGGTATTGTGACGGATGCGGTTTAAACCGGGGCAGGTATTATTTCCGATGATATTCAAAAAGGGATCATGATATGGGCTATATAGAAAAAACGGATTCTCAGGTTGCAAAGATTATTGAACAGGAGGCCGACCGTCAGGAATACGGCTTGAATCTGATTGCTTCGGAAAACACGGTCAGCCGGGCCGTGATGGAAGCGCAGGGCTCCATTCTCACCAATAAATATGCAGAAGGATATCCTGCCCGGAGATATTATGGAGGATGTGAATTTGTGGACCAGGTGGAAGACCTGGCCATGGAACGGGCCAAACGGCTGTTTAATGTCGAATATGCCAATGTTCAGCCCCATTCCGGTTCCGGAGCCAATATGGCGGTTTATTTTGCCCTTCTGAATCCGGGAGACAAAGTGCTTGCCATGGATCTTTCCCATGGCGGACATCTCACCCATGGCGCCGCGGTCAGCTTTTCAGGCAAGCTCTATCAATTTGCCCATTATGGCCTGTCCTCCGAAACAGAGAGGATTGACTTGAATGAGGTCGAGACCCTTGCAAAGAAACATCGGCCGAAAATGATCGTGGCCGGTGCCAGCGCCTATCCGAGAATTCTTGATTTTAAAGGGTTTTCCCTGATTGCAAAATCCGTGGGCGCCCTTTTCATGGTGGATATGGCCCATATTGCCGGGCTTGTGGCTGCCGGGGTTCATCCAAGTCCTGTGGGGTTTGCCGATGTGATTACCTCCACCACCCATAAAACCCTCCGGGGTCCCAGGGGCGGTTTGATCCTGTCTTCCGAAGAGTTTGCAAAAAAAATCTCCAGCCAGATTTTCCCGGGCATCCAGGGAGGGCCTTTGATGCATGTGATTGCAGCTAAGGCAGTGGCTCTGAAAGAGGCCATGGGTGAATCCTTTAAAAATTATCAGCGCCAGGTGGTGAAAAATACGACCGTGCTTGCCACGGTTCTCATGGAAAGAAGGTATAAACTTGTTTCCGGCGGAACCGATAACCACATGGTGCTGGTGGATTTAAGCACAAAAGATATTTCAGGGAAAGATGCTGAAGAGCGCCTTGGAAAAGCGGGGATCACGGTGAATAAGAATTCTGTCCCCAATGAAAAGCGAAGCCCATTCATTACCAGCGGAATCCGTATCGGAATGCCGCTGGTTACCTCCAGGGGGATGATGGAGGATGCTGCCCGTGAAATCGGGTCCTTTATCTGCGATGTCCTGGATAATGCCTCTCAGGTTGATACCGTGAAAAAGAAAGTCAGGGCACTTTGCACAGCATATCCTCTATATAAAGAGAAACAGGCATGACGGAATTATCCCCTGATCTGTCATCGGACAGACCCACCTGGCATGAATATTTCATGGGAATCTGTGATCTTGTTTCGAGTCGTTCCACCTGTATCCGAAGAAAAGTTGGGGCCGTTCTGGTAAAGGAAAAACGGATTCTGTGTTCCGGCTATAACGGTGCCCCGGTCAATGTTCCCCATTGCAGGGAGACCGGGTGCTTAAGGGAAAAACTGAATGTGCCTTCCGGAGAAAAACATGAGCTGTGCCGGGGCGTTCATGCAGAACAGAATGCCATTATCCAGGCGGCTCTCCATGGTATTGCCGTAAATGGTTCTGTCCTTTACTGCACGAATCAGCCCTGCTCCATCTGTGCAAAAATGATTATCAATGCCGGAATTCTGACCGTGTATTACAGAGACGGATATGAAGATGCATTGACCCTTGATATGTTTGACAATGCCAAGGTAAAACTTGTCCGGCTTGGAACCTGAAAAAAAGAGAAAAAAAATGAAATGCCCATTTTGCGGAAATAGAGATACAAAAGTCATTGATTCGCGTCCGGGCAAAATTGAATTTGAAATTCGGAGGCGAAGAGAATGCCTCCAGTGCATCCGTCGGTTTACCACCTATGAAAGACTTGAACAGCTTCCCGTCATGATTGTAAAAAAAGACAGCCGCAGGGAAGAATTCAACCGGGAGAAGATTCTTACCGGGATCATGAAGGCCTGTGAAAAAAGAGCCATCAGTATGGATCAGATTGAAGCCATGGTGGATGAAATTGAGCAGAGCTTAAGGGAACAGAATGACCGGGAAATTCCTTCAAAAATAGTGGGCGAAAAAATTATTGAGGCCCTGAAGAAGATAGATGATGTGGCCTATGTCCGCTTTGCATCGGTTTACCGGGAATTCAAGGATGTGGCTGATTTTATAGAAGAACTGAAAGGACTGCTCCCCAAAGACTGCCTGCCTGCCGAATTTGATGCGGTTCTGGATAAGATCGATGACAGATCATGAATACATGCAACATGCCTTATCCTTTGCAAAAAAAGCAAAAGGCTTTACCTCTCCAAACCCCTGCGTGGGGGCGGTGGTTGTCAAGAACGACACCATTATCGGACAGGGGTTTCACCGGGCTGCCGGATTGCCCCATGCCGAAGTGGAAGCCATTGGTGCTGCCGGACCGGACGCAGTGGGCGCAACCCTCTATGTGACCCTTGAGCCCTGCAATCATTTTGGAAAAACACCTCCCTGTACGCATAAAATCATCCATTCACAAATCAAAAAAGTGGTGGTCGGCTGCAATGATCCAAATCCCTTTGTCAGCGGCGGCGGCATCCGGTATCTTGAAGAGAATGGAATTGAAGTCATATCCGGTATTCTGAAACAAGAAGCGGAAACCCTGATTGAAGATTTTATCTGGTATATCAGGAATGATAAAAAGCCTTTTGTCATCCTGAAAACCGCTTCCACCCTGGATGGGAGAACGGCAACCGCCACAGGGGATTCCAAATGGATCACGGGGAATGCATCCAGAGCCTTTGTTCATCAGATCCGCCATGAGGTTGATGCCATTTTAATCGGATCAGGAACCCTGCATGCAGATGATCCCTCCCTTACGTCGAGGATTGAAGGCGTCAGAACAAAGGACCCGGTAAGAATTATTCTGGACACCCATTTAAGCATAAAAGAAAATGCCCTGGTTTTGACCCAGAAATCCTTTGCAGAAACCATTATTGTCACTCACCCCGGGGTTTCAAAAGAAAAAAGAGAGGGTCTGGAAAAAAAAGGGGTCAGGATCATTGATGTGCCCCTTCAAGATCAGAGGCTTGATTTAAATGAACTTATGATTAAATTAGGCAGGATGTCGATTTTAAGTGTGATGATCGAAGGGGGCAGCACAGTGGCTGGAGCAGCTTTACGAGCCGGGATTGTGAATAAGATGCTGCTGTTTATGGCGCCCAGGATTATGGGGGGCAGTGATGGAAAACCGATGTTTGAAGGTGAGGGGCCGGGATTGATAAAGGATGCTCTTGAACTGAAAAATATGAGTGTTACCCGGTTTGAAAATGATATTCTCGTGACCGGATATTTGAAATAAGGGGTTTCTCAGGAATTTAACAAAACCCGGAAAGGTTTAAAAATAATTAAGGTAAAGGCCATTGTTTACAGGAATTATTGAAAGTTTTGGAACCATTCGGCGCATCGAATCCAAAGGAGAGGGAAAAGCCCTTTCCATCAGGTGCGATCTGGATCTGTCAACAACCCGGGTCGGGGATTCCATTGCCGTCAATGGGGCCTGCCTTACCGCAGTCAGTATTGAGAAACATGAATTTAAAGTGGATATGGCACCTGAGACGGTTGAGCGGACCACCTTTAAACATCTCACGGTGGGGTCGAGGGTGAACATCGAACGGGCTCTGAAACTTTCAGACCGGATTGACGGGCATCTGGTGTCCGGGCATATCGATGGAACCGGAACCATCTCTTCCATCGTCAGAAAGAGCAATGCCCTGATCTTGAGGATTGAGGTTGGGCCGGGGATTGCTCAAGACATGATTGAAAAGGGGTCAATTGCCGTTGAAGGGATCAGCCTTACCATCAACCTTTGTACGGATAATGATTTTGAAGTGAGTATTATTCCCCATACGGCAGATATGACAACCATTGGTTCCAAAAAGGTGGGAGATAAAGTCAATATCGAAACCGATATGATTGGAAAATATATAAAAAAAATAATATCAAAGAAAACTTCCTCTAAAAATGACGCTTTGACTGAAGGTAAAAACGATATCAGCATGGCGCTTCTCGCAAGGAACGGATTTTTATAAATAAAAGGATTCATAAGATGCCGCATTTGACAATAGAACAGGCCATAGAAGAAATCAGGAAAGGGAAAATGGTCATCCTGGTGGATGATGAAGACCGGGAAAATGAAGGGGATCTGACCATGGCGGCAGAAGCCGTCACCCCGGAAGCCATTAATTTCATGGCCCGATATGGCCGTGGGCTCATCTGCCTTTCCCTGGATTCCAGCATTGCAGACCGGCTGGAGCTGCCCATGATGGTGAGAAACAATACCTCCCAGTATGGAACCGGTTTTACGGTGTCCATCGAGGCCAGAAAAGGGGTGACCACGGGGATTTCCGCTGCGGATCGGGCCACCACCATTTTGACGGCCGTTGCCGATGATACAACGCCTGCCGATATTGCAAAGCCAGGCCATGTTTTTCCCTTAAGGGCCAGGGATGGCGGGGTGATGGTCAGGATCGGACAGACGGAAGGATCCGTTGATCTGGCCCGCCTTGCCGGGTTGAAGCCTGCCGGCGTTATTTGTGAAATCATGGATGATGACGGTACCATGGCAAGGATGCCCTCCCTTGAAAAATTTGCCGTAAAGCACGGCATTGGTATCTGCAGTGTGGCCGACCTTGTAAAATACCGGCTTAGGACGGAAAGTTTCGTGAAAATTGCTGCACAGACCATCATTCCCACGCGGGTTGGCGGTGAATTTAAAATTATTGCCTATGAAAATGATATTGATCATTTGACCCATCTTGCCCTTGTGAAGGGGGAAATTGATCCTGAAAAGGCAATTCTTGTGCGGGTTCATTCAGAATGCATGACCGGGGATATTTTTTCTTCCCTCCGGTGCGACTGCCGGGATCAGCTCCATAAGGCCATGGCCATGATGGATGAGGAAGGGTGTGGCGTTCTTTTATATCTTCGCCAGGAAGGCCGCGGCATAGGCCTTGTGAACAAGCTGAAAGCCTATGCACTTCAGGACCAGGGAATGGATACGGTGGAAGCCAATGAAAAACTCGGGTTCAAGGCAGACTTGAGGGATTATGGGGTTGGTGCCCAGATACTGGTTGCTCTGGGTGTCAGAAAAATGCGGCTCATGACCAATAATCCTAAAAAAATGATCGGTCTTGAAGGGTATGGATTAAGTGTGGTTGAACAGGTTCCCATCCATGTGGAGGTCAATTGCCACAACAAGGGGTATATGCAATGTAAACAGGCCAAGATGGGGCATATGCTCCACATGTAGAACAAGCTTAATGATAATGTAAGATAAGGACGAAAAAAAATGCCAAAGATTATTGAAGCAGGATTGCAGGCCAAGGGAAAGAAATTCGGAATCATTGCCTCACGGTTCAATGATTTTATTACCAGCAGGCTCATCGAGGGTGCGCTGGATGCACTCATCCGAAGCGGAGCAGAAGACAAGGATATCACCTTGCTGAAAGTTCCCGGCGCCTTTGAGATTCCATTGGCTGCCCAGAAAATGGCAAAACAGGGGAAATATGATGCCCTGATCTGCCTTGGCGCCGTCATCCGTGGGGCCACCACCCATTATGATTATGTCTGTGCTGAGGTTTCCAAAGGGATCGCATCGGTCAGCCTGGAGTCCGGGATACCTGTCATGTTTGGTATTCTGACCACGGAAACCATTGAGCAGGCTATTGAAAGGGCAGGAACAAAGGCTGGCAACAAAGGGTTTGATGTGGCTCTGGGGGCTGTGGAAATGGCAAACCTTACCGACAGTCTGAAAAAGGCGGAATAATATTATGGGTGACCGCAGGCAGGCAAGGGAACTTGCACTCCAGGCACTTTTTTTCCTTGACACGGATAAATCCGACCCGGATGAAAATCTTGCGGCGTTCTGCCTCAACAATGAAGACATGCTTTCAGAAAATGTGAAGCCCTTTTTCATGGATCTGGTTAAAGGGGTCCTGGAACACAGAACTGAAATTGATGCCTTGTTACACAAATATTCGAAAAACTGGAGGATAACCCGGATGCCTGTGGTGGATAGAAATATCATGCGGATGGCCACCTTTGAATTTTTAAAACGCCCGGATATCCCTTCCAGTGTAACCATAAATGAAGCAGTGGAAATCGGCAAAAAATACGGTACAAAAGACTCCGGTTCTTTTATCAACGGGGTTTTGGATCAAATCAGATCCCTTGAGGGGATTGAATAGCCATTAAATTATCCGGAGGTTGTTGTGATCATAAAGAAACTTGAAGTTGGCCCCATTATGGCCAATTGTTTTATTTTAGGATGTGAATCTACAAAAGAAGCGGTGGTGATTGATCCGGGCGATGATGCCGACCGGATTCTGATGACTCTTGCCAAATCCGGGCTGAAAGTCAAATACCTGATCAATACCCACGGCCATTTTGACCATGTGGGTGCCAACAAAAGAATGAAGGATGCGACAGGGGCAGAGCTGGCCATCCATGCCGATGATGAGCCCATGTTCAAAGAGCTTTCAAACTCTGCCATGATGTTTGGTTTGTCTGCGGAAAATTCACCGCCGGCCGATATTCATTTAAAGGACGGGGATGAGATCAGCTTTGGCACAATAACGCTGAAAGTGATTCATACCCCCGGCCATACAAAAGGGGGGATCTCCCTCTATACCAAAGGTCACCTCTTTGCCGGGGACACTTTGTTTGCAGGCTCCATCGGAAGAACCGATCTTGGCGGCGGAGACTATGATACCCTGATTTCCAGCATCAAGGAAAAACTTCTGGTTCTTGAGCCGGACACCATTGTATATACCGGACATGGGCCTGAAACCACCATTGGTAATGAAAAGAGAATGAATCCTTTTTTAAGATGATAAGATGAATGACCAAAAGATGGATGAATGGCTGAAACACCTTCCCATCATTACAGAGGTTCATCAGGAAACCATTCTGCCGGATCGGCCCTTTGAAGAGATAGCCGCATTGTTTGCCGATGAACCCGGAACCGTGCTTCTGTTATCCGGGTCGGATCTGGATTGTTCACAATATCATATCCTTGCGGTAAACCCCTGGGTTGAGATTCAAACCAAAAAAGAAAAGGTGTCCATCAAATGCCTGGATGAAGAAATTCATCTTGAAAAGGACCCTTTTTCTGTTATCCAGGCAATTTTAAATCAATTCAGATTACCCTCTTCTTTTCTTGATATTCCGGTCTCGTCCGGCCTTTTTGGATATTTTTCCTATGATTTGAAAGACCGGATTGAAAAGCTTCCAAGAACCTGCATGGAGACATCTCTTCCGGATCTTGTCCTGTATGCGCCATCCCTTATCCTGATCCAGGAAAAAAAAACAGGAAATACAAGACTCTGCATTCCGGTCCTCTCTCATCCGGATGACCCGGAAAAAACAAAGGGCAGGGTTCGGGAAATCAAGGACTATTTTTTTAATAAAATTAAAACAAGGGCTCCAAAGAGGGCCTTCTTCATAGACAATTCCGGTTTTAAGTCCAGCTTTACCAAAGCGGAATACATTTCTTCGGTTCAAAAAATCATTGATTATCTGAAAGCCGGGGATATTTACCAGGCCAATCTTTCCCAGCGGTTTGAAACCGTTTTTTCCGGGGACGGCTATGCATTGTTCCTGGATTTGTTCAAGCGTAATCCCGCCTCTTTTTTTGCCTATATCCATGCCAGGGATCATATCATTGTTTCCACGTCTCCTGAGCGGTTCATCAAGCAGACGGGCCGGCATGTTGAAACAAGGCCCATCAAAGGCACTATTGCCAGGGGGAAAACAGAGAAAGAAGACCGGGAAAACGGGATCAGGCTGTGTGAAAGCATAAAAGACAATGCCGAGCTGACCATGATTGTGGACCTGATGCGAAACGATCTGTCCCGTGTGACCAGCCCTGGGTCAGTAATTGTTAAAGAGCACAGGCGCCTTGAACTCTATGAGAATGTGTTTCATCTGGTATCCATTGTGGAAGGAGAGCTTGAAAAGGATAAAACATCCATGGACCTGATCCGGGCTACTTTTCCCGGAGGCTCCATTACCGGATGCCCCAAGATCCGCTCCATGGAGATCATTGATGAGCTTGAGCCTTTGAGACGCCATGTGTATACAGGCTCCATCGGATATATCAGCTTCCATGACACCATGGATCTTTCCATTGCCATCCGGACCGCCGTCATTTCAGGCAACAGGATCAATTTTTCCGTGGGCGGCGGGATTGTCTATGATTCTGACCCTGAAAAAGAATTTCAGGAAACCCTTGATAAGGGAAAAACCCTCATGGAATCCTTAAGAGCGACTTCAAAAGCACATGGGGCAAAAAAAGTCAAAGCCTGGATGAATGGAAAACTCATGGATCAGGAGAAAGCCTCCATATCTGCTTTAAGCCTTGGATTCCAGTATGGGGCGGGCCTTTTTGAGACCCTTCGGGTGGACAAAGGAACTATCTTCCGGCTTCATGACCATATATCCCGTCTGAACAGGTCCTGGGAAATACTTTTTTCTGAGTCGGCGCCCGATATCACCTGGGAGGATGTGATCCGCCTTCTGGTAAAGGAAAATGATTTTAAGGAAAAGCAGATTGCAGTTAAGTTGATCATGGCCAGAGATGAACAGGAAAACGGGAGAAAAGTCTTTTTGGCCGCTTTTGCAAGAGAATACCGGCACAGACTTGAAATTCTTGGAAAAAAGGGGCTGGACCTTGTCACCTATCCCTTCCCCAGGCAATCCCCCCTGGCGGATCATAAGACCCTGAACTATTTTTATTATTATCAGGCAGGGCTTTATGCACGGGTACATCAGGCAGATGAAGCCCTTATCCTGAACCCTGATCTGAGTGTTTCAGAAACAAATACAGCCGCTATATTTGCCGTTGAAAATAAGACGGTCATCCTCCCTGAATCCGATCATTCTCTGGGCAGTGTGACATTAAAGTCTGTATTGACGATACTATCGGATAAGGGATATGGTATTAAAAGAAAAAAGATAGGCCGTGAAGCGTTGTATTCCTATCCCAATCTTATTCTGACCAATGCCCTGATGGGGGCGGTAAAAGTTTTGAGTGTGGATAAAAAAAAAATAGAGCAGGAAAAAGGAATCTGTTCCATGATCAATGAACATCTTTTCAGGATTTCTTCCTGAACCGGCAAAAAAATAAATTTTGGAGCAAATGATGAAAAAAAAGATACTTCTGACGGCAGTTCTGATCTTTATATTGGTTTTTCCATATACGGGAATTGCAAAGCCCAGGACTGAAATTGTCGATCCTGTGTTTACGTTTGAACCCGTGCCTGAAGGCGTCCATGTTTCCAATACCTTTATTGTAAAAAATACAGGGGACACTGTCTTGACGATTGAAAAAGTCGTGCCGCCCTGAGGGTGTGACCAGCACTCCTTTGACAGTGCAATTCCCCCGGGCGGGGAAGGAAAAATCAGCGTAGGCTTTAAAACCCAGGGATACGGCGGCAAGACCATGACAAAAACAATACTGGTTAAAACCGATGATCCTCAACAGAATACCCTGAACCTGGTGGTTACTGGCCAGGTTGAACGCATTGCAGAAATCAATCCCCAGGCGGTTTATCTGAACGGAAAAGCCGGAGATACCCTGGAAGCTGTTGTTTCCATAACACCTTCTGAAAAATATGCATTTACTCTTCTTGGACTGGAAAAGCGAAATAACAGCAGGATTGAGGCAACCCTTATTCGCCCTGAGAAAGAAGGCAAAACCTGGCAGATCAGGATCAAATGTCATTCCGACAAGGCAGAGGACCTGTATGATGAATTGATTCTGAAAACAGACAGCAAATATGTGCCGACACTGGGGATAAGAGTCTCTGCCATGTTCCTTGATAAAAAGAAAACCAATTAACCCGGGATATATGATTTAAAGATGGATATTTTAAAGATCAAAGCAGTGGTATTTGACTGTGACGGTGTTATGTTTGACACGGCCCTTGCAAACCGGAAATATTATGATGAGGTGCTGACATTTTTTCAAAAGCCGGTGCTGGATGAAGAGCAGTTCATCAATGTCCATATGATGACGGTAAAGGAAGCCATTGAATATCTTTTTCCCGAAATTGAGGATCTTTCCTCGGTCTATAAATGCCTCAGCCATATCGGGTATCATAAATTCATTGATTATATGGTCATGGAAAAGGGCCTTCAAGAGCTTCTTGCGGGGCTTAAAAAAAAGGGGTATATCCGCGGAATTGCCACCAACCGGACCGATACCATGGAAAAAGTGCTGAAAGATTTCCATCTTCAGGACTGTTTTGAAGTGGTGGTCACCGCTGCAACCGTTAAACATCCGAAACCTGATCCTGAGCAATTATTGCTGATCATGAAAAAATTTAGCCTGATGCCCCATGAAATCCTTTTTATCGGAGATTCCGAATATGACCGTCAGGCTGCAATCGCTGCAAAGGTGAGGTTTGTCGCATTTAAAAATCCGGGTTTGAAAGCAGAGGTGAATGTGAGCTCTATGAATGAAATTGCAGGGATTTTACAGATTGATTAATAAAAATCTTGACAAATTTCTCAATCATCATTAAATCTTACGAGATTTTATTTGTTAGAATGTATGATAAATGTTGGAAAAACATTTATTAAAGGTGAAACATAAACAAGGAGAATAGTGAATATGTCTAAATTAGTAGCACCTCATGGTGGAAAAGGACTCGTCATTTGTAAGCTCGAAGGCGCAGCTCGCGATGCAGAACTGAAAAAAGCAGCCGGACTCAAGAAAATCGAGATTTCTTCCCAGGTAAAGGGCGATCTGATCATGCTCGGTATCGGTGGATTCAGCCCGCTTAATGGTTTCATGACAAAAGCCGACTGGAAAGGCGTTTGTGCAGATTTCCTTCTGGCCGACGGCACTTTCTGGCCTGTTCCCGTGATGCTGGATGCCTCCAAGGCCGAAGCAGATGCCATTAAGGTTGGTGAAGAAATTACCCTTGAAAGAAAGGGTGAAATTTTTGCAACCATGAAAATTACTGAAAAATTTGCAGTGACCGAAGAAGAGAAAAAATGGGAATGTGGAAAAGTCTATAAAGGTCATGGCGAGGAATCCAAAGATGCAGTGTTCTTTGAAAAGGCCATGAAGGATCATCCGGGCGTTCAGATGGTTATGGCCAGAAAAGAATTCTGCCTTGCCGGTCCTGTAAAAGTGCTTTCAGAAGGTGAATTCCCGACCAAATTCAAAGGCGTTTATCTGACACCGGCTGAAACCCGTGCAGTTTTTGATCAGAGAGGCTGGGCTAATGTTGCAGCTCTCCAGCTCAGAAACCCCATGCACAGATCCCATGAGATTCTTGCCAAGATCGCCATTGATGTGTGTGACGGCGTTCTGATCCATTCTCTCATCGGTAATCTGAAAGCCGGCGATATTCCTGCGGATGTCCGTGTCGAATGCATCGATGCCCTGATCAAGGGTTATTTTGTTCCGGAGAATATTCTCAATGCCGGATATCCCCTTGACATGAGATATGCAGGTCCGAGAGAAGCTCTTCTCCATGCAACCTTCCGCCAGAACTACGGTGTCAACAAGATGATCATCGGTCGTGACCATGCGGGTGTTGGCGATTTCTACACCCTGTTTGAAGCACAGGAAATCTTTGATACCATCCCGACTCCGGCAGCACCGGGCAAAGCATTGCTGTGTGCACCCCTGAAAATCGACTGGACCTTCTACTGCTTTAAATGTGACGGCATGGCCTCTCTGAAAACATGTCCCCATGCTAAAGAGGATCGGGTTGTTCTTTCCGGAACCAAACTGCGCCATGCACTTTCCAATGGTGAAGAGGTTGTGGATCATTTTGGCCGCGAAGAAGTTCTGGTTATCCTGAGGAAATACTATGCATCTCTGACGGAAAAAGTTGAAGTGAAACTTCAGAGCCATGCACAGGGAACCAAAATGTAAGATAGTATTGTCTTAACGGACAATATTTGTAAGATAGCATAAACGGGCTGCCCGCCGATTGGTAGGCAGCCCGTTTTTTTATTCAAATTATCCGGACATCTTTTCTTTAATGAATTGGCTTTTATTCAAGACGCTTTCTGTTACTGGATATTTGCCATAAGAAATTTTGCATAACCCGTTCCAGGGTGATCACCTTACGTCCGCTGGATGGATATTGCTACAAATTCTAAGATTACCTTTGCTGACCGCCATGAACTCGCTCATTCTTCGCTCAAACAGCATGG
>JANNUH010000075.1:0-119374 GCA_031395015.1 Desulfobacterales bacterium | reverse complement strand
GGCAGATTTTGGAAAAAATGCAGCATGGTGGTGGATTATGATACTCTCATTGAACCTGAACCTGATGATGAAAAAATTGGCATTGGAGCCTTCAATGGCAAACAAAAGAATGAAGGCGATCCGGTTTTCAATCATCAATCTACCAGGCAGGGTCATTAAAAGATCCCGTGAGCTTTTATTAAGAATATCTCAGGGTCACCCATCCTTTAAGATGTTGATAAATGCCCGCAAACGAATTGCCATGCTGCAGCCGGCACCATCAGGATAAGAATGAATGAGTTTTTATTACAATCTGTGAAGGCCCCGGGCACTACCAACAGTATAGCTGCGTGCAAAATCAGACCAAAAAATGACCCGGAGGCTCAGTACGCCAAAATTTTACTAGACACGAACCCCGCCGTTGAAAAAACCCCAGAAATGAACTTCACAGGGGTCTGTAAAAATTAGGCGGTGGATTTTGGGGATTCCGATGCCATTGACAATGTATCCCATTTGAGCTACGTTTAGTTCATAAACGGAGGTAAGTTATGGGAAAAACATCTACCATAAGGGCCAGAATCGAACCCAACCTGAAGGACAAAGCGGAACAGATCTTTCGTGAGCTTGGATTGACCACAACTCAAGCAATCATTTTGTTTTATAAGCAGGTTGAATTAAAAAATGGGCTGCCTTTTGATATCGCCATCCCGAATAAAGTCACGCAGCAAACATTCAACGATACAGATGCCAGCCGAGAACTGATCCTTTGCGAGAACATAAACGATATGTTTGAAAAACTTGGTATCTGATGCTTATCCCAGCATATGCCCATCAGTTTGAGAGAGACGTCCGGCAGATGAAAAAGCGAGGGAAAAACCTTGATAAACTTAAAATCATCATCCGCTCTTTGGTAGAGGAAGAACCTCTTGATCCCCTCCATCGTGAGCATAAATTGGTTGGTAACCGGAGAGGCCGACGAGAATGCCATATTGAATCCGATTGGCTGCTGATATACAAAACAGAAACAAATCGAATTATTTTTGAACGAACAGGAACACACTCCGATCTATTTTAAAAATGAACGGAACCTGAAACTCGCCATTTCATTCGAAAAAAAAGAGAGACTTAATTCTATTCCTGATTCAAAAAAATCCGGATTTATAATATCGTAATTGCATCATTATAAATAGTAAGGGATTCAAGGCCCTTGTCTGTGACCAGCAATGTGTTTTCAATGCCGACCACCCCTTTTCCGGGCATGACGACTTTAGGTTCCAGCGCAATGATCATGCCCTTTTCAAGGGCAAGGGTCTGACCCTGGGCGATAAAAGGAAATTCATCCAGCTCAAGGCCGATGCCGTGACCGGTGAACCTGATCCGCCTTTCTCCGGCACCCATGAAAGACTCTTTATAGCCTTTGGCAGAGGCTCTGGATATCATCATATCATAGAGATCACCGGCAAGGCTTCCGGGGATGGCTTTTTCTTTAACCATTTCCTGGATTTCCAGCATGGCCTCATGGGCTCTTAAGAGATCGGCCGACAGATTGCTAAGACAAAAAATCCTTGTGTGATCACTGGTATAGCCGTTCAGCACAAACACATAATCCACAAGAACGGGTTCGTTACGCCTGATGATATTAAAACCCGGCCCCTGGGCAATGCTGGGGTTGATGCCCATGCCGCCCGTGGGGGAGGCAAAGGAGCTTGGAATGGCAGCTCCCGGCCCTGCCATGATATGGCCGTAGAAAAGATCATTGTCCCACATCCGCATCCGGATGAGACCCTGGTGCCCCAGGCTTCTGGCATAGGCTTCCAGCATCCCTGCAAATTCGATTTCAGTTAATCCTTCTTTCAACAGGTCAGGCACTTTTGCAGCAACTTTATCGGCCATACGGGAACTTTCCCGCATGAGACTGATTTCATAATCGGATTTGACAGCACGCTGAAGGCGGATTTCCAGGGAAATGTCCATAAATCCGGAATCCGGGAAAATCTTCTGGAATAAAAAATACTGGTTGACGGAAAGGACATCCAGTTCAAGACCCAGGGTTTTTGGGACCCTGTACCCGAAGTCGACCAGAGTAGACGGGATGTCTTTTGGGCTGACAAGAGACATCACCTGTTCAAGTCCGGATTCTGCCTTTGCCCGCTCAAAATCCTTGAAGATCATGAGCAGGGGTTTGCCTTGAACAGGGACATAAAGCCAGCCCTGCTGAGCTGTTCCGGAATAATAGAACATATCGGCTTTTTGCAGGATCAAGGCCCCATCAACCTGGCTGTTTTCAAGCCTTTTCTGAAAAGCGGCAATCCTTGCCGCTTGCTCTGAGCCTGGTGTGCTTTGGCTGAAATGGATCATTCCCTGGTTTTCCTTTTTTCGATTTTTCTCTTTCAGATAAAAAAAGCTGGGGCTGAGCTTTTTTTATGCCCGGCCACAGCTTTTCTTTGATGGATTATTTTTTCATCGGATATTCAAGCAGATCAAGCTTTTCAATGAATCTGTAATCCTTTTGATTTTTAGAAATCAGCCGAATGTTAGCTTCAATGGCAGTAGCCGCAATAAGGGCATCTGCGATTAACAGCCCGTGACTGAGCCGATAAGTTCTAAGCATGTCTGTTGCAGTGTTGGAGATCTGTTCACTCAGTCTGACTAACTCAAATCGCTGCAAAAAATTACCCAGAGACTTAATTTCTTTTTTATTCCGGCATCCGATAATTAATTCCATATGGGTGACGGCACTTATAGCTAAAGAAGATGTATCTTCAATCTGCTGAAGGCAATTTACAGCAGCATCATTATAAAGGGCAGCATCAATCAGGATATCTGTATCAACAAGTATCATATCAATTTTTTCCACCCCATTCAGACTCCCTGGTACTGCGGACCCATTGAGTGCTTTCTTTCATATCCTTTCGGCCCTCCCAAATACCGATGAAAGGGTCATTGGCAATTTTCTTTCGGATATTTTTTTTACCTGGCTGGATCTTTTTATAACGAATTTTCAAAAATTCAATAAAATCAAAGACCTGACGCTGAGCTTCAGGCGGCAGGGTAGATATATCTTCATTAATATTCGGCTGTTCCATTTTAAACCTCCTTTCTATCGGCTGTTCCAATGGAAATTGGACAGGAATGAGACTTGAGATCCTCATCACTCACTTCTCTTTATTTATAATCGTAAAATCCTTTTCCGGTTTTTCTTCCCAGCCAGCCGGCTTCCACATATTTTCTCAGGAGCGGGCAGGGTCTGTATTTGGAATCCTTAAATCCATTGTAGAGAGTATCCATAATGGCCAGGCAGGTATCCAGACCGATTAGGTCGGCCAGAGCCAGAGGGCCCATGGGATGGTTGGCGCCAAGCTGCATGACCGTGTCTATGTCTTCCTTCTTTCCCACGCTCTGGTAAAGGCAGAAAATAGCTTCATTGATCATGGGCATGAGAATCCGGTTGGCAATAAAGCCGGGGAAATCATTGGCTTCGGCCGGGGTTTTTCCGAATTTTTCACTGAGCTTCCAGGTCAGATCAAAGGTCTCTTTGGATGTGGCAAGACCCTTGATGACTTCAACGAGCTTCATCACGGGCACAGGGTTCATGAAATGCATGCCGATGACCTTGTCCGGCCGGGATGTCCGGGCGGCAATTCTTCCAATGGGGATGGAAGAGGTGTTGGTGGACAGGATCACATGGGCTGGACAGATTTTATCCAGGTCTTCAAAAATTTTGAATTTCAGGTCTTCTCTTTCCACGGCTGCTTCCACCAGAAAATCAACAGATGCCATGTCCTTTAAATCCGCGGTGGTTTTAATCCGGCCGAGAATGGCCTTCATATCGGCTTCGGAAATTTTTTCCTTTTTGACCATGCGCTCAAGGTTCTTTGATATGGTGGCAACCCCTTTGTCACAGAATTCCTGTTTGATATCGCTCATTAATATTTCAAGGCCGGCAGCCGCTGCAACCTGGGCAATACCATTGCCCATCTGGCCGGACCCGATCACTCCGAATCGTTTTACTTCCATGTCTTCCTCCTTATTGATGTCCTGCAGAAATCGTTTAAATTCAATCTGCCCCTTTTGGCAGTTATCCGTCATATCACCTGTTGATTACAAGTGCAACAGCTTCTCCACCCCCGAGGCAAAGGGAGGCCAGGCCTTTTTTCACATCCCGCTTGATCATTTCATGGATCAGGGTGGTCAGAACCCTGGCGCCACTGGCGCCAATGGGATGGCCCAGGGCAACGCTACCACCGTTGACGTTGACTTTTGCGGGGTCCAGTTCCAGGACTTTGTTGATGCCTGCCGAACTGCCTGAAAAGGCTTCGTTGATTTCAAACAGGTCAATGTCTGAAATGGAAAGCCCCTGCTTTTTCAAGACTTTCGGTATGGCATAGATGGGCGCCATGAGCACGTATTTCATATCAATGCCATGGGAGGCCTGGGCACCGATGGTGGCAAGGATGGTGCATCCCAGCTCTTTTGCCTTTTTTTCGCTCATGATGACCAGGGCAGATGCACCGTCGCTGATGATGGAGGCGTTCCCGGCGGTCCCCACACCGTCCTTCTTAAAAGCGGGTTTCATTTTTGATAAAGCTTCAAAGCTTGTTTCCTGGGGGCATTCGTCTGTATCAAAAATCAAAGGGTCGCCCTTTCTCTGCAGCACTTTGACTGGTAGAATTTCATCTTTGAACCGGCCCGATGCGATGGAGGCCAGGGCCCGTTTGTAGGATTCCGCCGCAAACTGATCCTGTTCGAGCCTGGATACATTCCATTTTTCACAGCAAAGTTCATTGGACATGCCCATGTGAAAATCATTGATCACATCCCAGAGGCCGTCATGGACCATATGATCTTCAATTTTTCCCGGCCCCATGCGAAACCCGAACCTTGCCTTATCCATATAATAAGGGGCCATGCTCATATTTTCCATGCCGCCGGCAATCACGACTTCGGCATCTCCGCACTGGATGGCCTGGGCAGCCAGCATAACGGCTTTCAGGGATGACCCGCAGACCTTGTTCACGGTGATGGACGCCACATCCCAGGGCAGACCTGCCTTGACAGCCGCCAGCTTCCCCGGATTCTGGCCGTATCCGCAGGGCAGGACCATGCCCATGATACATTCATTAACTTCTTTTTCATCCATCCCTGCCCGTTTGACGGCTTCCCGGATCACAAGGGCACCCAGGTCGGTTGCACCCATGGTGCTGAGGGTTCCGCCAAAACTTCCCAGCGGGGTCCGAACGGCGCTGACAATGACTGCTTTATTCATATTTAAAATCTCCTTCGTGTTCATTCATTTGATATTCATCCATGTTGTACTAATTCATCACATATTCCTTCTGTATTTCCCACCCACTTCATAAAGTGCTTTTGTGATGGTACCAAGACTGCACACCTGAACGGTCTCCATCAATCTTTCAAACATATTGCCGTTGCTCAGGGCTGTCTGTTTGAGGTCTTCAACGGCTTTCCCGGTTTTGTCCCCATGCCGCTCCTTAAAGACTTTCAATCTTGCCAACTGGGCATTTTTCTGCTCTTCCGTGGATCTTGAAAGCTCCAGGTGATTGGCCATTTCAGCATAATCCGCATCCGGGTCCTGGAAGGTGTTGACCCCGACGATGGGAAGGCCGCCGGAATGTTTCAAATGCTCATAAAGCATGGATTCTTCCTGGATCTTGCCCCTCTGATAGCCTGTTTCCATGGCGCCGAGAACCCCGCCCCGCTCCGTGATGCGTTCAAATTCAATGAGAACCGCCTCTTCCACCAGATCAGTCAATTCATCCACGATGAAACTGCCCTGCAAGGGATTTTCATTTTTGGCCAGACCCCATTCCCGGTTGACAATGAGCTGAATGGCCAGGGCCCGGCGCACCGATTCCGTGGACGGTGTGGTAATGGCTTCGTCAAAGGCATTGGTATGCAGGCTGTTGCAATTGTCATAAATGGCGCAGAGGCCCTGGAGGGTGGTCCTGATATCGTTGAACTGGATGTCCTGGCTGTGAAGGGACCGGCCCGAAGTCTGGATATGGTATTTTAATTTCTGGGATTTTTCATCGGCCTTGTATTTATATTTCATGGCCACGGCCCAGATGCGTCTGGCCACCCTGCCGATGACCGTGTATTCCGGGTCCATGCCGTTGGAAAAGAAAAAGGACAGGGACGGTGCAAAACTGTCAATGTCCATGCCACGAGACAGATAATATTCCACATAGGTAAACCCGTTGGCCAGGGTCAGGGCAAGCTGGGTAATGGGATTGGCCCCGGCTTCGGCAATATGGTATCCAGATATGGAAACAGAGTAAAAATTAAAAACCTTGTGATCAATAAAATACTGCTGGATATCGCCCATCATTTTCAAGGCAAATTCAATGGAAAAAATACAGGAGTTCTGGCCCTGATCTTCTTTTAAAATATCGGCCTGGACCGTTCCCCTGACATTGGACAGGGCAAACTGCCGGAGGGAAGCCGCTTCTTCTTCTAAGGGTTCCCGGCCTTTTTCTGTCTTGAATTTATCCAGTTGCTGGGCAATGGCTGTATTCATGAACATGGCCAGCATCATGGGTGCCGGGCCATTAATGGTCATGGAGACCGAGGTGTTGGGGGCACAAAGATCAAACCCGCCATAGAGGACCTTGACATCGTCCAGGGTGCAGATGGAAACCCCGGATGTTCCGATCTTGCCGTAAATATCCGGCCGGGTGTCCGGGTCAAACCCGAACAGAGTCACGGCATCAAAAGCCGTGGACAGTCGTTTGGCAGGATAAGCGCCGGACAAAAGCTTGAACCGACGGTTGGTGTCTTCGGGCCCGCCTTCACCGGCAAACATCCGGGTCGGGTCTTCATCGGCCCTTTTTAATGGAAAGACTCCGGCCGTGTAGGGGAAATTTCCGGCAAAATTTTCTTTTCTCACCCAGGTATATTGCTCCCCAGGGTCCTGGAACCTGGGGAGAGAGATTTTGGGAATCTTTGAATGGGACAAGGACAGTGTGTATAATGGCACCCTTAGTTCTTTGTCCCGGACCTGGTACACCAGTTCATCTTTTTCATAGAGGTCTCGGGATTGGATAAACTCCTGGATATTTTTCTCGGTTTCTTCAAAAACAAATGCCCTTGCCTCTTCCACAGCCATTTTAAGCTGTAAAAAGACATCCGGATTGGGATCTTCTTTTCCTTCCATTATCTTGGCGGTTTCCAGGATATGCCAATAATCCCGCACCGCCTTTGCCTGGCTTCCGGTGGTTTTGTGATAGTCCCTGATCGTATCCGCAATCTCGGCCAGGTACCGGGTTCTTTCACCGGGAATGATAATGGTTTTGGATGAGGATTCTTTTATGTTGGATCGCGGCAGGATCGATTCATACCGGATCTGTTTTTTTTCAGCAATGAGATCCAGAAGACCGTGATAAAATGCCGTAATGCCGTCGTCATTGAATTTGGAGGCAATGGTGCCGAAAACCGGCAGGTCTTTTGGGTCCCGGTCAAAGGCCTTGCGGTTCCGCTGCACCTGTTTTCTAACATCTCTTAAGGCATCTTCGCTGCCCTTTTTCTCATATTTGTTCACGACCACAATGTCGGCATAATCCAGCATATCAATCTTTTCAAGCTGGGAAGGCGCACCAAACTCAGCCGTCATGACATAGACGGACATATCCACCATGTCCACCACCCGTGAATCCCCCTGGCCGATACCTGCGGTTTCCACCAGGATCATGTCATAGCCTGCGGCCTTGACCACGGCAATGGCATCGGGCAGCACATCGGGCAATTCGGTCTGGGAGCGCCGGGTGGCAAGGGACCGCATATAGACCCGACCGCTTTCAATGGAATTCATTCTGATCCTGTCACCCAGAAGGGCTCCGCCGGTTTTACGCCGGGAGGGATCACAGGAAATGATGGCAATGTGGACATTTTTCAGATCATTGAGAATCCTTAAAACCAGCTCGTCGGTAAGAGAGGATTTGCCTGCTCCCCCGGTTCCGGTGAGACCGATGACCGGGACATCTCTTGCCCCCGCCTTTTTGCGGATTCCGGCCATAATTCTGTCAAAAGCCGATTTATCATTAGCCTTGGCTTCCTGAACCGCAGAGATAAAATTGGCGGTCACAAATTTATTATCAATATTGAGCCCTGCAAGGTCCAGCCGCTCATAATCCACGGATGGAGCGTCCATGGATTCCATCATATTGTTGATCATGCCCTGGAGTCCCATTTTTGATCCGTCTTCGGGAGAGTAAATGCGGGTAACCCCATAGGCATGAAGCTCATCCATTTCAGAAGGAATGATGACCCCGCCCCCGCCGCCGAAAATCTTAATATGGGAGGCCCCTCTTTCCTTTAAAAGATCGACCATATATTTAAAATACTCCACATGACCGCCCTGGTAGCTTGAAACGGCAATTCCCTGGGCATCTTCTTCAATGGCGGCATCCACCACCTCTTTGGCCGAACGGTTGTGGCCGATATGAATGACTTCAGCCCCGGAATCCTGCAGAATCCGTCTCATGATATTGATGGATGCATCATGGCCGTCGAAAAGCGAGGTGGCAGTAACGATCTTGATTGAATGTTTTAATTTATAGATCAGGGTTTCCATATTCATCCTTTCTCCTTTTTTAAAATATCCGCCCCAGAATAAAATCCGTCTGGATATTGATGTATTCCTCAATGGTAAAATTCTTCTGCATATGCCAGCGCCTAAAGGCCCACATCTGCCCTAAAACGGAAATATTATGGCCCACCAGATTCAATACCTTACCATCAAGAACCGGAAAAGCATTTTTACCGGAAAGAGAGGTCAGGGCATTGATAAAAATATTGGTGATATTTAATTCGTTTTCAAGAACCTGATCTTTCCATTTTCCCGGCAGAAACTGGGTCACCTGGTACATGAGAAGAATATGGTCTGCCATGTTATCGCACACAGAAAAATACTGGCGGATCACCCGTGCAAGCCTTTCTTTTCCTTTATCCGTGCCGGCCAGGGCTTTTTCAACGGCATCCTGGACCTCTTCATGGATGGTTTTACAGACAAGGTACAAGAGGTCTTCCTTGGAACTGACATATTCATACAAGGAGCCGATGGAAAAATTGGAAGCTTTTGCAATCATCCGCGTCGTGGTCTTGTGGTATCCGTGTTCAACAAAGAGTTTAACGGTTGAATCAATAATCTTTCGCCTTCTTTCCCGCACAAGTTCCTGATTTTTGATCTGGGTTGGAACCTCTGTTTCGGCAACCGGAGTCATTGCCTTTTTGATTTTTCCCAAACGGTCACTCCTTTCTCATTTATGGCCATCATCAAAGATAGGGCTTGAACGAGCGCTCAGTCATAGATTTTTTTTGCATTTATTGCCTTTCTTGTCAAGACATTATAAAAGGAACTCATTTGAATTTTTACCTTTTCCCGTCAAAGGCGACTAAAAACCTTTTAAAAAACATTTGACAAAAATAATTATTTGACTGTAGTATTCGAAAATAGACTGAGCGCTCGATCAGTTTTCCGGGTTGTCGGGCAATCATAGATGCTGAAAAACTATAATAAAATAGATAGTTAACCAATAAAATAAAGGAGGCGCAGGGTGGATTTTGACCTTACAAAAGAGCAGGAAATGATTCGTAAGGAAGTCAGAAAGTTTGCCCAGAAAGAGATCGCCCCCATTGCAGGCGAGCTGGACGAAAAAGAGGAATTTTCTTCTGAGCTTACCCGAAAAATGGGAGAAATCGGTCTTTTCGGCATGTTTGTGTCTGAAAAATATAACGGCCAGGCCATGGACTATATTTCCTATATCATCGGTGTTGAAGAGGTTGCAAGAATTGACGGGTCCCAGGCCGCAACCGTTGCAGCAGGCAACAGCCTGGGGATTGGCCCCATTTATTATTTTGGAACTGAGGAACAGAAACAGAAATATCTGCCCAAACTCTGTTCCGGAGAAGGCCTCTGGGGATTCGGCCTCACCGAACCCACGGCCGGGTCCGATGCCGGCGGCAGCAAAACCACAGCAGTTCTGGACGGCAATGAATGGGTCATCAACGGCTCAAAGATCTTCATCACCAATGCAGCCTGTGACATGACCATGGGCGTGACGGTCCAGGCCATCACCGGGACAAGGAGCAACGGCAAGCCAGAATACTCCTGCATCCTTGTGGAAGCCGGAACAAAGGGTTTCAAGGCCGTTCCCATGAAAAAGAAATTCATGTGGCGGGCTTCCAACACGGCTGAACTCTATTTTGATGATGTGAGGGTCCCCAAAGACAATATCCTTGGCAAAAAAGGCGACGGGTTCCACCAGATGCTGGCCACCTTGGATGGGGGAAGGCTTTCCATCGGCGCCATGGGCCTTGGCGGTGCCCAGGGAGCCTATGACCTGGCCCTGAAATATGCAAAGGAAAGGGAACAGTTTGGTCAACCCATCTCCAAATTCCAGGCCATTGCCTTTAAACTGGCTGACTGCGCCACGGAAATCGAATGCGCCAGAAACCTTCTCTACAAAGCCTGCTGGCTGAAAAGCAAAAAACGGGCCTATGAAAAAGAGGCGGCCATGGGCAAACTTTATTGTTCCGAAGTCATGTCACGGGTGGTGGATCATGCGGTCCAGATCCACGGCGGATACGGACTCATGAAGGAATACAATGTGGAACGGTTCTACAGGGATCAAAAACTCCTTGAAATAGGCGAAGGCACATCGGAAGTTCAGCGCATTGTCATTTCACGCTATATCGGATGCTAGCTTAATTTTTAGGAGATGCTCATGACAGAAAACCAGGACCTTCTTCTGATGGAAGAAAAAAATCAGGCTGTTATCCTGACCATGAACCGGCCCGAAGTAATGAACTGTCTGAATTTTGATCTTTTATATGCCATGCGGGATATGATCGATTCCCTCCAGTACCGGACCGATATCCGGACCGTTATCATCACGGGCAAGGGAGATAAATCTTTTTGTGCTGGTGCGGATTTGAAAGAAAGAGCGTCCCTGACACCGGATGAGGTGAAAAAATTCATTCTGACCATCCGGAACCTTCTGACCTCCATCCAGAATCTTCCCATGCCGGTGATTTCAGCAGTGAACGGGGTGGCCCTCGGCGGCGGGACGGAAGTGGCCCTTGCCTCGGACATCCGCATTGCATCGGAAACCGCCTCCATGGGCCTTACGGAAACCCGGTTAGCCATCATCCCCGGAGGGGGCGGCACCCAGCGTCTTCCCCGGATCATCGGTGTGGCCAAGGCCAAGGAACTGATTTTTACAGGCCGCCGCGTGGATGCTAAAGAAGCTCTTGAGATAGGCCTTGTGAACAAAGTCACATCTCCTGAAATGCTTCTCACCGAATGCTTGAAAATGGCGGACATGATTGCTGAAACCGGGCCCATTGCCGTTGAAATGGCAAAATATGCCATTGACAAAGGGATTGAAACAGACCTTGCCACGGGCCTTGCCATTGAATCCAATGCCTATCGCGTCACCATCCCCACCGAAGACCGGATTGAAGGCCTGACAGCCTTCAGGGAAAAAAGAAAACCTCAATATAAAGGGAGATAACCCCCATGACAGATAAAAAAGCCTTTTGGGAAGGCGAAGAAATAAAACTTGAAGAAAGACGGCAGGAAGCCATCTGGCCCGGCGGCCAAAAGGCTGTGGACACTCTTGCCAAAAGAGGCAAACGCCCAGCACGGGATTTGATCAAAGATCTGACGGACCCCGGCACAGAGTTTTTTGAACTCTCGACCATCGCGGGATTCGGTATGGATTACCCGGATGTGGAGGATGTTCATTGTGCGGGTATTGTCACCGGCATCGGTAAAATCCACGGCAACTGGACCATGATCATGGCCAGTGACAGCCGGGTAAAAGCAGGCTCCTATTTTCCCATTACCCTGAAAAAACACATGCGGGCCCAAGCCGTTGCCGAACAGAACGGGCTGAACTGCGTTTATATTGCGGATTCCGGCGGTGTTTTCCTGCCCATGCAGGCCGATGTTTTCCCGGATGACCAGCATTTTGGGTCCATCTTTTACAATATGGCAAGGATGTCGGCCAAGGGCCTTCGCCAGGTCACCATCAGCACGGGCGGAAATACGGCGGGCGGCGCTTATATTGTTTTCATGGCCTGCGAATCCATCATGATCGACCAGCAGTCCTTTTCATTTCTCGGCGGCCCTCCCCTGGTCAAAATGGCCACGGGCGAGGAAATTTCAGCCGAAGACCTGGGCGGGGCCAAGGTCCATACCCAGATTTCCGGCGGGGCTGATCATTTGTGCAAAGACCAGGCCGATGCCGTCAAACGGGCAAGACAGCTTTTATCTCTCACAAAGCCCCAGACCATCCATCTTCACCGGTATGAACCCAAAGAACCTGATCCTTCTTCTGAATCCCTCTATGATATCCTGCCGGTTTCCCCCTATGTGGGCATCGACGGCAGAAAAGTCCTGAAAGCCCTGGCCGATGAATCGGAATTTATCGAGCATAAAAAGGATTTTTCCCCGGGCCGGGGGTCCAATATCCTGGTGGGAAAAATCCGCATCAAAGGGTTTCCCATCGGCGTTGTGGCATCCAATGCATCGGGCATCATCTTCCATGAATGCGCCAAAAAAGTGGCTGAATGGGTGGTCCGGTGTTCCTATGAAAAAATCCCCCTGCTCTTTATCCAGAGCTCTCCCGGATATATGATCGGATCGGAATCGGAACATGCTGGCATCGGAAAATTCGGGGCCGATATGGTAAGGGCCGTGTCCTGCGCCCAGGTGCCCCGGATTCAGCTTGTCATCGGCCCGGACAACGGAGCGGCCAATTACGGAATGTGCGGAAGAGGCTATCGGCCCAATTTCCTTTTTTCCACCATGAGGGCCAGAACCGGCGTCATGAGCGGGAAAAGTGCAGGCGGCGTACTGCTCAGCATCGAACTGGCCAAGAGAAAAGCCATGGGCAAAACCATGTCCCCGGAGGAAACCAGTGAATTCCAGCAAAAACTCATTGATAAATATGAAGGGGAATTACACCCCTTTTTCTGCTCATCAAGACTTTTAAACGACGGGCTGTTGAAATTCTCGGAAATACGGGACTGGCTGGCCATGGCCTTTGAAATCAGCCATATCCGGCCCGTGGGTGAACCCACCTTTGGAAATTTCAGATTTTAAAATTAATGACAAAAAAATATAAAGGAGAACCCCATGACGGAATATGATTACTGGAAAATTTTTCCAAGAATGCCAAGAAAAGTCACCATTGGTGATATCACGGTCAGAGACGGATTTCAGCACCTGGAAAAATTTATTTCAACCGCTGCCAAAATCACCTATCTGGAAGAACTGATCTTTGCCGGATGCCGGAATATTGAGGTGACCAACCTCGGCAACCCCAAAAGCATGCCCCAGTTCAGTGATGCCGAGGCCCTCCTGGCCCATTTGAAGAGCAATGATTTTATCAGCCGGGCCGCCAAAAAAGGTATCAATATGGAAGATGTGGTCCTGACCGCCATCACCATCCGGGAGCCTGCCGTTGACCGGGCCATTGAGCTTAAAAAACGAGGCGTGGGCCCTGACCGGGTATTGATGATGGTATCCACGGAAGAGCAGCACCATTTTGCCAATTCCGGCACCACCCTGCCCAATTATTTCAAGGAAGCGGAACGGTGCATTAAAAAATGCTCGGACGCGGGCATCAAGATGTGCGGAACCGTCAGCACCATCTGGGGAAGCCCCATTGGCGGCGCTACAGATTTGGCCGATGCAGTCAAATTCACAAAATACTGGCTGTCCATCGGTGCCAGCGATATTGAACACGCGGACCACGATGGATCAGCCTCGGCTGCCCAGGTGTATCGCTATTTTTCCATGATTCTGGATGCAATCCCGGATACAAAGCTTCACATCGCCCATTTCCATGAGACCAAACGGGTAGCTTCCGCCTCCATCCTTGCCGCGCTCCAGGCCGGTATCTGTCATTTTGAAGCCACCCTGGGCGGTCTGGGCGGTCAGCCTGCCAATTTCCTTGACGACCGGCCCATCAAGGGTACAGGGGATTATTATTACGATGATCCCCGCTATGTGGGGCTGGTCTGCCTTGAAGATACCCTTGTACAAATCGATGAAATGGGTATAGAACACGGTTATGATGTGGACAGAATCCTGTGGCTGGGTAAGCAGCTTGAAAAAACCGTGGGCACAAGACTCAGAAGCGAGGCCATAATCAACGGCCGAACCCTTAAGGAAGGCCATATGCACTATGCCAGACCCGGCCTTGCAAAAATGAAAGAAAAAATGGGTGAAAAACCAGGGCAGAGTTTTCCCGTTTAATGACGCTAAAGGAGATGCTATGGAAAAAAAGGACAAAATCCCTCATATCAATGTGGATTATTTTGAAGATCTGACAGGCAATATTCATAAAGGCGAAAAAGGCGATGTGGACGATGTGGGAAAACGCATCCGACGGCTCAGGGAGGAAAGGGGAATTTCCGTTGAGGATCTTTCGCACCTGACCGGGTTTGATATTGCAAGGCTCAATGATATTGAAAGCGGGGTTGAAAAACCCCAGCTCGGCACGGTCATGAAGCTTTCCAAGGCCCTGGATGCGGCTGTCGGGCGACTTGTTTCCGGCATGGGAAGCAAGCTCTATTCCATTACAAGGAAAGATGAAAGAAAAGAAGTTTCCCGTTCCAGTTCCAAGACCGGTAAACACAATGTCTATTCCTATATGAGCCTTGCCCCGGAAGTCCAGGGACGGCACATGGAAGCCCTCATCGTGCAGTTGGAAAAAACGGAAGACAAGGAAATTTCCATCCATAACGGGGAAGAATTCATTTTTGTTCTGGAAGGAGTGGTTCATCTGACCATCGGCAAAGACACCTATGACCTTGACCCTGGTGACAGTGCCTATTATCTGTCCACCACTTCCCATTTTATTACGGCTAAAACCGAAAAAGCAACCATCCTGGCGGTTCTGTACGAATAGGGAGAATAAGCAACCCATGGCAAAATTATTGTGGCAACCCTCGGAAGAACGGATCAAAAGCACCAATATGTATCGGTTCATGACCCTGGTGAACGAGAAGTTTGGTAAACGTTTCAAGGATTATCCGGCTTTGTGGGAATGGTCGGTGAACAATCTGGAAGATTTCTGGGGCCTGACCTGGGATTTTATCAAGATCAAGGCTTCAAAAAAATATGACAAGGTGATCGACAACCCGGACAAAATGCCGGGCGCTAAATTCTTTGTCAATTCAAAGCTGAATTTTGCAGAAAACCTTCTGCAATTTAGAAACGATCGGACCGCTCTGATCTTCCGGGGAGAGGATGCGGTGAGAAGAACTCTCACTTATAACCAGCTCTATGATGAAGTGGCCAAAACCGCGGCATCGTTAAGAAAGCTTGGGATAACAAAAGGCGACCGGGTGGTGGGCTTTGTTCCCAATATGCCGGAAAGCATCATTGCCATGCTGGCTGCTACAAGTATCGGTGCGGTATGGTCTTCGTGTTCCCCGGATTTCGGCATCAAGGGCGTCCTGGATCGGTTCGGCCAGACCCGGCCCAGGGTTCTGTTTACCGCGGACGGGTATTTTTTCAAGGGCAAACCCATGGACAGCATTGAGAGGATTGCAGGCATTGTCAAAGAACTGCCCTCCCTTGAAAAGATCGTCGTGATTCCCTATGTGTCTGAGACACCGGATATCAGCGCTCTACCCCATGCCGTCATGTTCAAGAATTTTAAAGACCCTTCCGCCAAAGACATCGTTTTTGAACCCATGGACTTTGATGATCCCCTTTATATCATGTATTCCTCGGGCACCACAGGGCTTCCCAAATGCATGGTCCAGAGCGGGGGCGGGGTGCTTCTCCACCAGAAAAAGGAACTGGTGCTTCATACGGACTTGAAAGAAGAAGACACCATCTTCTATTTCACCACCTGCGGGTGGATGATGTGGAACTGGCTCACCTGTTCCTTAAGCGTGGGCGCCACCCTGGTGCTCTATGACGGCAACCCTTTCCACCCAGGGCCCGATGCCCTATGGAAAATGGCCCAGGATGAAAAAATCACCATCTTCGGCACCAGTGCCGGGTATATTGAAGCCCTCAAAAACGCAGGGGTAAAACCGGGAAAAGACTTTGATCTGACCCCCTTGAAATCGGTCCTGTCCACCGGTTCCCCCCTGTCCGACGAGAATTTTGAATTCATCTATAGCGAAGTGAAAGAAGACATTCAACTGGCCTCCATCTCCGGCGGGTCAGACCTCAACGGCTGCTTTGCTCTCGGCAATCCCATGGGCCCGGTCTACACGGGCGAGCTCCAGTGCCGGGGCCTGGGCATGAAGGTCTTTGCCTATGATGAAACGGGGATGCCCATCATCGGCAAGCAGGGGGAGCTTGTCTGCACAGCCCCTTTCCCCTCCATGCCCATTTTCTTCTGGGGAGACACGGACGGCTCCAAATACCGGTCCGCCTATTTTGATGAATACCCAAACATCTGGACCCACTGGGATTTCATCATGGTCACGGAACTAGGCGGGGTCATCATGTACGGCAGATCCGATGCCACCCTGAACCCCGGCGGGGTCCGCATCGGCACGGCGGAAATCTATCGGCGTCTGGATGCCATGCCCGAACTGGAAGACTCCGTGGTCGTGGGCCAGCCCTGGCAGAACGATGTCCGGGTCATCCTCTTTGTGAAGCTGGCCAAAGGCTATCAACTCGACGATGCCCTGAAAAAGAAAATCACGGCCGACATCCGGGTCAATGCATCACCCCGCCATGTCCCGGCCAAGATCATTGAATGCCCGGATGTTCCCTATACCCTGAACATGAAAAAGGTGGAGCTGGCCGTGAAAAAAATGATCGAGGGAAAGGAAGTCAAAAACAAGGATGCCTTGAAGAACCCGGAAGCTTTGGATTTCTTTGGGAATATCCGGGAATTGAAAGAGTAAAAACGTCCCAAACATCCCATCCCCTCAGGCGGCGATGCCGCCGGAGGGGATATTCTTTCAACTGCCCCTGTTTCCAAAAAACCTGAACAATATTTTCTTTACACGGATTCCATATCCTGGTACTGCTCTTCTATGATCGATTGCGACTATTACGAGTCAGATATTATTCAAAAAAGAATGATAACAGATCTGAACATTAACTTGTTGGCTACCAGGAGAATTGATGCGAACTCCAGGAAAAATTGACACATGGAATGACGAAAAAGGATTTGGGTTCATTTCCCCTACTGCCGGTGGCAATAAAGTCTTCGTTCATATTAAGGCATTTCCTCACGGAACCAGTCGTCCGACAGTAGGTACTGAAGTCACTTATTGTTGTTCTGTAGATACGCAAGGTCGTTCCAGGGCGGAAAAAGTGAAGATAATAGGCGCCGCATATACAATGGGCTCTGCCTCCAAAGCTTTTATCGTTTCTGTGGGGTTTCTTGCTTTTGTTGCTGTAGTGTCATTTATCGGCCTGCTGCCGCCTGTTATATTTTGGCTATACTTTATCATGAGCCTACTGACTTTTTGCATATACGCCAGTGATAAATCATCAGCGCGAAAAAGTGCACAAAGAGCTTCTGAAAACTCTCTCCATGCATTTGCCTTATTTGGGGGGTGGCCGGGTGCTCTTTTTGCACAGCAATTATTACGGCATAAATCAAGTAAGGCGTCATTCCGTATTGTGTTCTGGGTGACAACCACCCTTAATATAGGTGGGCTTGGCTATCTTCTTTCGCCATATGGCGCAGGGTTTGCAGAGGCTCTTAAACAAATAATGAATTGAGGTCAACGAATCATTCAAGCGGAGTGCACTATCTGCATGGTTTCTCGAAAGAAGTTGCGGGCAAGAAACCGACCTGGGATTTTGGATGTGGGCCTGGGCAAACTACAAAATATCTGAGAAACCTCGGCCTTGAAATTTCCGGGACTGATAGAGCAAGCGAAGACTATTCATCCAGGCATAAACTTCCGGAATGGCAATATTCTCGACCTCGAATTTGAAAACGGATCGATAGCTGGTATTGTAGTTTTCTACGCTATAGTTCATTTCTATTTTAATAAAAGATGCTGGATTTGAAAGCATAGAAATAATCGAAAGAGATCCATACCCTGAAGTTGAGTATCAGAACCGAAGAGCACATGTATTCGCGAATAAGCCAATAATAAAAAGAACTCATATTTTGAGACTTATCCAATTCTTTTTCAAACCTCTTGTAAGGTCTGGAAACCTCTTGACACCCTTTTTACAATAACTTAAAACCATTCATTTTGCACACAAGGGAACAGTCCTGCATGCGGCTTTTTTTTATCATTGTTTCACAATTTCTTTCCGGATCCATCTGGTTTGCGGCCAATGTGGCCTTTCAGGGACAGGGGATTCTCTTATCCGCGATCCAGTTCGGCTTTATCTGCGGCACCCTGGTATTTGCCGCTTTGAATCTTTCCGACCGGTTTTCACCGGCAAAGGTCTTTTTCATCTGTTCCCTCATCGGGGCCTTATTCAATTTTTCCGGGATTTTTCTTTCAAACCATTTTCCAATGCTGCTGATCACCCGGATCATCTGCGGAATCAGTCTTGCCGGGATTTATCCCGTGGGGATGAAAATTGCCGCCTCCTGGTATCCTGAAACGGTTTCCAAGGCTCTGGGCTGGCTCGTGGGTGCCCTGGTACTGGCCGCCGGGTTTCCTTACCTCATCCGTGTACTGGACTGGCAGGGAATCGGCCGAATCATCCTGGTGGTCACCTCAATTCTGTGCGCAGCCGGGGGAATGATCCAGCTTTTCCTGGTCAAGGACGGCCCCTACCTGCCCAGGGCCAGTCATCTGGACCTTACGGTAATCCGGGACGTTTTCCGTCATCCGGGGTTCAGGGCCTCTGCCTTTGGTTATTTCGGCCATATGTGGGAATTGTATGCCGTCTTTGCCTATGTCCCGTACCTGATTGCCGCCCTGGTTGACAAACATGCAGCGCTGTTGTCCTTTGCCTTCTTTGTGGCAGGGTTCCTGGGATGCGCGGCAGGCGGCCTCATTGCCTTGAGAACCGGCAGCCGCAGGGTCGCAATGACATCCCTGTTCGTCTCCGGCATCCTATGCCTCATCTCTCCACTGCTGTTCTACCTGCCGGCCTGGGCTGCCTTGATCCTTGTTTTTATCTGGGGGGCGGCCGTGGTCGCAGATTCTCCCCAGTTCTCAACCCTGAATGCCCTTTTTGCACCCAGGGACTATGTGGGATCGGCGCTGACCATTGTCAACTGCATCGGCTTTCTGATCACCATTGTCACCATCGAGCTTCTGGATGTCTGGATCAAGACCCTGGGAATCAAAACAGCCTTTCTTCCCCTGGTTTTCGGACCGATTTTCGGCTGGATGTCGCTTAAAAAATATAGCGGGAAAGAATGAATTCCATCGACACCTTTCTGCATAGAAAAATCCCAACGCCAATATTTTTTTAAAACTCAGGGTTTTCCCTGATTGATTTTTAAAAAAACCTTATGTATAAAACATTGACACTGTCTCTTTTTCTATTTTTCCTCTTGCTCATCTCGTTGAAACCATAGCCGGTTTTCTTTTCATGGGTTGATCATCTTTTTGTAAAAACCGGCTGTCCCAAAACAAAAGAGGCCGTCTGCATCATACATAATAATCAAAAAGGAGGGGAAAATGAATTATCCATTCAGAAAGCTGGTTTTTGAGGGGGGCGGGGTAAAAGGAATCGCCTATGTCGGCGCCATGGAGATTCTTGAAGAGAATCAAATCCTGCAGAACATTCATAGAGTGGGCGGCACATCGGCAGGCGCCATCAATCAATGCGGTTTTGTTTGCTGCCGGTTATTCCAATGACGACACTCTGGAGATCTTAAAAGCGCTCAATTTCAATGATTTCAAAGATGAGAGCTGGGGAATTCTCAGGGATATGGAAAGATTACGGGAAGAATATGGCTGGTATAAAGGAGACTATTTCAGAGAGTGGATCGGAGAATTACTGAAAAAGAAGACAGGGAGCGCAGACCTCACCTTCAAGGCATTAAAGGAGGCCACCGGCAAAGACCTGTTTGTTTATGCCACCAATATTTCAACCCATTTCGGAGAAGTATATTCCATTGAGCATACGCCAAGAATGCGGGTAACCGATGCAGTCCGGCGATCCATGTCAATTCCGTTGTTTTTCAAGGCTATCAAAGATGACAGGGCAGATATCTTTGTTGACGGCGGGGTCCTGAATAATTATCCCATAAAATTGTTTGACCGGGAAAAATACCTGGAAGATCAAAGTCTTAAACGCATCCCAAACTATTACAAGGAAAAAAATGACGCATTCATCGAAACTTCTCCCCAGAGCAGTCCCTATATTTACAATAAGGAAACCCTGGGGTTCAGGCTGGATTCTGCACGGGAAATTGCCGTGTTCCGTGACGGCCAGGAGCCTCAGCACATCAAAATTGAAAATTTCCTGGATTATACCCTCCAATTGATTGAAACCATACTGGATGCCCAGGATAATCAGCATCTTCACAGTGATGACTGGCACAGGACCATCTATATTGATACCCTTGGCGTAAAAACAACGGAATTTGACCTGTCCGATGATAAGAAAAACGACCTGATCAAGTCAGGGAAAGATGCAACCACCAAATACCTTAAATGGTGGAATGACACCCGCACGGATTTAGCCGTCAATCATCCATCTTCAACCGAATAAACGCGGAGGCGTTCACCGTTTACCAATATTTTCTTTACACTGATTTCATATCCTGATACTGCTTCTCAAAAAGGAATCACACTTGTTCCCGGTGAGGTATCATTTGAAATGACAGGATATGCAGATCCGCACAATAACTTGTTCGCTGGAAAAGATGGAGAAGAATGATATGCCAACATTTAATGAAAAAGACTTGTCGGCCTTGCTGCTGGAAAACACTATTCTCCGATCAGTTGAGCCCGGTATCTACTCTGTTCTACCCGATAATGAATCCGGCAATGAGTACGATACTCAGTTCGGTTTTATATACGACATAGTCGCGTGCAATCCAATCTACAACCGCCTTATTTGGGGGTATTCGGTCAAAATATTCCCCAAAATAGCAACTGATGCACTTCGGTCTTCGCCCGAGGGTAATGTTTTGGACCTTGGCTGCGGTTCCCTCGCATTTACAGCAAAAGCATATAGCCAATACGCCGAACAGCCAGTGGTTTTAGCAGATCAGTCATTGAAAATGCTTAGAATGGCTAAATCAAGGTTAATAAAACAAAACGGCAAGGTGCCGGGCAATCTGGTTTTCCTTCATTCCGACGCTCTTAATCTACCATTTCAAGAAAATGCATTCGCAACAATCATTTCCGAAAATTTGCTTCACTGTCTTGATGAAACAAGTAACTTATTGAGACAATTGAGAAACATCATATCAGAGAACGGCAAAATATTTTTTACGACGTTGGTAAAAAGCAACCGTCTGGCCGACAAATACCTTCAAGCGTTGGCAGATAGCGGAAAGCTAATTTATAGAACTGTGGCCGACCACAAAGAAATTTTCAAACGGGTTGGCTTGGCTGCAACATACGAAACAAATGGTAATCTTTTGTCGATCCAGTGCGAAAAATACCAAAAAATCAGATAGTCGTTCCAGCGGACCCCGCAACAGCGCGGGTTCGCTGGACTACACGTTATGCACCTCAAAATACAATGGAGTAATCATGAAGATTCCAAGACTTACCATGTTAACACTTGGCGTAGCTGATTTAAAAAAGGCGACACAGTTTTATAAAAATGTACTCGATACAACTCCAAATACCTCCAATGATGGCGTAACCTTTATTGAACTCCCAGGAACCTGGATTTCTCTTTATCCTCTTGAGAACCTGGCAATCGATATATCACCAGAGGTTTCAATAAACCGTAGCGGATTCAGCGGGTTCACACTTGCTTACAATGCTTGTGGCAAGGATGACGTCATTGCTGTAATAGAACGTGCAAGATCGGCGGGTGCCCGTGTTGTGAAAGACCCACAAGAAACATTCTGGGGTGGTTTCAGTGGTTATTTCACCGATGCAGATGGCTATTACTGGGAAGTGGCTTGGGGGCCAATGTTTGAGTTCACGGATAATGGTGAATTAAAATTCAAACATACCGCATAGCAGGGCTAATTGAACCGACACAAAAAACCGCTTAGCTGATGTGTGGGTCGTCATACCAAAAAGGAAAAGGAATGAAAACAAAGGAATTATTAAAAACAGCAGAGACTAAACTGCTCAAGGTCACAAACCGGCCCGACATCATTATGCAAAGCGGGCAGGGTCTGAATCTCATTGATACTGAAGGCAATGAATATCTGGACTTCATCGGCGGATGGGCCGTAAACTGTCTGGGACATTCGCCCAAAATAATTTCCGATGTTCTTGCGGAGCAATCGCTCACCCTCATCAATGCCAGCCCTTCTTTTTACAATGTGCCCATGCTGGAATATGCGGAATTGCTGACCCGGCAGTGCTGTTTTGACCGGGTGTTTTTTACCTCAACCGGTGCGGAAGCCAATGAGGGGGCCATCAAACTCGCAAGAAAATTCGGCAGTAAATTCAAGAACGGGGCATCGGATATCATCACCACCCTTCGCGGATTTCATGGAAGGACCCTTACCACCATGGCCGCAACCGGCAAAGAAGAATGGGAAAAGCTGTTTGAACCGAAAACCAGAGGGTTTATCAAAACCATATTCAATGATTTTGAATCGATGCGACAAGCCGTCACGGAAAACACCTGCGCCGTTATGATTGAAGCGATCCAGGGCGAGGGCGGGGTCAATGTGGCTGATGAGGACTATGTCAAAAAATTGCGGGAATTATGCAGTAAGGAAAATATTCTTCTCATTTTTGATGAAATTCAAACCGGAATGGGCAGAACCGGAAAGCTGTTCTGTTATGAACATTACGGCATTGAGCCGGACATCATGACCCTTGGCAAAGGCATCGGAGGAGGGTTTCCGCTTTCAGCGCTGCTGGCAAAGGAAAGATTGAATATTTTTGACCCCGGCGACCAGGGCGGCACGTATACGGCACAGCCCCTGGCCATGGCCGTGGGGCTGGCGGTTCTCAAAGAGATTTTGGACAAAGACCTGGTTACACACACCCGGAAAATGGGTGATCTGATGATGAAAAGGCTGACCGAACTCTCAGAGCATTATGAGATTGAGAATATCAGGGGAAAGGGGCTGTTAATCGCATTTGATCTGATGAAAACAAAAGGAGCTGATTTTGTTGCCAAATGCCTGAAGGACAGGCTTTTGATCAATTCTCCAAAAGAAACCTCCATCCGGCTGATGCCGCCGCTGGTGATAACTGAAGGTGAAATAGAAAAAGCAATGTCCATCTTTAAAAACCATCTTGCCGAAATGAAAACAGCCTAGCATAAACGGATACAGGCAATGGCCCGGATCCATGACAATACACAATAAGGGGGAATGTGCCGCATTTAAAGGAATTAAAAATAAAAGAACATTATCATTCGGACCATCTGCTGCAAAAGGTAAAGAATGCATTGCAAAAAGCAGGCAAAGACCTTTCCTGCCTTGAATTAAAAGATCTTTCCCCTGTTGACCAGCTTCATACGGGCGGGGCCGTGTCAAGCATTGAACTTTTCAGAAAGGCCGGATTGTTACCGGATGAGCAGGTGCTGGATGCGGGCTGCGGTACCGGGGGATCTTCCAGGCTCCTGGCCAAAGAATTCCATTGCCGGGTGACGGGCCTTGATCTCTCGGATGCCTTTATCGAATGCGCCGTGTTTTTGACAAAATGCACCGGGCTTGAAGAACGGGCCCGGTTCCAGGAGGGTTCCGTAACGGCTCTGCCCTTTGATGATCAATCCTTTGATGCGGTCCTGTGTCAGCATATTCTCATGAATATTGAAGACAAAGCTGCTGCCGTAAAGGAATTTTACAGGGTGCTGAAGCCGGGCGGCAAACTGGTGCTCCATGAAATCACCCAGGGCCGGGGCGATGGCATGTGCTATCCGGTTCCATGGGCTTCTAAAGCATCCATATCCTTTCTTGAACCCTGGGAAACCATTGCCGGTATCATTGAACAGACAGGATTTGAAAAAGCTTTTTTTTCCGATGAAAGCAAGAAAGCCGGGATGTGGTGGGAAAAAGTAAGAAAAGCATCTGAAACCCACACCCCGAGGCAGGATGCCCTGGGCCCTGGAATTGTCTTTGGGGAGAATGCGGTTTTTTTCGGCCGGAATATGGCTGCCAATTTTGAAAATAATGCCATTTGTCTTGTTGAAGCTCTTTTCAAAAAAGGAAAGAATGATTAAAGTCTTAGATTATCAACTTGGAATAAGGGGGAAAAATGAAAATTAGTATTGCCGCCATAATATTTGCCGGACTTTTTTTGCTTTCAGGATGTGTGATGATGGGAATGGGGGGCGATGACCATGATGATCGCTATCAGGATAGATCCTATCACAGACAGGGTCCGCCACCCCATGCACCGGCCCATGGTTACAGGCATAAACATGGGGACGGTCATGACCTTGAATATGATTCGGAAATAGGAGTTTATATTGTGGTCAGAATTCCGGATACCTATTATAGGGATGATCTCTATATCCGGATGTCTTCGGATGGAAGATGGATTGTTTCTGCACGCCTTGATGGAGGCTGGCGCCCGGCGGATAGGGACGAAGTGCCGTACAAACTGAAAGAGCACAAGGGAAAAAACAAACACAAGAAAAACAAAAAATCACATGAAGATGATGATTAAATCTTTTACCCATAAGGAGGCCCCATGATTTCACAGAAATTGCAGGATGCATATAACCAGCAGATCAATCGAGAATTGTTTTCCGAATACCTTTATCTTTCCATGGCTGCATATTTCAATTCAGCCGGGTTAAAAGGGTTTGAAAACTTTTTCCTGGTTCAGGTTCAGGAAGAACGGCTCCATGCCATGAAAATGTATCAATTTGTTAATGAAAGGGGCGGAAGGGTCTATTTAAAGGCCATTGAAATTCCGAAAACGGAATTCAACTCCTCCCTTGAAGTATTTGAAATGGCCCATGACCATGAAAAATTGGTGACAAGCCTGATTAACACTCTCATGGACCTTGCCATCAAGGAAAATGATCATGCAGCCAGAATCCATCTCAACTGGTTTGTTGAAGAACAGGTGGAAGAAGAATCCTCAATGGAAACCGTTGTGAATAAATTAAAACTCATCGGCGGTGAAGGCCACGGCCTTCTGATGCTGGACAATGAACTGGCCCAGCGGGTGTTTACCCCTCCGCCTGCAAAATAGAAACCTATTTTAACACAAAAAGGCTGAATCCCTCTTCTTTGAAGGATATCAGCCTTTTTGTGTTAAAATACCTATAAATTATCCGAGAAACCCGGACAATCGATCTTTAAAGATTTTTCCTGTTATTGTATCTATCAATTTATCGATCTTCCGCCCTGCATTTTCAACTGCGTTGTAGAGTGATCTTTCTTCCCCGCGGTTTTCCTTCATATTCCCCAGATGATGTCTGAAGAGCTTGTCAATGGGTTTCTGAGTCTTGTCTACCAGATTCTCATCCAGCTTTTCGATTTGTTCAGTCATCTTTTTGATAAATTTTTCCGGATTTTGCGTGGTTTTAGCTTCAATTTCCGATGTCATTGCATAGGATTTCTGATAGGTAATATCTGCGGTATAGGCGGCAATGGAATCATATCCCCCCATGGACAGAGCAGCATCAACGGCATCATTCATATTACCCTGGGCCATTTCGGAAATAACCCCATCAATCCCTTTAACAATGGCTTCAATATCCAGGAGTTCTTCTTCGCTTAAATCCCCTGCAACGGAAAATGTAAAGCTTTCTCCCGAGGCCAGGGTGATTTCTCTTTGAGTCTGTGTCACAGTCACCTTTCCGGCATCGGTTTGCACTACCCCCCTGCTGTTATACATAAAGGCATCCAGCTTTGAATAGGTGTTGGATGAAAGGGTAACTATATCACCTTCCCTGGTTTGGATGGTCAATCCGGCATCAAGGCTTTCATAGGCGCTATAGGATTGTTTTTTCACATAGCTGGAAAATTGAGAGTCAGACAAGGCGCTCTGTCGGGGTGATGGTCCTGCCGTTAAAGACCGGCTCTGTATGCTGCTCATATTTTTTCTCCTTAAAGATAGGGAATGGTTTCATATTCCGGGTGATAAACTTATCGACAGGACGCTCATATTAATAAAAGAATATATTTATTGAACAGTTTTTTATTGTTATAAAGTTCACGGGCAAAGAACTTCGGAGATCAATAATGGATTCTTTTTCATTTACAAAACAAAAATTTTTATCCCTTTCCATGGAAAATCAAAACCGACGGATGGTTGAATGGTTAAGCGGCTTCTATCAGAAACTGACCACCAACCGCCTCAGCCCGGCATCTTTTGAATGGTTCTCCCGTCAGTATAATGAAATCCTTACCTGGGCCGGGATGCCACCCTTTATCGGGCCCGGGTCTTTGGGCACAAGAGCATGGATTGAACTCATCTCCGACCGGATTCACTTTCACCGCACAGCCATGGGCCATATCCTCCGGGATTATGACCTGCTTGAAACCGTTGGGACAGGCGATGCCGTTGATACCGAACTATCCCCGGCCTTAAAGGATATCAACTGCCATATCGCCCTTGATGGAATCCGAAGTCTTTATAATGTGGGCTCCATCTTCAGGATCTGTGATGCTGCCGGGTTTAAATCCGTTATTCTTGGCAACACCCTGGGAAAGGGTCATCCCGGAGTCAAAAAAACCGCCATGGGAGCTGAAAAATGGGTTGAACAGGAAATTGTAGCCGATCTTGCAGGCTGTCTTTTTAATAAAAAGGAGGCTGGTTACAGAATCATCGGTATTGAAACCATAAAGAATTCCCATTCTTTTTACGATTACCCCTGGCAGAAAAATACCATTCTTGTGTTTGGAAATGAAGAATACGGGATCTCATCCCATGTCAGGGAAACCTGTGATGACGTTGTTCATATCCCCATGTTCGGAAAAAAAAATTCCATCAACATTGCCACAGCCGTCAGCGTGATCTGTTTTCAAATGGCAACATCCCTTTCTATTTCAAGCCGAAAGCCTTCTGTGTCGATGATATCGCCCGGATAGATTTTCTTATGCTTTTGTATTTCAACCCTGCCGTTCACTTTTACAAGTCCTTCGGCAATCATGTGTTTTGCCTCCCCGCCGCTTGCCGCAAGATTTTCAAATTTTAAGATCTTATTCAGTTCAACCGGTATTTTTCTTAATTTTACAATTCTTGTTTCCATATTCTCCTGAATTTAAGCTATAGGCCCGTCATATCCCGGCAAATCCGAAAGAGATTCCGGCCATTGGATCACAAACTGCCTTGCAATAACATGAGGATACATATATTGAATGAAAAAATATATCATTAAGGAGAGTCTTGTCCTGTGAAATTTAATAAATTGATTTTTATCCATGTGATTTTCTTTTTCCTGATGTTTCAACCCCAGGGATTTTCATTTCAGTCAAAGACCGAGTATACCCTGTCCGGCAAAACCATGGGCACTTTTTACACCATTAAATTTCTGGCAGGCAAAAATGAAGCCCTTGATTCATGGCAGACCCGGGTGGATGTCTGCCTCCAGGATATTAATAAAACTTTTTCCATGTTTGATCCCGAAAGCCGGCTTTCCATTTTTAACCGGCAGAAACCGGGTACAACTATGAAAGTCTCTTCGGATTTTTATTCCGTTCTCCTGACCTCACAAAATCTTTATCGCCTGACCCATGGGGCATGGGATGGAACGGTTAAGCCCCTTGTGGACCTCTGGGGATTCGGAACACGGAAAAGTGAAAATAAAATTCCTGATCCTGCTGAGATCACCCTTGCATTATCCAAAACCGGGTTCCATCATATCCGGCTCCTGGAAAACCATACCCTCTATAAAGATGCGGATGTTACCCTTGATTTAGGCTCCATTGCAAAGGGGTATGGCGTGGATGCCGTTGCCTCTCTTTTTATGTCTTCCGGCATTCATGATGTGCTGATCGAAATCGGGGGTGAGATTTATGCAGGCGGGAAAAATAAAAAAGGAGACCCCTGGTCCGTGGGCATAAGCAAACCTGAGAAAGACAATTCAAAACAGGACCTGTATAAAATTGTCCGGTTGAGCAACCAGGCCATTGCCACCAGCGGCAATTACAGGAATTTCTTTGAAATGAACGGGAAAACCTATTCCCATATCATTGACCCGAAAACCGGGTTTCCCGTGGACAATCATATTGTCAGCGCATCCGTTATTTCAAAGGACTGCACCTTTGCCGACGGGCTTGCCACAGCCCTGATGGTCATGGATGTGAAAGAAAGCCTCAGCTTAGTCAACAGCCTTGAAGGCACGGAATGCATGATTTTAAAAGAAAACGAGGGCACTATCGAAAGCCATATGTCAAAGAATTTTCACCAGTTCCTATCTGATTGATCCTTTAGAACCCATATATTTTCTACCCTGGTAACTATCCCTTTTTTCAAGCATATCCTGAATCATATTAAAGGTTTCCCTGTATTGAGCCGCCCACAGGGGCGCCCTTAATTCATCGGGATGGGGATCTCCCGTGATCCGCTGGATAATTATGTTTTCCGGCAATAATTCAAGGAAATCACAAACCATGTCCACGTATTCACCCTGCTCCATGGGCCTATACTCACCTTGCAACCACATTTTTTCAAGAAGGGTTCCCCTGACGACATAAAGAAGATGGATTTTTATTCCATTAATGCCGCTGTCGGCCAATACCTTCGCAGTCTCCAGCATCATCTGCTTATTCTCACCCGGAAGCCCGAGAATCACGTGGGTGCAGATCTGAATGCCCCGGTTCAGGGTCAGGGTCACGGCCTGGGCAAACTCCCGGAAGGTATGGCCCCGGTTGATCAGTCCCAGCGTGACATCATGAACAGACTGGAGCCCGTACTCGATCCAGACCAGATAATTTTTTGTATAGGTTTGGATCAGGTCAAGCTTTTCAGCATCAATACAATCGGGCCGTGTACCAATGGCCATGCCCACCATCCCTTCACAGGCAAGGGCCTCGTCATAGATCTTTTTCATATGGCCCACCGTGGTATAGGTATTGGAATAGGATTGAAAATAGGCCAGGAATTTCTTTGCCTTATATTTTTTCATGCTCCCGATTTTCCCGGCCTCGATCTGTTCTCTGATGGACAATCCCTTTTCAGACAGCCCCGAACCCGAGCCTTTCTCATTGCAGTAAATGCATCCCAACCGAGAAAGCCGCCCGTCCCGGTTGGGACAGGACAAGCCGGCATCGATGGAAATTTTTTGTACCCGCTCGCCGAATAAGCCCCTTAAATAGGCATTATAATCTGAATATCGTTTTTTTTTATCCGCCACTGCCCCGTCCTGTCCGATGAAAATCAATAATTCTAAGTGCTCAGTGAAACTTCCTGGAAAATATCATTTAATTGAATTGTTATAAAGTCATTTTTCAAACCCGATTTTCAAACCGAGGTTGACCAAATCTTTTGGCAAGGCTATACTTCCCGGCCATGAATTCAGATACTAAAAACTATGATGTCATTGTGATCGGTGCCGGGCATGCCGGGTGCGAGGCTGCCCTTGCTTCGGCCCGCATGGGATGTACCACCCTTCTTTTAACCATTGATATGGATAAAATCGCCTCCATGCCCTGCAGCCCCTCCATCGGCGGCATGGCCAAGGGACAACTGGTCAAGGAAATTGATGCCCTGGGCGGGGAAATGGCCAAAATTACGGATTCTTCCGCCATTCAATACAAGACCCTGAATACCAGCAAAGGCCCTGCGGTTCACTCAACCCGGACCCAGAATGACAAGGGCCTGTATTCAAGAAACATGAAGGCTGTGATTGAAAAAACAAAAAATCTGGATTTAAAACAGGCCATGGCCCATGAACTCCGGGTTGAAAACCATACCGTAACCGGAATCGCGGATCAGACCGGATTTGAATATTCAACCAGGGCCGTTGTGATTGCCACGGGAACCTTTCTGAAGGGAACCGTTCACATCGGGGCATCAAAAATTCAGGCGGGCCGGGCCGGGGAATTTTCATCTATCGGCCTTGCACAGAACCTTGCCGATCTCGGCTTCACCGTCGGCAGGATGAAAACCGGAACTCCGCCTCGGCTCCATGCAGATTTCATTGATTTTTCACAATTTGTCGCTCACCCGTCGGATGACACCTCAAAACCCTTTTCCTTTTCAACAAAAACCATCACCAACCCCATGGTGCCGAGTTATATGGGCCATACAAATTCTGAAACCCATGAGATTGTCCGGCAGAATCTGCAATTTTCCGCACTCTATGGCGGTCATATCAAAGGCCGGTCGGCCCGTTACTGCCCTTCCTTTGAGGACAAAATAGTCAAATTCCCAGAACGGGAAAGCCACCATGTCATCCTGGAATATGAGGGCCTTCATACAAAGGAAATTTATGCATCGGGCCTTGGCAACAGCCTGCCCCTGGAGATCCAGTATAAGATCGTCAGATCCGTAAAAGGCCTGGAGGCCGCAAGAATCATGAGGCCTGCCTATGCCATTGAATATGATTATATCAATCCCCTGGAACTGAAGCCAACCCTTGAAACCAAAAAAATCAAAGGGCTGTTTTTTGCCGGGCAGATCAACGGAACATCCGGGTATGAAGAAGCGGGCGCCCAAGGATTGTGGGCAGGCATTAACGCCGCCTGTGCAGTTCAGAAGCGCCCCCCCTTTTTTCTGGACCGCTCCGAAGCCTATATGGGGGTGATGGTGGACGATCTTGTGACACGGGGCACCAATGAACCCTACCGGATGTTCACCTCAAGGGCGGAATACAGACTCCTGCTCAGGGAAGACAATGCGGATTTAAGATTGTCCCGGATGGGAAATGAACTGGGTTTGGTGGATGCCGATACCTTAAAATTCTGTGAAGAGATCAAAGCGCAGACAAAAAAAGAAATAAACCGGATTAAAACCTTTGTGGTGAAACCCGTTCCTGCCATCAATGAATTTCTTCTGGCCAGGGGAACAACTCCCATCACCAACGGTGTAAAGCTGGAGCAACTGCTGAAACGCGCGGAACTGGATTATGCGTCTCTCAAGGACATCTTCCCGCCGCCTGAACCCCTGCTTGAAAGGGCTGAAGAGCAGGCTGAAATCGAAATTAAATACGAAGGATATATCCAGCGCCAGCTCAATGAGATCAAAAAATACAAGGACCTTGAAAGAATCAGGATACCGGATCAATTTGATTATTCTGTGGCCCCCGGCCTTTCCAATGAGCTAAAGGAAAAACTGGGCCGGATTCTCCCCTCGTCACTGGGACAGGCCTCCCGGATTGACGGGATGACCCCCGCTGGAATATCGGTCCTGATGGTTGCCATTTCAGCCTTTCAAAATAGAACCAAAAACTTGACTTGAAACAATTCAAACTTACTATAACATGCACAAACAATCAGATTAACCGGATTTATGAGTAAAGGAATCCCTGTATGGCCGATGATTATTACAAAATTTTAGGCATTGAAAAAAACGCCGATGCCTCTGAAATAAAAAAAGCCTATCGAAAACTTGCCATGAAATATCATCCCGACAAAACAGAGGGAGATAAGGCCCTGGAAGAAAAATTCAAAAAAATCAGTGAGGCCTATGCAGTCTTAAGTGACTCTGAAAAGAGAAACCAGTATGATACATACGGGTCTGCCGGTTTTCAACAGCGGTTCTCCCAGGAAGATATTTTCCGAAACTTTGATCTGGGTGATATTTTAAAGGAATTCGGATTCGGCGGGTCCATGGGGGGAGGCTCATTTGGAAGGGGCGGGCAGCGCAGTGGTTTTTCAGGTGCCGGCGGTAACCCGTTTTTCCAGAATGCAGGACAGGGCGGTTTTGGTCAGAGGCAAAGGCCCCCGGCAAAGGGAAAAGATATTGAATATGAAATTCCCCTGACGCTTCCTGAAATCATGAATGGTACCAAAAAGACCATCACTGTCAGCCAGGACGGCAGTACCAGGGCCATTGAGGTCAATATTCCCAAAGGGCTGACTGAAGGCAAAAAAATCCGGCTGGCCGGAAAAGGTGAGATGAGTTCCAGTGGTGGTCCGGCCGGCAATCTGTACATCCGATCCGGGTTGATCCCTTCGGACGGTTATGTTGTTGAAGGCAATGATGTGCTGGTTTCAAAGCAGGTTCCGCTGACCCACGCCCTTCTCGGGGACACCCTGGAAATTGTGACGCCGGATGGAGTAACCCTCAACCTCAAAATACCTGCAGGAACAAACCATAAAGCAAAAATGCGGATACCCGGCCGGGGAATCCCGGAGATGAAAGGCAGTGGTTGCGGGGATCTCTTTGTTGTGATTAATATAACCATGCCCAAGGAATTGACGGCCAAGCAAAAAGAGATTCTCCAACAACTTCAAAAAACAGGACTATAACCATAACATGCCTGAATTCATTCCCTTGATATCTGAACAGGAAATACATGAACAGATTCAAAAAACGGGTCAACAGATTTCCATTGACTATAAAACAAAAGATCTTGTCCTTGTCGGTATCCTGAAAGGCTCCTTTATTTTCCTTGCCGACCTTTCCCGCAGAATCACCATTGACCATGAGATTGATCTCATCGGCGCCTCTTCCTATCAGGGGGTATCCTCAACCGGAAACCTTGTGTTCACCAAAAAACCGGATCTGAACCTGGAAAACCGGGACATCCTTCTTGTGGAAGATATCGTGGACACCGGCCAGACCCTTATAAAGATCATTGAGTCCATCACCTTATTAAACCCCCGTTCCATTAAAATCTGTGCGCTGATTGACAAACATGAGCGACGTAATGTAAAAATTGATGTGGACTATTCATGTTTTTCACTTGAAAAAGGGTTTATTGTCGGGTATGGACTGGACTATAATGAAAAATATAGAAATCTTCCTGCCATCTATGACCTGAAACTTTAGGAAACCTGAAACTTCAGAATAAGGGGAGCCCAATGATTATTACCTGTAATAAGTGTTCAACGCGTTTCAACCTCGACGATTCTCTTGTCAGAGAAAAGGGTTCAAAAGTGCGTTGCAGTGTCTGCAAAGATATTTTCACAGTCTATCCATTGCCCCGGGAACCGGAACAGACCTATGAAGTTCTGCCCGACTTTACCTCCGAATCAGCCCCGGCCCTTGACGACATCTCTGATTTTAAAATGGAAGACACTGATTTTTCCTTTGAGGAAAATGAATTTGAACTGAGTGACGACCATGAGCAGAAAGAATCGGAAGACTCTGATTTTGAGTTTGAATCAGAAGATATCTCAATGGGTTCTGATGAAAATAAGGACAATGATTTTGATGGAATCGAATTTGAATCCATGAAAGATGATGAGCTGGACGAACCAGCCCTCAGCATGGAAGAAAGTGAAACAGACCTCAAAATAGAAGATGACACTGATTTTCTTGACACTGATTTTGATGATACTGATTCGCATGGGGAAAGAGAAAAACCCATGGAAGAAGAGGAATCGAAATCAGAGGAAGAATTTGAACTGGAATTTGATGGGGACACGGAAGAAACCCTCACCCTTGGAAACACTGAACCGGAAGAAGAACTTGCTGAAATTACACCGAAAGATGATTTTTCAGAATATGATACGGTTTTAGAACAGGAAACCGAACCGGAAGAGAATGCCGCTGATGAAGAAGATACACAAAAAGAAGAAACCATGGAAGAATCCATGGAAGAAAGGCCTATGATCGAAAAATCCGCTCCCTTGATGGACTTGCCGCAGAGATCTTCCAGAAGAAAGAAAAAATCCATGCTCAGCCTGCCCGTTCTAATGCTTCTCCTCCTTTTTTTCCTGGTCACCGGGGCCTATGTTGCCAGCATCATGACCGGATATAAAATTCCCCATCTGTCTGATGTCAATATTCCCTTTCTTGAAAAATATCTCAAAAAAACCGCTCCTGAAGCCACGGACGCCAAACCCATCCCCAATGAAAACAGTGTGAACGGCAGGTTTGTTTCCAATACGGGTGGCGGAACCCTGTTTGTGATTACAGGACGGGTGGACAATCCTTCCCGCCTTGCCTTCAGCCATATAGAAGTTCAGGGGACCCTGTCCACAAAAGATATACCGGTTGCCAAAACCAAAAATGCGTTCTGCGGAAATATCATCACAGAGGAAATGCTGAAATCAGGAAATATTGGAGAAATGATGAAGCTTCTTGAAGTTAAAGAAGGCGCCCATAATTCCAATATGAATATAAAACCCGGTGCCGGTGTCGCCTTCATGATTGTCTTTTCCGATCTCCCTGAAAAACTTCAAAACTTCAATGTCAAGGTGGTGGGATTTGATAAAGCAGCAGGCAATTGAAAACACACAATTGAAAATACATATTGACAATCAAAGCCTTACTGTGATAATTTTGCCGGGTTTTTGGTTCATGGCGACGTAGCTCAGATGGTCAGAGCATGCGGCTCATATCCGCAGGGTCCGGGGTTCAATTCCCTGCGTCGCTACCAAGATGATACAACGGCCGGTATTCATGGTGATCCCCATGCTTACCGGCTTTTTTGTTTGAGATCGTGGTCCTTGCATAAAAAGCCTGCCGACCAGGTCAGACAGTATATTGAAGCCCACAAGGCCGGAATCAGCCCTGAGACAATTTTTTAACCTATACATAAAGGAAATCATATGCAGGAAGTAAAAAAACCAATGGACATTGCCAAAGAGGCGATGGATACCATTAAAAAAGGCGCCTTTCTCACGGTAAAGGCAGGCAAAGACATGAACACCATGACCATTGGATGGGCCACCATGGGCCATATCTGGAGAAAAGATGTCCTCATGGTCGTGGTCCGTAAATCCCGCCACACATTCGGTTTGATCGAGAAAACCGATAATTTCACGGTGAGTGTTCCCACCTCGGATTATAAAAAAGAAGTCTTGTTCTGCGGAACAAAATCCGGCAGGGAATTTGACAAATTCAAGGAATGTAACCTGAAAACCGCACCCGGAAAATCCGTGGACTCCCCGATCATTGACATCCCCGGATATCATTTTGAATGCAGAATAGTATACAAAACCGCCATGGACCCAAAGTTTCTTGATGCTGCCTATGACGGCAGCCTATATTCGGACAAAGACTATCACACCCTGTATTTTGGTGAAATAGCCGCCTGTTACAAGACGGAATAACTTTTGTATCCCTGCCCTACCAGGCATCATGGGCAGAACGCCTATGTGCCCCTGGATTCTTCCAAGTTCAAGGGGCCCGGTATGGGTCGGCTTGAATGGATACTTTTTGGCTTTGTTACAACAATTCTCCGATTAAGTTGAAAAATTACATCAGGCGTTAGTTCAGATATCTTCCCTATATAATTAATTTTTTTTAACAAATTGACAGGCTATTTTAAGTTTGCTAAGGAATTGAATAAAATCAATTATCCACGATAAAGCTAAACCTTTTGTGAAGAACGGACGGAAAGACATTGAGCAGAGTGATATCTGCAATTAGGGTAATTCTATTTTTAATTTTGTCTGATAGGGAAAAAGAGAATTGAAAACCGTTGTTCTAAAGAACTTACAATAGCGAATAAGACAGGAGAACATAAAATGAAGAAAGTTTGCATTTTGACACACCTTTTAATAATTTTTTATGTTACTCCATTATTTGCTGATATTTTAGGCACTTGGGAGCTTTATTCAGTTAGAGAAAATAGCTGTAATACGCTATGTCCAGGTACTGTATCATGCGGATCAAATTTTTTCTTAGAGTGCGATACCCAAACCTATCAATTCAATTCCGATAATACAGGAATTCGTTTTGGAACAGATGGAGTTAGCTCTGTATCAGAGCCATTTACTTATAGTGTTGTCAATGATGTATTAAGCATATCAGCAGGAGAACATAGCTCCACCATTTCTCTTTTTTTTTATGGCGACACAATGACAATAACTATAATAGAAGAAGATGGAGTAGCGGAGACAGAGGATTCCGGAGCGACTTTTAAAAGAATCTTAAACAACTTGTGCACGAACAATATTTCTCCCTCCACAGGGCATTTTACTGCAAATGGAGGAGCCAGTTTGGTTTCAGTGGCGACTTCAAGCCCAAACTGTACCTGGACAACCTATGAAAGCCTTTCCTGGGTAAGTCTGTCGACTACGGGCGGCACAGACAATGGAACAGTTACAATAAATGTCTCTGCTAATTCCGGAACTGCGAGGAGTGGATCTGTCACCATAGCAGGGAAAACATATACAATCAGTCAGTCTGCTGCTCCCTGCACTTACAACATTTTGCCTTCCAGTGGTAGTTTTACTGCCGATGGAGGAACAGGTTCGGTTTCAGTGACGGCTTCAAGCACAAGCTGCGCTTGGACAGCATCTGAAAGTCTTTCCTGGGTAAGTCTGTCGACTGCGGGCGGCACAGGCAATGGGACAGTTACAGTAAATGTCACGGCCAATACAGGTGTTGCTGCCCGGTTCGGCTCGGTCTTAATAGCAGGTAAATCCTATATCATCAACCAGGCTGCCACTGCTGCCATCCCCGTACCTCCGACCCTTATCTCACCGGCCAGTAACGCTAATGCGCCAGGCGCCTCGGTCAACTTATCCTGGAGTGCTTCTATCGGTGCCACTCAATACTGGCTCTGGGCTCGCAGGACCAGCGATAATGCAATCATTATTAATCAAAATATCGGTAATAAAACGTCTTACAACCTGACCGGTCTGTCAAGCAACAGCGGCGATTATTACTGGATGGTCCGTGCCGGTAACAGCAGCGGCTGGAGTGCCTGGACTGTTGCCAGAAGGTTCTTTAACGGGGCAGCCGCTGCCATCCCCGTACCTCCGACCCTTATCTCACCGGCCAGTAACGCTAATGCGCCAGGCACCTCGGTCAACTTATCCTGGACCGCTTCTTCCGGCGCCACTCAATATTGGCTCTGGGCTCGCAGGACCAGCGACAATGTGGTCATTTTCAATCAGAGCGTTGGTAATAAAACTTCCTACACACTGACCGGCCTGCCAAACAACGGAAGCGATTATTACTGGATGGTCCGTGCCGGCAACAGCAGCGGCTGGAGTGCCTGGACTGTTGCCAGAAGATTCTTTAACGGCAGTGCGCCATGTACCTATAGCGTATACGGCGGTTCTGTGTATATTAGCGGGGCGCAGGGGTATTCTCCTGCACAATACGGCTATACCTTTCTTGGAACCGGCTCTTCCACAAACACTTTTAATGGCAGTTATTCTTATTACATAATTACTACGAGTCCGCCAAATGTTGCTTACGTCGATACCGTAAAAGGCTCCAACAACCTTTACTATCCTACTTGGACAACAGGGAATTCGACAGATTGGGAAAAAGTTGGGGGTGCGCCTGATGGCATCCCATGCGTTGTAGGAGGTTTGTACAATGGTCAAGCTGGTGGCTATATTCTCATTAGCCCTGAAGTGAGTCCTTTGTTGTCCTCCATTACCGTTTGTATTTCAAACAGTCAGGCTCCTTCTTGCACCTACAGCCTTTCCTCCTCAAGCGGGAGTTTTACCGCAAGCGGCGGAACCAGTTCTGTATCAGTGATGACCTCAAGCACAAGCTGCGCATGGACGGCCTCTGAAAGTCTTGCCTGGGTGAGTCTATCACCAACCAGCGGAACAGGTAGCAAGGCAGTCACAATAACAGCCTCTGCCAATACCGGAGCTGCCAGAACCGGCTCGGTCACAATAGCAGGTAAAACTTATACCATCAGCCAGGCTGCCACTGGCACCACCACCATCCCTGTACCACCGGTCCTTATCTCACCGGCCAGTAACGCCAATGCGCCAGGCACCTCGGTCAACTTATCCTGGGGTGCTTCTTCCGGAGCGACCCAATATTGGCTCTGGGCACGCAGGACTATCGACAATGTGGTTATTTTCAATCAGAACGTCGGTAATAATACTTCTTACAATTTGACCGATCTGCCGAACAACGGGAAAGATTATTTCTGGATGGTCCGCGCTGGTAACACCGGAGGCTGGAGCACATGGACTCCTGCCAGAAGGTTCTTTAACGGCACTGCTTCCTGTACTTATAGCCTTTCCTCGTCAAGTGGTTCTTTCACACCCAGCGGTGGAACCAGTACGGTTTTGGTTACAGCATCAAGTTCAAGCTGTTCCTGGACGGCTTCTGAAAGCCTTTCCTGGGTCAGCCTGTCACCGCCTATCAGTGGAACAGGAAGCGGGACTATTACAATAACTGTATCTGCCAATACCGGCGCTGCCAGAAGCGGTTCAGTTAGTATTGCAGGCCAAACCTATACTATAAATCAGGCTGCAGTATCAGCAGAGGTTAACCCAGGGGACAATGGATTAGGAGTTGTCTCATTTTCAGGTGATTTGGTAGGAACGTATCATTTTAGCAGATATCAATCATATCCACCTATTACAGAAGCCGGTATAGGAGTTTGTTATGAAGGGCCAGATTTTAATTACGCACCTGGTTTTACTATCAGAACAACGAGCTACATTCCGGGAGTATACTCTTTTTCTAAAGGCAACTCATATCCAAAAAGTAACAATGATGACAGCAATGTTATTTATTATAGTGAAGGAGGAGAAAAACATGCTATTTGGTATGTTCAGACTTCCGGATTTGTTACTATAACCCGGTTTGATTCCGAGCGCGTTGAAGGCTTTTTTGAAGGCAATTTTGATGGTTTTTTAGTTACCGAGATCGGGTGGCTGGGTGAAAAAACAAATAATTTCAGCGCAAAGGGAAGTTTCTCAGTCCCTAACCATGAATAACCCAAAATCAACAGGAGTATTTAAGAGCACTGAGATAATTGAAAAATGCACTGATATCAATGACCTAAAATCCTTTTTGAGTTTTATATCAGGGGTCACTGATAATTCTGAAACATCTGAGGCTGCCAGTGCTTCAGTAAATGGTTTTTATAGCATCATAAACTGTCCTTAAATATCATAACAAATCAGAGTCGGAAATGACCCTGATTTTATTTGTATTTCCTTCCAAATCCCAATTACATTATATGAGCCAAACCTGGTATCAAAAGCCATTTTCCCATATTCCAGTTAATATAACAACCTGAACCATATCCCTGTGAAGCAAAAAAGAGGTTTTTTTATCTCCCCTTGACATTTCCGATTCAGAACAAAGTTTATGGGTAATATTTTTGAATCAATGTTTTGTTTTCAAGGAGGCCCTATGCCGGGTGTATATGAAATTTATGTAAAGGATCATTTTGCTGCGGCCCATTCGCTGAAGGGGTATGATGGGAATTGTTCCAACCTCCACGGGCACAACTGGGTCATTGAGGCTTATATCCAGTGCAGAAAACTGAACAAGCTCGGTATCGGCATTGATTTCCGGGATGTGAAAAGCGTTTTAAAAGATGTGTTGAGCAAGCTGGACCATACCAACTTAAACGACATTGCCGAATTCGGGGCCATTAACCCGACATCGGAAAACCTTTCCAAATTTTTATATACGGAACTCTCTTTGCGGCTGAATACCGATTCCGTAAAAGTAAAAAAAATCATAGTATTGGAAAGCCCGGGATGCGGGTCTGCCTATTGGGAGGAATAAATGCTGCTGAATATCTGTGAAATTTTTTACAGCCTCCAGGGAGAATCCACTTTTTCCGGCCTGCCTTGTATTTTTATTCGGCTTTCGGGCTGCAATCTGAACTGTTCCTGGTGTGACACGCGTTATGCTGAAGAAGACTCCTTTCCCCTGTCCCTGGATCAGATCCTTAACAAAGTCGGGGCCTATAACTGCAATCTGGTTGAAATTACCGGAGGGGAACCGCTGCTCCAGGAAGCGACCCCGGCCCTGATCGCCCTGCTCCTGGAAAAACATTACCAGGTTCTTCTGGAAACCAACGGCAGTCTCAGCATGCAGCATATTCCGGAGCCGTGCATCAAGATCATGGATATAAAATGCCCCTCAAGCAATGAATCCCAGAGCTTTTTACCAGAAAATGTAGATTACCTCGGCAAAAAGGATGAGATCAAATTTGTCATCGGCTCCATGGAAGATTATGAATTTGCAAAATCCATGATTGAAAATGAACTCAGCAAGATATCCCAGAAAAAAATTCATCTTTCACCGGTTCTTGGCCTTATCGCACCCGAGGCCCTTGCCCAACGGATCATTGAGGACAATCTTCATGCAAGATTGTCCCTGCAGCAGCACAAAATCATCTGGACCCCCGACAAAAGAGGAGTTTAAGCATCCATGCCGGATAAAGCCATTGTTCTTTCAAGCGGCGGGATTGATTCCACAACTGCCATGGCCATAGCGAAATCGGAAGGTAAAGATATTTACAGCTTAAGTTTCCGGTATGGACAGCGCCATTCCATAGAGCTCAAAGCTGCCGTAAAAATTGCCAAAGCTCTGGGTGCCAAAGCCCATAAGATCATTGATATTGATTTAAGACAGTTTGGCGGCTCGGCCCTGACAGATGATATACCGGTTCCGAAACACGACATCCTTGAAGACATCAAAAAAAATGAAATCCCCATCACCTATGTTCCGGCCCGGAATACGATTTTCCTTTCCTATGCCACGGCCTGGGCAGAAATTTTAAAGGCCTCTTTTATTTATATCGGTGTCACAGCCGTGGATTATTCCGGATACCCTGACTGCCGGCCCAGATTTATCAAAGCTTTTGAAAAAATGGCAAACCTTGCCACACGAACAGGGATCACAAAGGAAACCATCCTGAAAATTGAAACTCCGTTGATTCATCTTTCAAAAGCCGGGATTATCAAAACCGGAATCCAATTGGGAGTGGATTATTCCCTGACCATTTCCTGTTATGATCCCGATGAGACCGGCAGGTCCTGCGGCTTTTGCGATTCCTGTCTTCACCGAAAAAAAGGATTTCTCGAAGCAGGCGTAAAAGATCCGACACCCTATTATACGTCCGGCAGCGCCTCGGCATAGATCTCCACCGGATGCTTCACCCGGATGGGCTGCCCGGTTTTGGCCAGCATGTCCGAGATCTGCATCATGCAGGCAGGACAGGACGTGGCCACGGTGGTACACCCGGTAGCGATAATATTCTCTGCCTTGATTTGGCCGATCCCGGTTGAAAGGTCATAGTGCATGAGATTGAAACTGCCTCCCATGCCGCAGCAGGCATCACTGTTCTTCATTTCCTTAAGCGCATTGCCCGAAGCAAGAATCACACGGCGGGGCTCCACTGATATTCCGAGAGATTTTTTAAGATGGCAGGGATCATGATAGGTCATGATTTCATTTTTCTTTGCATGGTCCGGAACAGCCGACACCAGGTCAAAGCGTTTTTCCATGAGCCAACTGATATCCACGGTTTTCTCAGCCAATGCTTCAATCTTTTTTAATAATTCCTTATCCTTATCTTTCAGAAGGGTCGGCCATAATTTGATAAGGGTAGAAGAACAGGTGGCACAGGCCGTTACAAGATAATCGAATTTTTCCTTTGAAAAAAGAGCCACATTTAACCTGACAAGGGCCTCAAAGGTTTCACTATCTCCTGCTGCCAGGGCCGGAATACCGCAGCATCCCTGGTTGGAGGGAATAAAAATCCCGGCTTGGAAATGTTTCAGCACATCCACCACGCTGTGGCCGATATTGGGAAAAGCCTTGTCAATCAGGCATCCCACAAAAAAGGCGACCTTTACGCCGTTTCCCTTTTCCCGGTAGTCAAGCCGGTCAAGCCTTCCCATGAATGCCTGCTCTTTTAATGGAACCAGATGCCGGTTCCGCAGCAGCGGTGAGGCCATCCTGGCACAGGAGGTGCCTTGCAGATTATTTTCATCCCTGAACAGGAACTTCTGAAAAGCCGCTGCCATGGCCACGAGTCCATTGAAGCGGTCAGGGCTGGACAATATTTTCCGAAAGACCAATTTTTTGGGAAACGGCATACCAAGATACCGGGTGATGATGGCCCGGGCCCTGATAAATATCTCAACCGTATTTACCCCGCTGGGACAGCCATGGGCACAGGACCCGCAAAGAAGACACCGTTGCAGGCGCTCATTTACCCCGCTTGCATTCCTGAACATCCCGTCAATCAATCCATTGATCAGGACAAGCTTTCCTCTGGAAACATCGGCTTCCTTTCTTGTCCTTTCAAATAATGGGCAATGGGCCTGGCACATCCCGCAGCGGGTACATGCGGCCAGGTCTTTTTCAAGCTTTTTGACATCCTGGGCCAGCCTCTGCATCTTATCCATAGGAATACTCTGCTGGCTGCCGGACTTCATCTTTGATTTCTCTTTCATGGAGTCCGATGAGATAAAGAAGACCATCCAGCCCAACGCTTGAAATATTATTGGAGGCTTTCTGACGGACCAGGGGTTTGGCATTAAAGGCAACGCCCAGGCCTGCAATACTGATCATGGGAAGGTCGTTAGCACCATCTCCAATCGCTATGGTCTGTTCAAGCGTGATATTTTCCCTCTGGGCCAGTTGCCGCAACAGGCCGGCTTTTTTCTGACCATCCACAATCTCTCCCACGACCTCGCCCGTCACCACGCCATTCTTTATATCAAGCTCATTGGCAAACATATAATCAAACCCGAGTCGCTCTTTTAAATATTCCCCCATGAAGGTGAAGCCGCCGGACAGAATCCCGAGTTTATATCCCAGCCCCTTGAGGGTTTTTGTAACAAGGTCGGCGCCATCGGTCAAGGGCAGCTCCCTTGAAAGTTTTAAAAGCTGTTCCTGCTTGATGCCTTTTAAGAGGCTCACCCTTTTTCTGAAACTTTCGCAGAAATCCATCTCTCCCCGCATGGCTGATTCGGTAATCCTGTCAACCTCTTCCCCGGCACCCACGAGTTTTGCAAGCTCGACGATCACTTCGGCCTGGATCAGGGTGGAGTCCATATCAAAGACCACCAATTTCCGGTTTTTTCTATAAATATTATCCACATGAAAAGAGATATCAATCCCTGTCTCCTGTGAAATATCCATGAATTTGCTTCTCATGCTCTGAATATTCAAGGGTTTCCCGCTGACGGACATCTCCACACAAGCCCTGGGATTGATCTGGGGCTGCTTCAGGGAAATCCTGCCTGTCAGCCGGTTGATGCTGTCGATGTTCAACTGATTTTCAGCAATGATGGTGGCCACCGCAGAAATCTGGCGGGCAGTAATGGTTCTGCCCAAAAGGGTAATGATCCGTCTTTCCTTGCCATGGTCATGAACCCAGTTTTCATAATCCTGACTGTCGATGGATTTGAAATCTATGGTAAGCCCCATGTTGTGGCCTTCAAACAACATATCCTTGAAGATAGAAGAATAATCATGGGAATCAGGAATTTCCGCCAGAATCCCAAAAGAAATATGATCATGGATGACGGCCTGGCCGATATCCAGGATGGTAACCCCATATTCCGCCAGAATCCCTGTAAATTTTGCATCCAGCCCTTTCCTGTCCCTGCCTGTTATATTTATCAGTACAACATCACTCATTGCCGATACCCTTTAATTCCTGTCACGGAATTCATCTCTTGTTAAAATTTTAAAGGCAGATATTTATACAACCTTTTGCTTCATTGACAAATAAAAAATTTGCACATATATGATGCTCTATGTTTTTAAATAATTCAGGCCAAATAAGCCATACTAAATATCTGATTCTCTCATTTTAAATGAAATTCAGAAATATCATAGACCCCCGCTCCCTCTCAGGCACAGGCCTTTTAAGCGTCCTGGTCACTATCCTGATTATTGCCCCCACCATCGGCAGTTTCTGGATTTTTACGGAATATCACAAAAAAAAAGAAGACCTCGTCAAAATACGGGAACAGTACGTGGACGTCTATAAAACAAGATTGCAGGATGATATCAATAATACCATCAGTTTTATAAACTATAAAAAATCAAGCACTGAAGAACGGGTAAAAGGCATTCTTGAGGAAAAGGTTCAGCATGCCCATTCCCTTGCATCCCTTATATACAAGATGGATAAGGCCACCGTGCCTGAAGATGTTCTCAAATCCAGAATCATTGAAACCCTGAGAACCATCAAATGGGACAATGGGAGAGGCTATTTTTTCATCCTTGATCAAAAAGGTTCCATTGTTTTAAATGCCGATATCCCGGAAATGGAAGGACGGGATATGACGGACACAAAAGATACGGACGGAAAATTCCTGATCCGGGACATCCTCTCCCTTGCAAAGGACAAAGATTCCGGATTTTACCAATACCGCTGGAGCAAACCCGACTCTAAAGGCACGGACCACCTGAAAATCACCTATGTAAAAAAATTTGGACCCTTTAACTGGGCCATCTGTGCCAGTTTTTACCTTGAGGACATGGAAGAAAAGATAAAGTATGAAATCCTTGACCGGATATCAACACCCACGGGCGGCAATAAGGACCGGTATACCTTTGTTCTTGAAAAGGACGGATTCTGTCTGAGCCACCCATCGGACCAGTATTACCGGAAAAATGTGATCCGGGAAACAACTCCGGCGATCGGGAAAATCTATCAGAAATTGATTGATACCAGCGTGAAAAACGGCATGGGCTATGTTGAATATCCTGTTGAAAAACCTTCCACCGGTGTGATTGCCACCAAATTAACCTATGCGGTGTTTCTCAGGGACTTTGAATGGATCATAGGAACAGGCATATATCTTGATGATATTGAAAAAATCATTGAAACGGAAAAACAATCCTTTAATACTGAATTGAAACACAATATCCTGATTATTGTATGGTTTTCCTTTCTTCTGGTCATCCTTTCCCTTACCCTTGGTTTTTTCATTACCAACAGGCTCTACCAGGGGATGAATCTCTTTACGGATTTTTTCAAGAAAGCATCGGTATCAGACATTAAAATCAATGAAGGTCTTTTGATCTTTAATGAGTTCAAACTTCTGGGAAAGCTTGCCAACCAGATGGTAGAAGACCGGATGATAAAGGAAGAGAAGCTTCGAAAAGCCATGCAGGAAACCGTAAACATTCAGAACATGCTGAAAAACATCACCGATTCCATGCCCTCGGCCCTGATTGCCATTGATCAGGACATGAGAATCCTCCAGTGGAATAAAAAAATAGAAAAAACGACAGGAATTTCAGCCAGGGCGGCTGAAGGCCGTCTGCTCACGGATTTATTGCCCTTTACCCCAAAAGAAACCGAGGTGATCGAAAAAACCTTTAGGGATGGTATTCCCTATACCCAGGCAAGGGTCATGGAAACAGAAGAAAAGGAAAAACGGTATGAGGATATCACGGTTTATCCCCTGATCACCCATACTGTCAAAGGGGCCGTCATCCGCATTGATGATACCACGGAAAAAGTCAGGATCGAAGAAATGATGATCCAGTCGGAAAAAATGCTGTCCGTAGGCGGGCTTGCCGCTGGAATGGCCCATGAAATCAATAACCCTTTGTCAGGCATAATGGGAAATACGGATGTTCTGAAAAACAGGCTCCTGGCCGATCTTCCGGCCAATGAAGCCGCTGCAGGGGATATCGGCATCCGCTTTTCAGATATCAGAACCTATGCCGAAAAAAGGGGTCTTCCCCTGATTCTTGAAAGCATCCGGCAGGCAGCAGGCCGGGCAGCGCTTATTGTCAGCGATATGCTGTCCTTTTCCAGGATGAGTTCTTCTTCTTCCTTTGATATTGCAGAACTCCTGGATAAAACCATTGAGCTTGCTTCTACCGGCCATGACCCTAAAAATAAATTTGATTTTAAAACCATCAAACTGACAAGAGTGTATGATAAGACCATGCCCCCTGTCATGTGTGACGGAAGCAAACTCCAGCAGGTCTTTTTAAATATTCTGTCCAACGGGGCCCAGGCCATGAGCGGAACCGAGCACTTGAGACCCCCGGAATTCATTATCAGGCTCAGCCATGACAGATCCCGGGCCGTCATTCATATAGAGGACAACGGCCCCGGCATTCCCGAGAATATCCGGAAACGTATTTTCGAACCTTTTTTTACGACCAAGGGAGTCGGCGTTGGAACAGGCCTTGGCCTGTCCGTGTCCTATTTCATTATCACGAACCATCATAGGGGCACTCTGGAGGTTGAATCGGAGCCGGGCAAGGGATCGTCATTTATTATCAGGCTCCCCATCCAGCGGACGTAAGGTGATCACCCTGGAACGGGTTATGCAAAATTTCTTATGGCAAATATCCAGATCCCTGCTTTTTCACCTTTAGAATCAAAATAGCCGAGATGAGATAAAAACAGGCGAACAAGGTAAACACGACCCTGAAATCAGACCTGGTTGCGTCAAGAATGACACCCGACAGCCAGGGACCGAGAAAACCCGCACAAAACCCATAGGCCGTAAAAACAAGGCCAAACACCTTTCCAAAATTTTCAAGGCCGAACACTTCGGTCACAAGGGGGGCTGAAACCGTAAACATGCCACCAAAGGCAAGCCCTATAAAACAGGAAAGAAAGCTGATCATATAAAGATTTTGAAAATGGGGCAGCAAAAAATAAGCCCCGGATGCCATGAGGTAGACAATCATGAGGATTTTCTGTTTGGGATATCTGTCTGATAATCTCCCGCAGACCAAACGGCCAATCCCGTTTAATATGTTAAATGCTGTCAATATATAGACATACCGGGTAATGCCATAGCCCAGTTTCAGACCAAAGGAGGACGTAAGAACAATCAGGGAAACCCCGGCGGCCCCGGCCAAGGCCCAGGAACACCATAAATACCGAAAAGAGGAAAGCCTTATGGTCCGGATCAGGGACAGGGTTGAAACCGGCTGCCCTCCCTGAAGTGTTTCTTTTCCCGGAAGTTTTATCAGAAGAGAAACCGATGTCCCCAGCAAAACAGAGATAAGGGCTGAAAAATCGGAAGTAAACCCGTAGCCCTTTGAAATCAGGAAAAAAGTGAAGACAGGCGACATAATGGCTGCCGAACCGCCAAAGGTCAGATTCAGAATGCCTGTCACAAGGCCTTTGTTTTCCGGAAACATTTTCTGGTAAAGGGTGAGGCAGGGGATATAGACAAACCCGGTAAAAAAACCTTCCACAAAGGCCCATATATACACATCGTTCATGGTGGCGGCCCGTCCGACAAAGACCATGGCCCCGGAACAGGCAAGGCTGCCGGTAAAGATAATATAGCGGCCGGGTATTTTTTCCTGAAGTTTTCCGGCCAGATACATGGAGAATCCGGTTCCGGCCAGAATAAAAAACATCAGGCGGCCGATCTCTGCTTTATTTACCTGAAAAAGCGTCTGCCATTGTGATGCCATGACACCGGGAAACCCGAAAACAAAGGAGCCTGGGAAAAAAATGGTCAGGCAGCCGAGAAACAGGATTATTTTTTTATTTGAAAGGAGAGGCATAATTTTTTCAATTCTTCATTTTGGTTTAAGAGAGGGTCATCCAGGACTTTTTCAAACAGCATTTCTTTTATTCTCCCCACTTCGGGAGAAGGAGCGATGTTCAGAAGGCTGGCGATTTCATGGCCTGAAATATCAAGATCATTGATATTGAACGCACAGGATCGATGGATCTCATCCAGTAGCTTTTTAAGCCTCACCCGGATCTCGGAAATCGTGTATGGTTTTTTGGCAAGATTTCCTTTTTTATCGGCAATGCGCATCCGCATAAAATCCTGGTGGGAAAGGCCGTGGCGGTCCAGCATTGACAAGAGCCGCCTGGCTGCCCTGGGTGTGGTTTCAGCGGTCAAAGGCCGCATATGGGTTTTCATTAAAGCGCTGATATAGGCGATGTCCCTCGCGGAAAATCTTAGGGCTGATAAGTCTTTCACCACCGCTTCCGTATGATTCTCATGCCCGGCAAAAGTAAGACTCCCGTTCTCAAGCCTTGCGGCATCGAATTTACCGGCATCATGCAGAAACCCGGCCAGCCTCAAAACAGGAAGACCGGCCGGCAGAGCATCTCCCACCAGCATGCAGTGCTCGAACACCGTCTCCCGGTGATGGTGGCCACCATCCAGTTCACAGCAGCGATCAAGGCTTGAGAAAATATAGGGCAAAAGCCCTGTCCTTTGAAGCGCCCTAAAGAACAGAGAAGGCTTGTCCAAGGCCATGGCCTTCATGATTTCATGACCCATCCTTTCCTTTGCAACGCCCTTATCCAGTAAATCCCTGCAGGCCTGCAAGGCGTTCAGAGTGGATAGGGAAAAAGAACCTTTTATCAGGGCCAGAAATCGGCACGCCCGAACCATTCTCACCGGGTCTTCCTCTATTCTTTTCAGAGGGTCTTTGGTAAACCGGATGATCCTGTCCTCGATATCTTTTCTGCCGTTAAAGGGATCAATGATTTTTTTTGCAACCGGGTCAAAGGCCATGGCATTGATGGTAAAATCCCGCCCGGCCAGGTCTGACTCTGGAAAACCTGCGGCATCGGACCCGGCACGACCCGGCGAAACCTCAATCCCGTTGATGATGCACACAGAAAATGTCTTACCGACGGTCCTGACCTTCCGGTCTGAAAAAATACCTTCAATTTCGGAAATTGTGGCACTGGTCAGGACATCCATATCATCGGGTTTTCTCTGCAAAAGGATGTCCCTGACCGCACCACCCACCAGATAGGCTTTAAACCCATGATCCTGAAGTCTTTTGAATATGGAAAGGATTTTCTCCTCCATCATTTGAAAAAACCCTGGATCAGAACGCCGATAAACAGAAGACCGGAAATGATGGAATTGATGTGAAAAAATGCCATATTGATATGGGTCAGATCATGGGGCCGGACAAGATAGTGTTCGGCTACCAGGAGAACACCGATCAAGGCAAGAAATATCAGGAAAACCGGGTGCATGCCAAAGCTTAAATACATGGCAAAAAGAAAGATGAAAGAAGCGCCATGCAAAAGGGCTGAAACCATCATGGCTTTTTTGGCTCCGATTTTTGAGGGCAGGGAAAAAAGTCCTTCCTTCTGATCAAACTCAATATCCTGGCAGGCATAAAGAATATCAAACCCGGCAATATAGGTCAGAAGACCCAGACTTAAAAAGACAACCCCAGGGGACAGGGTCCCGGTAATGGCCACCCAGGCGCCGATGGGGGCAAGGGATATGGCAAAACCGAGAAAAAGATGGCAATATTGTGTGAAGCGTTTGGTATAGGAATAAAAGAAAAGAAAAAACAATACCGGAAAAGAAAGAAAAAAGCAGAGGCGTGACAGCATGGCTGCACTCAGGATAAACATCAGGGAAGATGCAGCAACAAAAAAATACGATTCTTTTTTGGATAATACGCCTGAAGGGATTTCCCTTGATGCGGTTCTCTCATTTTTCTTATCAATGGCCGCATCCACAATCCTGTTAAACCCCATGGCGGCTGATCTTGCCCCCACCATGGCCAAAAGAATCCAAAAAAAGCTCCAAAAGGAAAAAGGATGGGTTTCAAAGGCCAACACCACCGCAGACAAGGCAAAGGGAAGGGCAAACAGGGTGTGGGAAAATTTGATCATCCTGCCGTAAACCAATATCTTTTCTTTCAAATTTTCAATCATAATAAAAATTTCAGATCTTTCATTTTTTCAGGGTTAATAGATGCCGTGGGCAATGGTTTGACATTCAGGACAGGCCCCGCCGGGAAGCAGCCGGTTTTCAATCTGATACCCGTGGCGTTTCACCAGAAGGGCCTTGCAGGACCGGCAAAAGGTGTTTTCCGACAACAGGCCCGGGACATTTCCCGTGTAGACATAATAAAGCCCGGCATTTTTGCCTGCTTCAAAGGCGGTCATGAGGCTTGACACAGGGGTGGCTGGCCTGTCCGTCATCCGGTAACAGGGATGAAATCTTGAAATATGCCAGGGTGTTTCTTTCCCAAGATCCCGGGCAATATATTCAGCCATGGCTGTTAACTCTTTTTTATCATCGTTCAGCCCTGGAATCAGGAGGGTCGTGAGTTCCACAAGAATGCCCATATCCAGCATGTGCCGGATATTTTCCTTGACCGGTGCTATCCTTGCTTTGCAGTATGTCTTATAAAATTCATCGGTAAAGGCTTTTAAATCCACATTGGCAGCATCAAGATAAGGCGAAACCATTTCAAGGGCTTTTTGGCTCATATATCCATTGGTGACAAAGACATTATAAAGGCCTTTGTCCTTTGCAAGTTTTGCCGTATGAAAAGCCAGTTCAAAAAAAACCGTGGGTTCCGTATAGGTATAGGAGATACTCTCACATCCGGCCTTAAGGGCCTCATTTACAATCTCTTCCGGGCTCATATCCCTTCCCTGGATCATGCCGCCGGAGTCCGAGGGCAGTTGAGCAATATCCGAGTTCTGGCAGAAGGCACATTTAAAATTGCATCCCACCGTGGCAATGGAATAGGAAAAGGAACCCGGCTTCAGGTGGAAAATGGGCTTTTTTTCTATGGGATCTATGCTCTTGGCAATCAGTTTGGGATACACAAGGGATAAAAGCCTGCCGTCCTGATTTTCGCGGACATTGCAGATTCCTCTTGCCCCTTCCCGGATCAAACAGGCATGCCTGCAGATCCCGCATCTTACAGACTTGTCTTTTAGTCTCTCATAGATCAGGGTTTCCATTTTTCAGGATCTCATCCGGGTGGCAAGGCCGGTGGCAGGGTTATAGGCTTTCTGTGTTCTGACTTTTAGAGTAAGCGCCTTTGTTCTGAATTTTGGGACAGGTCTGATTTCCATACCGATCAGGGTTCCGAAAAAAGATTTCTGAACCATCCTGTTGTTTTCAATCCGGGCTGCCATCCGGCTACAGGCAAAGGGAAACTGTAATGTAGTTCTCCATTTGACAGGGACATTCCCCAGCATGCCGAATAAAAGCTGCTTCAATTCCCAGATACTGAAGAAATCGGCATGGGCATAGATGCCGGATATAAAAAAACTTTTAAACCGCCTGACCATATTCAAGGGTGCATACCGGTTGAGAACACAGATGACCACCCTGTCCTTTGCCACCCGGCAGGCTTCTTCAATGGCTTTGGCAGGTCTGTCCATGAATTCAAGGCTGGTGAAAAAAAATGCACAGTCAAAGGAATTGTCATCAAAGGGCAGATCCTCGGCAAATCCCCGGTGAAGATCCACCCTGTTTTCAAATTTTTTTGATGCCAGATCCAGCATATAGGGGGATGGGTCAATCCCTGTCAAGTTCAGCCCTTTATCCATAAGCGGCTCAAGGCTGATCCCGGTTCCACAGCCGATGTCCAGAATTCTCTGCCCTTTTTCAGGAGCCAGAAGGCGCATCAATAAATTGATTTCAAGATTATGGCAATATCGGTTCTTGACCTCTGAAAACCAGGCATCGTAGGATACCGCATCCTTAAAATCAAAATTATAGCCCATGACCACCTATATAATCTCTTTCACCTTTTCCATCATGGCTTTGATAGCGAGTACAGCCGGGGAATCATCGGGAAGTTCCAGAAGCGATCTTCTTTCCATATCAAAATCAAGAAGATTCTGATCATCCGGAATGGTGCACAATATGGGAACCCCTATCCTCTCCGCCTCTTCAAGAAAAGCCGGGCTCAAAGTCTCTGGGGCCCGGTTGACGATGAGGCCCTTATGTTCCACGGTCAATTTGAGATCACCCAGCATTTCATTGATTCTGCCTACCGCCCGAAGCCCTCGCAAGGCATAATCGGTGACCAGCAGCAGCATATCCACCCGGCCGCTGGTTCTACGGCTTAAATGCTCCATCCCTGCTTCATTGTCCACCAGAAGATAGGTATAGTTTTTCTCCAGCTCATCGGCAAACCGGTTCAGGATATTATTCACCATGCAATAGCATCCCTGCCCTTCCTGGCGGCCCATGACCAGAAGGTCAAAGGCCTGATGCTCCACCAGAACCTGGTTCATGAGCATTTCAAGATATACGATCTTATCCATACCCGACGGCACACCCTGGGGATCTTTCATAAAATCCTCACGGATGTCCCCCACGGTTTTTTCAATTTTCAATCCAAGGGTTTCCCCGAGATTGCTGTTGGGATCTGCATCAATTGCAAGAAGCGGTTCATGGTGATGTTTTGTAAAATACCGGGTAATCAGGGCTGAAACAGTTGTTTTGCCGACTCCGCCTTTTCCGGCCAAAGCGATTATTTTGCTCATATCTGCTCCAAATCTTTTTATTGAACGTTATGTTGTATTAACATAAATCCATCCATTAAAAAAGCAATGAATGAGCGGCCTTATTTTATTTTCTTGAACCCATCTTTTTCCCATAAAATTCAAAAAATCATTTCCCGTATCGCAGGGACAGCTCGTGATATTTTTTGAGCCTTTCCTGGACCTTTCCAAAAACCGTATCTCTGGGATAGCAGGAGGCTTTATCCGGTCGTCCGGCCCCAACACCCGTCAATATTTCTATCCCTTCTTCGATGCGGCTGACCCTGTAAAGATGAAATTCCTGTTTCTCAATGGCCTCAACCACATCTCTTCTTAAGATCAGGTTTTTTACATTGGCACCGGGGATCATCACGCCCTGTTTTCCGGTCAGGCCTTTTCTTGAACAGATATCAAAAAACCCTTCAATTTTTTCATTCACACCACCGATGGCCTGGATTTCTCCTTTCTGGTTCACGGACCCGGTTACGGCGATTTCCTGCCGGATAGGGGTGTCTGAAAGGCTTGAGAGGACGGCATAAAGCTCGGTGGAAGAAGCGCTGTCCCCGTCAATGCCGTCGTAGCTCTGCTCAAAGGTAATGCTGATGCTCAGGGTCAGGGGATAATTCTGGGCAAACATCCTTCCAAGATAACCTGAAATAATCATGACCCCTTTATCATGGGTCTCACCGGAAAGATCCGATTCATGTTCCACATTGACGATCCCGGGTTCTCCCATATAGGATTCCGCAGTTATCCGCAAGGGTCTGCCAAAGGCGATTTCGCCCATATCATAGACAGCCAGTGCATTGACCTGACCCACGACTTTTCCTTTAACATCCATCAAAACAGACTGATCATCAAATTCTTCCATCATCTTTTCTTCATAAAGATTATGGCGGAATCTGCGCTGGCTGAAGGCCTTTATCACATATTCCTTTGAAACCACGGTAGCTTTGTCTTTTTTGGCCCAATAATCCGCTTCTTTCAGCACCCCGTGGATATGGCCGAACTGGAGAGAGAGTTTCCGCTGATCTTCCGCAAGCCTTGAGCCATATTCAATCACGGTCCATACCCCATCCGGAGAAAAGCTCAGAAGATTTTCGTTTCTGCAGACCCTGGCAATAAACCTTGCATAGTTGAACGCATTCTCATCGGTAAATGCCGTTTCATAATCAAAATCCGCCCTGACCTTAAAAATTTTGTTGAAATGGGAATCCGCGCTCTGCAAAGCCCTGAATGTTTCATACCCGCCCACCAGCACGACTTTGACCGTCAATGGGATGGGTGCCGGTTTTAAGGAAGGCATGCCGTAATCGGCCTGGTCCGGCATATCTTCAATCCGGAGCAGGGAGTCCTGGAGTGTTCGCTTTAAACATTCCCATACCGGCGGGTTCATCAGAAGCGGCTCAATGTTCAGAATCAGATACCCTTTATTGGCCTTTAACAGGGAGCCTGCCTGAACCATGGTAAAATCCGTTTCAAAGGATCCGGCCACGGGTTTTTTCTCGATCTTACCGAACAGGTTCTGAAAGCTCGGATTGGGTTCGGACACAACAGGGGCTCCTTTTTCCCGCCGCCGATCCACCAGCACATTGATCTGGTATTTTTTTACAATGGACTCGGCCATTTCCGATACTTTCCGGCCTTCGGCATCCTCCAGCCCCTTGACCCCCAGGAAGGTAGCAAGATTATGGATGATATCTTCCTTGACGTTTTTAAGATAGGTCTGGATATCGGCGCAGTCCTTGAAATAATACCTGACCGGATCAATCTGCTCGGAAATAAGCTGGCTTGTCTTTTGTGCCACAAGCTCTTTTAAAATGGCCTTCATTTCTTCACCAAGCCTGTTGATGTCAAAAAGAGCATCATCCAGTTTTTCCTCGACCTGTGCCGCCTTTTCTCCGATTGCCTTCCGAGCTTCTTCATCCAGGGCCTGGTAGGCCTCCTCAGAGATCGGTTCTCCCTGGCTGAGCGGAACTACCTGATACTCCGTATCCTCCTTGAGAATGGTCAGCCCCTGTTGAAAGGCAAGCGTTTCAACTTCATCCAGAAGAGATTTCTGACGGCCTGAATAATCTTTGTGGATTTTTTTCTGCTCTTCCTGGAAGGGTGCTGTTTCAAAAATTTCAGGTATCCTTGTTTTGATCACTTCCACAAATCGGGCCATGCTCTCGCTGAAATACACGGCTGAACCTGCAGGCATCTCGATGGCCACAGGGCAATATTCATTCTCAAAATTATTCACAAGACAGAGATCGTCTGATGTTTCATCGTTCCCGGCATGCTCAGCCAGAAGTTCCCGGACAATAGTTGATTTTCCTGTCCCAGCGACACCGGTAACAAAAATATGATACCCCGGCCCCTTCATGTTCAATCCGAAATCAATGGATTCAATGGCCCTTTTCTGGCCGATGATGCCGGTCAGGGGCAAAAGCCCGGACGTATCTTTGAAATTAAACAGATCAGAAGGATATTGTTTACAAAGATCTTTTACCGGGATTTTATACTTATCCACCATTTTTCTCTCCTTTAACCCTGCCTCACCCCATGGGGATGATTTCAGCTTCAGCATACAATTCGGATTTGTCATGGATGTTGCACTGATACACGCCGTTTACCTTCTTTGCCCCTGCCTGGATTTTCTCCCGGTCCCTGTCTATTTCCCTGGAAAATTTGATTTTTATATTTTTAATGGGCTGGCCATTGCTGTTCATGGTTTTATGATAAAGGGTCTCAAGAAATCCGAGGTAAACCGTATTATTGACATGACCATTCACATCAAAGTCAGAATACCGGAGGCTCACTTCCATCTCCTGTTCAGGCTCGATGGGCCCGCAGGAAATCCAATGATCAATTTCACTGTCAAAGCATTTCTCCCCTTCAATCGTATGAAGCCCTGAAATTTCCGGAGGCACCTTTATGATCCTTTTTCGCATGAAATCAAAAAAAAGCCAGACGCCTGATCCTCTGGCCACTTCCCCTTTTGAGGAATTGATCAGATATTCCCTGAATCCCTTATATCCCTTGAACCCCCTGGACCAGGTGACAATATTGATCTCCTCTCCCAGGGTGGGATACCGGAAAAATTCGATTTCAAGGCGGGAGAGAAACCAGACCACCCCTTGTTTCAACAGAACCTCCGGACCGACACCGATACCTGTTGAATGGTAAACGGCAATCTCCTGGAAAAATCTGGCCACAGCCTCAATCCTCAGTTTGAATTGGTAATCAGTATCAAATAAACCGACCCTGTGTGTTTTTTCAATTTTCATTTTCCGCCCTTGATGTGTCCCTTTTCCTTAATGACAGCAGCCTGAGCCGCAGCCGCAGTCCGAGTCACAATCGCAGCCTGATCCGCAATCATGGGAATCCGGTTCAAGACCGGTTTCCATGATTGTTATATCAAATTCAAGGCTTTTTCCGGCCAGGAAATGATTGATATCCATCCTGACGACATCTTCCCGGATTTGGGCAACACTTGCCGGAACCGGCCTTCCATTCGGGTCCTGGAGTTCAAGCTGCAAACCTTCAGTCAGGGGGATGTCTTCAGGAAAATGCATTTTCGGAACATCCACATACAGCTCTTCATCCCGAAGACCGTAGCCATTTTCAGGTTCAATGGCAACGGTCTTTGTTTCGCCTTTTTTCATACCGATCACAGCCTGATCAAACCCCCTGATCAGCATGCCTGATCCCACAGTGAATTTCAAAGGTGCCTGTCCTTCTGATGTATCAAATACCTTTCCGTTCTGAAGCTTGCCCGTATAATCAACGGAGATAGTATCCCCGGATTGTATTACCTTTGTCATTTTGTATCCTTTCACAGGGGTTTCCCTGTTCTATCCCGCAGGTGTTAAATATGAGGGAATACAATATAACATAAGGCCTGCGCTGTCCACCGGAATGATTGTTCGGAATGTTCACATCACTCTTCCATTTCCCATGAGGGTAGGAGGGGTAGAGAAATTCCCTGGGCCAGGGGCAGATCATCTCCGAAATTAATGGTATTGGTCTGTCTTCGCATATAGATTTTCCAGGCATCACTCCCGGCCTCCCGGCCTCCGCCCGTGTCTTTTTCTCCGCCGAATGCCCCCCCGATCTCTGCCCCGCTGGTTCCGATATTGACATTGGCAATCCCACAGTCCGAGCCTTTGTGGGAAAGAAATTTTTCCTGGTATTGGATGGAATTCGTGAAAATGGAACTGGAAAGTCCCTGGGGGACATCATTGTGAAGCCTCAAGGCCTCGTCAAAATCCCCATATTCAATCATATACAGAATCGGGGCAAAGGTTTCTTTCTGAACAATGGGATAATGATTTTTAACTTCAATAATGGCAGGGATCACAAAACTTCCCTTTTCAAGACCTTCAACGATCAGGGGAATTCCGCCGTAAATCATTTTTCCGCCCTGGCTGACGGCAGCCTCAATAGATTTCATCATGGTCTTTACCGCTTCATTGTCAATCAGGGGCCCCATGAGGGTGTCTTCTTTCAGGGGATCATTGATCCGGATTTGTTTGTAGGCATCGATCAGCCCATTGATAAATTTTTCCTTTATTGACGAATGAATAATAATGCGCCTGGTAGAGGTACACCGCTGACCTGCAGTTCCCACGGCCCCGAAAAGCACGGAGCCCAGGGCCATATCAAGGTTGGCATCTTCGGTAATGATGACGGCATTATTGCCCCCAAGTTCCAGAAGAGACCTACCAAAACGGGCGGCAACCGATACGGCGACTTTCTTTCCCATGCCCGTGCTTCCGGTGGCGCTGACCAGGGGAATCCTTTTATCATTCAGCAAGGGATCACCGACTTCACTTCTCTCCCCGATAACAAGATTGAATACGCCGTCGATATCAAATTTATCCACCACCGGTGCGATGATATTCTGGATGGCAAGGGCGGTCAAAGGCGTTTTTGAGCTGGGCTTGAACAATACTGCATCCCCACAAACTGCCGCAATCAATGCATTCCACGACCAGACAGCCGCCGGAAAATTAAAAGCCGTAATAATTCCAACGATTCCCAGGGGATGCCATTGCTCATACATGCGGTGAAAAGGCCTTTCGCTGTGCATGGTCAAACCATAGAGCTGACGGCTCAACCCCACGGAAAAATCGGCAATATCAATCATTTCCTGAACTTCTCCAAGACCTTCGGCCTTTATCTTCCCGGTTTCAAGGGTGATCAGTGTACCTAAGACTTCTTTTTTTTGGCGGAGGGCATTGGCGATTCCCCGGACAATCTCACCCCGCCGGGGTGCCGGCATCATTCTGAAATTTAAAAACGCCGAACTCGCCTTATCCATGACGGCTTCATAATCTCTGTGTGTTGCCTGAAGGACGGTAGCAAGCGGTTCCCCATTAATGGGAGAATAAGAAACAAGATCGTTCCCGCCTGTCTTTACCCAGCCTCTTGAGGAGCCTGAAGTCGCCCCGTAATTGATTTTTTCAATTCCAAGCTCTTTAAATACTGTCTTGATTGTCTTCTGATCCATGGGTGTCCTTTCCTTGAAAAAGGGTTAACTCATCTTTCCTATTAATGGAAATATAACACCTCCCTGTGAAAGTAAAATTCATAATATTTATATTGAGCAATGGATACTGTTCATGTTGGAATTTTTCATGGATCTCTATGAAAGGCGATCAGGTATCGGCTATTCTTTCCTTGACAGTTTACCCCCTATCCATGTAGTTTTATTCAACTTTGGTCCAGCCGAACCAAACCAGAATACCCATGGGACCTGTGGATATTAAGTGAGGAGGGTGCGAAACATGCTTGTTAAAATTAAATTTGAAAAATTCACGGCCTTCGAGCAACTTAAAGTCAAGTTCTCACCAGGAATAAATATTTTCGTTGGTGAAAACGGCACAGGCAAAACCCACATCCTGAAGGCAGCCTATGCTGCTTGCGACATTGCCAAAAGCAAAGGTGGCTTTGCCGAAAAAATCAATAATGTTTTTTATCCTTCAGGAAAACAGATTGGTCGATTGGTCAAGCGCTCCACAGTAAGCAGTAAAGGCTCGGTTGAAGTCACCCGGAAACTCGAAGATGGTAAAGAGATAACCTTGCGCCTTTCACTTTCCAATCATACCACCAAATCCGACAAAGCAACTATTTCAGGGTCATCGAAGATCTGGACCGAAAACCCCATGGAAGCCGCTTACATTCCGGTCAAGGACATGATGGCCAATGCCCCCGGCTTTCGTTCGCTATATGAGGAACGCGAAATCCATTTTGAAGAAGTTTATGTGGACATTATCCGAAAGGCATTACTGCCTGCTCTCAAGGGTCCGACCGATCAACAGCGCAGGCAACTCCTGGAAAGCATTCAAAAAGAAATGGAAGGCAGAGTTATTGCTAAGAATGAAGAATTTTTTCTGCGCAGCAAAAGCGGTGAGCTGGAGTTCACTCTGCTGGCTGAAGGTTTTCGAAAAATGGGGCTGCTTTGGATATTAATTCAAAATGGGACATTGCTAAAAGGCTCGGTGCTGTTCTGGGATGAACCGGAAACCAACCTAAACCCCAAATTGATGCGGGCTATTGTCGACATCCTGCTGAAGCTTCAACGATTAGGGGTACAGATATTTTTAACCACCCACGATTATGTCATCCTAAAAGAATTCGATCTGCAATCCGAAAAAGAGGACAAAATAGAATATCATAGTCTTTTCCGGAACAAGGAAACGAATGAAATAAAAATTTCATCAACCGACATCTATCTCAATATTTCCCCCAACGCCATTGATGATACCTTTGGCAGCTTTGTAGACCGTGAAATTGAAAGATCCATGGGAGATCTTGGAAAATGAAACTGGAAAATGTGGATGGGTTTTCCTTCGATTTCACTGATGCACTGAATGCCTTTGTCTTTGATGAAAAGGATAAAATCAAGATGACGTATCACGGTCAACCAATGAAGGCCGTTGATATTGTAGTCGAACTTAAAGAGGCATATCTCTACATCGAAATCAAAGACTTTTTTGATCCGAATTCTTATGACACCAAATCATCAAAGGATGAGGACCTGGAGAAAAAACAAGATAATTTTAAATGGCTCAAAAATTACCTGAAATATAAATACCGGGATTCATATCTGTATCGCCATGCAGAACAAAAAGTTGACAAAACGATCCACTATATCTGTCTTCTCACTTTTGAAAATGCACTGAATACTACCATGCAGAAAGTCCTGCGAAAGGAATTACCGGTCGGCAAGGCATCCCAACGCTGGAAGCAGGAACTGGTGAATAGTTGCCAGGTAGTCAATGTGGAAAGATGGAACCAGCAGTTTCCCAAATGGCCTGTAACAAAAACCGCTGCCTGAAAAATGTGATTCAGATCAATCTCTGGGGACTTATCAACTTCACCGATTTCTGGAAACCATTGCCCTGATGGAAGACCATCACAAGGCAGATTTTGAGGAAATAAAAAAACAGGTGTCGGATCTGGAAAAATCACCCACGAAATCATGACTGTTTTAACTCCCTCATGAGCTTTAAAACAGCCAGTTCCTTGGCTTTGGCCTCAACCTCAACGGTGATGTCCATGGACAACCACAGCGTCGGCACATCCCGGATCTCTATATAATCGTGGTGGTTTCGGAGCGTCCCGGACTCCCAGCCTTTTTCAGGAGAAGACAGATGGAACAGGGGCTCCCGGTTCCAGGTGGCCAACGCCTGCATTGTTGCTTCCTCCAAGGTCAGACCATCTTTCAAACACCTATGATGATGGACATCATAGGTCAGGGGAATTTGCATATCCCCACACAGCGGGAGCAGATCCTGGGGAGAATAGCTTTTGTCGTCATTTTCAAGAGTCAGCCGGTTCCGGACCGGGCCAGGCAGAGATTCAATGGTTTTCCTAAGCCGCTTCAAGGCAGAGGCTTTATCCCCATACACCCCTCCAGCATGGATATTGATGGCATCGGCATTGACCCAGCCCGCCACCTCTGCCTGGTATTCCAGATCTGCAACGGAACGGACCACCACATCCGGATGGGGGGATGACAGAACAATAAACTGATCCGGATGAAAGGTGGTTCGGATATCATGGGTCCGGCTGAATGTACCGCAGGCCTTGAAGGTCTCGATAATTGTTTCTGCATGCGGCAAGTCAAAAATATCATAGCCCACATCCGGATGGGTTTTTAAGGGCAGGATCTGACTGTTGATGCGAAAACAGCCAATGCCGTTTTGCCGGCAGAACTCAAGGGCGCTCAATAAACTCCGGGCATTGGCGAGACATATCTTTGACAACCGGTCTTGCTGCTCTGCCAGAGGAAATTTTGAAAGAAATCCGGCCGTTGTTCTGCTGAATGTGATGGGCTGTTCCTTGAAGATACAGCACAGGCCGAATCGGATCATCCGGATATTCCTTTTCCTGCAGCCGGTAAGCCATTGGGTGTCATCACCGATATCAGTATCCTACCTGAATCTCCACCACGTTCTGGAACTGGTTGACCAGAACATACCGGTCCACGGTAATGCAGACCAGGGCGGTTGTCGGCGAGTCTGAAAACGGTTTAAGATGGGGGTGGCGGCAAAGAGCACCAGGCTGGCATAGGGCTGATCATTTTTTTGTGTGGCCAGCACGGCCAGACTCTGAGAATCAAACAGGTTTTTGATTTGATCCAATATTTCATCTTTAGCTCTATTCATGGGGTTCCCCTTCACATTATGAGATGTTTTCCGGAAGATGGCAGGATCGGCTGATTTTGGGCGTAAACCTTTTAGGACGGCTCATCCATCCTGCACCGGAAGCATTTACAATCCCCTTGAGCATATGGACGAAAACATATTGGTGAAAAGGATAAAGCACATACCAGTAGGCCATGCCGAATAATCCCCTGGGCAGGAAACGGGACAGAAGGACAATCTCACACCGGTCATCTCCGACCGGAGTCAGGATAATTTCCAGCAGGGCCTCGCCAGGGATTTTCATTTCTGCCAGGAGCAGAAGCCGGTATGGTTTTTCGATCTCGAGGACCCGCCAGAAATCCAGGGCATCTCCCACTTGTAGGTTTTTTTTCGATCGCCGCCCCCGTTTCAAACCAGGCCCACCGGAAAACACATCCAGAATCCCGCGGGTTTTCCATAAAAGATCTGCTGCATAATATCCGGTTTCACCGCCGATCCTTTCAACAAAAGGCCACAGGTCTTTAACACTGCCTTTTAATTCTGCCCGATATCCACATTTGAGAAGTGTCCCCCCTGAAAAATCCGAATCCCCGAAATGGGTCCACTCCGGATAGATAAGGGCACCGGCATCGTTCCAGCAGGTATCCACCTGCTCCTGGCGGACACGATCCAGTGCCCGCCGAATGGCTTCCCGGCAACTGATCAATTCCTGGGGGATAATGTTGCGGATGGTGTTTTCCGTACATACCGTGGGCAGACTCAGGCCTTCGGCCAGGGGCCTTGCAATAGCGGCCGGCACCGGGGTGACCAGGTGAATCCACAAGGAACTCAGCCGGGGAGTCAGTACCGGCACCGGGATCATGATAGGTATCGGCAGCCCGGCTTCCTCAGCAAAGATCCGGAACAGATCCCGGTAAGCCACCACATCCGGCCCGCCAATATCAAATATTTTTCCCCTGGTTTCGGGATGCTCCAGGCAGCCTTTAAGGTATCCAAGAATATTGCTGATGGCAATAGGCTGTGTGGGCATGCTGACCCATTTGGGGGTAACCATTATGGGCAGGCGTTCAGCCAGGTATCTTAAAATTTCAAAGCTGGCACTTCCGGACCCCAGAATCATGGCTGCCCTCAAAACCGTTGCAGGGACAGGGCCTTCCAGCAGAATCCGGCCGACTTCATTCCGGGATACCAGGTGGCGACTGATATGTTTGTGATGAATATCGCCAAGGCCTCCAAGATAGATGATATGATCCGCCTTTTCATGGGCCGCGGCTTGCACCAGATTTTCCGCACCCATTCGGTCTGCATCCCGGTATCTGCCTTTTTGGGATATCATGGAATGGACCAGGTAATAAATGGTGCCACACCCTTTTATGGCCTGTCGCAGGGAGGCTGGGTCGCTGATATCGCCTTTGACCAGCTCCACCTTGGAATCCCTGGCCCAGGGTCGGCCGGCCATTTTTGCAGTAGAGCGCCCCATGGCCCTGACCCGGTATCCGGATGCCAACAGCAAAGGGATCAGGCGACCGGCCACATAACCGGTGGCACCGGTGACCAGAACAGGTTTATCCTTATGTAATGACATGGTTCATCCTTTGTAACCACAAAATGTAAAAGAAGCAGGCACCCTGACGTTCAAGACATTTCGAGCATATTTTAACAAAGACATCTGAAACAAACCATAAAAAAGTATTTTATTTATGCTGATAAACGATTAAACCATAAAATACGCTCCATTGGCGCAGATCATTAAATTTTAAAAAGGAGGCTCCCATGCTCACCCCCATCAAAATTGGTATCAGTTCCTGTCTTTTGGGCAATAAGGTTCGATATGACGGCGGCCACAGCCATGACCGATTCCTGACCCAGACTCTGGGGATGTTTACCCAATATATTCCGGTCTGCCCGGAAGTGGAATGCGGCATGCCCGTCCCCCGGGAGGCGGTGCGGCTTGTGGGAGATCCTGAACATCCAAGACTCGTGACACGAAAAACCGAGATCGACAAAACCCTTCAGATGCAGGACTGGATAAAGGTTAAATTAGAAACCCTTGAACGAGAAAACCTCTGCGGGTTTATTTTCAAGGCCAAATCTCCCAGTTCCGGCTTATACCGGATCAAGGTCTACCAGGCCGACGGCAGTGTCAAACATACCGGCAGCGGCCTCTTTGCCCGGGCTTTTACAAAAAAATTTCCCAGGATACCGGTGGAAGAAGATGGGCGGCTCAATGATCCGATGCTGCGGGAGCAGTTTATTGAAAGTATTTTTTCCCTCAATCGGTGGCGGGAGCTATTGGGGCAGAGCAAGACCCTTGGAGGCCTGGTTGATTTTCATACCCAAAACAAATACCTGATTCTTTCCCATAGCCAGGAGTCCTACAGAAATATGGGAAAACGGGTTGCCCAAGGAAAAGATCAGCCTCTCAATCAATTGTTTGACGAATATGAAGCCCTTCTGCTGAAGGCTTTGAGCATTAAAACCACATTGAAAAAAAATATTAATGTGCTCCAGCATATGCTGGGGTTCTTTAAAAAAGATCTGTCAGCCTTTGAAAAGCAGGAACTGATCACCATCATCGAGCAATATGGGTCAGGATATGTGCCCCTCATTGTTCCCATCACCTTGATCCGGCATTATGTGATGAAATATGACCAGCCCTGGCTCAAGGTTCAGACCTATTTAAACCCCCATCCCTTTGAGCTGAAATTGAGAAATTATTATTAAAACGATATTTTATCTCCTGATTTCGGCACAACCACATCATGGCCCTTGCTTCTGAGGGTCTGGGCAAAGGCGGCACTCTGGGATGCCTCACCGTGAACAACGGCTATTTTTTTGATTCTCAGATTTGAACCGGTAATGATTTTTTCAAGTTCGTGTTTATCTGCATGGGCACTGAACCCTCCGATTTTTTCGACTTTGGCCAGCAAAGGGTAGGTTTTCCCCAGAATTTTCAGCTCCGGCGGAGGGCCTTGTCTTTCGTTTTTTTCAAAGGCCTCCCCCAACTCCTCGATCCGTCTGCCCAGGGTATTTTCCGCCATATATCCCACCAGGAGAATGGTGTTTTTCGAGTTATGAACCTTGTACCGGAGATGATGCAGAATTCTTCCTGCCTCACACATACCGGATGCGGAAATCACCACATGGGAAGACTCATCCTGGTTCAGGCGCATGGATTCCTCCACGGTTTCCACAAACCTGATTTTGCTGAAATAAAAAGGATTTTCCCCCTTATTCAAAAAGGCTTCATGGGTGTCCATGTCATAGCTTTCCAGGTGTTCGCCAAATACCTTTGTCAGGTTGGAGGCAAGAGGGCTGTCTACAAACACGGGTCTTTTTGGCACCTCTTTTTTATCATAAAGCTCATGAATCATATAAATCAGTTCCTGGGTTCTGCCAAAGGCAAAGGCCGGAATAATCACAGACCCCCCTCTTTCAAAAGTATCGTTCAGGACTTTTTTTAAGCTTCCTTCAAGGCTCTCGACCGGATCATGTTCCCTGTCGCCATAGGTACTTTCCGTGATAAAAAGATCAATATCCCGGTCTTCCTCGTCAAAGGCCAGGGTCGGATCCTGTAAAATCGGTTTTCCGAACCGTCCCACATCTCCGGTATAAAGAACCCGGAAAGTCTTATCCCCTCTTTTTATGGTCACAAGCGAAAAGGCAGAGCCGAGGATATGGCCTGCCACATAAAATTTGACCGTGGTGTCCATTCCTATGGTAACCGGATATTTATACGGATATCCATCAATATAGCCAAGAGACTTCCGTGCTTCCTCCATGGTATAAAGGGGCTTGATGATTTCCAGTCCATTTTTTTTCTGAAGATTGTTGATGGACTCATTATTGAGGTCATAGGCATTTTTTTTCAGAATTTTTTTGATATCGCCTTTTTCCCTGTCTGACAACTGCTTTTTTGAATTGTTCAGCTCCTGCTGGTACAGAAAGGCCCGTAATGATTTGTAATTCAGGTACTGGGCATCCGATTCCTGGATATGCCCGCTGTCCATGAGCATATACTGCAATGCTCCGGCCGTGGGTCTAGTGGTTACGATCCTCCCGGAAAAATCCCTGTTGGTCAGTATGGGAATCCGGCCTGAATGATCAATATGGGCGTGGGAAAGAACCATATTGGTGATATCTTTTCTGTTCAAAGGAAAATTTTTGTTTTTTTCCATACTTTCCTTACGCCTGCCCTGATACATGCCGCAATCAAACAAAATCCGGTCCACTCCCGTATCCAGAAGATGCATTGAACCGGTTACTTCTCCTGCCGCACCATAGAATGTCACATCCATAATTACCCCAATCGTCTTTTCAGGTTAAATCCATCATGTCCCACAGTTATTTATTAAACACTTTTTTCAACAGGTCCGTGGTTCGCTTAGCCGGATTCTGACGGATGGCAGTCTCTTCCTTTGCCATATAATAAAAAATACCATCCATGCCCTTTTCAACCACATGATCCGTCAGATTGGCCTTTGCATCCGGTACAAGCGGGATGGCCTTATATTCTTTCATCGCATCATCATAGGCTTTAACCGCTCCCACGCCCGAAAGGCTTTCGTCAACGACAGGCCTCATTTCCTTTGCAAGTTCAGGTGTCATTTTCCCCTTAAAATACCGGGTGGCCGAATCATCCGGGCCATTGAGAATTCCTTTGGCATCTTCCAGGGTCATGGCGGAAATGGCATTCCAGAACAATTGTTTGGCCTTGGGGGTTGCGATTTCAGCCGCCCGGTTCAGTTTCAATTCAAGATCGTCCAGCAGAGATGATTTCCCAACCTTGGAAAGCAGGGCTTTGACCTTATCAAGGCTTGCCGGCAATGGGATATGAATACTGGAATCCTTGTTAAACCCATCCGCTGCCCCCAATTGACTCACAACATTTCCTGACCCGACCTTAAGGGCTTCCTTCAGGCCAGCCCCGATTTCATCGGTGCTGAGGCTGCCGGTTTGAGACGGAGTCCCCAGAGATTTTACAAGATCACTACCCTTATTCAAAAGAGGATTTCCAGCCAAAGCGTTCAACGGTAATACTAATATCAATAAGAAAAATATCTTCCCCATCCAGTGCTGTTGATCTATTGAAAATTTCATATTATTCTCCCCTATTCATGATAATTAAATTATTTGCCCAGGCTTGGCAGAAGGCTTTTAAGCTGCTGTTTTACATCCGGTTTTGCAGGTTCCGAAGTTTTTGGCTGATCCCCGGTAGCTCCGCCCAGAATCCCTTTTTTCAATGCTTCCGGATCAAGGTTTGCAGCTCCGCCAAGCATCCCTTTAATATCCGGCATAACCTTGGGAGAAGAAAAGGTTCCCGTCACAAGAACAGGCACCGTCAAACCTGAACGGCTTTGGGCATCCCCTTGGCCCTTTAATGTGGCAACCAGTTTCGGATCAATTCTTAAATCCAGCACCTCTGTTGCAAGATGGGCGGTCCCGGTTGCAAGAACCCGCATCAAGGGGGAAGAAAGGCTTGTTCCATCAATCCGGATAAGACCTTCTTTAGCCGTAAATGGAATTTTAAACTCGGCAAAATCCGTTTTCGGCTTTTCTTTGACTGATTCTCCTGCGCCCAGTTTTGATTGAATGCTTCTCACTGTGTCGGCCAGATCAATCCCGATAATAGCACCATCGGTGAACAGAATTTCCCCCTGGCCGGTCAATGTCTTTTTGATCATTTCAGGGGCATCCCCGGTCATGGAAAGTCCAAACCCTGTTTTCAGGGTTCCCTCAATCAACTCCTTTTTAAGGGTATCCTTGATCATGGGACCGGCCTGAATCCCTTTGGCATCCACATTCACTTTGGTTGCCGGATCATTTTTCTGAACATTGACTTCAACCTTTGATGCAATGCTGCCGCCATATAGGTTGAGGCCTAAAGGATCGATATGAATCACACCGTTTTTCGCCAGGATATGAACCACCACATTTTCAACGGTTGCGCCTTGGGCCTTGAGTTTTGCTATTTTAATATTTCCATCCAGGACAAGTTTTCGTAAGGGCCCATAGTCTGTTTTTTTTGCTTTAGAGTCCGGCGATGCTGTTCCCGACGATCCCTTTGCCGACGATGCTGGTGTCCCTTCTTTGGCCTTGGGTTCGGAGAGATACCGGTCCAAGTCAATTCCATCCAGATGGAGATCGAATTTCACATCCGGCAGGGAAAATTCTTTGGCCTCAGCAGAAAAAACAAGCTTTGAATCATCCAGAATCAATTCCCCGGCAGACAGGGAAACGCTTTTCGGATTACCTTTTGCCTTTACGGTCAGAGCAATTTTCTCCAGAACCGCAGGGTCTTTTGACTTCAATGGAAAGGGCTGATTCAAAACCTGGGCCAGTTTTTTAGGGGAAAAAGGCGATACCTTTATATCCAGATCAAATCCCCGGGTTTCTAAAGGATCTGTGAGGCTCCCCTTAATTGTTACGTCCAGTTGTTCCACTGCCTTTAATACAAAATCAAGCGGAACCATCCCTTTGCCCGGATCTTTACCCACAGGACCGACACTGCCTTCAAGTAAAACCGGTTTCCCGTCGATTTTAGCATTGAATGAAATTCCAACAGGTTTTTCAAAACTGATGTTGGAGAGTTTCAGGTTCAAATCTGAGATTTCTTTTTTCATATCGGCTCCGGCATCGATATAGACCACCTGACCGTTTGTAACGGCAAAGGTATCGACTTTCAGGGCTTCAATGGATAAAGGAGATGCCTCGGATTTTTTTCCTGTGTCTTCTTTTTTGCCTGCATCGGGTTTCTTATCCTCTGCTTTTCCAATTCCCTCCCAGTTGGCCCGGCCGTTTTTCATTTTCTCAAGATAAATCCTCGGACTATCCAGAACAAAGGTTTTGACTTCAATCTGTTTCGATAACAGCGGCATGACCTTGAGCCGAACCTCAAAGCCCTTGATCGTCACCATGTCTTTTTCAGCAAACCCGGCCGGATTTGCAAGGTGAAGATCCGTGAGCCTCACCCCCACCCAGGGGAAGACGGATACATCCATATCATCGCCGAATGTAAATGTCCGTCCGGTAGCCTCGGCAACTTTTTTTTCGATCACAGGCTTATATTTTTTAACATCAATAACCCTGGGAATGATGAGGGCGGCTGCCAGGATCAGAACCAACAATACACCACCGATGATGCCTGACCATTTAAGTACGCCTTTCATGGTACCTCCTCGAATGTATTGGATTCAAAAAAAATATTCTTCAGCTATAATACTGCAAGGGCTGCGCTGTAATCCGGTTCGTTCTTGATATCATCCACCAGCTCGGCATGAAGAACCGTGTTGTTCTCATCCAGAACAATGACTGCCCTGGCTGTCAGGCCCTTCAATGGCCCTTCTTCGATGAAAAGACCATGGATTTTTGCAAATTCAGGATTGCGGAATAAGGATGCCGTCACCACCTCCTTAATGCCTTCAGCCCCGCAGAAGCGCTTATGGGCAAAGGGAAGATCAAAGGAAAGACAGATCACCTGGGTATTTTTTATTTCCGATGCTTTTTTGTTAAAGGTCCGGACAGAGGTGGCACAGACATCCGTATCAATGCTGGGGAAGATATTTAAAATTTTCCGCTTACCTTTGTAATCATTCAGAGAAATAACGGATAAATCCTGTTTTACGGCTGTCAGTTCTTTGATAGTACTTTTTTTGATTGGAAATTCGCCTGCGAGTTTTACCGGGTTCCCGGCAAGTTTTGTTGTGGTCATGGGATATCTCCTTTTTTTATGGGTTGAATGACTCAAATCAACGGTCTTGTTTTACTTCTTTAACCATTCTTTTTACTATACTAATGGCTTGATCCAATTTTTCAAGATAGATTCTGCAAGATAAAATCGCAAGCTTCAATATGCATTTTAAAAAGCTTGTGAATGGAAACAAACAGAAACTTTGATCAATTGATCGGGTTCATTGGTGATGTGAATGGTACCGTCATGAAATTCAACTATTTTTTTAGCGATTGCTAGCCCAAGCCCTGAGCCGCCGTGGGTTATGGAGCGGGATTTTTCCACCCGGTAAAACTGTTCAAAAACAAGACCCAGGTCCTCTTCAGGAATGGGGCGGCCGGTATTGGAAATTTCCAATACGACCTCCTTGTTTGTCTTTTCCCCTTTGATAATAATAAAACCGTCTTTTTCAAAATTATAGCGGATACTGTTATCAATCAGATTGATGAAGAGACGAAAAAGCTTTTCAGGATCACCGTTAAAAAACAGATCTTTTGGCAGTCGATTCTCTATGCTGATATTCTTTGCTGCGAACAGATCTGCATAGTCATTCAAAACCAAGGCTATCAGCGTTGTCAGGTTAACCGGCTTCTTGTCAAGCGTTTCCTGCTGCTCCAGCCGGGAGAGATCCAGCAGATTTCTGACCAGGTGACTCATCCGGCGAGTGGTATCCAACTGTTTCATCAAACCCTTGCTTGCAGACAACGGCAAATCATCATTCATGAGCATTTCTTCCTGGGATAGCATGAGAAGGGTAATGGGGCTTTTAAGCTCATGGGAAGCATTGCCTATAAATTCTTTCTGGCGCTTAAAAGAATATTGAAGCCGGTCAAACATTTTATTCAGCGAAACGGCAAGATCCTGCAATTCGTCTCGATTGCGACTCAAGGGGATGCGCTTGTATAAAAATTTCTCACTAATTTCTGTTGCCATCCGGGTGATGTCGGAAATGGGAGCCAGTATTTTCCCGGCCAGTTTATAGCTTAATAAAACAATAACCAAGGTGCATACGGACAGACTTACCGCAATATATCGAAACAGCTCAAGCAATTCTTCTTCAAGCTTTTCAATGGGTTTGGCAATCCTCACTTCAACAGGAACCTTGTTAAGTTCGGTCTTTGTCACCATCACCCTGAAGAGCACATCATCATCGTCATCCTGTTCAAGCCGGATTTGAGATCTGGGAATGACTTGTTCCGTCATATATGTGGTTTTATCGCCGGAAGAAGGGATATCCGTATAATGGGTCAGGTCAGATTGATATAAGGTGCCGCCTTTATTATCGGTTACCTTGATCCAATACAGATCCGGGTTATAGGGCATATGGGACAGGTCATAGGGGCTCTTGTTCATCATTGAAATTTTCATCTGTTCCACAAGGGACTCAGTCATATATTGCATTTCTTTATCAACAAATTTGAAAGGCTCTTCCATGAGCTCGAAAAAAATTATAGATGAAAACACAATGGTCGACAATAAGGCCGTTCCGGAAATCCACAGGGTTATTTTTTTACGTATTTTCATATTGAATCATCAATGATAAACCCAATCCCCCGGATTGTCCTGATAATTTCAATATCCCCATTGGATTTGATTTTTTTACGCAGATTTTTAATGTGTACATCAATAAAATTGGACATGGAAAAAGGATCAAAATCATCCCCCCATAAATGCTCTGCCATATTGAATCTTGAAACCGCACTTCCCTTATTGTAGAGCAGAAACTCAAGGATGGAAAATTCCTTGGCAGTTAAATCAAGCGGTTCACCTTTCCGGGTGACTTCGCGACTGATGGGATTAAGGTTAATGGACCCTGCCGAAAGAACCGGGTCCCGTTTTCCATCTCTCCGCAGCATGGCCCTTATCCTTGCCATGAGTTCGGCCATGGAAAAGGGTTTGGAAAGATAGTCATCCGCACCATAATCAAGCCCTTTCACCCTGTCTTCAACATCGCTGCGGGCGGTAAGCATCAGCACGGGCACATTCATTCCGGCCTGCCGGATCTCTTTAAGAACACTCAGCCCATCCCGGCGGGGCAGCATGATATCCAATAAAATAAGATCATAGCTGACTTCAAATATCTTATTCAGTGCCTGTTCTCCATCAGCAGCCGTTTCCACCCGATATCGTTTTCTTTCCAGGGACGTGCGAAGTTGGTCAAGCAATTCCGGATCATCATCTACAATAAGAATATTCATTCATTCTATAACCCTTAGTTTTTCACAAGATCCGCCCTGTTTTCAGGCCATCGGTTCAGCCTGTTTTTAAGAACATAATCAGCTCCCTGATAATATGACATTAATTCTTTAACAAAGGGATAGGAATCTTTTATTTTTTTTATAGAGGGCTCTGCTGAAGTGATATCCATCAGGCTAAGTTCTTTTCTCGGTGACAGAATCAGCAATTCTTTGTCGTTCAATATTCCCAGTTTCTGGTAATTTGAGATAAAGGCTCTGCCTTTGAAGTCCGGCGCCAGGATATTTTTTCCAAAAAAGAAACTGTCATAGGAAAAATGAAGCAGGGACAGAAGCGTCGGGGCAATATCAATCTGACTGGACAGGCGGTCTATTTCTTCCGGCTCAATATGTCCGGGTGCGTAGATAAAAAAAGGGATATGGTATTTTTCCACGGGCAGGCCAATCTTTCCGGCACTCTCGGCACAATGATCCGCCACGACCACAAAGACGGTTTCATCAAACCAGGGTCGTTTTTCTGCCTCTCTGATCAACCGACTTAATGCATAATCGGTATATTTTATACCGCCAGCCCGGCCGCTGCCGGTTCCACCCTCACCGGGCAGAAGATCAATTTTCCCTTCAGGAAAGGTAAAGGGCTGGTGATTGCTGGTGGTCATGATATGAAAGAAAAAAGGCGTTTTTGAATCATAGGCCTGGTTGGCTTCATCAATGGCCCGGTTGTAAATATCTTCATCTGAAACGCCCCAGGCATTTTTAAACGTCACCTCTTTATCACTCAGGCTGGTCTGATCAACAATCCTGTACCCGTTTCCTGAAAAAAAGGTGTTCATATTATCAAAGTATCCGCGGCCCCCATAAAGGAAAACCGTATCATATCCCTTGTCCTTGAATACTTTGCCTAAGGAATACATATGGCTGTTATCCGGTCGTTTTACAGTGGAGCGGCCCGGTGTCGGAGGAAGAGACAGAGTGATGGCCTCAAGGCCCCTGTCGGTCCTTGTGCCGGTGGCATAAAAATTTGTAAACAGCTTCCCCTTCTTAAACCAGTCATCCATAAAAGGGGTAAGATTCCTCTGTTCCCCGAAACGGGTAAGAAACTTTGCACTCAGGCTCTCAACCGAGATCAGAATCACGTTGAGTTTTTTTTCCGGCTCTTTTTCTTCAATGCGTCTTTCGATGTTGTATAAGCCGGTGTGATAATCCTGGCCCTTTGGTTCAAAAATCAGCTCTTTTAAAGAATTTGACAAGGTTGTATCACCCCCTGTTTCATAAAATTGCCGATAATCCAACGTATTGTTCCTGAAGGCTGCAAATAATTGATAAGGGCCGTTTGATGCCAGTTCATTCACATAATTATTACTGGAAAAACTCCGTTGGGATTGATTTAAAAAAAGGCCGGACAGGCCCGGAATCAAAAGCAGACAAAAGGCAATGGCAATTCTTTGGGAAACTTTTTCCTTAACATGCATTGCTTTTATAAAAGAGGGCCGTAGCAAAAAAAAGATAAGGGCGGTTATGATGAACAAGATGGGTAATATCCGGAACACAGGATAGGACTGCATGATATTATCGGTGATTTCACGACGGTAGATCAAATAATCCACGGAAATAAAATTGAACCTCACTCCGAATTCATCCCAGAAAAACCATTCCGCAATCATGGAAAAGCCAAGGCCATATAAGGCGCAAAACCCGATTACCTGTTCCAGGAGTTTAAACGGTGTACTGATGAACAGCTTATCCGGCAACACCAGAAACAGGAGAACAAATGGAATACAAAAATAGCTGATAAAGGCGATGTCGTAAATAAGACCCTGGCCAAATATATAAAACCATTCAAAAGGGGTATGGTCCGTAATATTCCAGGCCCTGATAAAAAGAACCGCTCTCAATACGGTAAAGAAAAAAAGCGCAACCACGGCCATCTGAATAATTATGGCGAAGCGTGTTTTGGGGGAGTTAAAAATTTTATTTGCCATAGGTGATGACTTTCCCATATTTTTGTTTATTAATCGGGAAAAATAGCATTGCTATTATGAAGAAATGGTGAAGATGTTGAATTGTTTCAAAAAGAATAGAGACTGCGGGGAAAGTACCCGTTATTCGATCCTCACCTCCACCCGGTGTTCCTTATGGTCGTCCAACAGAGGGATGGCATGATCCTGTTGCACCTTACCATCCACGCTGACGCTCATGACCCCATTATCGCCGGACAATTGCAGGACATCGATGTGATAGACCGTCTCCCGGTAACGGTAGTGCAGTTTGAACCCCTCCCAATCCGGGGGAATGCAGGGTGTCATTCGCAGTTTATCCACATCAAGGGTTAGCCCGAGAAGCGATTCCACGATAAGCCGATACATCCAGGCAGCCGAACCTGTGTACCAGGTCCAGCCGCCCCGGCCGGTATGCGGTGTTACGGCATAGACATCGGCAGCAACCACATAAGGCTCCACTTTGTAGACGGCAACCTCTGCTGCGGATCGGGCATGGTTCACCGGGTTGATCAGGGTAAAAAGTTCCCAGGCTCGCTGCTTGTCTCCCAGACGCGCAAAGGCCATGGCCGCCCATATGGCGGCATGGGTGTACTGTCCGCCGTTTTCCCGCACGCCTGGGACATATCCTTTGATATATCCGGGATTCAGCGTTGACTTGTCAAAAGGCGGGCTCAAAAGACGGATAAGCCCGTGTTCACGGCTGACAAGATGCTCATCCAAAGCTTCCATGGCCAGGTGCGAGCGTTCCCGGGAACCGGCACCGGACAGCACAGACCAGCTCTGGGCAATAGAATCAATCCGGCATTCAGGGTTTATGGATGATCCAAGCGGTGTGCCGTCATCAAAATAAGCCCGCCGATACCACTCGCCGTCCCAGCCATGGGATTCGATATTGATCTGAAGGGTAGCAGCCTCGTTCCGGCAGCGCTCGACAAAGGCCGTATCCCCTCGTTTATCAGCCACTTCGGCAAAGCGCAGAAGCACTTCATAAAGAAAAAAGCCCAGCCACACACTTTCGCCCCTGCCCTTTTCTCCGACCAGGTTCATGCCGTCATTCCAGTCGCAGGACCCCATGAGCGGCAGGCCGTGTTCACCAAAGGCAAGGCTTTTGAGAATAGCCTGCACACAATGGTCATAGAGGCATGCTTTTTTTTCGGAACGGTTGGGCAGATCATAATATGAATCTTCATCCGCATTCACGGGACGACCCGAAAGAAAATGGATGGATTCATCCAGCACGCCGACATCTCCGGTATTGAGGACATACCGGCAGGTTGCCAGCGGCAGCCAGAGATAGTCATCGGAGCAATGGGTACGGACCCCACGGCCCAGGGGCGGATGCCACCAGTGCTGCACATCGCCTTCTTCAAATTGACGGGATGCCGACAACAAAAGATGGTCTCGTACCAGATGTGGCCGGGCATAAATAAGGGCCATCACATCCTGCAACTGGTCACGAAAACCAAAGGCCCCTCCAGACTGGTAAGTTGCAGTTCGTGCCCAGAGCCGGCAGGACAGGGTCTGGTAGAGAAGCCAGCCGTTGGCCAGCACGTTGAGGGATGGGTCGGGCGTTTCCACATGTACGGCACCGAGGGTATGGGACCAATGCTGCCAGACCGCATCAAGGGCGCTTCGCGCTGCGGTTGATCCTTGAAAATGACGGATCAATTTTTCAGCATCGTCCTGATCTTTGCCTGACCCAAGTCTGAAAATAATCTCACGCTCCTCCCCCGCATCCAGATCAAAACTGACCTGGATGGCGGCGCAGGGGTCTAAAGCAGCCCCAACCCTTCCGGAAAGGCGGGTCCGCATCATGGCGGCAGGTGACGACAGAGTATGGTTACGTCCCAGAAATTCGGTACGGTCGCAGGTTATGCTACAGCTTTGGTCATCCACATCAAAAAATGCAATGCGGCCCTGGAATTCGGTATTATAGGAATTGTAGGCAAAAAGCGCTCCGGTTTTAGGCTCAATCGCAGTAATCACATGCTGGATCGTTTTTTGCCGCAGGTCACCCAGCACCCACTCCACATAGCCGGTGGCGGAGAGCTTCCGGGCTCGTGCCGACGTATTGCACACTTTCAGGACTGAAAACTTGATTGCTGCGTCAAGGGCCACGTAAACCCAGAGTTCGGACCGGATGCCGCGTTCCGTGTGTTCAAACACGCTGTAGCCGAACCCATGCCGGGTGACATAAGGTGTAGTTCCCGGGCAGGGGGAGGGTGTGGGCGACCAGAAATGGCCCCGCTCTTCATCACGGAGAAAGAACGCCTCCCCGCCGGCATTGCTGACCGGATCATTTTCCCAGGGAGTAAGCCGGAACTCATGGGCATTCTCGCTCCAGGTACAGGCAGGGCCGCTTTCAGTGATGACTGTTCCAAAAAATGGATTGGCCAGTACATTGACCCAGGGTGCGGGTGTCTTTTGCCCTTCTGCCGTTGTAATCACATATTCGCGTCCATCCGGGGTAAATCCGCCCAATCCGTTGTAAAACATCAGGTCGTGGCGCGGCATAGGTTCCGTTGCCGGGGGGTCAGGCCGGTGGAGCCTGACAGGGTTGAGCCGGGGCATGCTGACGCCCGAAAGACTGCAACCGCTGATCTGTTCGGACAGAGTTCCCCGGCTATCGGTGAGGATGGCTCTGGCAACTGCCTGGAACAGGATGCGATCACTCTCGGCGATCTGGTCTGCGGATCTAACAAAAATGCCGCCGGGACGATCAATGATATTGGCTTCAATGCCTGCGGCAATGAGGCGGACAATCTGATCGTGAAGAACCTGCCGGTAACCGGAATGATCCTCGTTCCAGATCACCAGATCAACCGCCAGCCCTTTCAAGCGCCAGTAAACATGGGCCTGTATCAGTTGACGGACCAGATCAATATTGACCGGATCTTCAATCTGCAGAAGAACAATGGGCAAATCTCCGGAAATGGCATATCCCCAAAGGCTGGATTGACCACTGATATTCTTTTTCAAAAGACTTGCATCGGCCCGCAAAGAGGCATTGGCATAGATCACGGCACCGGCAAGACGTCCATAGAGCTTTGCATCGGTTTCAGTGGCGTTGATCTGTCGCAGGAACACCTGGCCATGGGTCCAGGCCAGCTCAAAGACACGATCGGCAAGATGCCGGTCCTGGTATTTTTCTACCAGTCTTATGGCTTCATCCCGTGTTTCACCGATACCGGTAACCATGTTTATGATTACTGATTCACCCGGATCAAGGGTTAACCGGCAGCGAATGGCGACAATGGGATCGAGAACCGACCCCTGACTGCCTGAAAGTTCTTCTGAAGGGTCTGTTGCGCTGCCCATCATCTGAGGATTAGCAACACTGTTGCCGCGGCCGATGAATTGCATGCGGTCGGTCTCATAGGAAATTTTTTTGACTTCTGTCCCATGCACTGCCATGAGGTGCAGCATCCAGGGCGGCTTTTCTCCCTCTGACCGGGGCCTGCGAGTGCAGAGAACAGCCCCTTGTTCCCGGATGATCTCAGTCTCAACAAAGAGATTGCTGAAGGCTGGATGCAGTGCGTCGGCCATGGGTGGTGCTAAAACAACTTCGGCATAGCTGGTCACATCAATGGACCGTTTCCGGCGGGTGCGATTGGTGAGTGTAATTCGGCGCAGTTCGATATCATCCTCAGGTGACACAACCACTTCGGTATAGGCGTCAATGTCATCATACTCACAGCGAAACTCAGCCCGACCTTCTGAAAACACCACCTTAAATATTTTTGCCGGCGTAAGGGTCGGCTGATGAGTGGTTGACCAGAACCGGCCGCTTACAACATCACGGATATAACAGAAAGTGCCCCGATTATCACAGGTAGTGTCTTCGCGCCAACGGGTAATGGCCAGGTCCTGCCAACGGCTGTAACCGCCACCGGCAGCCGTGATCATCACATGATATCGGCCGTTGGAGAGCAACTGCACTTCCGGAGCAGGCGTATCCGGACTGCTGAACACCCGTATGGGCTTTTCGATCATACCGGCAGATGTCTGGTGCTCGGAAAGCTCTGTCGTATGGGCATAGAACGCAGTTGCCTTGGGAACCCGTTCCTGAAGCAGCAAAAGGGTGGCCTGGAACAAAGGCTCGGATTCAAATCGTTTTTGCATGGGCTGGTCTAAAAGCAGATAGGCAAGAGACAGAAAACTCATGCCCTGGTGATGGGCCATGAAAGAGCGGACCACCACATGGGTCCGGCCGGTCGGCAGGCGTGAAGGCGTATAGTCGATGGCTTCATAAAAACCATATTTTCCGGCAAACCCTTCCTTGTCCAAGCGTTCAAGATTCTGGCAAGCCTTTTCCGGCGCCACCATCAGCGCCAGCACCGATGCATAAGGGGCAATCACCAGATCTTCGGCAAGCCCGCGCTTCAGCCCAAGACCGGGAACGCCAAAAGCCCGGTATTGATAATTGTGATGGACATCAATGGCATTGTAGCCACATTCTGAAATGCCCCACGGCACGCCCTGCTTTTTGCCATAGGCAATCTGGCCTGCTACAACAGCCTTACAGGTCTGGTGAAGCAATGTCTTTTCATAGGTCGGCATGACCAGAAGCGGCATCAGGTATTCGAACATGGACCCGCTCCACGACAGGAGAATCGGTCCGCCGCCGATGGTGGTCAGCAAACGTCCCAGCGCAAACCAGCTCTCCTGCGGCAATTGTCCCTGGGCAATGGCCACGAAACCGGCAAACCTTGCTTCCGAAGCCAGAAGATCGTAAAAGCCGGAATCCAGTCGATGTTCGCTGACATTGTAACCAATGGACAGAAGACGGCGTGAAGTATCAAACAAGAACTCGTATTCCATTTGGGCAAATTCATTGATCTGCCGGCAAAAGGTTTCGATGGTCGAAACCCGCTTTCCGGCTTCTTGACCGGCAGCCGTTATCAGGCGTAAAAGCTCAACCAGCCATGCTTTATCCTCATTTTTAACCGTCACGGCAAGACAATGTTCAATTTCCGGCAGAAGTTTTGCTTCTATTTCCGACAATTCGCCAAGCGTCGGGATTGTTTCCAGTGTTAAGATTATACCAAGATCCGCCAGGTCAGGGTGATTATCCAAAGAAGATAACAGATCCATCCAGGGCGTAAAAAGGGCCAGCTCATCCAAGGCATCACGGCACTGCCCGGTAAAGGCCAGGGACCACCATCTCAACGGGCTTTCAGGGTCAACATCCATGGATTTGACCTCGACGGCCAGGCTTTCGGCAGATCGAAAAAGCCTATCAAGGCAGAGCCGCGTCGCCGTCAGAGTGGCAGGCGGGTCCTCCTCCACCCGTTCCAGTTCCTTGTGAAGTTCTCTCAGCTTTACCGAAACAATATCTCCCATCACATCAGAGAGGACCTGAAAAGTATCATTGAGACCCTGAAACAATCGCCTGCCCGGTATTGTCTCTCCAATCAGCCCCTGAAGTCCCGGCCGAAGGGTCAGAAGATGACCGGCAAGATTGCCGCTGTCCACCGAGGAAATATAAAGGGGAAAAAGCGGTGCAAGAGATACGGTGTCATACCAGTTATAAAAATGACCCCGGTGTCGTTCCAGAATGGCCATGGTACCGATGGTGTTGGCTGTCCGTTCGATCAATTTTCCTGCTGAAATATAGCCGAAATCATAGGCCGTGAGATTCGATAAAAGAGCAAGGCCCATGTTAGTGGGGGAAGTTCGGTGAGCAACGATGCCCACAGGAAGTTCCTGATAATTATCCGGCGGCAGCCAGTGGTCTGCCGGGCCGACAAAGACCTCAAAAAAGGCCCAGGTTTTCCGGGAGAGCTTTTGCAGAAAAAGCGTCTGATCGGTTGTCAATATTTCCGGATGCAGGGCAACCGGTCGGCTGATCCACCAGGTGATGAGAGGAGAAAAAAACCATAGGATCAGGATTGGCCCGGCCACCGGCAGGGTGGTGGGTCGCAACACTGCAAGGATTATGGCAACAGCCACGGCAATGGCCGAAGCCGATCCCATGGATCGACAGGAGCCGACAAGATTTTCAAGCTCCGGGCGATCATTGCGGCCCGCGTTACCCGACGGATTCCATTCGAGTAACCGCCGGTGCGTGATCATCATCCGCCAGAGCGTGCGTACCATGGCATCCAGGCTGAAAAATGCCTCATAGGGCAGACACACAAGGGTGAGTACCGCCTGAAGGCAATACCGGACTGCCGATTTCACAGCGCCGGTCAGGTGCCGGCCCAATGTCACATCCACTGGTTTTTGAAGGACATTCAGGACCACGGAAGGCAGAAAAGGAATGACAATGGTGCCGATCATTGCCAAGGTCCAGAACCAGGGCGATGCCAACACGGTCCAGCCAAGGACCAGAAGGAGTGTCAAGGCCGCAGCCGTGAAACTTCGCCTCAGGTTGTCAAAGATTTTCCAGCGGGACAGCATGGAAAGCGGGTTTTTCCTGAGATGCCCATCAGGGCCCGGAACCCCCGGAAACAGCCATCGGGCAATCTGCCAATCGCCCCGAATCCAGCGATACCGGCGGTTTACATCGGCGCTGTAGCGGGACGGATACTCTTCGTACAACTCTACATCACTTAGCAGACCGGCCCTGGCATGGCAGCCTTCGATCAAATCGTGGCTGAGGATGAGATTGTCGGGAAAACGACCGGACAACGCTTTTTCGAATGCATCAACATCATAAATGCCCTTACCGATGAACGACCCTTCACCAAACAGATCCTGATACACATCGGAAACAGCTCGTGTATAGGGATCGATACCCGGATCACTGCCGCACAGGCGGGCATAAGGCGATCGATTTGTACCGGACAGGCTGATGGCCACCCGTGGCTGGAGAATGCCGTAGCCTTCTACGATACGCTGCCGTTTTTCATCATAGTGGGGCCGATTGAGCGGATGCGCCATGGCGCCGACAAACTGCCGGGCCGAATCACGAGCCAGAAGGGTATCGGTATCCAGAGTGATGACGTATTTCACTGCCGATAGAATGGTGGTGTCTCCCACCACAAGGGCAAAGCGCTGGTCTGAACTGCCGCGGAGCAATCTATTCAAATCGGCAATTTTACCGCGCTTGCGCTCGTATCCCATCCAGATCTTATCCTGGGGGTTCCAGCAGCGCGGGCGATGAAAGAGAAAAAAGATATCCCCTTGTGCTGTTTTGTACTTCCGGTTCAAGGCCTCAACGCTCAATTGGGCCATGCTCAGCAGTGGTTCGTCCTCCGGCAGCCGTTCTTCTTCGGCATCAGGAAAATCGGTGAGAAGGCCAAAATGGAAATGTGTATCCCGGTTTGCCAGGAATCGAACTTCCATTGCCTCCATCAGGTCATCAATGTTGCGTGAGCTGGTCAGCATGGTTGGAACCACCACCAGGGTCCGCCATTCCGATGGAATCCCTGTCGAAAAATCCATGCGGGGCAACGGCTGCGGCTTGACTGATAATGTGACCAGCCAGTTCACCAGGGCCACGGCAGGCTGACCGGCACAGAGCATGAAAAGAAGCCCGACCAGCCAGAGTACCCAACCCGTCAGCCCATCAGCATAGGCCTTTGCTGTAAAACAAACAGCCGTGAGCACGGTCAAAAGGAAGATGCTACCCCCATAAACCGGCAGGGGAAATCGGCGGAGGACCCTTCTTAGAATCCAGGCAGGTGAAAAATGAAGTGCCGCCATTTGTTCAAGTTCCGGCAATCCCTTGTCAATAAGGAAAAAGCCAACATGGGCGGCACGGTCATCTTCGCCTTTTTCTGCTGACGCCTTTTTTGCCAGTTCAATGGCCAGACTCGCTACTTCAATCTCGGATCGGGAACTGTTCCGGGCGATATTTTCAACCACATGGCGGTAGCGGTCACGGGTGGTAAAATCCATCCGGCCATAGACATCTGCAGGATCTTCACCCAGACGCTGTTCAACGACGCTCATGGTCTCGACAAACTCACGCCAGTCCATGGCACTGAGGAACCTGAGACTGCTGATACTGTTGCTCATCGAAACCTGATCTCCCGCCTGCTGCTGGGTCTCCAGGCGGACCATCTGTTCGATGGTCAAGTCGGCTCCGGATAGTCTCTGTTCAATCCAGGTCAACGGAAGGGCCAATGCCGGTCCCTGGCCCTGCAGGCGACGGGCGAGTTCTGCCACAAAGGGCCCCACCATGGGCGGATTGGACCGCGCCATGTCGGAAATGATCATAATCAGACCATTGGGGTCTTCTGCAGCGATCTTAATCATCAGATCAGCCCAGCGATCGGCCTGATCTCGATTGATCCTGTCCACGGCGAGACGGGCCGCAATCCTGCGGAGGTTTTCGATCAGGGCCAGTCGCAGCATGATGGGGATGGCCCAGAGTTCACCCAATTTCAGGATGGTAACGCTCTGATAGGCCGCCACAAAACTGCTGAGGCCTTCCGGGTCCACCCTGCCGTCACCATGTGAAATCGTTTCAAGGGCAATGTCATACACCCTTGGCAGCCCTGCTGACGGCCCCTTCAACAACCGCGGCAGTTCACGGCTGTAGCCCTTGGGCAAATGCAATTTTGCCGTGCGGATCTGTTCTTCGATTAAATAGAAGTTGTCGAGCAACCATTCCTCAGCCGGAGCAATCAAACGATTTGTCACAATCGCCTCGGTCAGGGGCATGCAGACATCAATGAGCACCGTCTCATTATCCGCCAGCCGGGATAAAAGCTTATCCGGCAAGCGCTTAAGGCTCAGCTCATGGCTGCTCGCCAGGGTTTTGCCGTGCTGCTTCATCTGATCGCTGCCGAATAATTCCGCGCGCAGCGGAAGTTCAACAGCAGCCGTCAATGTCAGTCTTTTTTTGCGGAGATATCCGAAAAAACGGAGCGGTATCCCGAGAATTGTTGCGCCGTTCACCTTCATTGCGGATCTCTCCTTTGAGTAGATTTTATTTTATGAACGGATAAAGCTCAACCCGCCGGTTCAAGGCTCTGCCCTCAACCGTTTTATTGGGTGCGGCCGGATTGGAAAAACCGAATCCCCTACAGTATAGACGGTTTCCATCAATTCCCTTGTCCGTCAGATAGGTCTTTACGGAATTGGCCCGTCTCAGGGACAGAGCCGTATTGTATGCTTTAGTCCCAACGCTGTCCGTATGGCCATAAATGTTAACAAAAAGTTCGGGATGGGATTTCAGAACACCGACAATTCTATCCAGAAAATCAAAGGCTTTCGGTTTGACAACCGCTTTATTAGAATCGAAATAGGCTTCATCCACTCTCCAGGCTCCTTGCGTGCTTAAATCGGGAATGGGCCAGGCCGGTTGCAGGATAGGGAATCCAAATAAAAACATGGCCGCAATGAGTCGAAGAACGAATCCGGTGCTAAAAAATTTCATGATCTTTTTCCTGTTTTTATTCAATGTGCGCCTTAGCCGTTTGAAGCGCAATCTCTTTATCCTTTGTAAACATATGCCACTTCATTTCTGATGAATGAATGCCGGCTTTCTTGTCCTGACCTCTGCTATAATACCAGTGTCCAAATCGTTCGACCGTAGAAAAGGGATGGTTTTCTGCACAGAAAAACCCGCAAGGATTTTTCTCTTCAAAAAAAATAGTTTCATCCGGATCATTATCGTAAGACACATCTGCCGGTAATTCGATTTGAGAAACATCTATGTTCTCGGCTATTTTTTTATTCAGCCATGTTGAAATTTTCATTCAATTTTTCTCCTTCTTTTTTTCATTTAACGATAAAGATGGATGATATCAATGAGTTCTTTGCCATATTGGTTTACCGCTTGCCGATATGGATTCCGCGCAGAGAATCAAACACTCCGAAAAGATTACCCACCCACAAAACAACGGCGAAAACAACTACGACGTTAAGAATCTGCTTAATCTTCCTGTCCATGGGAATGAAATTATTGACCATCCATAGCAGGAGCCCGACAACGGATAAAATGACTACAAACTGTACAAGATCCATGATTTGATCTCCTTTGATTAATATTGGCTACCTACTTTCTTTTCAACATTTGTGCCAGGGTTCTATAAGCCTGAACCACGCTTTCATCCTGCTGATTTATTGGAACAATTGTCCGCAAAAGAAATTTCAGACCAATTGCGGCCCATCAGTTTAAAAGGATCATATCTATCCATTAGGTCATATTTGACCGTTTTTGCAGAGTTATTGTCAAATGTTGTGTATGGCTCAGGCGGCGGTCTGGATATCTCTTTCGGGTAAATAGCCGTTGCGGGTTATCCTTTGCCTGCCTTGACCATCTTTCAGATCCGCATACAAGGATATAAAACTGTCGATTTCTATTTCCAATGCTTTAAACAATATATCTCTGGACCCTTGACGAACAAGTTCGGTGATCGGGTCATTAATAAATGTTTCTGGTTTTTTAAGCTCAATTACAGTATCTTGCTTCATGGTGTGTGTATCCTTTCGTTTTGTTTTTAAAACCCGGGCCGACTGCAGCTAAACAATCCTTCCGGAGGATACACCACCACCTAATGCCTCTGTATCGTTTATCAGACTTTATCAGACCTTCTCCCAAATGCCGACACCCCCAATAACCCTAATCCAAAAAGAAATAAAGTAGCAGGTTCCGGAACGACCGAAAGGGGTGTGCCGCTGCCAGTGGCCACGACACGGCCTTCTGAATCAAACTCAAGTCCGCGACTGAAACCAGGGCCGATATCGGCACCCAAAATGTCGTAGCATATGTTACTGATGCTGTTGGTATCCAATGTCACGGCACCTATTCGTGCGAGGGCTCTACCGTTCAGAATTTTTGCGGTGGTGTTCATAGTGATGCTCTGGTCCGCGAGAATATTTCCTGCGAACGTTGTGCTGGTACCCAGAGTTGCAGAGCTGCCGACCTGCCAGAACAAGCCATAATCTGAGCCGTTATTGGACCCCAAATTGATCACTTGAACCGCCGAGCCGCTTTCGGTCGTGAGTGTACTCCCTATCTGGAAAACCCAGAATGCATTGTTGTTGTTCTGGCCATCGAGAGTAAGTGTTCCCGTCAACTGAGCCGACGAGTCAAAATGATAGACGCCTGATGTAAGCGTGTAGCCGCCCAGATCAAAACCGGTCAAATTGGAAGTGGGTAGCAACGCTGCCAGGGCATTGTATGCGGTGGTAGTATCAATCTGTGCCTGTGCAGCAACCGCGTCAGTCTGATGCACAGTCCCGGTGAGCGTGATGCTTCCCAAACCAGTGATTGAAGTGCCTGGAGAGACACCCAGATCTCCGGTGATGGTGGTTGGGCCGGTATTGGTCACTGTCGAGGCGCCCAGGACGGCGTAGTCTGCCGCTGAATCCAGTAATGGTGTGGCTAATCCTGGAGCGGGAAGGTAACAAAGTGTGACAAATGCCATAATTACTAAGATAAATAAGTGTTTGTGTTTCATTTTGAATCTCCTTTTTTTAAGTTAATACTGTTAATAGTTCAATTTCCTGTGCCGGGCCTCCACTATCCGGCTTATCATTGTTATCCAGCCGATCTATCTCGACCGTCTGCTTAAAAAGAAAGCGCCAGAGTCAGAGAGCCGATGGTCTGGCCCTTTTCCTGATTATCAAACTGTTCGGTTTTGAAAAGATGTCGATAGGTCAGTTTGAACATGTTGATGTTGTAAGAAGCTCCTAAGGAAAAATCGGCCACCAATGGTTTTTTATCAACGCTCTGGCTGTCTCGCCAGGTGTTGCCGTCAAGAAAGATGTCATGATATACCGCCTCAATCTGGGAACTGACAAATATATGAGTCCCCCATGAGGTTGTTCCGGGTTTTGAACCTCCGATGACAGGTGCACTGACCCCGGCTCCGGCACGGATCACATCGGACCCGAAATCTTCCGGAATATTGTACCCGAAACGGATTTCTCCTCCGGCACTGGTTGATGTTCTCACATTCCCCAGGGTTAATCCGGCACGGGAAATCAGATCATAACTCAGGTACTCTGATAAATCTCTGCTGTCCAACCGCCATTTGCGCTGCCAGGAAAGCCTCAAGCCTGGTTCATTGTGAAGCTGATGGTTCCATCCCTTGGCAGTGGGGATGTCCCTTAAGTCATGAACCGTATTCTGAGCCATTTCAGCTTTGGAAGCAGGCCCTACAACGCCCAATACGATTTCAAGGGTGTCCAGTTTGAGATTGGTTTTGCTGTGCAGGGCCAGTCCGCCATAAAGGAAACCGGCATAGGGCCTGTCGTTTTCAAGCCGTGTGGTTATCTGAGTATCTGAAGGGGTATAGATCTGTTGTCCGATTAAAACACCGACATTATGGACACTTGCCGGATTGCCGGAAAGGGGGAGGGCTTTTATGAACGGCAAAGAAAATCTCGGCAGGCGAAAATCATCCTCATACTGGTTCAGATCTTTTGAAAGCCAGGTGATCTGGACGGCATTGGTATAGTATTTATCCGTACCACCGAACAAATCATTTTCATAGAACACCTGAAGGGTTTGAAGTTCAGAGGGAGCCTGGGTCCATGCAGAAGCCGGCAAAAAGAAAGCATAAAAAATAATGACGATACAGATACTGCCGTGCCTCAGAAATAGGGATTGTCGAGTAGACATCTATTTCCTCCAATACTTTAAATGTATTATATGTGAGGAAGTGATACCCCTCACAGAACCCGCCGTGCGGTTTTCCCGCAACGGGCTCTTCGCTAATATTCACTTTGACTGCCATAACGTATACAGGTTGTGATAAATTGTCGGTTTTGGAAGCGGATGCCTCTTAAGATAGGTGTCAAACTGTCTCCAGTTAAAGCTTTTCTTCTGGCTTCTCCTGTTCATCCATTTAAATGTCAGGCGTACTGCCTGGGCGTAAAACCTTTTAATACCAATAAAGTTACCACTCACCCCGTAATATTGAAAATGCCCTCTCAATTTTGCAACAAGAACAGGCCACCATGTTTCCGGATGGCTTGTATTACGGACAGCCTTCAGCCATTGATTCATCTCCTTGATTTTAGCAGAATATTTCTTGCGGGCTGTTTTCCTGCCTACCTTGAAACACCCTTTCCTGCCTTTATCACAGAAATGTGTGATTCCCAAAAAATCAAAAGAACCTGGTTTGCCGCCCTTTTTCTCGCTGTTTTCTCTGGCGTACCTGCCGAACTCTACTATCCGTGTCTTTTCCAAGGATAGTGCCAGTCCAAACTTTTCCAGCCGTTTGATCAAGTCTTCAAGCACTTGATCTGCTGCATCTTTGCGTTGTACACAGATGACAAAATCGTCGCAGTAGCGCACCATGCCCATGTAACATCCAAATTTATGCTTCTCAACCTTCTCAAACCAGAGATCAAGTACATAATGCAGATAGATGTTCGCCAACACTGGGGATATCAATCCGCCCTGGGGGGTGCCCTTTTCAGAAGAGGAGTATTTACCTTCTTCTATAATTCCTGCTTTAAGAAATCTTTTAAGCAGTCGTAGCAGGCTTTCATCACTTATCCTTTGCTCAACGCAGCGCATCAGCCAGTCGTGTTCCACATTATCAAAAAAGCCTTTAATATCAGCATCTATTATGTGATTGACGGGTCTTTCCATTATCATCTTATCCACAGCATCCAATGCTTGATGACAATTGCGTTTTGGCCTGAAACCGTATGATACATCAAGAAAATCAGCCTCAAAGATAGCCTGCAAAATCTTAGCGATTCCCATCTGTACTATTTTGTCTTCAACAGACGGTATGCCCAAAGGACGTTTCTTACCATTTGCCTTGGGTATCAACACTCTTTTAACCGGCTTGGGTCGATAGCTGAATGTTTTCATTCTTGCTACCAGATCTTCAATATTCGCACCCAGATTCTTTTCATACGCTTCGAGGGTAACACCATCAACTCCTGATGCCTTCCCCTTCTTCAATTCCCGGAAACACTCCTGCAGATTGGTTTCATTCAGCAGATAGATCAAATTATTGAATTTGCATTTCCTGTCTGTTACAGCCATCTTTGTTATAAGGTTCAGTTTTGTTTGCATGTGTCCTCCAATTCGATGATCAGCACATGTTTCCTTTTGCCTTTTCATACTAACGCTAATCCCTTCGAGTGGATCATATCCTCACAAGGCATTACCCCTGCTACTCCTCTACTATGAATTAGTCCGACTCCCGTACAATCATCCCTGAATCCTCTCCTCTTCAGATTGTTTCCAGGTTCCTGCTCACGCAGAAATTGCACGGGTCTCCCAGGTTCCGATAATTTCCTTTCTGTACCATACCACGGCCTCAGACTCCGGAAGAGCAAACCACACCTTGCCTTAACAGCGCAGCTCATACTGCCTTCCGGCACATGAAAACCGTCGGCCTCTTCAATGTTGATTATTTCGGAGCTCAATACCTTCACTTGCGTTGCGGTCTGGGACATCCCTGCAGGTGGCTTCATTTGCTTTGTTACCGCCACAAATGCACCCTTGGTGATAGCCCGGTGGCTAACCTTTGACTATGTCGGACTTTAACCGACAAGAAATTACCAGCTTTGCCTGGCGCACTCATGTTACATCCTCCAGCGTTTTTTCATGAGCAGGTATGCCATGGAAAAGGTTAATATGCCGATGGAAAACAAATAGATCCATGCCGGAAATAAGGTTGATATGCTCCTGTCATCCAACAGGATTGATTTGACGGATTCAAAAAACGGGGATGACGGCAGAAAAGGGGCCACGGCTGATAATTTTTGTGAAAACTCGGATAGCGCAGAAGGAAGCAGATGGGGCAGATAAAAAATAACGCCTAATGTTCTGGCGCCGGCCTGGCTTTGACAAAAAAAACCCAGGAGAATTCCATAGGCACTGAAACAGAAACCGCCGACCCCGATAAATGCGATATAACTCAAGACATCTCCAAAGCCAAATCTTCCCATCAGATGGAGAAACAGGACGGCCACAAAAATTAAAATCATTCCTAAAAACAATTTGGCCATAAGCCATTCAATTTCCCGCATGGGTGTCTGCAAAAGTGCAAGGAGTAATTTTTTTTCCTTTTCTTCAGCAATCTGCGCAGGCATGATGATGAAGCTTACCAGCATGACCAGCATGAGTATCCAGGTCGGCAATGTTTGTCTTTGAATCCCGCCTTCCTGAAGCGGTTTAATATCGGAAATCCAGTTAATGCTGTTTCCTTCAACTGCTTTTTGTAAGGCTGAAAAGCTCTCTACAATTTGAAGGGATAATATGGATTCTTTTTTTAATACAACCAGAACCAGGCTGATCTTTTCTTTTTCAGGACTTAACAACAGGCCGTCGATTTTTTTTTCTTTTAACCATTGATTGCCCTCTTCTTGACTCGAAACAGTCAAGATCGAAAACAATTTGTCGGCTGATTGAACGGCTTCAAGAATAACGGGAGGATAGCTTTGTGATTGAATCAGTCCAATGTTGGTTTTTTTAACCTCAACACCGGCTTCATCCACCAGCATCAAGGAAATATAAACAAAAAAAGGGATGAAAAGAATCAGAAAGATGGACTTGTTCTTGAATGCAATAGCCAAATCATTCACTGTTAATGTAATAATATTTCTTATCATCATTGGTAAAGCTTCTCATGAATATCTGATTGAAAATAAGATTGGGGCGATCCATCAAAAACCAAAGCACCATGATGGAGCACAACAATCCGTGTGGCCAGGGTTTTTATCTCTTCCGGCCGATGGGACGTAAAAATGATGGTTTTTCCTGAAGAATGGAACTCTTTCAGCAACCTGTAGATCTCTTTTGTCATTTCAAAGTCTATACCTGAAGTCGGCTCATCAAATAAAAGCACAGCCGGATCTGCCAGAAGCGTCCGCCCGATGCTCACCCGCTGCTTTAATCCTTTTGATAAAACCTGCACCTTATTATTGCGAAACGGCAGCAGATTGAATGCCTTCAAAATTTCATCAATTCTCAGAAAAGGGACTTGAAACAGACGGGCAAATAGTTTGAGGTTATACTCAACCGTAAAAAAATCAAAAAGGTTGGGCGTTTCCGGAACAAAACCGACTTTCCTCACAACCGCCAATCTGTTTTTAAGATTGATGTCATCCACAAAAACCTGCCCGCTGTCAGGGAGGAGCCAGCCGGCCAGCAATTTTAATAAGGTGGATTTACCGGCGCCGTTATGGCCGATAAGGGCAATCAGTTCCCCTTCTTCCACCTCAAGATCAACAGGCAGAAGACCTCTTTTTTCATGATATGTTTTTGTAAGATTTTGAATTTTAATCTGCATAAAACAGTACTTTTTTTATCCTCATAAAACCTTTGACGGCTTTGACTGAATCTATCAAAGCCGTCAAAGTTAAGCTGTAATTAAATACGTCTTGAATACTCTTATGTTCGCTGGCTTAAATAAATAATCCCGAACACTAAAGCGATGACAACCAGAACTCCGATGACTAATCCCATTTTGTTTCTCCTTAATAATTAATGTGTTATTTCCATGTTCAGTTACCGTACATAGATCGACAACTCAATAAATTAACTTGCAAATAGCATGCTAACCTTGATTTTTCTTTCCCATATCCTGATACTTATCCGTCCTGTGCAGCCCCTATCAAACAGATCAAAATTTTTTGCCGGGTATGGATTCGTAAAATTTTGCTTGCCGGGCTGATAAAAAAAGCTGTATGATTCGGCCATATGCGATCCAATGGTCTTATATGACCTTATCGATCATACTGCCCGCCTATATCCTCAAAGGCATCCACCACCATTCCTGTTCCAACCGCAATCAGCAGGATATCCTGGGCCACTCGCACGAAGCGGTGTCTTGGCGGTGGCGGCCCCAAATGCACAATGATACTTGGCGGAAGATCATAGTAGATCACTTCTCTGGGAAGTGGTCGGCCTTTTCTCCACATTTTTGCATGGCCGGGGGGTATGCAGCGGTTTCCCCTCTTGACAAGGCCCGGCGGGCAGCGCCCCTGCCGAAATCGATCGGAATAATATTGGTGGATGACTATTTGCCTTTGTTCATTGAAATACTCTCTCCCATTGGCTCCATGCTCATTTCTCCCGTAAGATTCCCCACGATCGGAATCCCTGTTGTCATTATGCCTTTCGCTCCTTGCTTCCTGTCTGTGGGATTTTCCCTTTTTACCGTCAACCCAGTCCGGCTTTTCTGCGAAAGCCTTGCTGGTTGACCATATCCCGGCAAATATAAGTGCCAGTATAAGGCTCATTTGAAACATAAACCGCTGCATGATGTTACTCCTATTTAAAAGGTTATAAGACCGGTTCTTTATTATAAAATAAAATCCGTTGCCAGGAATTTGCTTTTGTGATCCCGGACAATGTCGGTGATGATCTTTTTATTTAAATCCGTCTGTTTGGTAGCCACCAGGGTTCGAATGGAAAATACCCGCAAGGCATCGGATACGGAAAGGGTTCCTTCCGCAGAATCCTTTCGCCCGGTAAAGGGGAATGTGTCCGGTCCCCGCTGGCACTGGCTGTTGATATTGACCCGGCAGACCTGGTTGACCAGAGGGTCAATCAGATGGGCGATCCGGTCCGGGTCGCTGCCGAAAATACTGACCTGCTGGCCGTAATTTGAATTGATCATATATTCAATGGGCTCTTTGATCCCGTCAAAGGCCAGGATGGGAATCACCGGTCCGAATTGTTCTTCATGATACACCCGCATGTTTGAATGGACTGGATACAGGATGGCCGGGAAAAAAAAACTGCCGCAAACCGTTGCTCCAAAAGGGTTAACAACCTTGGCACCCTGAATAACCGCATCCGACACCAATTCCGTAAGATAATCGGTCTTGCCTTTTTCCGCCACCGGGGTCAGAAAAACCCCTTCCTGCCAGGGCATCCCGAACGATACGCTATTCACGGCAGTCACAAAACGATCCAGAAACGCATCGGCAATAGAGGCTTCCACAAAAATAATTTTGATCGCCGTGCACCGCTGTCCGTTAAAAGAAAGACTACCCAGCACACATTCTTCCACTGCCCGGTCAAGATCGGCGTCTTTGAGGACAATGGCGGGATTCTTGGCCTCCAGCCCCAGCACGCAGCGAAGCCGGTTGGGGTGGGGGTGTTGTTTTTTTAGGGCGTTGGCTGTTCTGCTCGTACCGATCAGCCCTAACACATTGATCTTACCGGAGGCCATGAGCGGGGGAATCAGTTTTCTGCCCTCGCCGTAAATAATGTTGATCACCCCTTTGGGGAAAACCTCACAAAAAGCCGAGAGTAGCGGCGCATACAAAAGCGCTCCATGCTTGGGCGGTTTTAAGACCACGGTGTTGCCCATGACAAGGGCCGGGATCAGGGTGGTGAAGGTCTCGTTAAGCGGATAATTGAACGGCCCCATACAAAGAACCACACCCAGGGGAGCGCGCCGGATCTGGGCGATGATGTTTTCTTCAATAGAAAATCGGGAAGAAATGCGATCCAGGTCCTTCAGCGCTGCCAGAGTATCGTTCATGTATTGAATGGTCCGGTCGAATTCTTTTTTTGAATCTGCAAGGGATTTTCCAATCTCCCACATCAGAAGCTGCACCACCCGGTCCCTTTCTTCCATCATCCGGAAAACAAACCGTTCCATGTGGTCAATACGCCCGGCCACGGACAGGGTGGGCCAGACGCCCTGTCCATGATCATAGGCAGCCACTGCCGCATCCAGGGCTTGCAGCGCCTCAACCTCGGTCAACAGAGGATACTCGCCGATGACAAAAGGCTTCAGGCCCGTATCGTCCGCCACCCGGACCGGGGAGAGAACTTCCTGCCGCAGACCTTCCCAGACAAGGATCTCACCGTTTACGAGATACCCTTTCTGGATAAAGGGAATATCATTTAAAAGCGCTTTGGGTATCTCCCCCGCCTGCGGGAAAACAGTATTGATTTTTTCAATTAAGCCCATGATTGGTTTCCTTCACCAAAAAAACTGTGGTTGAGGTCGATCTACATATTGCTTTATCGCTTTATCACTTCGTTTTTCATGACCTGAGAGGTCTTTTGGAATACATCTGAAAACGTCAAAACCATGAGGTCACGTACTTTCATTTTTTCCATATCAGTATCTCCCTCGAGGGTCATCGACCCAGTATCCCTCAAGATTGTAATGCCGATGTAAACCAGCCTCATACTCCCGAGTCAATAGAGACTCCTCTGTGTATTCCGGCGAGTGTTTGATGGTCTCGCAGGAAAGACTGATAAACACCTTCGACTCGTCCCAACTGATACGTTCGATCCATCGGGGTGAGACCAGAACCTTTTTCCCCGGCCAGAAGTTTCGTGTATCGATGATGAGATAACGAATAGCCCAAGTCTCGTCATCAATGATAAAATCCTCAACATGGCCGATTTCGCCATCCACCGCCTGGATGTAATGATCAGTCACAGCATTGGTGCTGCGCAGGTGGGGATCCCACGGTTTTTCATTCAGGATGGAGTTTCTCCATTGTTCACGGTCACGTATAATGTAGGGTTCAGTCCCCCACAAGTATGGACCGCTCCAATACATCGGCCATCCATAATACCCGAAATAGGCCTCTTCATATTGTCGCGAGACGGGCTTATCAGTGTTTAAGGAGGGACTGTCCTCAATCTGCTTTCGGGTCAGATTGACGCTGATATGCTGCTCTTCTTTATTCATGGAAACCAGCGCATAGGGTGAAATCAACACCTGCCTGCCCGTCAGCCAGTTGCCGGTGTCGGCGACCAGATAACGGATTGCCCAGTGTTGATCATCAAAATAAAATTCTTTAACTTTCCCTATTTCCCCATCAAGGCTGTTCAATTTGTAACTCTTTAGTGTTTTTATTTTGTTCAACATCTTAGTGATCCTTTCATTTTTTTAAGTTTGTATTGATTCCCGGAAAGTATGCATTCCACAGCCTGTTGCCCAAGCCAGCAGATGGGCCAGGTGCTTAGATCAATCCGGGTTTTTCAGGGCCGGTTTAAATTTAATCCAGCCTCTTGTTGCAATATATCGCATAAACTGAACGATTCTTCTTGCCGCCTCATGAATGTCGTCCCCGGTTCTTTTGCTCTGGATGCGGATGATATCCAGGATGCTTCGCCTTCCATCCATACTGAGCCATGCCGATGAAGAAAGCTCGTCCAGCTCAAGATCTGAAACCGGCTTTCTATTAACGAGCCGGCCCATCAGCCTTTTTACGGGATTGATGTCAAATTCCAGAACGACCTTGTGCGAATAGTTCACTTTGTATTTGTGATGCAGGATTTCCGGAACATAGAGGACAAAATTGTAATCGTCTTTTGCCTGGTTTTGTGGGCTCATTTTTATGTCTCCTTTCTTGTGGCATATATAAACACCCAGATTGAAAGCAACAGAAACATCACGAACGCCGTTAAATTGCTGTTTGCAATAACAGGGAACAGGTTGAGTCCAAAGGCGATGTCCGTTCCAACGGCGGCAAATACCCCAATCACAATACCGATCAGAGCATCTCCGGCCACAAGTCCGGAGGCCAGCAAAATGCCCTTTTCAACGGCCTTGTCCTTATCTTCCGGGGAGTCTTTCATTCTTCTCTCCACCAGCTCTCTGACAATGCCGCCGGAAAATATGGCCGCCGTCAGACCTATGGGAAGGTAAATGCCCAGTGCGACCGCAAGGATTGGAATTTTGGCCATGAAGCAGAATACTGCCAGGGCCACACCGATAAATACCAGGGTCCACGGCAGTTTGGCCGTCATGATGCCTTCGACGATCATTTTCATGAGCGTTGCCTGGGGTGCAGGAACGGCTGCGTCTCCGATTCCGTAAGCCGAGTTCAACAGGATCAAAGTGCCTGCAGCCGCAACAGATGACAGTGAAAGCGCCAGAAACATGCCGAGCTGAACCTTTTTAGGCGTGCCCCCGATGATAAACGTGGTCTTAAGGCTCTGTGCCGTGCCGCCGGCGACGGCAATGGCGACACAGACGACCCCGCCGATCATGAGTGAGGTCTTGATGCCGGGATCACCGGTATTCCCCAGTAGTTTTAAAACCGTCGTGATGATGAGAAGGGTTGCAATGGTCATGCCGGATACAGGATTGTTGGATGCGCCGACAAGGCCCACCATTCTGCCGGATACAACAGCAAAGAAAAAACTGAACAGGACGCCAAGAAGAGAGCCGACAAAGCCTCCGCCGATGATGGGAACAAACCAGGTTAACAGAAAACCCAGCATAGCCGCCGCGATGACCCAGGTGAGAGGCGCTTCAAGGTCCATCCGGCTAACGGTTTCGGTTGTGTCTTTCCGCATTCCGACAATAGCCTGTTTGAAACTGCTGATGAGGGTCGGAAAAGATTTCGCAAGGGATATAAAGCCTCCGGTTGCAACCGCTCCGGCACCGATATATCGAATATAACTGGACCAGACGTCAAATGCCCCCATTTCTGCAATGGGAATTGTGGAAGGAAAAAGAGGCCCTGCCATTTGCGCACCAAAAAATTTAATCAAGGGGATAAGCGCCAGCCATGCAACAACAGAACCGCCAAACATCAGTACAGAGGTTTTTGTCCCAACGATGAAGCCGACACCCATCAAGGATGCAACGGTATTGACGCCGATCATGGTGCCCTGGTAGGCATGGATGGTATAAGACGCGTTCTCGCTCCAGAATCTGAATCCGCCGGAGAAGATCTTATACACAGCACCAACCCCCATACCCAGAAGAACGGTCCTGAATCCGCTTCCCCCCTCGCTTCCCGTAACCAGAACCTCTGCCGCCGCCATGGACTCGGGATAAATAAGATGACCGTGCTCTTCGACAATCAGATATCGTCTGACAGGTGTGATAAAAAATACGCCCATGAGACCGCCGATGATGGTCACGATAACCACCGTCATGATGCTCAGACCCAAGCCAAGAAGTATCAGTGCAGGGATAACAAAGATGATGCCGCCCGCAATGGACTCGCCCATGGCGGAAAGGGATGCAACCATGTTGGCTTCCAATATATTGTTCCTTCTGAAAAGTCCTTTCAGAAGGCCTGTGGCCAGAATAGCGCCGGGTATGCCCGCAGAAATGGTCAGACCGACCTTAAGGCCGAGGTATGTGTTGGCCGCGGCAAATATGAGGGCAAAGAGGACACCGATAATGATGGAATATCCCGTCAGTTCAGGCATTGCCTCTGTCGTTGGAATATAAGGCACATAGTCGCTTCCGGGCGCACCCCCATAAGCGGCTTTGGAGAGTTCGTATTTTTTGTCAGCCGGCTTTTCTGTTACCATGATGATCTCCCTTTTTTGCCTTATTTTAATTTTGCAAGGATCGCTTTTAAGAACACCCACATATTGGCTGCCGAGCTGATGCTGAGATGCTCATCAGGCGTGTGGGCATCATAAAGATTCGGCCCGAAACTGATCATATCCGTATCCGGCAGTTTTTCCTTGAGCAGTCCGCATTCAAGTCCTGCATGAATGGCTCTGACCTGCGCATCGCTGCCAAACGTCTCTTTGTAAACACTGAGGCACAGATCCCTTATCCTGGAATCGGGTTCATAATGCCACGCAGGATACTCACCGGTCCGGAAGCTTTTGGCGTTGACCCTTTTTGCCAGAGCTTCAATTCTCCGGGTGATCTCTTCCCTGATGGAATTTATGGAACTCCTCACGGAAATCGTGACTTTAATGGATTTGCCGGATTGCTCGAGTATGCCAAGATTAAGGCTGCTCTCCACGAGATTTTCCAGATCCTTGCTCATGGACTGGACGCCATGGGGCGCAATCAAAAGAAAGTCAATGAGATTCTCCGTAGAAACCTTGTCAAGTGAAGTTAAAACGGTGTCAACAGAAGTGAAGGACACCTTGATATCCGGGTCCACGGCAGCAAATTCCTTTTTCATTTCCATGAACAAATCCTTTGCCACGGCCTTGATCTTTTTGAGTACACGGACGTCTGCGGCAACCGTCACCTGAGCTTCTCTTGCAATTGCATTGTGCTTGGACCCTCCGGAAATACCGGCAATATAAAAATCTCCTGCTTTTCTTGCCGCATCCAGTATTCTTCCCAGAAGCGTGATCGCATTTGCCCTTTGCCGGATGATCTCCAAGCCTGAGTGTCCGCCTTTCAGGCCTGAAATCTTTATGCGAAGGGCCTTGCCGGAAGTTTTCTTCCAATGGGCATCAAATTCGCTTATAGAAATCAGTCCGCCCGCACAACTGACAAAGAAAACGCCCTCTTCTTCCGCATCAATATTTAAAAGCGTCTTTCCTGTGAGATGATCTGCTTTAAGCGCGGCTGCGCCATACATACCCGTCTCTTCTTCGGTCGTGACAAGTAACTCGACAGGCGGGTGGGGAATGTCCTCTGAATCCAGGATGGCCAGCCCATACGCCACGCCGATACCATTATCTGCGCCAAGAGTTGTGCCGGTTGCCCGCAAAAAATCTCCACCCGTCTTTATGGTGATGGGATCTTTTGAGAAATCATGACCGGATTTCCCTGACTTTCCACAGACCATGTCCATATGACCCTGAATAATAACCGGGGGTGATGTTTCATATCCGGCGGTTCCCGGCTTTTTGATAATGATGTTCAGCGCTTTATCCTGAAAGACGTCAAGCTTTTTCTCTTTTGCAAAACAAACCAGATAATCGCTTACCTGCTTTTCGTTTCCCGAACATCTGGGAATTTTAGTCAGTTCTTCAAAATAATGGAAAACCGATTTTGGATTCAAATTTTTCAATATGCCTCATCACGATCAAGAATAGTTTCTTTACGTCCTGCTTTGATAAATGTTATAGCCACCATAACCACAGCCTATTTTATCCTTTTTTTACTCGCCCAATACTTTCTTGATCTGGCCGCGTTTTTCCTGAATTTTTCCCTGAACTTTCTCGATTTTGCCTTCGGCTTCCAGGTCACGATTCCCTACTATTTTCCCAATTGTCTCTTTTACCCTCCCTTTTACTTTGTGAAGGTTGCCTTCTGCATTGTCCTGTGTGCTTGATTTCATGGTGTTTCTCCTGTTTTGTTTTTTTTTATGTTCTTTATAAGTCGCCCAAAAGAGCGAGGTCCACTAGACGGTCTTCATAAGACTTAAACCTATTCAATTAAGGGTCATGTCGTTGGAAACGCTTTTTACGCCATGGACATCACTGGCCAGTTTGCCGGCCAAATCCTTTTCAGCCGCATTTTTCACAGTGCCCTCCAGCTTGACCATGCCGTCATTTGTCGTCACGATGGTGTTCAGGCTGCTGGTTGAGCGATGATACAGCAAGGTTGTCTTGACCAGAGCCGAAATGGATGCATCATCAATGGATTCTATGACGGTATCGGATTTTTCGGCTGTTGTTTCCTTCTCCCGCTTCATTGCTGCAGGTACAATGGTCATCATATTGTTAACGGTTTTAACCCCTTCCACATCCAAGGCGTATTCCGTCGTCAGGTCCTTTTGGGCTGTGCTGGAAGCTTCGCCGCGCAAGGTAATGGCCCCGTTCTCTGAAAAGACCTCGGTAGCAGTACCACTCACGTTTCGATGGAATAAAAGAGTGGATTTTACTTTGGTCATGAGCCATGCATCTGAATAAACAGCCGGCGTTTCCTTTTTTAATTCAATCTTGTTGTCCACGCTTTTAACACCCGGCAGATTTGCCACTATCCCATGTGCCAATGACCTTTGAGAGTCTTCAAAAACCGTACCGGTCAAGGTGACCGCTCCGTCTTTGGACTGGATGCGAATGTTTTCATCCTTTAAATAGCACTTGAACACATAGGATTTTTTTGCGGATGATTCAATCCAGTCATCCGAATCAGATGCGAACAAAGTTATACCGCTTAAGCACAAAGCGACAACAATGCAGATCAGTAAAAAACTTCGTATCCTTTTTTTCATAGTTATCCCCCTTTATTGACCAATACGAATGCCACGCACGGAATCAAATAAGCAGAACAGGCTGCCCACCCAAGAAATCAGGTATTTTTCCTTCCCATGACCAGAAGCGCGATACCACCCACCAAAGCAATGGCACCAACGATGGGCGGCAACGGGATTGTCCGTGTTTTATCCGCCGTCATTGTCAGCGGACCGATATCAACGACTTTTTCTCTGGTCGTGTAAGAGATCCCTTGATACCCTAAGGCTGCTACCCCTATGACAATTAACATGATGGCTAATAACATATTTGTTTTCATTTTTTACCTGCTTTTATGGGATTCATCCGGTTTGGATGGTTGGGTTAAATAATTTTCTTACTATAGGATTCTTCGACCCTGAATGATTTGAACCAAAAGGGCGATAACCGCCAGTACCAGCAGGATATGAATAAATCCGCCCATTGTATAACTGCTCACCAATCCCAGCACCCATAAAATTAACATGACAACGACAACTGTCCACAACATGGTATCCTCCTCCCGTATATGAATAAACGATCTGTTTATGTGTCGTACCGGATGACACCCCCGGCTGGAGCGGCAATCCTTCAGGCCTGAACCGTCATGACTGCCGCTCCCCCCGGGCGCTTAACCATACCCGGCTTATTTTACAACCATACTGTTCTTAACCGATTTAACCCCTTTTACCCTTCGGGTTATTTCCACAGCTCTGGCAGATGCAGCGGCGGAATTCACAAAACCGCTCAATTGCACTTCTCCCTTAAAAGTTTCAACATTGATCTGGAACACCTTCAGCATTGGGTCATCCAATATTTCCGCCTTAACCTTGGCGGTTATGACGGAATCATCCACATATTCGCCCGTGCTTTCATGCGTTCTTGTTCCTGCACACCCTGCCATGAGGGCAGTCAGAAAAAGTACGATAACCAATTGTCTTAAAAAATTCAGCTTATTCATAATGGCTCCTTTATATAGTGTGATGATTTTGTTTACCCTATGTTAACAGGTATCCGCTGACCCCGGTCTACTGAGTTTCCCGGATACCTGGTGACAGGCTGATCCTTATAAATTTATCGGTTGAAGCTCAACTCGTCGGTTCATTGAACGGCCCTTGACTGTGTTGTTGGGAGCCGCAGGCTTGGAGAATCCAAATCCCTCAAGGGCCAGACGATCTCCACTAATCCCCTTGTTTGTAAGATACGTCTTTACAGCCCGTGCGCGTCTTATAGACAGGGCATCGTTATACGCTTTGGTGCCGATGCTGTCTGTATGACCTTGAATGCTAACAACAATCTGGGGATAGGTTTTCAAAACTTCTACAATCTGATCCAGAAAGTTAAATGCCTCTGGTTTGACAATGGATTTATCGAAATCAAAAAAAGCCTCATCCACGACCCAGACACCCTTAGCATTTACCCCTTTCAATACAATAGGGGCAGGAGTAACCGGAGGAGTGGGAGGAGTGACCACCTTGGCTACCGGTGCCGGAGCCATGGGTTTTTTGGTCAGAAAAACATCCTCAACAAACTTGGCCATGCCGGCGTCCGTCAGCAGAGTGTCTGCATTGGAGAAAAAACCGCACTTGCCGATCTTGGCAATATCCTGCATGAGGACGAGCCCCTGGGGATTATCACCGACAAAGATGGGATAATAACAAAGTCCTGCGCCCAGTTGATCTTTAAGGTCCTGTGCAGCTTTCAGGGTGATGGGATACTCCAGACTGGCCTCTGGCTGGCCGTCACTGATAATAATCACAGCGGTTTTACCGGAAACAGGTTTCAGTTCCTCCTGCCCGGAGGCGTTCAGCGCTACAGACATGGGGCTTGTGCCTCCCGGAGCGGATATCTTTTTAAATTTTTCACCCAATGCATTTTTGGAATATTTTTCCATGCCGTAAAAAAGAACCGTCTTTTTGTCAGATATTGCCGGGCTGTGCCCAAAGGACCGAAGCGCACCGTTCTGACCCAGTTCCGGCAGGGTCTGATTCATACGTTTTACAATTTGGGTGGCCATATCAAATTTTTTATTCCCTGCATAATCATCATCCATGGAGCTGGACGCATCAAAGACAATCAAAAAATTATCAATGGACGAAACATAGTCGTTTGAACTAAATGGAGTCAGGGTAAAGTTGGGAATGGGCCGGACCGCCTTCTGGGCATAACACCCCGAAAGCAAAAAAGCGATGGCCAATGCCATTAAGAGTTTGGTACTGAAAATTTTCATGGTGGATCTCCTTTATATGTTATGTTTTATGGTTCACGGATTATTTATACCCGTGTGATGGATCTGTTCATAAACTGGTGATAGTTCAATTAACGTGCCGGGCTTTCATTATCTGATTTATAATCGCCATCCTGTTGATCGGCACGGGTCGCGTGCCTGAAAAGAGTTTCATATCGCCGGCATTGAAAACTAAAAAATTAGGTCATATTCAGCCCTTGGTCACATATGACCTTCTTTTAAGTGAAGAAAAGCAGACCACGACCACAGTCGAAACGAAAACAATGTCGTTGCTGTTCACATTAGTCGTTCTGATTATGCCTTCCGTATTGTTTGCCGAAGAAAAAACCACAACCGTCGAAAAAATCACAACGACGGAAACTGTAGGCACAGTCAGTCAGTTTAATCCCGACACCATCGTCATTAAATCGGAAACCAAGTCATCCCCAACCCAATACTATTATACAAAGAGTACAACCTATGTGGATGAAAATGGTAAGCCTGTTTCAATTGAAACGGTTAAGTTCGGTCAGCCGGTAACGGTTTACTACACCAGCGAAGGTGAAAAAATGACCGCCAACAAAGTGGTCATTCGAAAAACCACTACAACGATCAAAGATTAATCCGCTTCACAAACCATTAGAAAGGGTCATATATGAACATAGGCAAGATCATGGGTCGGATATGACCCTTTTTTATATGGCTTTTAATGGCGCCCTGTAGACCCCTTTTTGCTGATTCTCCATAAAAACAAGGAGGATGGATGACGTTAACCAGGGTATTGGAACCCTGGCACATAAAATGAATATAAGGTCATATATAGTGAATCTATAAGGGTTATTGTCAAATGTTTTATATATGTATCAGGCGGCGTTTCTTTCCCGCTGAGGAGTACCATCATGGCCGGCATTGAGATCATTACCGTGGAAGGGGGATCTGAATTAAAAGACTTCATTGATCTGCCCTGGAAGATCTATGCCGAGTATCCCAAATGGGTTCCTCCTCTCAAGAAAGAAGTCCGTCGGCTGCTGGACCCCCTCAAACACCCTTTCTGGGAGTTTTCCGAGCGCATTCTTTTTCTGGCGCGACGAGGCAGGGAGACGGTGGGAAGGATTGCAGGCATTATAGATGACCATAATAACCAATTCCATAACGAAAAAATGGGCATCTGGGGATTCTTTGAATGTACTGATGACCCACAAGCTGCGGCAGCCCTGTTCGCTTCCGTGGAGGTGTGGGTTCACAACAAGGGAATGACTTTTATAAGAGGCCCGCTCAACCCGTCCACCAATCACGAAGCAGGCTTGCTTATTGAGGGATTCGATTATCCGCCTTCCTTGATGATGACCTATAATCCGCCGTACTACTCAGGGCTGATCGAATCGTGCGGCTATTTCAAAGAAAAAGACCTGCTGGCTTTTCTTATAGACAGCAATTACAAGCTTCCCGAGTGGATGGATCGCCTTGCCGGCAAGATCGCCGGAAAAAAGGGGGTCCGCATCACCCACTTTCGTCCAAAGGATGCAGAATCGGCATTTATTCTGATCCGGCAGATATATAATGATGCATGGTCCGGTAACTGGGGGTTTGTTCCTTTGAGCGAAAATGAGATGCAGGACATTGGGAAGGACATTATGGAATTTGCAGATCCTGACATGGCTTTTTTCATCTATTTTGAGGATGAGCCTGCAGCCTTCTGCCTGGTCTTTCCCGACATTAACCCGTTGCTCAAGCGTCTCAACGGGCGGTTCGGTCTTTTGGGGGCGCTGAAGTATTTCCTGTATAAAAAAGAGATTATCGGATTGCGGTTGTTTATGTTCGGGATCAAAGAAAAGTACCGGCAACTGGGATTCCCCATGCTGGCCTTTCACCATATCTATGAGGTTGTAAGAAAAAAAGAGAAATATCGGTATATGGAAATGGGCTGGACCCTGGAGGACAATGAGGGAATCAACTCATTGATAGAGGAAGCCGGTGCAAAAGTGTATAAAAAGTACCGCATATTCAGAAAGTCTTTATCATAAATTAAACGAATGGATTTAAAGCAGAGGATTTAAACATGTCGGCTGAGCATCAAAATTCCATCATCGGTTTTGTCTGGCGGCCTGAGGAGATCACCCCGGCGGTGATCCGGATGGCTCAGCGAACAGGGAGCAGCGCTGTCTTCGATTTTTCCAGGATGGAGGGAACAGATGGTCTTTACTCCTGTCTGCGGGAAACAGACCCTGCAGGTCTTGTCAGGGATATCAAAATTTCGGCCCCTACCCTGATGGATCCGTCTTTAGAGCGGGTATTGAAGGGAGCAGGGATCCATAACCTCTGGGTAGAGTGTCCCACGGGGTTTTCTCAAGGAGATACATCCCTTTTTCTACAGAGATTGAAAGAATTTTCGGAAAATTATCGTTGTTTTCCCATCACCGGGGACACCGATCTTATGGCAAAGATGTTAAAGGCCGGTTCGGGCATAGGGCGCATCGTCCTGAAAGGCTGTGAGGCCGCAGGATTCGTGAGCCGTGAGACGACCATGGCGCTCTATTCCATGGCCAGGGCAATGCTGCGGTCATCCTCAACGCCTTTTAATATTCTCATCTGGGGAGGCGTCTTTATCCCTGAAGCAGCAGCGGCCTTCCTGTTGACCGGGGCAGCCGGGATCGTTTTTGAGAGCGTCCATTGGCTGACGGACAGGGTTGCCATTGATGATTCCCAACGAGAGCGGCTCAGCCGACTGCGGCCGGATTCCACCGATCTGGTCGGTCTGGACTTGCAGGTTCCCTGCCGTCTTTTCAACAAGGGAAATTCCCTTGCATTTAAGGACATCAAGGCATATGAAGACTCGCTCTGCGGAACAACCGTCATGGAGGCAAACCGCCAATCCTTTATAAACCGGGTGAATGCCGGGGCCGTTCATCCCCTGAAGAGCCGTTTCAGCCGGGATGAACTCATTCCTCTGGGCGTAGAATCCGCCTTTGCCGGTGCCTTTGTTAACCGTTTCGGGGCCGGGACCGGGGAAGCTGTGAAAGCCTTCATGGACGAAATTCATACGTTATGCAGCCTGGCTGAAGAAAAAAAGAATTGTTTTCTGGACAGCCCGGCGGCCAAAGAGATGGGAACCCTGTATCCCTTTATTCAGGGCGCCATGTCCTGGATCACGGATGTCCCGGAGTTTGCTTTGCGGGTCGCCGATGCCGGTGGATTACCCACCATCGCCCTTGGCATGATGGACGCTGAGACGCTTGACCAGAGGCTGGGGCACCTGCCCAAGATCATGGGGGACCGCCCCTATGCAGTGAATGTGGTCGCTTTAGCGGAAAATCCTTTCAGGGGATTGCATCTGGCCTGGATAAAGAAGCACAGACCCCGTTTTGCAGTGATCGCAGGCGGTGATCTCTCGGCCATAAAAGAATTGATGGAAAGCGGCATTGATGTCATGTATATCGCTCCGGATGAGGCGCTATTGACGCTCGCCCTGAAAGCGGGCGTCCGATATGTGATCTGCGAGGGGTATGAGGCCGGTGGTCATGTGGGGCCGCATAGCACGCTCACCCTTGCACAAGTGGTGCTGGATCTGAAACGACGCACCCCATCCCTGTTCCAGAACTGCCGCGTGATCCTTGCCGGGGGAATTTTTAACCGGGAAACCGCATTCATGGCCGCCATGCTTGGAGCGGACGCCATCCAGATGGGTACTGCCTATCTGGCCACACAGGAGATTGTTGAAACAGGCGCCTTGACCCCTCTTTATCAACAGATGATCCTGAAATCACCTCCAGCAGGAACAGTTGTTTCAGGCCGGAACATCGGACTCCGGGTGCGATCCTTGAGGACCCCGAGAGTGGAAGCTATTTTATCCCTGGAAAGGGAATTTGCAGCAGGACACCGTGACGAAGCGTCTTTCAGGGTGAATATGGAAAAAATGGCGGCCGGAAGCCTTTTCACTGCTGCCAGAGGCATGGACAAACCGGGAGAGACACTTCTGGATGAGCAGACATGTCTGGAACGAGGACAATTCATGAGCGGTGCTTGCGCCGGCCTTATCCGTGGCGTCGATAATCTTGAGTCCTTTCACCGTGAACTGGCTCAGGGCCCTCTTTTTATGCATCAACTGGCTGTAAAGCCCATAGAAACACCATTGAAAGTGCCGGTGTCCGGGATCAAAAACAATCTGAGTCGGGTCACACCCAGAAAAGAGAATAATGATCGGATTGCCATCACCGGCATGAGCATCGTGAATACCCTGGGAAAGAGCCCGGAAGAAGTCTGGGCTGCAAGCCTGGCCATGAAGAGCGGCATCACGGAAGTTCCGCTGTCACGGTGGGATCATGCGCTTTATTATGACCCCCGGCCCCATATGCCGGACAAGACCTATTGCAGGGTGGGCGCTTTTCTGGACTTTCATATCGACCGCAATGAACTTGGGATTCCTCCCCATGATTTCAGGAGCATGACCGAGGCCACACGGATTTCCATGTGGCTTGCGGACAGGGCCATCCGGGCATCCGGTATTCTGACATCGGATATCCCGCGGGAGAGAATCGCAGTCCTCATCTCCCAGAATTCGGGAGAGGCGGCAGGTACTCTCCCCAATATCATTATCAGGGCATATGTTCACAACATCTTGGCTGGCATCAAAAAAGCCGTTGACCTCACACCGGGTCAACAGAACGCCATCGAACAGGAAATAAAATCCGGGCGTATGGCCCCGGACGACACCACCCTGTTGGGCAGACTCAACTGCGCCGCAGCCGGTTTTATCTGCAAACAGTATGGGTTCATGGGGCCCAGCTATGCCGTCTCCGCAGCCTGCGCGACCTCACTGGTGGCGCTTCACTGCGCCATCCAGATGATCCAGAACGGCGTCATAGACGCAGCTATCGTCGGAGGGGGCGAGGACACGCTCAGCCATTTGCATTTCCTGGAATTTTCCGCCCTGGATGCACTTTACGGACTGTCCGGACGGGAAAGACCCGCCCATGAAACGTCTTGCCCCTTTGATGCACAAAGAGACGGAATGGTCCTTGGCGAAGGCGGGGCAATGATTGTTATTGAGCGGGAAGGTCTGGCCCGCGCAAGAGGGGCTCTTGTTCACGCTTTTGTGACCGGCATGGGAGCCAGCAATAACCATCTGGGAATGGTGGAGTCCTCCAATGTTTCCCAACAGATGGCCATTCGCGCCTCTTTTAGGGGAACACCCTATGGGCCCGATGCCGTGGACCTGGTGGAATGCCATGCCACGAGCACCCGGCAGGGAGACCTGGAGGAGGTCCGTGCCCTGAAAGCATTCTTTAATTCTTCCAAGCGCACCATGCTTACTGCATTCAAATCCCAGATCGGCCACACGCTGGGCGCATCAGGTATCGGCAGTCTTATTCGAGGCGTCACAGCCATGAAGGCGGAAATTTTTCCGCCCACCCTTAATTACCGGCATCCGGACCCGGAAATTAATCCGGAAAAATCAGGTCTTATCATCTCCCCGGAACCGCTGGATTGGAAGCGTCGTGCGGGAGAACCCAGAAGGCTTGAAGTCAACGCGTTCGGTTTTGGCGGCTCCAATTATGTGGTGCAGGTGGAACAGGCCATGGATGAAGTGGATACGGTCATGGCCTCACACAAACCGCAAAAGGTGTCGGAGGTGTCGGCTCATCAGAATCTAAAGGTCCCACCCCCCCTTGCCCTTGTATTTCCCGGACAGGGGGCACAGTATGGCGGCATGGGACAGGAACTCTATGAATCCTTTCCCATCATCAAAGAGTGGATGGATCGGGCTGCAGCCGTTGCAGACTTTGACCTTCTTCATCTGATGTTTCATGATCAAGAGGAAAACCTTCAGAAGACCCGATGGCAGCAGCCTGCTATGTTCGTCATGGAAAATGCCATGGCCCGGTATCTCACCAGCCTCGGCATCCGCCCGGTGGCCATGGCCGGTCACAGCCTGGGCGAATTGACCGCCTTGTGCATGGCCGGTGTCTATTCCTTTGAGGACGGGTTTCGAATCGTGAACAAGCGGGCCCTCTGCATGGATAAGGCCGCTGCCGCCAATATCGATCCCGGTGTCATGGCAGCTACGGACGCACCCCTGGATCTCTTGAAAAAAATGATCCGGGATTACAATGATATCCACATCGGCAATATCAATTCACCCCTTCAGATTGTTTTAAGCGGCAATACAGGGGCCATCAAGGACCTTGGCAAAAAATTGAAGGAAATGGGCCATAGGACCACCCTTCTGCGTGTCAGCATGGCTTTTCACTCTCCTGTTATGACGGTCATTCATGATGAACTTTCGGCATACATTGCCGCCATTCCATTTCATTCCCCTAAAATTCCGGTCATCTCCAACACGACCCGGATGCCGTATCCGTCAGACCCTGATGAGATCAAAAAAATCCTTATGGCCCACCTGGAATCCACCGTCCATTGGATGGATAATGCCCAGTCCCTTTGGAATACTTACGGGGCAAGACTTTTTCTGGAGGTGGGACCGGGTGACGTATTAAGCAATCTCATTGCAGACACGCTTCCTGGATCAACATGCATCCAGACCTGTCTTCGCTCCTCAGAGGCGTTGACCTTCAAGGACGCACTTGCCCAGCTTTTTGCGCAAGGTCATCTTAAGGAAGACGGAGGATCGAGAGACGTTTTCCCTCCTGCATTGAGAAAGGCTCCGGAACCGCTTCGGATCATCCCGGCATTAGCCTTACGGCCGCTAAAATCCGGGCCTGCAAATGCAAATCCCATGGAACAGATCATTCAAAGGGAAATCAACCGATTTGTGGTGGAGAACTCGGGCCAGTTTCTGAAGTCCAATATTCTGGAAGCCATCCGACAGGAGCTTAACCCAAAATTCAAAGAAGGCGAACTGTCAATTGTTATCAAATCCATGTTCGGCGGTTTTGAGCCTCCTGAATTTCGAAAACCGGTCGCCTCTGGATCTGTTGAAACACCTGAGGGTGAAGATCTCATGGAGAAGCTTATTCGAATCATTATGGATGCGACTGGATTCAACAGAGATGAGATTCAACCTGACATGGACTTGAGAAAGGATCTCTCCATTCGATCCAGCCGCCTTCCTATCATTATGGACGCAGCAGAACGCCAATTCGGGATCACCATTGAATTGGAGGATTTTATAGATGTCCGTACCGTGAAGGACATCGCTAAAGGGATCTCCAGGTTAACTACCGGACAGAAAGGCAACGGCCTGAATCCTGCCGCTGAGGCTCTTGACCCGACCGCTGTGCAGAATAAACACCTGAAGTCCTCAAAGGATGAGGCAGGCTTAAATCGACTCGTATTCGAGCACGCAACAATTGAGCTAAAGAATTCTGTGAAGCTAAAGGCTTTTGTTCCCCTGGAATTAAACCCGGGCGAGTCCGTCCTTTTTCTCTCATCTGACGGGGATGACAAGATTGCCGGACGTGCGGGCGACATTCTCCGAACAGACTACGGAATTACCCCGTTTCCAATGGGATTCATGCAGGAAATCCCGGATCCCGGCAAAGCGGGTCACGACATCCGAACTGAAAATGGGGCCTTGCAGGCTGCAGATAAAATTGCAGATCTGTTTCCTTTTTCCGGGATGGTCATCACTCTGGGCCGGGGAGGAGCCACGAACTCGAGCAGCATGGCGGATGTTTCTCAGCTTCTTAAGGGATTCTTTCTCATCCTGAAGGCATTTCTTGAACCTTCGTCTAAAAAATTTATTCTGCTGATTCATTCCGCTGAAGATACCGAAACTTCTGCCGGGCTGCTGGCAGAAGGGATGCTCGGGCTATTCTTAAGCGCTGCCCAGGAATATCCGTCGGTCCAATTCCGCACACTGGAAATCGAGAAAGATACCGATCTTCACAAGGCAATACACAATGCTCTGGATAAAGAATGTCCAATAGTGGAAATGATTCATCGGGATGGAAAGGTCATCACTTCAGAGGGACGGTTAACCCCATCGGTTTTCAGAGATTCATCAAGTCTGAGTCTAAGCCCCGGAGATGTTGTCGTCATGTCCGGGGGTGCAACCGGGATCAGTTCCCATCTGGCCCGCTGTCTTGCCCCTTTCATGCCTTGCCTGGTCTTTCTGGGGAGGACGATTCTTGATCCGGGAGTTGATCCGGAAAAACCACTTGCCGAACACTCATCTTCCGGGGCGGCCACGATTGATGCCAGGGCATTGGAGATTACCCGGACCCTGGCGGATTTGCAAGCCTCAGGGATTGAAGCAACATACCATACCTGCGATGTTACCGACCCTGAAGCAGTCCATGCCTGCCTGGGAGAGGTGATCCGCCGTTACGGCAAAATCGATGGGATCATTCACAGCGCCGGTGTTCTCAGGGACGGTCCCTTAAGCCATATGACCCTGGATGACTTTTCCATGGTCACGGATGTCAAATTCCTGGGAGCCTGGAATCTATACTCATTTGCTAAGAATGCCGGCTTGAAGTTTTTTGCAGGCCTTTCCTCAGCAGCCGCAATCCAGGGAAATCCCGGACAGGCCAATTACGCCGCAGCTAATAGGATGATGTCTGCCTTGCTCAAACACCTGAGCCGGGAAAACAAGGCCGTCCGGTTCAAGGCCTTGATGCTTCCCCCTGTAGAAGGGGCGGGCATGGCGGATGATCCGGAAATTCAGGCATTGCTGAAGCAAAAGGGGGTTGCATATATCCATGTGAATGAACTTGCAGGACTTTTCTGCCGGGAACTATTTGTAGCCCCGGCCAAAGACAATTGGGTCATGTTCATGAAAAAGCTGCCGTCTGTGAAGACGGTATTGCTCAATGACAGAACCCGTCCTTTGCCTGGCGGAGAACTGGATTCCGGCCTCTTGTCCTTCAAGCCCGGGGACTTTCCCATGATAGAAAAGATTTTATACCTGGATCTTCGTCAGGAAGAACTGAACGCCTACCGGTCCTTCTCTCTGGAAAAAGATCTCTGGATCACGGATCACAGGCCTTTCAAGTTCATCAAGCATCCCATCGTATCCGCCACCATGGTTCTGGAGACCTTCATGGAAGCCGCTCGGATACTGTATCCGCATTTGCAGGTGAGGGGTGTTCGTAAGGTTCGGCTCATGGACATGATTGAATGCCGGCCGGGAGTTCCGCGTCCCGCAAGGATTTCCTGCCGCAGATCCGACAACAGCCTTCGGGAAGTATTGTGCGACACTTCCCTGTCGGCACAGGAGATCTCCCCGGCCGGGAGATTGACGGAACTCTTTGCCCTGCAATGCAACGGCCAGGTGATCCTTGATGGCGGAGGAGAAGCGCGCAAGGAAGGATTCCTGGATTTTCCCATCCGGACGGACGAACTCAGGACAAGGCCCATGAATCGTAAAAAAGTGCTGAAATGGTACAAAGACCGCAGTGGTCTCGGAGGCCGGTACCGGGTGATAGAATTTCTTGACGGTACGGGTCCGGGCGTCATACGGGGCCGGACCATCTATCCGGAAACATGTGACTTTGCAAATCTTCAGAACGTAAAATACCAATACTCTCCCTACCTTTTCGAGGCGCTTTTGCAGTTGGTGTGCTGTCACATTGCTGTAACAGATCCATCAGAACCCCGGTCCATGATCCCCCTGGAAATCGGGGAAATGAGGTGTTTTCGAAAAGTCCGGGTAGGGGAAAAGATAACGCTGGAAGCCAGATTGCGGGCGCAGGATGACAAAATTCTAACCTGGGACACCAGAGGGCTTGATGATCAGGGCGAAACCCTGATGCAGATTTTCGGATTGCAGATGAAATGGATTTCAGACTAAGCCTGAAGGGGTTTGGAAGATTGCAGATAAAAAAAGATGGGAGCAGCTATGGTAAAGGACAATCAGGGATTAACCGTTCAGACGGTGAATTTCATTCATGGAGAAGGCCCTGTCTTCTATGCATCTCTGCCCTGCGGGACGTGGGCCGACGAAGCTCTAACAGGATGTGGGACGAACGGGTCAGGCCAAAGGCATCATTTGGTTTCCGGACTGTGGGATCACCTTCTTGCTGTGAAAAATCCGCTTTGGATGTCCAGGCCCTGTGTTAACCAGGATACTTTCCCCATCCAGGTGATCCGGGGCTCTCTTGGCAGACCTCAACTCCTCCTGGGGGAACATCAAGGCCCGTCAATCTCTTTTTGCGAGAGCGGCCAAAATGTCTGGGCGGCTCTCTGTGGAGATGAATTTGATATCGGCATTGATGTTGCAGAAAGCCATGAATTCCAGGGCAAATACCCCTTTTACAGAGTTTTTCATCCGCAAGAGCTTTTGCATGCCTTGAAGCCGGCAGGCGAAGATTTAAAAAAGGCGGCAGCCTTGCTCTGGTCCATTAAAGAAGCCGTTGCAAAGGCTCTGGGATGTGCATTTCATCTTGTGGATCCGCAGCAGATGATCGTTTATCCGTCAACAGGGGGAACGGCAGAAGAAAATGGCATATATGATTTTCCGGTAGGGTTATCGGGAAAGGCGGCAAAAAGACTTCCCATGGCTCTCGGCCGGTCCTTACGGGTGCGTTCTTTTTCCCATGGGAAAATGTGGCTTTCCATTGCCCTGTTGAACCGGCAATCTCAATGAGGAAAGATTCATGACCCAAAACAGTGAATATGCAATTGAAGTCAATAACCTGACCAAGCGTTACAAGGGTTTATCAGCGGTTGACAACATATCGTTTACCGTCAAGAGGGGAGAGGTTTTCGCCCTGCTGGGCCCCAACGGGGCAGGCAAGACCACGACTGTCGAGATCATCGATACCATCCGAAAACCCACGTCCGGCAAGGTGACCCTTCTTGGAATGGACGTCACCAAGAAAAAATATAAAATCATTCCCCGCATCGGTGTCCTTCCGCAAGGGTTCAGCTCCTTTGACCGGATAACGGTCAAAGAGACCTTGCAGTATTACTCCCGGCTTTTTTGCCGCAGGAAAACCGATATCAATGGGCTGATAGAGCTTGTGAACCTCAAAGACAAGGTCAAAGTACAGTATAAGAACCTCTCCGGAGGGTTGAAACAGCGCCTCGGAATAGCTGTTGCGCTTGTGAACGACCCTGAAATCGTGTTCCTGGACGAGCCGACAACAGGGCTCGACCCCCGCGCACGGCGCGCGGTATGGGATGTTCTCCTGGGCCTTAAGAAAAAGGGGAAAACCGTTTTCCTCACCACACACTACATGGAGGAAGCAGAGCTTCTTGCAGACACGGTTGCAATCGTTGCAAAAGGGAAGATCACGGCCATGGGCCCTCCCGGTGAGCTCATAGAAAACAACGCCAATTACCTGGTCATCATGCTGAAGTCTGTGGATGAAAAAGTTTTTGAAATCGTGAAAAAAATGGGGTTTTCACCGGTCTATGACAGCCACGGGTATATCAGGGTCCGGCTGGACCACACAGACGATGTCCGAAGGATGCTCACCGCGGTCAAGGACGGCGGGGCGTCGTTTACCGGCCTGGACGTCCGCAAGCCCAATCTGGAAGAGGTCTTCCTCAAACTGACCGATGAAGCACTTCCGGAAGGTTCCGTCGGTATAAAGGAGGCAGAATGAACCTGCATATCATCCATGCAAATATCATTTGGGCAAATATCATCGTGAGCATCAAGAGCTTCTACCGCGAGAAAACGGTGGTATTTTTCAGGCTTGCCTTCCCGGTCATCCTGATACTCGTATTCGGCACCATTTTCATGGAAAGAGACAATGAAATCTTTGACTTGAGCGTTCAGGACCTTGACCGGACAAAGTCATCCGAAGAGCTTGTGAAAGCCATCCGTCTCAGCCAGCGATTCAAGATCACACAGGTCTCCCCTGCTGCCGATGCCCAACAGTATGCCAAGGACAACAAGCGCAATCTTATTGTCATTATTCCCAAAGATTTTGAAATGTCCATGATGCAGAAAATGGGGCCCAGCGGCATTGGCACACCCGTCAGCCTTACCAAGCTTTACGACCCCAGCTCCTTTGGGGTGACGACCAAAATAGGGGTGCTGGACATGGTGCTGGCCGGGATAAACCAGGAAATGTCCGGTAAACCGCCGTTAATCGTATCGGAGCCGGTATCGATACTTAAAAAGAAATACAGGTTCATCGAGTTTTTTGTTCCGGGGATCATCGCCATGGCCGTGATGACGGCGAGCCTGTTCGGTGCGGTAAACGTCAATGCCGAACTCCGGCAGAAGGGTGTCCTCCGGAAGCTTTCCACCACCCCCATCACCCGTATTGACTGGATCCTGTCAAACGTCCTGTACCAGTTCATCCTTGCGGTTCTGTCCACAGTGGTGATGCTGCTGGTGAGCTATGGCGTGTTCAACGTCAGTCTTGAGATCAATGCCTGGCTCGTGGTGTTTGTCGCCCTTGACGTATTTTCATTTGTCGGACTCGGGATGATTCTCACCCGTGTGGCCAAGGAGGCTGAAAGCGCCGCTGCATCGGCAGACGCCCTGATGTTTCCCATGATGTTCCTCTCAGGGACATTCTTTCCTGTCGAGATGATGCCGGAATTCTTGCAGAAGTTTGCCAGGGTTCTGCCGCTTTATTATGTTAACGAAGGACTCAGAGCATCTATGGTCGCTGCGGACCACATGGCTGCCCTGAAATGCGCCTTGATCATCGGCGCTTTTGCCGTGGTGGTGTTCGTTCTCGGCATCATGATAACAAAATTGGATGGAGAGACCACATGATTTTCAATGCACGGGACAAGATCACCCGTGGGCTGTTGTCATTGGCCAGGTCCCCTTTGCCCTTTCATCTCTACTACCGGCACCATTTTCCATTGCCCTCGGTCATCCTGATCGAGAATACAAACTGCTGCAATGCGCGCTGTGTCATGTGCCCCCGTGAGAAGCTGACCCGAAAACCAGACTTTATGGCGTTTGAATTATTTGAGAAGATTATAAGAGAGGTTTCCGAGGCAAAACGAAAACCGGTTGTGCATTTACATGGGTTTGGAGAGCCGCTGCTGGATGAATCATTGCCGGAACGGATCAAACTCGCAAAAGCCTTTGGGATAAAGCATACCTATCTGGTTACCAATGCCTCGTTATTATTTCCCGAGACAGCCCAAAAGATCATTGGTGCGGGGTTGGATGAGATGAAAATCAGTTTTTACGGCACTGATGATGAATCCTACAGCCGCACCATGAGAGGGCTGAATTTCAAGGTGGCGTTGAACAACGTCAGGGAATTTGTGAAAATAAGGAAGGAAATGAAGAAAAAGACGCCGGCACTGATCCTTCAATACCTGCCCCAGGAAACCAATGGGGCCGCAACAGAAGAATTTAAATTCCTGTGGCGCTCTGTCCTGGATAAGAGGATGGGCGACCGCCTGAATTTCATCGCTCCGGACAATTTTGGAGGCGGAAGGGCTTACAATCCTGTCGAAAAAAAAATAGCGTCTGTCTGTTTTTATCCCTGGTCAGCCCTGTCCGTGCTCTGCGACGGCAGGGCCGTTACCTGTTGCCTGGATTACAATGGGGCCCAGGGCGTGGGAGATCTGAACCTGCAGAGTGTCACGGAAATCTGGAACGGGCCTGTGTTGTCCGACATCCGAAAGAACTTCGGCAAACTTGACTATAGCGGATTCCCGGTCTGTCAGTGCTGTGACTGGGTACACCGGCGATAATGGGAGGTGGAAGATGAAAAAAAAGATATTCTTTATATGTGGCTCCATGAATCAGACCACCCAGATGCATCAGATTTCGAGACACCTTGGCGATTATGATCACGCCTTCTCACCCTTCTATGTCGACGGATTTGACGAGTTTCTCAAAAGACTCGGAATGATCGAATTCACCGTTGCAGGAAATAAACTGTCAGGCCGATGCCGGGAATATCTTCAGGATCAGGGTCTCCCCATCGACGAAAGGGGGCGCAATCGACCCTACGACCTGGTGGTGACCTGCTCGGATGTGTATTTGCAGAAGAACATCAAAGGCGACAGAATGGTGCTGGTTCAGGAAGGGATTACAGATCCGGAATCCATGATGTTCCATCTGGTCAACCGGTTCCGCTTCCTTCCGCTCTGGTTTGCAGGCAATGCATTGACCGGTCTCAGTGATGCATACCAGGCGTTCTGTGTTGCAAGCGAAGGGTATCGTGACTTTTTCATAAAAAAAGGGGTTCGTGCTGAAAAGATCATTGTCACGGGGATACCCAATTTTGACAAATGCCGGCAATACAGCAGCAACACTTTTCCCCATAGGAACTACGTGCTGGCATGTACGTCTGCGCTGAGGGAGACGCTCCAGTATGAAAACCGCAAGGCCTTCATCCAAAAAGCCGTCAAAATCGCCGGATCACGGCAGCTTATCTTCAAGCTTCACCCCAGCGAAAAAGTCAGGCGCGCCACCCTGGAAATAAACAAATACGCACCCGGAGCCATGGTATTCTCGACCGGTAATGCAGAAGAAATGATCGCAAACTGTGACGTTTTGATTACCCGATTTTCATCGACCGCTCTGGTCGGTCTTGCACTCGGCAAAGAAACCCACTCAGACTTCAATATGGACGAAATGCGTCGACTGGCGCCTGTACAGAACTGTTCGGCGGCCCTGAACATAGCCAATGTCTGCCGCCGGCTTCTCGAAAGTGAGGATTTATGTTAAGCCAATTCATTGATATTGCCACTCAAAAATTACGCGCCAAGCGTATGGAATATTTTGGAAAGCACCCGGACGTCTATACAAAAATGTATGCCTATACCCGGGCAAATACGGTTAAGGCATTGGGGTGTTATCCATATTATCCGAAAATTGAAAAATCCAATGCCACTGAAGTGACCATTGACGGAAAACAAAAAATCATGCTGGGGTCTAATAATTATCTTGGACTCACCAATCATCCCAAAGTAATTGAAGCGGGTGTGAAAGCCCTGCAGGAATATGGTTCAGGCTTGACCGGCAGCCGTTTGCTGAACGGAAATATCCTTTTGCACGATCAATTGGAAGAACAACTGGCGGATTTTGTTCACATGAAAAGCGCATTGGTGTTTTCTACGGGATTTGGCACGAATTTAGGAACGATCTCCACCATCTGCGGTCCTGATGATTTGATTTTCAGTGATGAATATAACCATGCTTCCATTGTAGACGGTATCCGTTTTTCCGGTGCGCGAAAATGCAAATACAAACACAATGACATGCAGGATCTGGAAGAAAAGCTGGCCTTTGCAGACCCCAGATATCCCCGGTTCATTGTCACCGATGGAATCTTCAGCATGGAGGGAGATATTGCCAAACTAGATGAACTGACCGCCTTATCTAAAAAATATCCTTCCCGCCTGATGGTGGATGATGCCCATTCTTTTGGGGTTTTAGGTCCCCATGGCGATGGCACTGCCGCACATTTCGGCGTCACCGGAGATATGGACCTGATTATGGGGACCTTCAGCAAATCTCTGGGGTGCATCGGCGGATTTATTGCCGGAGAAAAAATAGTTATCGAATATTTAAAGCATCATTCCCGTACCATGCTCTTTACAGCATCCCTGCCGCCCTCCAATGTGGCGTCGGTAATGGCGGCCTTAGGAATTATCAAGGCAGAACCGGAACGTCGTGAGCGTGTGATGGAAAATGCCGAATTTATGCGGAACAGTCTAAAATCATTGGGATTTGATATTGGTGAAAGTACCACCCCGATCATTCCCATCGTTATCGGTAAAGATCTCAAGACCTTTCAGGTATGGAAAGACCTTATGGATGCAGGTGTTTACACAAATCCCATTATTTCACCGGCCGTACCCCAAGGCAGAGCCCTGTTGCGTACCAGTTACATGGCAACCCATACGCGCAAACAAATGGAATTTTGTCTTGATATGTTTGAAAAAGTCGGCAAAAAAGCCCGCATTATCGGTTAAAAGGAAAGACTGTGAAAGATAATCGAGCATCATCAAAGGTTGTATTGATTACGGGTGCATCTTCCGGTATCGGCAAATGTACGGCAGACTATCTGGCCGCAAAAGGATATAAGGTATACGGCACATCCCGCCGGCCCGAATCCTGTCCGGGAATAAAAAATGGTTTCATGATAAAAATGGATGTCCGTGATACCGCCTCTGTTAAAGAAGCGGTTGCATATATTGTCGAAAAAGAGGGGCATATCGATGTCCTCGTAAACAATGCCGGGGTTGGTATCGGCGGCGCCATTGAAGACACATCTACAGAAATGGTGAAAGCACTGTTTGATACCAATTTTTTCGGTGTCTGCCGCGTATTGCAGGAAGTGTTGCCGGTCATGAAACAGCAGCCCTGCGGACTCATCATCAACATGAGTTCCATTGGGGGCATGATCGGACTTCCCTTTCAGGGGATATACTCTGCATCCAAATTTGCTGTGGAAGGACTTACAGAGGCCTTATATAAAGAGTTATCCTCGACAGCCATAAAAGTAGTCCTGATCGAACCCGGGGATTTTAAAACCGAATTTACCGCAAACCGGCAGAACATTAAAACAGAGAATAATGCAAATGATTTTCAGCGGTCTTTGAATGTCATTGAGCACGATGAACAAAACGGTCAGCCCCCACTGAAAATTGCCTGTCTCATTGAAAAGATCATCAACACCCCCAACCCCCGGTTGCGCTATGCGGTAGGGGCCTTTGATCAGAAATTATCCATATTTTTGAAGAAAATATTGCCGGACCGATGGTTTGATCAAATCATCATGTCGTATTATAAGCTTAAATAAATTGTTAAGAGGCACGTTATATTTTTACATAATTTCACTTGCCCTGATCCACCATCAAAAAAATAAAAAACCTCGTTGCGCTTGATGGACTTTAGAGGGGTCTGTAAAAATTAGGCGGTGGATTTTGGATATTCCTTGACTTTGCTGAGAATTGGAGTACGCTCCTATCAACATATTGTAATAATTGCATTTCCCATATAGGGAAGTGAAAAATGACTTACAAGCCCTGTCTATTATGATGTGACAGGGCTTCTGTTTTTTAGGATTCTACAACGTTTGAAAGAAAGACCAAAGCAGGAGCGTCAGAAGGGGAAAATCCATGCACAACTTCGGCAAGCAGGGAAAAGAACAGGGTGGCAGAAACAGACGGATAAGGTGGAGCGCATCATGGAAGCAGTATAAAACCAATCTAAAACCTGACACGCCTGCGCAGAATTAAATATAGCAGAACCGATATCCGTGGAAAACATTGTCAGAAGCATAGATTTATCCATACGTTCTTCAATAAAAAGGTAATCAATCATGAATAAAAAGATACAGAATATGGCTGTCCTGATCGAATTTATCGCGGGATCGGGCCTTGCCATCTTTTTCCACCAAGTGCTCCGGTATCCGGAAGCTGCCTATATCATCTTCGGTATCGGTGTCCTCCTGTCACTGGTCACCTATCTTTTGCGGGAAGATATAGAAAAAACCCGGGAAGAACTGCTTGAACAGTATCACAAGGCCCATGAACTCACTTTCGCCATCGCCCGGATCAGCGACCCCGAATGCCTGGGCAAGGCCCATGAGTTGATGGCATCCGCAATGCGGAGTATTTTACTTTTACAGCAGGGATATATCCCAATGGACGAGACGGAATTCAACCTGGAAGGGGCCAAACAGTTGGGGCAGACGGTCCACCATGCCAAGATGGTAGACCGAATAACCACGGGATGGGATTCCCGTGGCGCCATGCACAATTTCTACCAGGCCAATCTGCGCGCCATTGAACGCGGGGTGAAGATCACCCGCATTTTTGTCATCACCCGCGAGAACATGGCCGAGCCAGATTTCCAGAAAGTCCTCCTTGCCCAGCACCGAAACGACATTGATGTGCGCATTGCATTCCACGATGAATTGCCGTCGACAGCCAACATCAGCAACCGGGATACCAACAGCTCCTTTGATTTTGCCATCTACGACGACCGAGTGATTACCGATGTCTTCAGCAAACCGGGAAAATATTTCGGCAGAAAAACCAGTGAGCCTGTGGAAGTGACCAAGTATCTCCATCTATACGAACTTGTCGAGCACAGCGCTTATGCTATTACCGTGAAGGACGATAAAGTAATCCTGGCAGGTGACGCCACCAGTGATGACCAGCATTAAAATTCAACTTTATTTTCTGTCAACATTAAGCAAAGACATTTTTTTTATGCGGGATTACCGGATCAATTCAACAGGAAAGGCAAAAAATAGAAAACCAACACCATGAAAAGAGAAGAAATTTAAAATAAGGATCAGGAACTAATAAAAAAGTTTAGGACAATCATCCAAAATAAAGAGAAAAAAACTGCCCCCCCAAGACTTTTCCCTTTGGGCTGATTTTTTTGTTCACAGCCTTGATTATATCCAGCATGCTGCTCCTCAAACAGGTCATATAAGACCATTGGAACATATATGACCTCTTTATGCGGTCGCTTTAGCATCCCTGCAAATGAAATTTGACCCATTATTTTTCCGGCTAAAACCTGCCATTTGTATTCCACAGGCTGCATCCGACAAAAGAGTGCCGGAACAGGGGAAAGTATAGACAACGGTGGCAAGCTATTTGCTATTTACTGATCAGGTAGTCAATCCATCTTTAAGAAATGGATTTATCAATCAGTAATTTTAATAAAGGAGGGGGTAATAATGAATTCATCAGCCCCAAAAAGCAAAGGCCCTTCCATGTTTCCTGCTCGGTCACTGAATGGATTGGCAGGCATTGCTCCGGGTGCGGGTATTTCCAATCAAAATTCCAATTACAGTCTTTCCATCCATCAGAGAGTTTCTCCAATTCTCTATTTTAGAATAAAAAATGAGGGATTCTTTCAATTGGAGAAGATTCCCTCAAATGTCCACAGAATATAAATAGGAAAATTTCATGTTGCAAAAAAAACAATTTATAAAACGATGTGCACTGGACCGAAGATCGTCTTTAGATCGAAGAATATTAAATCTTGGTCCTGTATATCCAGGCAAAGAGAAAAGAACAAAAAAAGTCAGACGGAAGGGCTGGGAAGACAGATTAGGATGGACTGCGTTGGACCGATATTTTGCTCCCTCCAAATCTTTTGAAACTTTTGTGGATAATTTTGTAGGCTTTATTGATGAGTTGAGTTCCAATGTAGTGGGTGTTTCATGAAGAAGATAATTATAATCTGTCTGATTTGGTTGGCGGTAAATAATCCGGTTATAGTGAGAGCCAATGATTCATTCCAAAGCGAGGTAAGTCATGCAGCCGGTGGAGCAGCCATTGCCGGCGCTGTAACGTATCTTGCCGATGCCTGGAGGCCTACTAAATACAGAGGCTGGATGGGTTTTGGGGTCAGTGTGGTTGCAGGCCTTACAATTGAATATTTTGATTCCAACTCTCGTGACGGCTCATATTCATTGTTGACGTCTCATCCCACATTGCAGGTGCTGCCCTTGGTGCCTGGGTGACCGACAAATGGATTCTGATGCCTGTGGTCAATATCGGACCTGATAACAAAGTTGCATCGGTGGGTGCGATAGCTCAACTCAAGTTTTAACCCACTCAGCCATTTTTTTATATTGACAGAGACTTATAGAAGAGCGTTTAATTGCATTTGTAGCGCTCAGTCCGCATAAAATTTAAGTGACACCATATCTGGTATTTGACGCTTTTTTGGCTCTGATATTTTTTTTAAACAATATGAACTAAAACCAGTATCAATAGCCATTCTTCCGCATTACACTCAATATAATGAGTTGAAAAATTGATGTATATGATACCGTCTCTGTTAAAGAAGCAATTGAACATATTGTCGAGAATAATTCAGATGATTTCCAGCGGTCTTTGAATGTCATTGAGCACGATGAATAAACCGGTCTGCCAATATTTGACCTCTGGTCATATTTGACCCTGTTCTGCATGTCTGTTAAAACCGGTTCCAAAAAATAATTTCTGTCGGATTGCTTATAAGATTCATAGGATTAGGTTTTGCTG
>JANNUH010000056.1:0-36827 GCA_031395015.1 Desulfobacterales bacterium | reverse complement strand
TAAATGTGGTATCCAATCTTGTGGTCATAGCTATCCTCTTTATTTTATTGTGATGATAAAAAATTTGATAGTTATGACCATTCCTCTAATTTTTCAAGTGTTTCATTCTTTGTTGTGCCCGAAAGGGCATGGCTGTTGGTTGGAAAATATGATTCTTATGGCAAATATCCAGATTAAAGGTTTTCATGTTTTACAACCGGGTGTTTTTTCAGATATTCCAGCCGGTTCAGACCGTTGATATAGGCAAGGGCACTGGCAATGATAATATCTGAATCCGACCCTTTCCCTAAGGCCACAATCCCGTCTTCTTCCAGGCGGACCATGACTTCGCCCTGGGCATCGGTGCCTTCTGTCAGGGCGGAAATGGTAAATCTTAAGAGTTTGGATTTGGTGCCGGTGAGTTTGGAAATGATATTGCAAACCGCATCAATGGGGCCGGTGCCTTCGGTGGCGCCGTGAACCGGCTTGCCATTGATGTTCAACTGGACACTGGCCGTGGGGAAAACCGTGTTGCCGGACAGGACATGGATATATTCAAGGCAGAAGGTTTCCGAACTTCTCAATACCCCTTCATTGATGAGAGCTTCGATGTCCTCATCCTGGATGGTTTTTTTCTTGTCGGCCAGGCGTTTGAATTTTTCAAACACCTTGTCCAGCTCCTCCCTGGACAGATTATACCCCAATTTTTGAATATGGTCGTTAAGGGCATGGCGGCCGGAATGTTTTCCAAGGACAAGATTGTTTTTATTCAGACCAATGGTTTCCGGGTTCATGATTTCATAGGTCATGGGGTTTTTCAACACACCGTCCTGGTGGATTCCGGCTTCATGGGCAAAGGCGTTGGCGCCGACAATGGCCCGGTTGGGTTGGACGAGAATCCCGGTGATCATGCTGACCAGACGGCTGGTGGGATAGATTCTCTTTGTATCAATGGTTGTGGTCTGGGGGAAATAATTGGGCCGTGTATGAAGCGACATGACCACTTCCTCAAGGGAGGTATTCCCGGCCCGCTCGCCGATTCCGTTGACCGTGACTTCCACCTGTCTTGCGCCTGCCTTGATGGCGGAAAGGGTGTTGGATGTGGCAAGGCCGAGATCATTGTGGCAATGAACGCTCATTACGGCTTTATGCATATTGGGTGTGTTTTCCATGACATAGGTGACAAGCCGGCCATATTCTTCCGGAATGGCATATCCCACGGTATCCGGAAGATTCACGGTGGTGGCACCGGCATCAATGACCGCCTCAAAGACCTTGCAGAGAAAATCCGGATCAGACCGGGACCCGTCTTCGGCCGAGAATTCCACGTTATCGGTGAAGGAGGCAGCCAGTTGAACAGATTTGACGGCCTGTTCCAGAACTTTTTCAGGCTCCATATTCAGTTTATATTTCATATGCAGTTCTGAAGTGGCGATAAAGGTGTGGATTCGTGGATGGGCTGCATCTTTAATAGCTTCCCAGGCTCTTTTGATATCATCTTCATTGGCCCGGCACAGGGCCGCCACCTGGGCCGTCTTCAAGGTCTCTGCAATGGCTTTGACCGCTTCAAAATCCCCTTCCGATGCAGCAGGAAACCCGGCTTCAATGACATTGACACCCAGTTTTTCAAGCTGGGTGGCAATCCTGAGTTTTTCCGCCTGGTTCATGCTGGCACCCGGGGATTGTTCACCATCTCTTAAGGTTGTGTCAAAAATAATAATCTGATTGTCGGTTGTCATGTCATATTCCCTTATGTTGATTGTCTAATGAGAGTTTGTATTGAAAACTGTCGGCCAGGGCCTGCCAGCTTGCTTCGATAATGTCCTCGGAAACGCCGATGGTGGAAAAAATACCGTTTTCATCACGGGATTCAATGAGAACCCGGACTTTTGCAGCGGTCCCGTCCTTTCCGTCAATGACACGGACCTTGAAATCCACAAGATGCATGGTATTGATTTCCGGATAGATGGTGGTCAGGGCTTTTCGAAGGGCGTTGTCCAGAGCGCTGACCGGACCGTCTCCTTCAGCCGATGTGATTTCCGTGGTATTGCCCACCCGGATTTTGATCATGGCATGGGAATAACAGGGCCGCTCCTTGTCCTTTTCCACCACCACCCGGAAGGATTCCAGTTCAAACCGGGGTTTGAACTGATCCGTGAGTTTTTCCATGATGAGTTTTAAGGAGCCTTCTGCTGCATCAAATTCATAACCGTAATCTTCAAGATCCTTGATGCTTGAAACGATCTGATGGCCGTTGACTCCGTTTTCTCCCAGGTCAACGCCCAGTTCCTTTGCCTTGTATTCGATATTGCTTTTGCCTGACTGTTCGGAAACAATCACCCGCCGCTTATTTCCCACAAATTCCGGAGCCATGTGCTCGTAGGCTTTCGGGTTTTTCATGATGGCGCTGACATGGACTCCGCCCTTATGAGCAAAGGCGCTTCTTCCCACAAAGGGTTGAGAATGGACCGGAGGCAGGTTGGCGGTTTCAGAGATAAACCGGGACAGGGTCAAGAGCTTTTCAAGATTTTTTGAAGAGATACAGTCGCAGTTCATTTTAAGGGAAAGAATAGGGATGATGGCTGTTAAATCCGCATTTCCGCACCGTTCTCCATACCCGTTAATGGTTCCCTGGACCATGGAGGCACCGGCATGGACTGCGGTGATGGAATTGGCCACGGCCATGGCACAATCATTGTGGGTGTGGATGCCGAAGATGACATCAGAATGGATTTTGAAATGTTCAACCATGGCTCTGGTGAAAGCTTCAATCTCACAGGGCATGGACCCGCCGTTGGTATCGCAGAGAACCAGGCATTGGGTTCCGCCTTTAACCGCAGCCTCAAGGGTTTTGACGGCATACTCCGGGTTGGCCTTGTACCCGTCAAAAAAATGTTCGGCATCATAGATGACTTCCCGTCCATGACCGATCAGATAGGCAACGCTCTCCTTGATCATGGCCAGGTTTTCGTCTCTTGTATTCTGCATGATGGATTCCACATGCAGGTCCCAGGTTTTTCCGAAGATGGTCACAACCGGGGCTTCGCTCGCAATGAGGGCCTGGATATTGGAGTCTTCTTCACAGGTTTTGTCCGGCCTCCGGGTTGAACCAAAGGCGGCGATCCTGGCATTTTTCAGTTTGACATGTTTGATCTCATCAAAAAAATTCTGGGCGCCCGGGTTTGAGCCCGGCCATCCGCCTTCAATATAATGAATACCGGCCTCATCCAGGCGTTTTGCGATTCTCAGCTTATCTTCCGTGGAGAAAAAGATGTTTTCTCCCTGCATGCCGTCTCTCAGGGTCGTATCGTATAAAAATGCGTTTTTCATGGGCTTTCCTGTTTATTTCAGATATTTAAAAATTCCGGCTTTTATTTCCCGTTCTCCCTGGCAAGGGCAATGGCGCCTGTGGAAGCAATTTCAATGATCCCCATGGGTTTTAAAAGGGAGACAATGGCATCATGTTTTTCCGTGTCCCCGGACACTTCGATGATATAGTGGGAAAGGCCCACATCCACAATTCTGCATCGGAAAATATCGACGATTCTCAGGATCTCCGCTTTTTTATCGGGCTGGGCATTTACCTTGATCAGTGCGAGCTGGCGTTGAACATATTTTTTATCGGTGAGATCATTGACCGTGATGACATTGATGAGCTTATGAAGCTGTTTTTTGATCTGTTCTATAATCTGGGGTTCACATTTAGTCACCATGGTGATCCTTGACACATTGGGCTCTGCCGTGCTGGCCACGCTCAGGCTGTCGATATTGAACCCCCGTCCGGAAAAAAGTCCTGCAATCCTTGAGAGAACTCCTGGTTCATCATCTACAAGGATGGAAAGTAAATAGCTGTTTGTTTTCATCTTGAGTATCCTTATATATTAAACCAGAAGCATTTCAGTAATGGACCCGCCAGCCGGGACCATGGGATAGACAGACTCTTCCCGGTCCACGGCAAAATCCATGACAACGGTTCCAGGTGTGTCCAGACCTTTGGATAGAATCCTGGACACCTGGTCCGGTTTTGTGCATCTAAGTCCTGTGGCGCCATATGCTTCAGCCAGTTTTACAAAATCCGGGGCATTTTCCATATTGGTGGAAGAATAGACCTTGTCATAAAATAATTCCTGCCATTGCCTGACCATGCCCAGATACCGGTTGTTGAGAATTACGATCTTTACATCGATTTTTGATTCAACAGCCGTCATCAATTCCTGGATATTCATCTGGATGGAGCCGTCACCGGCAATATCCACCACCATTTTATCGGGCCGGGCAGCCTTGGCCCCGATGGCCGCAGGAAGGCCGAATCCCATGACGCCTAGACCGCCGGAAGTTATGAAATGGTTGGGTTCATCAAAATGATAATACTGGGCGGCCCACATCTGATTCTGGCCTACTTCCGTGGTGATGATGGCTTTACCTTGCGTCAGTTCATAGAGTTTTTCAACGACATACTGGGGTTTGATAACATCATAGCTCTGTGCATATTTCAATGGGGCAGCACTTTCCCATTCTCTGATCCGGTCAAGCCATTCCGGCCGGCCCTTTGAAAGATCGGTGTGGTTTTCCATGAGATGAATGATCTCTTTTAAGGCAGCCTTGCAATCTCCCACAATGGGGATCTGGACCTCAATATTTTTGTGAATGGAAGTGGGATCAATATCGATCTGGACAATGGTGGCTCCCGGTGCAAATTTTGAAATATTACCCGTGACCCTGTCATCAAACCTCACCCCTGCTGCAATCATGAGATCACAATGGCCGATGCTCATATTGGCCCGATAGGTTCCGTGCATGCCGAGCATGCCAAGCCACAAAGGATCAGAACCGGGGAAGGCCCCAAGACCCATGAGGGAAGCCGTAACCGGGATATTGGCCATTTTTGCAAGGCGGGTCAGTTCGTTGGAAGCCTGGGACAGGATGACTCCGCCGCCTGCAAAAATAACCGGCCTTTCAGCCTTGCGAATCAGGTCCACTACTTTGTTGAGCTGTTTTTTATTGGGCTTATAGGTGGGTTTATAGGATTTCAAGGAAATTTCACCGGGTTCTTCAAACTCCACCACGGTTTGGACAATGTCTTTGGGAAGATCCACCAGAACAGGTCCCGGCCTTCCGGATCTGGCCAGATAAAAGGCCTCTTTAATGGTAAAAGCAAGCTTTTCCACGCTCTTGACAAGATAATTATGCTTGGTGCAGGGCCGTGTGATACCCACAATATCCACTTCCTGGAAAGCGTCGTTGCCGATGAGTGCGGTGGGCACCTGGCCTGTGAACACCACCAGGGGGATGGAGTCGCAATGGGCCGAGGCAATGCCTGTGACCGTGTTGGTGGCGCCGGGGCCCGAGGTCACAAGGGCAACCCCCACGGATTTGTTGGCCCGTGCATAGCCATCGGCCGCGTGGACCGCACCCTGTTCGTGGCGCACCAGGATATGCCGAAGCCCTTCCTGTTTGGCAAGGGCATCATAAATATCAATGACGGCACCGCCCGGATAACCGAAAATCGTATCAACGCCTTCTGCCTTAATCATCTTGATGAGAATCTGGGCACCTGTAAGTTTCATTGCTCTCTCCTAAAATGTGTCTTTAAATATGGCGCCATTGCCGGCTGAACTCACCATCCTGCTATACCGGGCCATATATCCTGTTTTGATTTTGGGCCCAGGTTTTTTCCATCCTGAAAACCGGATCTTGATGTCATCTTCCGGCACTAGAAGTTCAATGGTCTTGGCAGGGATATCGATTCTGATCTGATCGTTTTCCTTTACAATTGCAATCAGTCCGCCGTCGGCCGCTTCCGGTGAAACATGGCCGATGGAGGCCCCTTTGGTGCCGCCGGAAAATCTTCCGTCCGTAATCAGGGCAACGCTTTCATCCAGCCCCATACCTGCAATGGCTGATGTTGGGGTCAGCATCTCCCGCATTCCAGGCCCGCCGGCAGGTCCTTCATAGCGGATGACAATGACATCCCCTTTATTGATCCGGTTTCCGAGGATGGCTTCGGTTGCCTCTTCTTCAGAATTGAACACCCTGGCCGGTCCCTGATGTTTCATCATTTTTTCAAGAACGGCAGATTGTTTTACCACGCATCCGTCCTGGGCAAGATTGCCGAATAGAACGGCAAGCCCACCTTCTTTGTGATAGGGGTTGCCAACGGGCCGGATGACTTGCCGGTCTTTCACTACAATGGTTTCAAGATTCTGACCCAGTGTTTTTCCGGTTGTGGTCAGGCAGGTCAGATCCAGCATGTCATGGTCGGACAGCTCTTTCATCACGGCCGGGATACCTCCGGCAGCATTCAAATCTTCAATCCGGTCCTCTCCGCCGGGGCTGAGGGAACATAAATGAGGCGTTTTTTTGCTGATTTCATTGATAAGGCTCAAGTTGATGTCCACATGGGCTTCATGGGCCAAGGCTTTTAAATGAAGCACGGTATTGGTGGAACAGCCAAGGGCCATATCCACCACCAGGGCATTTTCAAAGGCCTTGCGGGTCAGGATTTTATCCGGTGTGATATTCTTTTTTAAAAGCTCTATAATTTTTATTCCCGTCTCTTTAGCCAGCCTGATTCTTTCAGACATGGGTTCGGGAATGGTACCGTTGCCGGGGAGGGCCATACCAATTGCTTCGGTCAGGCAATTCATGGAATTGGCCGTAAACATCCCGGCACAGGAACCGCAGGTGGGGCAGGCTGCATTTTCAATCTCAAGAAGTTCTTTTTCAGTCATCCTCCCAGACTGGACTGCACCCACGGCTTCGAAAACTGTAACCAGATCGATTTTTTTGTTTTTGTTCTCCGGGTGTCTGCCTGAAAGCATGGGGCCTCCGCTGATGACGATGGTTGGAATATTCAGTCTAGCGGATGCCATGAGCATGCCGGGAATAATCTTGTCACAATTGGGTACAAGGACCAGGGCATCAAAGGGATGGGCCATGGCCGTGACTTCAATGGAGTCTGCGATAAGTTCCCTGGAGGCCAGGGAATAGTGCATGCCCTTGTGATTCATGGCAATGCCGTCACATATGCCGATGGTTGAAAATTCCATGGGAGTTCCCCCGGCCATGCTGATACCTGATTTGACGGCTCTGACAATGTTATCCAGGTGCATGTGGCCGGGAATCAGTTCATTGGCTGAGTTGGCAATGCCGATCAAAGGCTGACTGATTTCTCTATCTGTATAGCCCATGGCCTTCATCAGGCTTCTGTGGGGTGCTCTTGCGATCCCTTTTGTTGCAATATGGCTTCTCATATTCAGTTCTCCCCAAACTAAAAAAGCCGTTATCTGCCTTTTGGGGGCTGATAACGGCTTTTTTTCTTTTAAAGTTTATGCCTTTACGAGCCCGTTCTCCCGGAGGTGTTAATTATCACCTCCACGATAATAAGGACTAGTAGTATGTTCAGCATGTTAATCTTCATTATTATTTCACTTTATATAAAGATTATTAACTATATATAAATTTTATCGGTGTCAAGAAAAAAAACCAGGAGGGTGATAATTCTTCCCTGAACATTAGAATGAAAATTAGATTTGACAACCAAGTCTCTATCTCTATATAATTTATCATGCATGATTCAAACACGCTGAGAAATGTTTCGCTTTTTTTTTCAGGACTTATTCTTGTTCATTCCGCCCTGTTTTTTAAATTGGGTGTGCCTGGGCTCTTTCTTTTCTGTGGGCTTGTTTTTTTGCTCGTCCTTTTTACGGCCCTTTATATCAGAAAATACAGCGAACTTCTGGCCGGTCATGTTTTGAACATGATTTATCTAATCTATGTGACAGGCCTTTGTTATAAAACAGGCGGATTTTTCAGTATCCTGATCATTATGCTGTTTTTTATACCGCTTCTCTGCTCTGTATTTTCAGGGAAAAAAGAGAAAATCCTTTATATTACCCTTGCTCTTTGTGTTTTGTTCATCTTTTCATTCGGGCAAGACCTTCCTTTTGTCACTGCGATGCCCGAAGAAATGGTTAATTTAAGCTATTTCAGATTTACCCATCTTTTTTCCATGTTTGTTTTTTTCGGGGGTTCCATTCTGGTTTTTAATGCAGAGGAAAACCGGGTCCGGCAATTACTCATCCAAGCCGGAAAAGAAAAGAGTCAGGTTGAAGAAAATGCAGAAAAGGCAATGAAAATAAAAAATGAATTTTTAGCCAATATGAGCCATGAGATCAGAAATCCCATGAACGGCATTATCGGGATGATGCATGTTCTTCTGGATACCGATCTCAATGAGGATCAGAAAAAATATTCCCGGATTGTGTATAACAGTGCCATGGCCTTGTTAACCATTGTCAATGATGTCCTGGATCTGTCAAAGATTGAAGCTGGAAAACTTGAACTGGATATCCGGGATTTTGATCTGGAAATTGCCATAAAAGATATCATTGCCCTGCCTGAACTCCAGGCAAGACAGAAGGGCATTGATTTTATATATTCCATAGACCCGGCAGTCCCCTGTCTTTTACAGGGAGACATCGGCCGGATACGTCAGGTGATCAACAATTTTACAGGGAATGCCATCAAATTCACAGATCAGGGACAGGTCACCCTCAAGGTTGCATTGGCATCTGATGATGAATCTTCTGCAACCCTTCATTTCAGTGTGGAAGACACCGGAATCGGCATCAAGGAGGAAACGACAGGCTCCCTTTTTCAACCTTTTATCCAGGCTGATATGTCTATTACAAAAAAGTATGGGGGGACGGGACTGGGGCTTGCCATATCCAAACTTTTTGTTGAAAAAATGAATGGAAGGATAGGGGTTGAAAGCATTGAAATGATCGGTTCCACCTTCTGGTTTACACTGCCGCTGAAAAAACAGGAAGAGAAAAAAGAATCCAATGATTTTTCAATTCAGAGCCAAAAAGATATAAAGGTTCTTGTGACCACCGATGGATCAGACCTGGGAAGAAATTTTGAAAAACATCTCAATGAACTGAAGATCAATTACAGGCAGGCCTCCAATGAAACAAAGGCCATGGAAATGCTGACCCGGGCTTTTGAAGAAAATCAGCCCTTTCATGTGGTGATCATGGAAGCGAAAGAATCCGATACCCTGGCCGAAAATCTGGGCCGGAAAATCAAACAGAATAAGGCGTTAAAACAAACCATCCTCATGCTTTTGACTTCCATAGGTAAACAAGGGGATGCCAGACGTTTCGAGGAAATCGGGTTCTCTGTCTTTCTCAGTAAGCCTGTGGAAAAATTACTTCTTTCCGACTGCATCAAAGCCGTAACCAAAAGGCAAAACACCGATAGCGCATCAATTCCCATTATTACCCGTTACAGCATTATAGAAACAAAGAAACATTTCAGCCGGATTCTGATTGTTGAAGATATGGAAACCAATCGGTTGACTGCCAAAGCTTTGATCGGAAAGCATGGATATAAGACCGACGAGGCAAAAAACGGGCTTGAAGCTGTTGAAAAGCATCAGGCCAATCATTATGACCTCATTTTGATGGATTGCCAGATGCCGGTCATGGACGGGTTTGAAGCCACCCGGAGAATCAGGGAAAATGAAAAAAATCAGGCCCATGTCCCCATCATTGCCATGACAGGGAACGCCTTTGATAGTGACAGGCAGAAATGTTTTGAAGCCGGCATGGATGATTTCATATCCAAACCGGTTGAACCGGAAATCCTGGCCCGGAAGATCAGTTCACATCTGGCGGATATCAAATCGAACAAAGGCGGTCCTTCTGAAGCGCATAATAAAAATTCCGATTTTTCCGGCATAGGTACTGAACAAAAAATGCCGGGCAGTCCCGTCATCCCTGTTGAAACAGATCTGTGTTTTGACAAGGAAAAACTTCTGGAGCGATTCGGGGGTGATGGGGAAACCGTGAAAATCATATTGGAATCCTTTTTCCAGGAGGCTCCGGAATTTCTGGAAAAAATCGGAAATGCAATTGATAATAAAGAGATGGAAGATATCAGATCCAATTGTCATGCATTGAAAGGGTCTGCTGCCAATGTGAATGCCGAATTGTTGAGAAAAGCGGCCATGGATATGGAAACAGAGGCAAAAAACAATAATCCGGATTCTTTTCTTCTGAAATATCAAGCACTTCAGAATGAATACAAATTGTTTATAAAGGAAGTAAAACCATGATCAATCCTGAGAATATGTCCATCCTTATTGTTGATGATATGAAAAGCATGCGGCTCACCATACGGAAAATGCTGCAAACTTTAAAAATCGGGGGGACCTTAAGGTTTGCCGAAAACGGGAAAGAAGGTATGGAAATACTGCAGCAGTCAAAATGCGATCTTGCCATTGTGGATTGGAATATGCCGGTGATGAACGGGATTGAGATGCTTGAGTCAATCAGGAATGATAAGGTGCTCAGGGATCTGCAGGTAATCATGGTAACGGCTGAGGCTGAACGTGATATTGTCACCGAAGTAGCGGAAACGGAAATAGACGGATACCTTTTAAAACCACTAACCCTTACCTCTCTGGACAGTAAAATCAAAGCAGTGGTGGAAAGAGCCAATAATCCGGATCTTGCAACAAGACACAGGATCAAGGCAAGGGATCTCGAAGAAACCGGGGATTATGATTCTGCCATCGAACAGATCCGGATTGCACTGGTTCATAAGCCCAATGCCTCCAGGCTCCTGCGCCAGCTCGGGCTGTTGCATTTTACAATCGGAAAATCCGACATCGCGGAAAAATGCCTGTTAAAGGCTGCCTCGGTAAACAAGCAGGATACTCTGACCCGAGCCCATCTTGCAGAATATTATGTTAGTAAAAATGAATTGGAAAAAGCAGGTCGGTATTATCTTGAAATCATGGGGCTGAGCACTCGATATTTTGACCAGGCTCTGGAGGTTGGTGAAGCGCTCCTTAAAAAAGGATCTAATAAGCTTGCAATTGATATTTTTTCTAAAATTCTTGCGGTTTCTAAAAAACCTGTTTCGACAAGGGAAAAAATAATTGAAATATGCATGGCCAATAATGAAAATGAATTCCCCCTGCAACTGTTTGAACAGAGTATAAGGGAAAACCCTTCAAATTATGATATCATTTATAAGGCTGGGCTTATGTATTTTGAACTGGGAAATAAGGAAAAAGCCTTAAGCTATTTTCTTGACGTAGACCGTCATGTAAGAGGGCATGTGGAAGCAAAATTCCGTATTGCAAAAATGTATTTGGAGATGCAAAAAGTTCTTCAGGCTGATGATTATCTGAATCAAATCATGAGAATTGATCCAAAGCACCAGAAAACCATTGAGCTTCGCAAAAAAATGTGGTAGTTCACTTTGAAAATCGGGGCGGATTTTGCCCTCAGACGGCTGATACATGATTAATGGAAGAAGCCATAAAGCCCGCACCAAACCCATTATCAATATTCACCACGGCAATATTGGAGCTGCATGAATTGAGCATTCCTAAAAGAGCGGCGATTCCGCCAAAGGCTGTTCCATATCCGATACTCGTCGGGACAGCGATGACCGGTGATTTCACCATTCCTGCAACAACGCTTGGCAATGCCCCTTCCATTCCTGCCACAACAATGATGACGGAAGCCTTTATAATTTTTTCATGATAGGAAAAAAGACGGTGAATGCCGGCCACCCCAACGTCAAAAATGGATTCCGCCTCGTTTCCCATGGCCTTTGCCGTAAGCAGGGCTTCCCGTGCAACCGGGATATCAGATGTGCCGGCGGAAATCACAAGGATTTTACCAAAACCGGTGATAACGGGGTCCTTTTTTTTAATCCATAAAAGCCTTGCATCTTCAAAATAATCTGCATCTTTAAACAAGGGTTTGATAATGTCTGCTTTTTCTTTTTCAAGCCGGGTAACAAGAATGATGGACTCGGACAGGCTCATTTTTTGAAGGATGCCGATAACCTGGTCCGATGTTTTTCCTTCACCAAAGATGACTTCCGGAAATCCTTTTCTAAGGGACCTGTGATGATCAATCTGTGCAAATTCAATGTTTTCAAAATCCAGGTGCAAAAGATGCTGTTCTGCTTCTTCAACAGTGAGGTTGCCCGAGGCAATCTTGGACAGAATGAGTTTAAGATTTTCTCTGTTCATATCAGCCCCTGGACTCAGTTTTGACGGCGAAGCCAGGAAAGTCCCCGGGTTGGTTTTTCAGTTCTGATTTCCTCTATTGCAGGCTTACCGGCAGGTTCATTATTTTCAGCTTCTCCTGCATTTTTCGCCTTTTCTTCAGTTCGCTGTTCTGAAAGATGTTTGGTATACCCCCATTTATACCGGCCGAATTTGCAATACCCCTGGACATTGTTAAACCGGGCATCGATATTTTTGGGAATGGGGATGATATTGCCTTCAATCCCTGAGATCAGATACTCGGCCAGTTCTACGCTGCCGCCACCGGAAAGGATAATGGAATCGATATCCCAGTCATTTTCCCAGAGACGGTTCAGATCTGATACAATGGCGGCGGCGGCATGGGTATAAACCCGTTTTTTAAGATTGGAGATATTATATTCCTTTCCTCTGATCTTAATCATTCCGGATTCGATAAATTTGAACATCCTGAACAATTCAATATTAATATTGCTTTCCTGCCTCAATTTGCCGGCAATGACGGAAAAGCATTTTGAAATTCCGGTATCCATGGTGGAGGACCCTCTTTCAATATATTGAAGATGATCAAAGATACTGAAATCAGTGGTTTTAAAACCAATGTCCACAACGCCCAGCTTTTGAGCTGCAAGCACTTTGTCGATGATTCGGCCCTGTTCATCAAAAATCAGGTTGAAAATCGACCCGATGGGTTGGGGGATGACATGGATTTTATCAATATGGATTTTTCTTTGGACCTCTTTCCCATCCGGATTGTGAAATATGATATGATGAACGCCAATGATCATTTCCTTTAATCGTTTGGTGTCTCTTTTCAGGTAACCCACGGGAAGGCCGGTGACGATATGAAGGGGTGCCGATGTATCTGTACAGAGCCCGGCAGCGGTAACGGCAAGAATTTTAAAGAAATTTTCCAGTAATTTTTCCTGATCAAGGGTAAACTCCCGGATATTGGATTGGAGTTCGGCATAACTGCCAAGAAAATAGGATTTATCATCCAGGGTAATATGCAGGTTTGAAGTGGAGGAATCCTCTCCCAAAACGGAATGGAACTGGATATCGGTTGCATCCCCGATGATGGATTTGAATATGACGGAATTCTTGCCATTATAGGCTTTTGTAAAACCAAACCCGACATCGATTCCAACAATTTCCATGGTGTTCTCCTTTAGAAGGTTAATGTGGGGGTCCTTAGGATCCATTGGAGTCTTGATTTCAATCTTAGATATCATTATGAATCATCCGTAGTCAAGGGATAATGAAGCATGGGGAGCCTTGCACTTCTATTCAAAATGAGATAAAGAGTGTGAAATTTTGACCTGCCGGGAAAAGACATATGGGAAAAGACAGAATATTTGCCGGAAAAAAAGATAAGGCCGAGCCGTTTAAATTTAACAGGGAAGTGGCCCGTGTGTTTGATGACATGCTCAATCGTTCCGTGCCCTTGTATGGGGAAAGCATCCGGCGTCAGGCTGAGATCGCTTCAGACTATTACCAGCCTGGGAGCCGGATATATGATCTGGGGTGTTCCAACGGAAATCTCGGCCTTTTGATCCTGGATCAGATGAAAGACCGGGAATTTTCAATGATCGGGGTTGACAGCGCCATGCCCATGATTGAAAAATATGCCGGGCGGCTGAAAGGCAAACACGATCAAAACTCTGTCCATCTTGTCTGCGGTTTTCTGGAAGATGTCCGGATTGAAAAGGCCTCTGTCGTACTCATTAATCTCACACTTCAGTTTATCAATCCTCAGAAAAGGGAATCTGTTTTAGCCGCCATTTTTAACGGACTGAACCCCGGCGGTATTCTTCTGTTAACGGAAAAAACCGTACACAGCCAGGAGGAATTGAATGATCTTGAAATTCGTTTCTATAAAAAATTCAAACTTGAAAACGGGTATTCGGAACTTGAGATCAGCCAAAAAAGAGAGGCCCTTGAAAAGGTTCTTTTCCCGGACACCCTTGAAACCCATAAAAAAAGATTGATGCAGGCCGGGTTCGAAACCATTGATATCTGGCTTAAATGGTTTAATTTCGCCTCCTTTATTGCCGTTAAAAAATAAGATATGGAAACACTTCTTCAGTACAGCAAAAAACTTGGACTCCATCATTGTCATGAAGAACTTGAAACACTCATTCAAAGGAAAAGAGAGTTTCTGAATCAGGCAAAGGGTAATGTATTGAAATTCAGGAAGGTTCTTGAAAAAATTCAGGATCATGTTCCTTCCGTGGTCAATCTTGAAAACCGGGCAATAACCATTGGTACCTCGGCAGATATTAGCTCTGAAGCATCAAAAGCCCTGTATCAGCACCTAAATCAGCTCTGCCCTTGGCGCAAGGGGCCCTTTGATGTTTTTGGAATTCATATTGATTCGGAATGGCAGTCCTGGATGAAATGGGAAAGGCTTTTAGCCCACATCAAAATCCTGAAGGGCCGCAGGATTCTGGATATCGGTTCCAGTAACGGGTATTATATGTTCAGGGCTGCAGCCCACAAGCCTCTGATGGTGCTGGGCCTTGAACCCCAGAGCTATTTTTATTTCCAGTACCTTGCCATCCAGAAATTCATTCAACAGGACAATGTCTTCTGCCTTCCCATCCCCCATGATGAATTACCGGAAATGGGCCGCTATTTTGATACGGTATTCTGCATGGGCGTTCTCTATCACCGGCCATCCCCGGTTGAAATGTTGAGATCGATCCATGATTCCATGAAAAAAGGCGGGGAGCTGGTGCTTGAAAATCTTGTTCTGGAAACACGAGAAAATCTTTGCCTTTTCCCCGGGGACAGGTACGCAAAAATGAGAAATGTTTTTTTTATTCCTGATCTTCTGGCCATGGAATCCTGGCTTTCACGGGCCGGATTCAAAAACATCCAATGTGTGGATATCGCCCGGACCTCTGCAGACGAACAGAGAAAAACAAGGTGGATTCAGACCGAGTCATTAAAGGATTTTCTTGATCCCCATGATCCGGATAAAACCGTGGAAGGATATCCGGCTCCGGTCCGGGCTGTCTTTCTGGCCGAGGCTTGATGAAATGATGCAAAAATTTGGATATTTACTTGTTTTGCGCTGCTATATTCTGTAAATTGATTTTTATAGGGAATAGAGATTTGCTTGAGAGGATTATCGGATTCGCTGAGAAAGGAAAAGGCAGAAGGTTGCTGAATGCGTTAAATAAGAGAGATCATTTTTTGACTTCTTTTGAATTGGATGAGGTTTTGAGGGCTTATTGTGAAATCGGTTTGCCTAAGGAAGTTGAGATTTTGAAGATAAGAAGAGGAATTTTGAGAGATGATCAGTATAATGCTTTGGCTGAAGAGGTTAAGGCTAATTGTTGTTCTGAGAGATATGATGATTTCGCGGTTTCTTTGAGGAATTTGTTGAGTAGTGGGATGAAGATGAATCCTACCAAGATGAATCTTGAAGAATAGGTTTGAGATTTTTAGTTTTTTGCAATGGCTTTTGATTTGTTGCTTTTTTTTTCAGCTCATTTTTTCGGATGCAAAAGAAAAAGCCATTAAGGTTTTTTTATGAAAAATATTAAAATCGAACTTCGAACTTTATTAATTGTATTGTCCATACTGGCTGTTTTGTCTTTTACCGCTGGAGGGTATCTTTATTATTCATCTTTGAGTGAATTTTCAGAGGTTCGAGCATACAAAGAGAGTGCCGAACATTTGAGAGATCTTGGGAATAATATTGATGCCTTTTTGAATTGGTCTCTTCTGTCGGTAAAATCAATAGCCGGGCTAAAGGAAATAAAACAATCCTTATTGAATAGTGATGAAATTACCCTTGCTGATACCAATGCGCTTTTAGAACAGTTGTGCCATGATTTAAATGTCAGTGTCTGTTATCTGATGGACTATTCCGGAAATACGATTGCATCCAGCAACCATGGCGACCCCAATAGCTTTGTGGGGAAAAATTATGGTTTTCGGCCATATTTTAAGCAGGCCATTCAAGGCAAGCCATCCGTTTATATGGCCCTTGGGATTACATCCATGGAGAGAGGGATATATTACAGCCACCCTGTTTTTGGCAAAGATGAGAAAAAACCTCTGGGTGTTGCGGTTATCAAAGCATCGATTGAAATCATCGAAAAAGATTTCATAAAATCTTTCCAGGGGATTGTATTGTTAACTGATCCACATGGGGTGGTGTTTGTTTCAAATCGTTTCGACTGGCTTTATCATCTGCTATGGCAAACATCTTCTGAAACGATCTCGGTTATTGAAAAAGAAGGTCAGTTTGGCAAAGGCCCCTGGAATTGGACCGGGATGAAACTGATTAATCAAGATTACGCTTCAGACGCATTGGGGAATAAATATAGCGTTCATAAACAAGCGCTTGTCAATTACCCGGATTGGCATCTGGTTTATCTGCAAAGCCATGATGAAATAATGAAAACCGTTATCGAACCCTTACGGTCTGTTGGAGTTGTTGTAATTGTATTGTGCATATTTTTTGGATTCATTGTCTTTTTTTTATTCTTAAAAGCAAACACTGAAATTGTTCAAAGAAAAACAGCCGAGATGGAACAAAAACAGGCTCTTTCAAAACTCAAGGCCACTCTTGAATCAACTGCTGATGGAATCCTGGTAGTAGATAGAAATGGAAAAATTACAGCCTTCAATAAACAGTTTGCTAAAATGTGGGAAATTCCAGAGTCTATTCTGGAATCCAGTGAAGATGATAAATCTCTGCTCAAATACGTTTCGGATCAATTAAAAAATTCAGATGATTTTGAAAAAAAAATTAAAGAATTGTATGCTGACCCCTCCATGGAAAGTTTTGACACTTTGTATTTTAAGAATGACCGGATTTTTGAACGGTATTCGCAGCCTCAAAATCTTGATAGGGAAATAATCGGAAGGGTGTGGAGTTTTCGTGATGTTACCGAAAGGGTACTGGCTCAAAAAGAACGCGAAGGCCTGATTGTCAAACTCCAAAACACAGTTAATGAAATAAAAACCTTAAGGGGAATCTTACCTATTTGCTCATCCTGTAAAAAAATACGGGATGATAAAGGTTACTGGAATCAGATTGAGTCTTATATCAGCAAATATTCATCTGCTGAATTCAGCCACGGCATTTGTCCCGAATGCAGCGATCGCCTATATGGCGACCAGGACTGGTATATTGAATATAAAAAAGAAGAAGATAAACAAAAAAAATAAAGCAATAGTTTGTCGTACTGATCATCACATTATTCGACCGTCATCATTCCCGGTACAGCAGGCGTTGCGGGTTTTGGCAGAAACCGCTGTAAAATAATGTGCAGCGCATCTCGTTGAAGGGGTTTGGTGAGATAGTCCTGCATCCCGGCAGATTTTGCCTCTTCAATGTGATCAAGTGTTGCATGGGCAGACAAGCCGATAATGACAGGAGCATTTTTGCCATGCTCTGCCATGATGATCCGGGTCGCCTCTAATCCATCCATTTCCGGCATTTGTACATCCATCAGCACCAGATCATAGCGCTTTTGCCGGACTGCAAGAACCGCCTCCAGACCATTATCGGCGGTATCGGCCATGATGCCGATCTTTGCCAGCATACGCTGAACAATCATCCGGTTCACTGCATTGTCTTCCACGATCAGAACCATGGCAGCGGTAAAATCCGTGAGTGCCGCTATTTTCCGCATGGGTAAAGCTTCTTTTTCAGCCTCTTCCTTTTTATTATGGAGGAGATCACGGGATTCCAAGTGTGTTTCATCAAGTTCAGCAGGTATGGAAAAGCAAAACAAGGAACCATGGGCACTGGAATGCTCCAACCAGAGTCTGCCCCCCATAAGCGAGCATAAATCCCGTGCCAGGGTCAGTCCAAGACCGGTTCCTTCATTGCGACGGGTATAAGAGTCATCGACCTGGGCAAAGGCATCAAATACCATATCCTGCTTTTCAGGGGGGATACCGGTGCCGGTGTCTTCCACCTGGGCAAACAGATTTCCGCCTTGCCGGTCAATGCTTATTTTGACACTGCCTTGCCGGGTAAATTTAATCGCATTATCAATGAGATTACCCAGAATCTGCCATAGCCGGTCCGGGTCAGTTTTGATGGACCGGGGGAAATCAGGAGAAACACTAATCTCCATATCAATATGTTTTTGAGCCAGAGGCAGGGAAAAGATCGCCATGTGCTCATCCAGCCAGTCGCGAAACTCAATAATACGAGGCTTGAATTGAATGTTTCCGGACTCGATGCCGGCGATATCCAGCACATGATGAATGGTTTCCAACAGGGTCTGGCTGCATGCCCGGATGCCTTGGGCATATTCCCGCTGAATTGTATCCAGTTGCGTATCCAGCAGCAGATCGATCATACCGGTCACCCCGTTTAACGGGGTACGCAGTTCATGACTCATATTGGCAAGGAACCGCCCCTTGCTCTCGTTGGCAACATTGGCTTTTTCAATGGCCTTAAGCAGCTCTTTTTTCACTTTTTCATTCTCGTCCAGTTGCACTCGCAGATCCTTGTTAACGGCTACCAGTGTGTGTCGCAAGGTGATTGCAATGGGCACTGCAAAAAGCAGCAGCAAAAAGGCTGCTGCCACTACCCAGGGAATTTGTTTCCACATTGTTTTATGGATTTCACTGATATCAATATCGATACCAATAACATAGGGATTGCCGGCCGGGGACAGCCGTGGAATCAGAACGGTTCGAAAGGACCCCCAGCGGTCGGAGGCAGTGACAAAAACCGGCCCGGTCGAATGAATGGCGTCATAATAGGCCTGATGACCTTCAGGATAAGCGGTCCAGTAGCGAGAGACCTTGTCCTTTTCAACATCGTCATCTGTAAAACTTGAAGCGGTGAAATAAATCTGTCCTTTATCCATTACATAGGTGTAAAGATAAGCAAAACCTCCAATGCGTGCATGGGTCGACAAAAGATCAAGATTGCGCTGATCTTCTTCCGGTCCGATACTGTCCTTGTTCAGGGTACGGTCATGGAAATCCTGGGGCAGCAATCCGGGGAGCGCCTCTGCAGCATTCAGAAGCCTGTTGTCAAAGGCGCTCAGGCTTTCGTGCCGCAGAAAAGTCAGCCAGGAGCCTGTCACAACAACAACACCCAGCAAATAAATGGTCACTGCAACAAATAGTGCTTTTTTCCCCAGAAATCTTTTCTCACAAAGGATGGTGAGAGTTGTTTTTTTCAAATTTATTTCTCCAGGGTTCGGGTGTCATAACTCCACAGGGTCTGTCTGAAAACAGGTGATATAATATCGGTTGTTTTTTTCAAAAAAAAGCACACTTTCAAGATAGCCCACATCCCCGTATTCTTCATGTCTGAGGCTGAGCTTGAATTCTTTTAACGGATAGATATTCCAGTCATGGGTGACGGATATGGCCATCTGATTATCAGGCAGATTTTTGAGCTGTTCCATCATGAAATCACATATCAGATCAGCGGTTTTTTTCGGATTTTCAATGATGGTTTCATCCATTTTTCCGTCAAACCAGTTTCGGATAAACAAATCATTTCCTTCAACCAGGATTCTTTCAACAGCTTTATCAATGTCTTTGATATAAAAAGGGGCAAGCCGGTTGTCGACTGTGTTGTGGGGGAGAATTTGGTTGTGTTTATGTGTAAAGCCTTTATCAATAAGGTAAGCGGTTTCAATACATCTGCCCATGAAACTGGAACTGAGCATTGGAACCGGCTCAGGCCGAAGCGCCCGGCCAAAGTCGTAGGCATAGGTTTTTCCGGCATGGGTTAATTCCATAAAGGGTTCCATTCCGGCCTCGGTTGAAAAAAGCCGTTCAGAATGGCGGACCAGGAGGCTTATTTTTTTGATTCCCTGATCCAGAAGGCAGTTAACGGCATTCAGGGTCTGGGCGGATTTGAGCTCGTGGGTTCTCATGGTGCTCCTCAAAACCCTTAAAAAGGGTTGTTTTTTGTTGAATAGATTTCATACTCTATGCTATAGGACCTGTCAAGTTTGGGACATTTCTCTTAGGAGTCATCTTCATGAAAAAGAAAATCAGTATCATCGGGGTTCCCATGGATTTCGGGCAATTGCTCCGGGGAGTGGACATGGGACCGGCAGCCGTCCGGTATACCGGTCTGATTCCACGGCTCCGGGCCCTTGGGCATGAGGTTGTGGATACAGGGAATGTCAAAATTCCCATCAGGGACGATGACGCGTCCAGAGATCAAAAAACCGGCAAAGGGATTGAAGATAAATACCTGAAAGAAATTACCGATATCTGTGAAGCGATTTACAGGGCTGGAAAAGACGCTGTGGGAAAAGGGCGGTTCCCTTTGTTTATCGGAGGCGATCATTCCATTGCCGTTGGAACGGTGGCTGCAGTTTCTGATGGTGACCCCATGGGACTGATATGGATTGATGCCCATGCAGATTTCAATACGCCGGAAACTTCACCCAGCGGAAATATCCATGGAATGCCCCTGGCGGCCCTTATCGGAGAAGGCTATGAATCCCTCATCAATGTGGGAAGGCCCGGGGCCAAAATTCTTCCTGAAAATATTGTCATGATCGGGCAGAGGGATTTGGATGTAAAGGAAAAAATCCGGCTGAAAAAATCCGGTATTACGGTCTTTACCATGCGGGATATTGATGAACAGGGAATCAATTCCATTGCCAATAAGGCGTTGATGAAATTTGTCCATTTAAAGAGAATCCATCTGACCGTGGACATGGATGCCCTTGATCCGGTAGAGGCACCCGGTGTCGGGACTCCGGTTCCGGGAGGGATTTCCTATCGGGAAGCCCATCTTCTAATGGAAATCCTGGCTGATTCCGGAAAAATCACCTCCATGGATCTGGTGGAGATCAACCCCATTCTTGATATTGCCAATAAAACCGCAGAACTTGCCGTTGAATTGACCTTGTCTGCCCTTGGAAAGAGTATTTTGTGAGCCTTGACGAATATATCGGGTCCCTGAAAAAATATAAGGGGTTTCTCGGAGATATTGTCTGTCATAAAACCATTCCCCCCAGAGAGGCAAGGTTTGCTTCCAAAGACCCGGGGTTTAAACATAACCTGTCACCGCTTTTAAAGTTCCTTGGTATTAAAAAATTATACAGCCATCAGAAAACAGCTATAGATCTGATTGAAAAGGGGATTCATACGGTTATCGCCACGCCCACTGCCAGCGGTAAAAGCCTTATTTATAATCTGCCGGTGATTGACAGACTCATGGAAGACCCGGCATCCTGTGCCCTCTATCTATTCCCTTTAAAAGCCCTGGCAAGGGATCAGCTCAATACGGTTCAACACCTTTTAAGGGCGGCGGGCTCGGTTCATCCTGAAGCCCCGGAGCTGAAGGCTGCGGTATATGACGGAGATATCAGCGCCTATCAAAAGGCAAAGATCAGGAAAGCCTTTCCCCATATTCTTTTATCCAACCCTGAAATGCTCCATCTGTCCATGCTGGCCCATCATCATCTGTGGGAAGGATTTTTCAGGAATTTAAGATTTGTGGTGATTGACGAGGTTCATACCTACCGGGGCGTCATGGGCTCCAACATGGCCTGGGTATTCCGGCGGCTTCAAAGGATCTGCCGATATTACGGCTCTAATCCTGTTTTCATCTTCTGTTCCGCCACCATTGCCAATCCGGCAAGCCTGTGTGAAAAACTGACAGGACTTGAGATCTGTGTTGTGGATGAATCCTCGGCCCCGGCCGGAAAAAAGGAAGTCATCCTGATGCGGGGACTTGAAGGGGCTGCCAATACTGCTATTTCTCTGATCCATGCTGCGGTTCACCGGAATTTAAGAACCATCTGCTATACTCAGTCCCGGAAGATCACGGAACTTATCGCCATCTGGGCCTCCCAGCGGGCCCCGGGGTTTTCCGACCGGATCAGCGCTTACCGGGCCGGGTTTCTGCCCGAGGAGCGGCGCATCATTGAAGAACGGCTTGCCACAGGAGAACTTCTGGCTGTGATCTCCACCAGTGCCCTGGAACTCGGCATCGATATCGGTAACCTGGATATCTGCATTCTTGTCGGGTATCCGGGAACCATCATGTCCACCTGGCAGAGGGCCGGTCGTGTCGGGCGGGATGGCCAGGATTCCGCCCTGATTCTCATTGCCCACGAAGATGCCCTAGATCAGTATTTTATCAACCACCCGGATATTTTTTTTAATATGCCGCCGGAAAAGGCTGTCATCAATCCGGACAACAGGGTCATTCTAAGGCATCACCTTGAATGTGCGGCCGCAGAATTAAGTCTTCATAAAGCCGAAGCCTTTCTTTTAAATGATAGTGTTCAAAAGGCCCTTGCCGAACTTGAATCTGAGGCGATTCTCTTAAGAAGCCGGGAAGGTGATTACTGGCATGGGGCCAGAAAAGCCCCCCACCGGGAGGTCAATTTGAGGGGGACAGGCAACAGCCTTCCGATTTTTCTTGAAAATACAAAACAGAGTCTTGGAGACATGGACCGGCACCGGTCCTATTTTGAAGCCCATGAAGGAGCGGTTTATCTTCACCGGGGTGAATCCTATGTCATTACCCTTTTTGATCATGTAGCCGGGGTGATTGAAGTTAAACAGCAGGATGTTCCTTATTTTACAAAGGCAAGATCATCCAAATCCACAACCATTATCAGGCAGTCAACATCCTCTTTTGTAAAAGGGACAAGGATCGGCTATGGGATTTTAAAAATCGCGGAACAGGTGATTGGTTATGAAAAAAAGCTGGTTTCAAATCAGAAATCCATGGGCATCATTCCCCTTGATCTGCCGAAACTTGAATTTGAAACCGAGGGCCTCTGGATTGAAATCCCGGATCATGTCAGAGATGAAATAGAATCGGAAAGGCTGCATTTCATGGGAGGCATTCATGCCCTGGAGCATGCAGCCATAGGCATTATGCCGCTTCTGGTCATGACGGATCGAAATGATCTGGGCGGAATCTCCACTCCTTTTCATCCCCAGGTGGGCAAAGCCGCCGTGTTTATTTATGACGGTGTTCCGGGAGGACTTGGATTGACGGAACAGGCATTTAAGGATATTGCAGCGCTTATGGAAAAAACCTTTGAGACCATTTCCGGCTGCCCATGCGAAGCCGGTTGCCCTGCCTGTGTGCATTCCCCCAAATGCGGGTCGGGAAACCGGCCCATTGACAAGGGGGCTGCCCTGAAGATCCTTGAGATGATACTGACCAATGAAAAAGCAGAAGGGTCGGATGAAGTCCGGGAATCCGTGATTGAATATTTGACTGAACCGGCTTCAAAATCTGATTTGGATCAATATCCTTTACAGGATTTACGATACGGGGTCCTGGATATTGAAACCAGGAGATCGGCAGAACAGGTCGGAGGGTGGAACAGGGCCGATAAAATGGGAGTCAGTTGCGCCATCCTCTATGATTCAAAAAAAGATTCCTATCAGGAATATTTTCAAGATGATATTGAACGGCTCTGCCGCGATCTGACACAATTTGACCTCATTGTGGGCTTTAATATCATCGGCTTTGATTATAAGGTATTGTCCGGGCTTTCGGATTTTGATTTTTCTTTGCTGCCCACTCTGGATCTTCTGATGAAAGTCCATGAAAGGCTTGGTTACAGGCTTTCCCTGGATCATCTGGCCTCCGAGACCCTGGGCTGCAGGAAAAGTGCCGACGGCCTTATGGCGCTTAAATGGTGGGAGCAGGGTGAAATAGACAAGATCGTGGCCTATTGCAGGCAGGATGTTCAGGTAACAAGGGATTTGTATCTATTCGGGAAACAAAACCGGTTTCTGTTATTTAAAAATAAAGCCGGTCAGGGGGTCAGGATACCGGTAAGCTGGTGAAAATTTCAAAAATTTGTTGATTTTATAGATTCTTTTTAATATAGGAAATCAGTCTTTATATCATGGAAATTCAATCTTTGGACATGTAATATCGGGATTTTTTTAAGGGGTGCAAAATGAAACGCTATATTGTTTTTAGTGTGTTTATTGTGTGTTGTTTTAGTTTTACGGGCCAGGGCCTTGCAAAGGAAAAAAAATATGTGGGCGCCAAAGCGTGCAAAGCCTGCCATGAAAAGGAATATTTAAATTATATTAGTTTTGCAAAAAAGGCCAAATCCTTTGGAAGTATTAAAAAGATGGAGAAAAAACTGACCCTGGACGAATACCGGACCTGTTTTGAATGCCATACCACCGGATATGGAAAGCCGGGCGGGTTTGAATCCGAAGAAAAAACTCCGGATTTGAAAGATGCCGGCTGTGAAGTCTGCCACGGTCCAGGAAGCCTGCATATGGATGGGGGTGATCCGTCATTGATCATACGTAATGTCACCATGGAAAACTGCAATACCTGCCATAGCAAAGACAGAATTGAAGCCTTTGATTTCAAGCCCCTTTTATTTGGCGGAGCCCATTAATTGTCCGGAGGATCTTAAGAAAATGTTTAACACAATTTTTAATGCCATTAATCAGCGGCTATGGCTGAGAGTTCTTATTCCTTTATCAGTCATTGTGATGGCCGTTGTTGCAGCCAATATCGGGTATAATATCATTTATCAGATTAAATTCGGCGAGGCCCAGTTGAATTCCCAGAACCGGATGCTGGCCCTTGCAGTGGAAGGCGGCATGTTTGACGCTCTTTCCATAGGAGACAATGACACGGTCAGAACCCAGTTCAAACGCCTGGGGGAACAGATAACCGATCTAAAGGTCTTTGTCTATGATTCTCAGGGGCTTGTATCTTTCAGCACAGATAGTCAGACAGTAGGGAAAAAAGCTCAGGATCTTTTTGATGATGCATCATCAAAGGATATGGCCCTCATGCTGGAAAGCGGTAAAGCCTCGGAAAAATCCTTTCACATTTCTCTGGGGGACAAGCCTTTTTTGCTTGAAAACAATCCCATTTTAAATGAAAAACGATGCTTTCACTGTCATGGAGATAAGCGAGCGGTGATAGGCGGAATATCCGTTATTTCCTCTGAATCGGCAATTTTTGAAGCTGTCGGCAGTGCAAGACAGGTCAGCCTTTTTATCGGAATTACCGGTCTTCTTATCATCATCCTGTTTATCTGGTTGTTTTTTCATTTCCTTGTCAATAAAAAAGTCATGATGGTTATGGATGCCACTGCCAACATGCGAAAGAAAGATTTTACAAAAACCTATGATATCAGGGAAGGAGACGAGATCAATCACATCCTTTCCAGGATCAACCTTGTAAACCAGGATTTAAGACAGACCTTTAAACAATTTTCAGACAATTCAGATATTATATTTCATTCTGCTTCGGATTTAAGCCTCATTTCCGGAGATCTGAATTCAGCCAGCACAGATACTTCCCAAAAGGCCACAACGGTTTCTTCGGCAGCAGAAGAGATGAGCATCAATAACCGGTCCATCGCCGCTTCCATGGGGCAGGCAACGGATTCAATGAATTCCGTTTCATCGGCCATTGAACAGATGAGTGCCACGGTGAGCGAAATTGCCAGGAATGTGACTGCCACCAAAGAAATTACAGAACAGGTGGCCCAGGGGTTTGATATGATCACAACGGTTGTGAATGAGCTTGGGAAAAGAGCCAATGATGTCGATCTTGTGACCGATGAAATCCGGGCCATTTCAGAACAGGTCGGCATGCTGGCCCTGAATGCCAAAATCGAAGCGGCAAGGGCAGGCGCTGCCGGTAAAGGCTTTGCCGTGGTTGCCCAGGAGATTACGGAACTTGCAAGTGAAACCAATAAATCCACCCTTGAAGCTGATGAGAAACTTCGGTGGATCAAAGAAAAATCAAAGGAAGTTGTCGAGAAAGTGGTTGGGCTGACCGCCATTGTAAAGGAATCTGAGCAGGCAATTTCCACCATTGCCGCGGCCGTGGAAGAACAGAATGTCACCACCCGTGAAATTGCAAAAAACATCAACGATGTTTCTGCTGAAATATCTGAAGTAAATGCAAATGTCGCTCAGGGGGCTGCTGTTGCGGCGGAAATTGCAAAAGACATCATCCAGGTCGAGGAGGGGGCAAGAAGAGTTCAGGCCAGTAGCGGTAAACTCAATGATAATGCCGCAAGCCTTTCATCCATGGCTGAGAATTTCAGGGAGCTTATAAAGAAATTCAAGGTCTGATTCAGCTTTTTTCATGCATTGATTTTTTTGATGATTAATGCGATTTTTTTAAAACTCTTTTCATAGAGAACTAGAATTTCATTTATCTTTAAAATTTTTCCGGCAAGAAAAAACAGGATCAAAAATTCAATTCCGGAAAGCATTGTAATGATAAAGGCACCGTGAAAGGTCATGGAATCAAAGGCCATGCGCAGGGCAAAAACGCTTAAAAAAAGTAAGGTTCCCACCCCAAGGCCAACAGGGATGATCTTAAGGAAAAACAGATAAACTTCTTTTTTATCCGTGTTCCGGCTTTTTTTATTCCAGCATTCAAACAGGACAATGGCCTGAAGAACAACCGACAGGGTAAGACCCAGGGCAATACCGCTGGGACCCATGAGCTTCATCAGAAAATAAATCAGGGGAAAACTTAAGATAACGCAAATCGAGGTAAAAAGAGCAGGGAAAAGGGTATTCTGGATGGCATAATAACCTCTTGAGACAATGGTCTGAGCTGAAAAACCAAAGGTGCCGATCAGGAAAAAAGGAAGAATGGAGGCCGTCACCCGTGTGGCCTCTGCATCAAATTGTCCTCTTTGAAAAAGAAGAACAATGATTTCCCGGCTGATGACGATAAAGAAGATGGAAAAGGGAATAACCAGAAATATGTATTTTAATGTTGAATTCAAGAGACGGTTCAGCTCGGAAAAATTGCCCTGTCCTGCGAGTTTTGCCATGAAGGGGTAGGAGGCAACCCCCACGGCCTGCCCAAAAAGTCCCACAAGGATGAACATGATTCTCAGGGCATAATTCATGGCTGCGATGCTGCCTTCGCTTAAATAAGATCCGAAAAATTTCAACAGAATTTCCGTGGAAAAGGTCATGGTCAATCCCAGCATCAGGGGCAGGGTCAGAAGGATATATTTTTTCAGATCCGGATGCGTAACATTGAAGGTAAAAAAATACCTGAGCCCTATCCTTTGGGTTCCAATGAGCTGGACTGCAAAATTCCCTATGAAAGCGCCAGCCAGAACCCCCCAGGCAAATCCCTCCATACCTATTTTCGGGGCAAGAAAAAGACCGCAGAGAATGATGGCCAAATTGTATATCAAAGGGGCAAGGGCAGGGATGAAGAATTTTTCATTGGCAAACTGAACCGCCATGAGAAGGCCGCCGCAGAAAAAGAAAAACTGGGCAGGAATAATGATTCTTGTCATCTTTACGGCCAGGGAAAAGGTCAGGGGGTCATTTATCCCCGGTGCAAAGGCATGGACCAGGGAATCTGCAAAGACCATGGCAATCAGAATAAAACACAGGAGAAGAAAGCCGAAACTGTTCATGATAATGGAAAAGACCCGGTATCCCTCCTCTTTTCTGTCCAAGGACAGGTAATGGGCGAAAATGGGGATAAAGGTAATGGAAAGAAAGCCGCTGGCCACGATATGGTTCAGGATTTCAGGGATGATAAAGGCGACCTGATAGGCATCTACCCCGGCCTTGATCCCGCCTTCACCGGCAATGGCCATTTCCCGGAACACGCCGATGACACGGCTGGCAAACACCGATGCCATCATGATAAAGGACGCAACGCCGACTTTTTTCAGTATGTTTTCATGTGTCATCATTTTAAAAAGAGAATAAGGTTCCTCATAATATCGATAGGCTTTATCACAAAGGGGGGGTAAATAATAGTCTTCCCCGGGGAAAATTGTTTGACTTCAATATTCCGGCCGGAATATAGTAAATCAACGCAAAGACTCTAAACAGAACATGGGGAAAAAGAAGATGTTCACCAAAGCAGGTATTTTATCTTTAGTCGCAGGGGGTTTTGTGGCTGTTTTCAGCGGCATTTCACAATTTATGGAAAGCCGCAATTTCTGGGCGGATTTAACGATTTCAAAATTTCTGGGAGACAAGGCCTCAGAGTCTCTTATTAATTTTACGGATGTCAGGGTCATACAGGATTCCCTTTATTTCCTCATGGTCGAACTTCCGTTTTCCGCATTTTTAATCGGGCTTGGTGTTGTTCTTCTGGTTTTATCCCTGTTTTTTAAAAATTATTAAAATGAAAACGTCAACAGTATACAATCTTTTATCAAGAAGGCAATTTTTAGAATATGCGGCCTTCGTGTCTGCAAGCCTTGCCGTTTCAAGTTTTTTTTCAGGATGTGCCATTGACCCGGTCACAGGAAAGAAGCAGCTCATGATGGTTTCCGAGCAAGAGGAAATTGCCATTGATAAGCAGCAGTCTCCTTTTCAGATTTCTTCAGATTACGGCATGAGCCAGGATGAAAAATTGAATCAGTATGTGTCCATCGTGGGTAAAGGATTGCTGGGCCATGTCCATAGGCCCGCCATGCCCTATTCCTTTAAATGCGTGAATGCTACCTATATCAATGCCTATGCCTTTCCTGGGGGTTCCATTGCAGTAACACGGGGGATTCTTCTTAAACTGGATAATGAGGCAGAACTTGCATCCCTTCTAGGTCACGAGCTGGGTCATGTCAATGCCAGACATACGGCGGAACAGGTTTCAAAGGGGCAGCTTTCTTCTCTTCTCATTGGAGGATTGTCCATTGCGGCAGGCACCCAGGGATCTGCCTTTGGCGAACTGACTTCGCAACTGGGTGCCCTCAGCCAGGGGGTTTTTCTATCCAAATACAGCCGGGACAATGAAAGGGAGGCAGATGCTCTGGGCAATGAATATATGGTCAAGGCCGGATATCCTTCCAAGGGATTTGTCGGCCTCATGGAAATGCTGGACTCCCTTCATAAGGAAAAGTCCAATTCGGCTGCCATGCTGTTTTCCACCCATCCCATGAGTTCGGAACGGCTGGATGCCGCCATTGCGCTGGAAAAAGGACAATACTCGGGTTCAAGGCAATATGCATTAAACAAGGAACGGTATATGGACAATACCGCCTTCCTGAGGGGAAAAAAGGAAGCCATCGAGCTTTTACAGGAAGGGGAAAAATTTCTGGCATCAAAAGACTATGACAAGGCTGAGAATGCTATAAAAAAATCCATCCGGATATCAAAGGAGGATTATACAGCCCATGTGGTCATGGCCAAATGCCTCCTCATCCGGGAAAAAACTGCCGAGGCCCTGTCCTATGCCGACACGGCAAAAAAATTATATCCTTCCGAGGCCCAGGGGTATTATGTGGCCGGGATCGCCAATACCGAGCAAAAAAGATTTTCAGAAGCTTATAAGGATTTTACCCGATGTGAGGAAATCCTGCCGGGCAATCCCCAGATGGCATTTTTCCGGGGATATTGTCTTGAAAATAATGGAGACCGGGACTTGGCTGCAAATCAGTATATAAAATATCTGAAAATGATTAATTATCAGCAGAATAAATATTCCCAACATGCTTACAGCCGCCTTAAACAATGGGGTTATGCCAAATAACAGATGAAATTTCAAAGCCTTGGACACTGTCTTTCCTTTCTTGATAAGGAAAAAGAACTCATAAAGATCAGGGAGCCTGTGGACCCTTATCTTGAAATGGCTGAAATCACCCGTCAGGTGTTTGAAGCAAAAGGCCCTGCCGTATTGTTTTTAAATGTCCGGAACTGCCGTTTTCCGGCTGTATCCAATCTCTTTGGCACCTATGAACGAACACTCAAGATATTTGAGCCGGAACTTCAATCGGTAAAAGCCCTGGTGGATTTAAGATCTGATCCCGGACTTTATTTTAAACAGCCCGGGAAAATTTTGTCCGGTCTTTCTTCATTACTGCATTCCATTCCTTTGAAAAGCCTTAATCCCAGAGTCATGGAAAAACGCTGCAGCATAGAGGATCTTCCCATGATCCAGTGCTGGCCCGGAGATGGGGGGGCATTTATCCTGCTTCCCCAGGTTTTTTCCAGGGACCCGGACCATGATTCAATCTTACGGTCCAATATCGGCATGTACCGGATTCAGATTTCAGGCAACGATTATCTGCCCGGCAAAGAAATAGGGCTTCACTATCAATTGCATCGCGGGATTGGCGAGCATCATCAAAAAGCCTTGGAAAGCCGTCAGGCCTTAAAGGTCAGCATCTTTGTGGGGGGCCCGCCGGCCCATACCCTTGCTGCGGTGATGCCGCTGCCTGAAGGGGTTCCCGAGATTGCTTTTGCCGGGGCCCTGGCGGGCAGAAATTTCAGGTATTCAATTCAAAACCGGCATATCCTTTCCAGCGATGCCGATTTCTGCATCACCGGGATCATTTTTCCGGGGAAGACAAAAAGGGAAGGCCCCTTTGGAGATCATCTGGGCTATTATTCCCATGAACATGACTATCCATATATAAAGGTTATATCCGTTCATCACAGAAAAGATGCCGTGTTCCCCTTTACCGTCGTGGGACGACCGCCCCAGGAAGATTCGAATTTCGGAAGGCTGATTCATGAAATAGCCGGGTCCGCCATTCAGGCCGACATTCCGGGCGTGACCGCTGTCAATGCCGTGGATGATGCCGGTGTTCACCCGCTTTTGCTGGTAAAGGCCCGCGAACGTTATCTGCCCTATGAAAAAAGAAGGCCGCGGGAACTGTTGACCCATGCCGCACGGGTGCTCGGAACAGGTCAGCTTTCCCTTGCAAAATATCTTTTGATCTCTGCCCATGAGGATGCTCCTTTTCTTGATGTGAAGGATACCAAGGCCTTTTTCATTCATATGCTGGAAAGGATTGATTTTTCCTCGGACCTTCATTTTTTCACTGAAACTACCATGGATACCCTTGATTATTCGACACAGAATATCAACCAGGGTTCTAAACTCATCATGGCGGCCGCAGGGGAGAAAAGACGAAGCTTAAGCTTATCATTTCCGATGGGATTTTCTCTTCCTGATGAATTTACAGGAGCAAGACTTGTTGCACCCGGTATGGCCCTTGTCAAAGGCCCTGTGTTTAAAACCTATGCCAGGGGGAAAATTGAAATTAACCGGTTGAAAGCCCATTTATTAGGAAAGGGCGGACTTTCATCCATTCCTTTGTTTGTGGTGGTGGATGATACGGATTTTGCCGGGGCTTCTTTTTCAAATTTTTTATGGGTGACGTTTTTAAGATCAAATCCATCCCATGACATTTACGGTGTGGATGAAAAAATGCAGTTCAAGCACTGGGGATGCAGGGAGCCTCTTATTATTGATGCTCGAATCAAACCTTTTCACGCCCGGATTCTGGAACGTGATCCAAAGATTGAAGCAAGGGTCAGGGAAATGGGGAAACAGGGCGGTCCGCTTTTTGGAATTATCTAAAACGGAGGAAAAATGACCATCAGACAATTTCTTTCAAAAAAAACACTCACGATTTCAGGGATCATTATACTTTTATATGCTTTGATCGGTTTTTTTCTTGTTCCCGTTATCGGAAAAAACCTTATCCGGGATAAATTGACAAAGGCCCTGGACCGGGAGGTTTCCATTGAAAACATGACAGTGAATCCCTTTGCCCTGACGGCAGGAATTCAGGGCCTCAAAATTACGGAAAAGAACAAGGATGTTTTTGTATCTGCAAATAAGATTTCCGTTAACCTGAGTGCTTTTTCCATATTTATACTGACGCCTGTGATATCTGAAGTGTTTCTTGAAAAGCCCTATATAAAGATTATTCAATATGTGGACGGCTCCTTTAATTTTTCAGACCTGATGAAAAAAGATAAGCCCGAAGACCCGACAAAGGATGGCCAGGCCAAGGATAAGGAAGAAGTCAAAAAAGGGATATTCGGATTTGTTTTGAAAAATATTCACATCATCGGCGGTGAGGTTGATTTTCAAGATAAGAAAAAAGAAGTCGTCCATCTGGTAAAGGATTTTTCTTTCATGCTGCCGATTTTAAGCAGCAGAAAAAAAGATATGGCTCAGCCCGCAAATTCTGACATTCAATTTGTTTTTAATGGTGCAAAATGCAATCTCCATCTTGAATCCATGCCTTTTACCGAGGACCTCACAACAAAGGTGTCTATTAAGGTTTCAGATGTGAATGGGATGCATTATCTTTCTTATCTGCTTTTGCCTGAAAATCTTCGTTTGGCAAGCCTTGACCTGGGTTTTGATCTCCACGCAGGTATTACCAGGAAAAATTCAAAGCTGTCTCTTCTGATTGACGGCAGGGTAAATGCAGCCAATGCCCTTATTAAGGGAAAGGACGATGAAAAAATATTCGGTTTTCCCTCGCTCTCCATTGATATTTCAACCTCGGATCTTTTTTCCGGCCAATTGAATATTTCAAAGATCCTGCTTTCCTCCCCGGAATTGAATATTGAACGGGATAAAAACGGGGTACTGAACCTTTTGGCATATATATCCTCCCAAAAAATCCCTTCCCCGGAAGAAGAGACTCAATCTAAAGAGGATAATAAGAAAGCAACGCCTTTTGCCCTTGCCCTGGAAGACCTTGAGATCAAAGACGCCGTGATTTCATTCAAAGACCTGTCCAACAAGACCCCCTTTGAGTCCACCATTTCCCCGTTGAACCTCACGGTGACCCGCTTAAAGACTGGGGAGCCAGTATCCGGCGAATTCCAGTTGAGTTTTAAAACCCTCTTTGATGAGACCTTTGAATCAAAGGGGGATTTTCAGACCGGGCCGCTAATAGCTAAAGGCAGCCTCAGCATGAGCAATCTTTCCTTTAATAGATATACGCCCTATTATGAAAATATGGTCGGTTTTGATATCAGGGACGGAGTCATGAATCTTGCCCTTGGCTTTGAAATGTCAAAGGAAGAAAATGAAACCAGGGTAATGATCGTAGGCCAGGAAATTTCAATTCATTCCCTGAGTGTGATGGATCGAAAAGCCAAAGAAGAGATTGTCAATATCCCGGAATTCAAAATTTCAGGATCAACCTTTGATTTGGCGAATCGAAAAATTGACACCGGCAATATTTCCACCCGGAATGGGAAAATCCTTATGAAAAGGGATAAGGATGACAGGTTCAATATAGTAGAAACAATCGTGCCGGAAAAGAAAGTTGAAAAAAAGGCCCCAACGCCTGTTGTAACAACAGAAACGCCTGCAGATAAGCCATATGTTCCGTGGGCCATCACATTGAATGCATTAGATGCCTCCGGGTTCAACCTTCTATTCAATGATCTGACCGTTACAGAACCTGTGAATATTGAGTTGTCGGAAATTTCCATCAAAGCTGAAGGATTCAGAAGCTTTGGTGAGGAAAAAGGAAAACTCAGTACGGAAATGAAGTGGGGAAAGAATGGAAAAATTGAAATTTCCGGTGATGCAAATCCCTTGAATCTCAATGCAGTTCTGAATATAAATCTTGAAAAAATAGACATCAAAACCTTGCAGCCCTATTTCAGTGATAGCGTCAAAATCCTTGTTTCTGAAGGCAATATCAATTCCAAGGGAAAGCTTCTGGTTGATATGAAACAAAAATCAGGAAAAATCCTTCATTTTTCCGGGGAAACTTCGGTTGCAGGCTTTTCAAGCCTTGATAAAAAATCAAAAGAAGATTTTTTCAATTGCAATTCTCTCTATCTGACCGGACTTGATATTTCCCTTTTCCCGGTGGAAGTTTTGGCAAAAGAAATCTCTTTGACGGATTTTTATTCCAAAGCTACGGTGAGCGAATCAGGGGAATTAAATTTAGTTTCGATTTTTAAATTTGACACGCCAAAGGGCAAGTCCTCCGATCCAGCCCTGCAACCGGTAAAACCATCCACGGGAAAGCCAAAAATAAATATTGGGAAAATAACCCTGCAAGGGGGTAACATTGATTTTTCAGATTATCTGACCAAACCCAATTTCAAAGCCGGGATGAAAGAAATAGCAGGCTCCCTGACCGGGCTTTCCTCAGACGAACAATCCCGTGCAAAATTGCATCTGCAAGGGCTTCACAGCTCTTCTTCTCCTCTTGAAATTTTAGGGACCATCAATCCTCTGGCAGAAAAGAAATTTGCAGAAATCAACGTGTCCTTTAAAAATATTGAGCTGTCCAATTTCACTCCATATTCATCCAAGTATCTCGGTTATAAAATTGAAAAGGGAAAGCTGATTTTAGATTTGAAATACATGATTGACGGCAATGTCTTGAAATCCGAGAACCGTGCACGGTTTGATAATTTTGAGCTGGGTGAACGCGTCGACAGTGAACATGCAACCTCTTTGCCCATCAGCCTTGCTATCTCGCTTTTAAAAAACCGGGATGGCCGGATTGATCTTGATCTGCCTGTGGAAGGCAAACTGGATGATCCTGAATTCAAACTGGGTCCGATTATCATGAAAATGATCGGCAACATGATCCTGAAAGTCATTACCTCACCTTTCTCCATCATTGGCTCCTTTTTCGGGGGAGGCGGCGAAGAACTTGGCTATGCCGAATTTGAATTTGGGGATGAGCAGATCAGGGAAGGCGATTATGGAAAACTGGACAAATTAATTGATATTTTAAAAGAAAAAACTTCCATCAAGATTGAAATTCAGGGGGTTTACAATTCGATCCGGGATGCTGAAGGTATTCGGACAAAGAGATTCGAAAATTTATTAAAAGAAGAAAGATCAAAAAAAACATGGTATTCCCTACCTTTTTCCAAAACTCCGGAAAAAAGTGTACCGCTCACGTCTGAAGAAAGGGAAAAATATATTGAAAAGGTTTATGATAAGGCTGAATTCCCCAAGCCCAGAGATGAAAAGGGCGGTGAAAAAAAGCTTGATCTTGAAGAAAAAAAGAAGCTTTTGATCACCCATATCATCATTGATGAGAATGACCTCAGGTCTTTAGCCGTGACAAGATCGGAAAATATTAAGGCTTATATTCTTTCCACAGAAAAGGTTGAAAAGGAAAGAATTTTTATACTTGAGCCTATGGCTGTAGAAAAGGAAAAGAAAGATCAGTCTGGCCGGGCGAATTTTTTGTTAAAATAAAAACAGCCGGAAATCCGGACGATCCAACCGGTTACAAGTCTTCAGCGGATTTAACCGGGAAGGTAAGGGTAATATGGGTGCCTTCATTTTTTGTGCTGGTCAGTTGAATCGTACCGTTGCAGCTTAAAACGGCACTTCTGGCAAAGGAAAGGCCCAGACCTTTTGCCTGGGGTTTATGAACGGAAAAATAGGGTCTGAAAATCTGCTCCATATGTTCGGGTGCAATTCCTTGCCCGATATCGCTGATGAAAATGGTGATATCGGAATCATCACAAGCGGTTGCAATAGAGACGATGCCCTTTGACGGGATGGCCTCAAAGGCGTTTTTAATAATTTCATGAAAGGCTTTTTTCATGTTCTTTTCAGCCAGCCTGATTTCCGGAATATAGGCAAAATCCATCTGAAGATCGATATTTGAGCTAAAGGAATCTTTTAATTCAGAGGCCGTTGTTTTTAAAAGACGATTGATATCTGTTTTCTTCAGGGGTTCATCCTTGATGGCAATAAAACACTGGATATCATTGACCGCTGTTGAGATCTTTTCTATCCCCTCTGCTGAATCCTTTATGATTTCAGGGTATTTTGTCAGTATTTCATCAAGGTCAATATCTTTTTTGCATTGATCAATGTCATCCAGGGTTTCACCGGTTTTTCCGGATAAAGCAGGGGTGGCCTTTGAAGCAGGAGCGATCAGGTTCTGAAGGGTTTCATATTTTTCAAGCAGAAGGGTCATATCGCTCCGGTATTGGTTCATGCGGCGCAGATTTTCTTTCAGCCGGTTCCCGGAAACATTCAGTTGGCTGATATTGACCGAGGAAATATCGCCCACCGCGGCTGATTTATGTGCTTCCCTAAGCTCTTTGCCCTTTATTTCCAAGGCAGTGAGGGCTGTTTTCAAGCGAATGCTTTTATTGTCGATCATTTTTTCAAGGCTGCGGTTATATTTGGTCAAATTGGATTCCGCCACAATCCTTCGGGCGATTTCTTCATTGAGCCTCAGATTTTTATCAGCGATTTCCTTTGTCTTTTTTTCAAGCTCCATGAGATGGATATAGGACCTTAAAGCCGTTGTAATGGTGGTAAAGAGTTTTTGAGCGGTCAGTTCTGTCTTCTCTTTATAGTCATTGATATCGTAGTTCAATATTATTTTATTTTCAGGGGCTTTGCCGGGTTGCCCGGTTCTCAGGATAATTCTGAGTTTTTCGTTCTTTGCTTCCTCCCGGATAAATTTTGCCACTTCAAGCCCTGCGTCATGGGTTTCCATCACCACATCCAGAAGCATGCAGGCTGCATCCGGATGGTCCTTGATCAATTGTCTGGCCTCTTTGCCGGAATAGGCGGATAAAAATTCCAGAGTGGCGCCGTTATAGGAATAGTCGGATAGGACAAGCCTTGTCAGGACATGGATTTCATTTTCATCATCCACAATCAGAAGTTTAAATTTCGGGCTTTTCTTCTCGTCTTCAATCGGACAAGGGTGTGATTCTTCGGCAAAGAGAAGGGTATCATCCTTTTTTGGACTTTTATTGATGGTATTCATAGGGTCTCCGAAAAATTAAAGATGATGCTTTTATGACTGGAATGGTTCAAGAATATTAAAATAATTCAGGATTGTCAAACAGGAGTTGAAAAACAGGAGTTGAAAATTTGGATATTTGCCATAAGAATCATATTTTTCAACCAATTTACGCCAATACCCGTTCCGGTCTGATTACCTTGCACTCCCTAGTGCCTGAACGATTTTTTAAAGTTCAGAAAGGCCTTCCATTAAACGGCGGAAACTCGGTCATGCTTCCCTCAAACAGTCCGCCGTTTTAACATTCCAGGCCTTTAGAACTTTTACAAAAATCGCAGGCAATCCGGTCGTTG
>JANNUH010000050.1:0-58717 GCA_031395015.1 Desulfobacterales bacterium | reverse complement strand
AACTCGCTCATTCTTCGCTCAAACAGCATGGCGGCTTAACCGCTACGGTAATCAAGAATTTGTAAGCAAAAATCCATAATGCTCCCGTAAGGCAATCACCCTTGCACTGGAAGATGTCGCAAGATCACCTGAAAACCCAATCCATGTCAGAGTGATAAACAAACACTATCATTGGTGGAATTTATTCTTTGTTTGGGCTTCGGGGAATTTCCAGTGGAGGTTTGATTGCCTTGCAATGACCGGATTGCCTGCGATTTTTGTAAAAGTTCTAAAGGCCTGGAAACGGCGGACTGTTTGAGGGACCGACCGAGTTTCCGCCGTTTAATGGAAGGCCTTTCTGAACTTTAAAAAATCGTTCAGGCACTGGGGAGTGCAAGGTGATCAGACCGGAACGGGTATTGGCGTAAATTGGTTGGAAAATATGATTCTTATGGCAAATATCCAGTGGTTTGAATAAAGCCTTGACAAATGAATCCCATCCCATTTGCCGGTTTCTTTGTATTAATAGTGTAAAACAGGGCCCGACGGGTTTACCTTCAGGTTTCCCTGCATTTTAATGGATTTATTTTTTTGGCATTTACAGGTGAAATGACATGACCCCAATTTTATTGAACAATATGATCCTTCAGCCCCTGTTTTATCTTTTTGCCGGTGTTCTGCTTTTTCTTTCCGGGTGGCGGACGGACGGCAGGGCCCCTGATATTGATAAATACGTTCTGATTGCAGCGCCCCATACATCCAACTGGGATTTTATATTTTTTCTTCTGGTTATTTTCAAACTCAGACTACCGGTTTACTGGATGGGAAAACGATCCATGTTCAGATGGCCTTTTAAATGGCTGTTGAAAAAACTTGGCGGCATTCCAGTGGACCGGTCGGAGAAAAACAATGTGGTCAACACCATGGCCAAAGCCTTTGAAAATTCGGAAACCCTCGTCATCACCATCGCCCCTTCCGGCACCAGAAAAAACGGAGGCCCATGGAAAACAGGATTTTACCATATTGCCAGGGAAGCAAATGTCCCTATTGTGTGCGGGTTTCTTGATTATCAAAACAAAACCGGGGGCATCGGTCCTTTATTTAACACCACAGGAGATATGGAAACGGATATGGCTGATATCAGATCTTTTTATTCCGGCATTTCCGGTCGATATCCGGAACCGGCCTGACCACGGTTACGGAAGTTTCCGGGATAATCTTTGCTCCCGGCATTTGTCGTACGGTTTCATCATAAACTCCTGTAACCATATATTGACCCTATTTTTCTTTTCCGGAAAGATACTCCGCCAATATGGTTTTAAGTTTTTTAAGACTGCCTGAATAAAAATGATCGCAATTTTCAATAATGTCGTAACGCGGTGATATCCCCCATCTTTTAATATGCTGCAAAATCAGATCCGGCGGGGCTATTTCATCATTTTTCCCCGTCACAATAAGGCCTGTGGTCGGCATTTTTGCGATATCATCAAAACTCATGAATGCCACCGGCGGTGACACCATGATATGATCTTCTATCCTGCAACCTTTTGAAACCACTGCAGCATTCATCCTTGCACCAAAGGAATAGCCAGCAAGCGTGATGCTTTGAAAGCCGTTGTCCATAAGAAAATCCAAAGCAGCCCGTATATCTTCCTGTTCGTCTGTTCCATTGTCAAAAGCACCTGTACTGTTCCCTGTTCCCCGGAAATTAAATCTTAGGGTGGTGGCTCCTTGTTCAGAAAAAGCCTCGGCAATGGCCATTACCACCGGATTATCCATGTCCCCGCCGTAAAGCGGATGGGGATGACAGATAATCACTGCCTTTTGTGAAGACTTCTGATCCAGCACAGCCTCAAGCCTGATGGGTTTACAATGAATTGTGACCTGTGATTCCATCTGATCCGTCCGTTTTTTTATGATATCAACATGTATTTTATTGTAAGCTATTCGATTTTCCTGTAGGTTTTTCATTGCTTCATTAAAACCATTTGCTTATCTATAAAGGGTATTATTGTGAATATCAATTCAATAAAGGCATTTATCGAAGATTCAACAACAGGAGTTGGCCATGAAAATCTGCCCGAATTGTGCTGAAAGATTAACCAGTTTAAAAGAAAAATGCCCGAAATGCGGGATTATCCCCGAAAGAACAAAATCTCCGATATTGATGGGAATAGTCGTCGCAGCGGCATTACTTGTAATTGTGGTTATGGGATTGTTTTTCTCAAAGCCTTGATAAAATCCGACGGGATGGCATAGGTGATACCGGTGGGCGCAGAAAGGGCATGTTCTTTTTTCTCCCTTACAAATACCATATTGATGACTCCGACCACCTCGCCCGATCTTCTGAGGATGACCGGACTTCCGCTGTTCCCCGGAAGGGCCGTGGCATCAATCTGGAGAATATCATAGGGCTTATTCAGATGCCGGATCAGATCGCCGTCAATGATTCTTGCACTGGGGCTGGGTTTGACCAGGGGGGCAATGCCTGAAATTATTCCAATATGGGTTGTGGGATTCAGCCCGAGGACGAATCCGATGGGATACCCTGTAAAGACAACCCTGTATCCTTCTTTCACAGATGATGAATCCCCGATTTTCAGTGACGGCAATGGTTCTGATTCATGTTCAAGAACAGCAAGATCATGGAATTCATCCGTGGCCACAACCACTGCCTTTATCCCGGTATCAGAAAAATTGGCATGAAATATACGAAGATAGGCGGTTTTCTGTTTTTCGATGATGGGCAGGACCACATGGTAATTGGTCACAACTCTTTTTCCATTGTCAATGGCAAATCCGGTTCCAAGATAGGCTGCCTTGGGAAGATCATTGAAATAATAGGTACCCACGGCCACAATGGATGGTTTTATTCTCTTTATCAGGTCTGAGAGTCTTTCATCTTCGGTTGACCCGGTTTCATCGGCATGGGCGGATAAACACAAAAGAAGGAGAGCAAAAATGAAAATTTCTGCTCTCCTTATCATAATTTATTTTTTCGAATTTTTAAGAGAGGCTTTGATAAACTCCCTGAACAAGGGATGGGGATTGGTGGGTTTGGACTTGAATTCAGGATGGAACTGGCATCCCAGATACCAGGGGTGATCCTTTAATTCCACGATTTCCACCAGCTCGTGATCCGGCGAGGTCCCGCTGATCACAAGACCTGCGGCCACAAGTTTATCCTTATATATATTATTAAATTCAAACCTGTGACGGTGACGCTCTGAGATTTCTTCCTGTTTATAAGCAGCCATGGCAAGGGTATCCGGAACCAGCTTGCACGGATAAGCTCCAAGGCGCATGGTGCCGCCCTTATCAGAGGTTTCATCCCGTTTTTCAATCCTTTTGGTGTGCTCGTCATACCATTCTTTCATAAGATAGATCACGGGATAGGGGGTATAGGGATCAAACTCCTCACCATTGGCTTCTTCAAGCTTTAAAAGATTCCTTGCAATTTCAATGACGGCCATGTGCATGCCAAGGCATATACCAAAATAAGGAACCTTTTGTTCTCTGGCATATTTTGCAGCCAAGATTTTTCCTTCTATGCCCCTTGAACCGAACCCACCCGGAACCAGAATCCCGTCGGCTTTGGAAAGGGTTTCAACAATGTTTTCCTCCGTCAGGGTAGTGGAATCCACATACTGGAGATTCACACGGGCATCGCTGGAGATTCCGCCATGGGTCAGAGCCTCATTGAGGCTTTTATAACTCTCGGTCAGATCCACATATTTTCCCACAATGGCAATATTCACGGAAAATCTCGGATTTTTGATCCTTTCAACCATTTCTGCCCAGTCATCGAGCCTGGGTGCCCTTGCCCAGATATTCAATTTCTTGAGTATTTTATCCCCAAGTCCTTCCTTGTTGTAAACCAGCGGAACCTCATAAATGCAATCCACATCCTTTGCCGTAAAAACAGCGTCCGCATCCACGTTGCAGAAAAGGGCTATTTTGGATTTGATCTCCTGGGACAGATAACTTTCCGTTCTGCAAAGAAGGATGTCCGGTTGAATCCCGATGCTGCGCAGCTCTTTGACGCTGTGCTGGGTGGGTTTTGTTTTTACCTCGTGGGCTGTCTTAATATAGGGGACAAGGGTCAGATGGATATAAATCACATTGGAGGCACCGGCATCGGCCTTGAATTGACGGATGGCTTCCAGGAAGGGCAGAGATTCGATGTCGCCGATTGTTCCGCCGATTTCAACAATCACCACATCGGCCAGATCAGACACCAGACAGATACTCTGCTTGATCTCATCGGTGATATGGGGAATCACCTGGACGGTTCCACCCAGATATTCACCCTTGCGCTCTTTGGTGATGACCTGGTAATAAATCTTTCCCGTGGTAAAATTATTGTTCTTGCCGAGCTTGGCATGGGTAAACCGTTCATAATGGCCCAGATCAAGATCTGTTTCAGCTCCGTCATCGGTGACAAATACTTCGCCGTGCTGAAAGGGATTCATTGTTCCCGGATCAACATTGATATAGGGATCCAGTTTCTGAATGGTCACCGACAGCCCCCGGCTCTCAAGAAGCATACCGATGGATGCGGAAGCCAGACCCTTGCCCAAAGAGGACAGAACACCTCCGGTCACAAAAATATATTTTGTATTCTGAGCCATTATTCCTTCCTTATTTACCTTTATTCATCATTTCATAATCGATCAGACAAAAAGATCTTTTGGAAAACAGGCGCTGTCTCCAAGCTTTTCTTCAATTCTGATGAGTTGATTGTATTTGGCAACCCGGTCACTCCTCGACATGGAGCCAGTTTTGATCTGGCCAGCATTAATGCCCACGGCAAGATCGGCAATAAAAGAATCCTCTGTTTCCCCGGATCTGTGGGAAACAATCGTGGTATAACCGTATTCCTTGGCCATCTGAATCGTGTCCAGAGTTTCGGTCACAGTGCCGATCTGGTTTAATTTGATGAGGATGGAATTAGCGATGCCTTTTTCGATTCCCTTTCTGAAAATGTCGGGATTGGTGACAAAAATATCATCTCCCACAATCTGTATGCTGTTGCCAAGCCTTTCGGTCATGATTCCCCAGGAATCCCAGTCCCCTTCTGCAAGGCCGTCTTCAATGGAATACAAGGGATATTTATCAATGAGTGCTTCATAATAATCAATCAGTTCAGAAGCTGAAAGGCTTTTCCCTTCCGACTGGAAGATATATTTTCCGTCCTTGTAGAACTCCGACGCTGCAGCATCCAGGGCAATGCCGATATCCTTACCCGGCCGGTAACCGGCCGCTTCAATGGCATTCAGAATATATTCCAGGGCTTCTTCGTTGGATTTCAGGTTTGGGGCAAATCCGCCTTCATCTCCCACAGCCGTACTCAATCCCTTGCCTTTTAATATTCTGGCAAGATGATGAAAGGTCTCTGCACCCATGCGGATGGCTTCTGTAATGGATTCCGCACCAAAGGGAAGGATCATGAATTCCTGGATATCCAGATTATTGGCCGCGTGGGCCCCGCCGTTGATGACATTCATCATGGGAACCGGTAATACCCTGGCATTGATCCCCCCTATGTGCCGGTACAAAGGAATTTCACAGGCTTCCGCAGCAGCTCTGGCCACGGCCATGGATACCCCCAGGATGGCATTGGCCCCAAGCCTGGATTTATTTTCCGTTCCGTCAATATCGATCATGGTCCGGTCAAGACCGGCCTGGTCCATGGCATCGTAGCCGATAATTTCCGGCGCAATCACCTCATTGACATTGGCAACGGCATTTAATACCCCTTTTCCAAGGAACCTGTTTTCTGACTTGTCCCTCAGTTCCAAGGCTTCCCGTGTTCCTGTGGAAGCTCCGGAAGGAACCGCTGCCCTGCCCTTTGCACCACAGGCAAGAACCACATCCACTTCAATGGTTGGATTTCCCCGTGAATCCAGTATTTCCCTGGCCCTGACATCAATTAATTCCGTCATTTTCACCCCCCTGTCCTGATTGTATTTTAATGCTAAAAAATTACATGACCATGCCCTTTAATAGCAATATCCAACCCTACATTCAAGGACTATTTAACAATAATTCCAGACTATATTATAAGCCTGTAACATATATCCTTGACAAGCCTGTGCGAATTTATTAATTAACCTTCAAAATACTAAAACCATAAGGATCAAGGAGAGAAATGTTAAAATCAAAACTTGCTATCATCTCAATGCTTTTCTGGATTACGGCAGGTTGCCAGCAATCATTTCACGCCACGACTTCCGATCAGGTCATAAAATCCAATTCAACTTCCCGTAATTTTTCTGCCATGCGCAGCAGTCTTGACCCTTTAGAATTGGGTTCAAAAAAAACCATCGGCAACCCATTAACCCCGACCAGCAATAAAAATGGAACCGACCCGTCAACCGGTTCCGGTTCGGGAAATTCCGAAGCAGCAGATACATCGGATTCTGAAGATAGCTCAGATCAGGAAAATGGGGGGTCAGATCTTTTTGCCCAGGAAAAAATAGATGCAGCCATAGAACTTTGCAGTTCTGCCCAGGAAATGTGGGAAGAAGGAAAAATTGATGATGCCTTGAGCGATCTTGATGATGCCTATGCAGCCATCATGGAAATCGATCCGGAAACCTATCCTGAATTCTCCCAGCAGAAAGAAGATGTAAGGTATATGATTTCCAAACGGATTCTTGAAATTTATGCCTCCCGTCAATCGGTTGTCAATGGTCCATACAATGAAATTCCCCGCACCATGAACTCTTTTGTTCAGGATGAGATCAACAGCCTGACCGGACCGGAAAGAAACTTTTTTATCCAGTCCCTTGAGCGGGCTTCCAAATATAGACCTTATATTATAGCGGAATTAAAAAAAGCAGGCCTGCCGGAAGAAATCTCCTGGCTCCCCCTCATCGAAAGCGGATTTAAATTGAGAGCACTTTCCTCTGCCAGGGCTCTTGGGCTATGGCAATTTATTCCTTCTACCGGATATAGATTCGGATTAAACCGCAATCATTATGTTGACGAACGCATGGATCCGGAAAAATCAACCCTTGCCGCCATCAATTATCTAAAAGAACTTCACAGCCTGTTCGGTGACTGGACCACTGCTCTTGCTGCCTATAACTGCGGTGAAGGAAGAGTTATCGGTACCATCCGAACTCAGAAAATCAACTATCTGGATAATTTCTGGGATCTGTATCAAAAACTTCCCCGGGAAACTTCAAGATATGTTCCGCGATTTCTGGCAACCCTTCATATTGTCAATAATCTTGAGAAGTATAAGATCAGCCTCGGTCAACCCTTATCTCCCATTCCTTTCAGAACTTGTGAAATTACAAATCAGGTACGGCTCAGCGACATTGCCGATGAAATCGGATGTGATCTAACCATATTACAGGATCTTAACCCTGAACTCAGATATGCCACGCTACCGGACGAAACCTATCAATTGAAAGTGCCGGAAGAAAAAGCCGATTTGTTTCTGTCCAAAGCCGATTCCATCAAATCAACGTTTACTCCTTCGCCCTCGCGCACCTCCTATCATCGAGTCGGAAAACGGGAAACCCTGGCCGGTATTGCAGAGAAATATAAAACAAGTCCGGAAGCCATCATGGCTGCCAATAACCTGGGAAAAACGCAGAAGCTTACTGTCGGCAGGAAATTGCAAATCCCTGATGCGATCGATGCCCAAGACACACCGAAAACGGCAGCCCGACTTGCAAAACCTGAAAAAGCAAAAATTACTCAGAAATATACTGTTCAGCGCGGAGACAACCTGTTTGCTATTGCTGAAAAATTCAACGCCACAACAAAAAGCATCATGGCTGAAAATAAATTAACCGATTCATCCTTAACTGTGGGTCAGAACCTGACCATTGCATCGGGAAAACAGATTGCCACATCAGGAAAACAGGTTCCGCAGCCCAAACCCAAGGAAACCCTTACCCGACACAAAGTAAGAAATGGGGATTGCCCGGCTTCCATTGCAAAAAAATATAAGATCACCGTAGAGCAACTCCTGGCCTTGAATCGTTTGAACAAAAAAAGCAAGCTTGTTCCGGGGCAGGATTTAATCGTCCAATAGCCTTTGCCCCCGTAGCTCAGTGGATAGAGCATAGGATTCCTAATCCTTGTGCGCAGGTTCGATTCCCGCCGGGGGCACCATAATCATGCAGAATACTTTAGAAAGAGCCATTGTTAAGCCTGAACTTCTGGCACCGGCAGGCAATTTTGAAAAACTTGAAATTGCCATCCATTATGGGGCCGATGCTGTCTATCTGGCTGGAAATGACTTCAGTCTGAGAAATTTTTCAGACAATTTTTCAGATGTAGAACTTTTCAAAGCAGTTACTCTTGCCCACCGGCATGGAGTTAAACTATATCTTGCCTGTAATATCTATTCACGAAACCACGAACAGGAGAAGATCAAAGCCTTTTTATCCCGGATAGGAGAGATTGGGCCCGATGCCGTTATTATCTCCGATCCAGGTATCATCCTTCTGGCAAGCGAAATCATCCCTCACATCCCGGTGCACCTCAGCACCCAGGCCAATACCACCAATATCAATGCCGTAAGGTTCTGGCATCGCCTTGGTGTTAAGAGAGTAAACCTGGCAAGGGAATTGTCTTTAAACGAAATCAAAGAAATTACTGAATATTCTCCCATGGAAACAGAGACATTCGTTCATGGTGCCATGTGCATTTCATATTCCGGGCGCTGTCTTCTGAGCAGCTTTTTAAGCGGCCGGGACAGCAACAGAGGCCTTTGCAGCCATCCCTGCCGATGGAAATATGCCGTTGTGGAAGAACTTAGACCGGATCAATACCATCCGGTTCTTGAAGATAATCAAGGAACCTATATCTTTAATTCAAAAGACCTGTGCATGATTGAGCATATCCCTGATTTAATTGATGCTGGCATCACCTCCCTCAAAATAGAAGGCCGGATGAAGGGGATCAATTATCTTGCCTCGGTTATCAAAACCTATAGAAACGCCATTGACAGGTATATCTGCTCACCGGAAACCTATAGAACAGACCCGGAATGGCTTGCCGAACTTTACCAGGCGTTTCACCGGGAATACTGTACAGGATTTTATTTTGATAAGCCCCATGAACAACTTCAAAACTACGACAATAAGCATAAAGGGGAAATCCACAGTTTTGTCGGAAAAATTGTCGGTATGGACCCGGATCAAAAATATATCGTAGAAATCCGAAATAAACTCGTCCTTGGGGACACCATTGAAATTCTGTCGCCCAACCAGAATTCCGGGCCTTTGAAAATCTTAGAACTAACTGATATTCAAAACAATTCCATTGCCAGCGCAAAACCGAACACCCTGGTTCTGCTGAAAATAGAAGCTTCCTGTCAGGTCAATGATATTGTACGAAAAATATGACCCATGCCCTTTTCAGCACTCCGGGTTTGACTTTTTAATATTTCTTTTGTAGATTGTTGCCATAAGAGGTATTGGACCATTTATTACCATTTCAGTGTTACAACCCTTTCAGGAGATTTGATATGTTTGAATTGGATGACGAAACCCTACAAATGTATATCGAAGAATCACTTGATCATTTAGGAGATATTGAAAGTGATCTTTTGACCATTGAGGAAGCGGGTGAAAACATAGACCTGGATCTGGTGAATAATGTTTTCAGAGCCGCGCATTCGGTTAAAGGCGGTGCCGGGTTCATGGGGTTGACAACCATTAAAGACCTTGCCCACCACCTGGAAAATGTCCTGGGCCTCATCCGGAACCGGGAGTTGATTCCGGACTCAACAAGAATCAGCGTCTTATTAAAAGGCTTTGATGAACTTGAAAATCTATTGAAAAATATCGAAACCAGCAATGAGGTCGATGTCTCCCATCATATCAGCGCCCTTGAAAATATCACAAAAGCAACGGTCCCCGAAGAAAAAAAGGATATGGTTTCCCAGATTGTAGACATTGTTCTTCCGGACGGAAGGATTTTTCCCCAGATATCTCTTTTTGAAATGGAACGATATAAGTCGGAAGGGAAAAATATTTTTCTTGTTGAATATGACCTGATTCATGATATTCAAAGAAAAGATAAAAATCCCATCGAAGTGTTGAACAGTTTACAGAAAACCGGTACCATCATTGACTCTCGCATAGATTTTGATTCCGTGGGAACGCTTTATGAAAACAACGTGCCCGGCAGGATTCCCTTTCAGGTCCTTTTTGCCTCCATTATTGAATATGATATGACGGAAACCCTGTTTGATATCAAAAAGCAATATATCCACGCCATTTCAGACAATATGGTTGTTGCTGCTGGCATTCAAAGCCCTTCTGAAGAACCGGCCATCATGAAGCCCTTAGAAACTCAGAAAACAGCCCCGGCTATCGCAGAAACCCGGAGTGCTGCAAAAACCGCAACAATTGAAAAGCAAATGGCTAAGTCTGCCCCCAGACCCGCGATAAAAGAGATTAAAAAAATCGATGAAAACGATGAAGACAGCCTGTCGGCAGCAGAAAAAGATGTAAATATCAGTGCAAAGCCTCAATCTTCGTTAAGGGTCAATGTCGGCCTTTTGGATACCTTGATGAACCTTGCAGGAGAACTTGTTTTAAGCCGGAATCAACTGCTTCAGGGCATCAATTCCTCAAACCAGAAAGCAACGGAATTATCCAGCCAGAGAATCGATATGATTACCTCTGAACTCCAGGAAGCCATCATGAGGACAAGAATGCAGCCCATCGCAAATATCCTGAATAAATTCACGCGGATTGTCCGGGATCTGTCCCATCAGCTAGGAAAAACCATTGATCTGATCATTGAGGGAAAAGACGTCGAGCTGGATAAGACCATCCTGGAATCCATTAATGACCCATTGACTCATCTTATCCGGAATTCCATTGATCACGGCATAGAAACCCCCATGGAAAGGGAGCAGATGGGGAAACAGCCCACGGGAAAAATCATATTAAAAGCCTTCCACGATGCCGGGCAGGTGAATCTTGTAATTTCCGATGACGGCAAAGGACTTAATCCCGTTAAAATAGCCAATGCTGCCGTTGAAAAAAATCTTATCTCTGAACAGCAGGTTTCTGAAATGTCCGACAAGCAGAAGATGGAACTCATTTTTCTGCCTGGTTTTTCAACGGCAAAAGAAGTTACCGATGTATCCGGCCGTGGTGTTGGAATGGATGTGGTGGTTACCAATATCAATAATCTTGGCGGTATCATCGAACTCGATTCAGTAACCGGAGAGGGAACCACCATTCAGATCAAGCTGCCCTTGACCCTTGCCATTATTCCAAGCCAGATCACATCAGTGGGCAATGAAAGATATGCCGTCCCCCAGGTCAATTTAAACGAATTGCTCAGAATTCCGGCCGCCCAGGTCAAAGAAAAAATTGAAAAGGTCGGGGATGCCTCTGTTGTGCGACTTAGAGGAGAGCTTCTGCCCTTGCTCAACCTTGCAGACATGCTCGGCATTGAAAAGACCTATAATGATCCGGCAATCATTGAAGACCTGTCTGAAAGAAGACAGAATATAGCAGACAGAAGATCCAGGCAGCACATCATCACCGAGGACGGGGTTATCCTGGACACTTCGGACAAAGATGCCGAATTTCCGCAAAGAAATAAAGAAGACCGGCGGTATCATGCAGCAAGTGCCATCAATATTGCCGTTGTTTCCGCCGGTGCTTTCAAATATGGCTTGGTGGTGGACAAATTGCACGATTCTGAAGAAATCGTGGTTAAACCCGTGGGCCGACACCTGAAAAAATGTACGGCCTATGCCGGTGCCACCATCATGGGTGACGGAAAAGTGGCTCTGATTCTTGACATTTCAAACCTTGCCCAGATGGCGGAGCTGTCCGCTGTTTCTGAGGCCGGTCAGATGACCAGGGCAGCAGAAGAAGCGGCTGCTGCGGCAAAAGACAAAGCCGCGCTTTTAACATTTAAAAATTCCGAATCCGAATACTTTGCTGCGCCCCTCAATATTGTTGAACGGATCGAACGAATTGAAGCATCCACCATTGAACAGATCGGCAACAACAAGGTCGTTCAGTACCGAGGGGGCGCATTGCCGCTCTATGAACTGTCACAGGTGGCGGACTTCAAACCCCTTGTCCCGAAGGATCAGCAGGAAGTCATTGTATTCAAGATCAAGGACAGAGAACTGGGTCTCATGGTCACAACGCCCATTGATGCCCTGGAAGTGACCCTTGATATTGATGAGAGCACACTCAAACAGCCTGCCGTCAGCGGTTCAATGATCATTAACCAGCACACCACCCTTCTCTTGGATATCTTTGAAATGGTAAAAATCCTGAACCCGGGATGGTTTAAGGAAGAAGCAAAAGTGGCTGCTGAAATGGCTAAGTCCGGTGAAAAATTAATTTTATTTGCCGAAGATTCCGCCTTTTTCAGAAACCAGGTTAAAACCTTTATGGAAGACGACGGATTCAAGGTTATTGAAGCGGAAGACGGGCTTATTGCCTGGGAGCTTCTGAAAGAACGGGTGGATGAAATTGATATCGTGATAACCGACCTTGAAATGCCCAATATGGATGGATTTGAGCTGACAAAACGAATCAAGAGTGACCCGAAATACTCTCATCTTACGGTTATCGCACTTACATCTCTCGCCAGTGAAGCTCATATTGAAAAGGGCAGGAAAGTCGGCATCGATGAATATGAGATAAAACTTGACAGGGAAAAGCTGATGAAGGTGATACGGCAGAAACTGAATTTGAGCAAATAACCCTATTCTGTTTAGCGCAAGGAGAAAAAGATGGCAAAACAAAACATAGAAGATTTTTCCGAAGAATTAGAATTTTCCACTTTCTATGTGGGTGGGGCCCTTTGCGGGATCAATATCCTTAATATACAGGAAATCAACAAACACTTTGAAATCACCAAAGTTCCCCAGGCGCCGGAATATATTGAAGGTATTTTGAATCTGAGAGGCAGGATTGTTACGATTATTGATCTTGGGAAAAAATTGGGCCTTGCTCCTGTAAATAAGAACAAAGATAACAGAAATATAATTGTCAATTCAGAGGACGAGCATATCGGCCTTCTGATTGATTCCATCAGTGATGTGGTCTCTGCCGGGAAAGACAGCATTGAGCCTTCCCCTTCCAATATCGGCGGCGCCAAAGGCAAATTTTTCAAGGGCGTATTGAAAACCGACAAACAATTGATCGGAATACTGGATATTGATGAGGTACTCAAGGAATAATGGAGACGCTCAGAGCACTTGTCATAGATGATACCATTGTCTACCGTAAAATAGTCGGCGATGTCTTAAAGGAAATTCCCTTTGTTGAGGTTGTTGGAACTGCCAATAACGGGAAAATCGCTTTATCCAAAATCGATACCCTGAAACCCGATTTTATCACCCTTGATATTGAAATGCCGGAGATGAACGGCATTGAAGTGCTTCAGGCCCTGAAGAACAGGCCCCATGCCCCTGTTGTCATTATGCTGTCCACCCTGACCCAGCATGGCAGCGACATGACCATAAAAGCACTGGAACTGGGCGCTTTTGACTTTGTCCCCAAACCGGATCAGGGTAAAATGGCTGAAAACATGGAAAAAGTAAGGGAGGCCATTTTACCCATTGTCAATATGCTGAAAAGGCAGAAAGAAACAAAATTTAAAATCCATGAAAAGATTCAACCCAAACCGTTAAATATTCCTGTGGATAAAACCAAACCGGCTCCCCTGATGGTTCACAAGCCGATGACCCGGTCCAGATCGGAAATCGTGGGAATCGGAATTTCAACGGGCGGACCCAATGCCCTGACCCGGATGATCCCCATGCTCCCTGGCAACCTGAAGGTGCCTGTATTAATTGTTCAGCATATGCCTCCTTTGTTTACGGCCTCCCTTGCCAACAGTTTGAACAATAAATCCCCTCTTCATGTCAAGGAAGCTGAAAACGGAGATACCATTGAACCAGGGAAAATCTATATCGCTCCCGGCGGAAAACAAATGAAAATTATAGCCGGTGCAGACGGCATTTCAAGAAAAATAAAAATTACCGATGATCCTCCCGAAAACAGTTGCAGACCTTCGGTTGACTATCTGTTTAGATCTATTGCACAGTATTATGTGGGTCGATCAACCGGCGTCATCATGACGGGAATGGGTTCTGACGGCTCAAAAGGCCTTTTGCAGATGAAAAACAATGGAAGCTTTGTGATTGCCCAGAACGAAGAAACCTGCACTGTATATGGGATGCCCAAGGAACCCATCGAATCCGGCATTGCAGATGTTGTGGTCCCCTTGGAGAAAATTGCTGAAGAAATTGTAAAAACAGTCATCTGATAATATGTCAAATTTAATATCAACGGCATCTATGTCAAAAATTAAAGTAAGCCCGGAAGAATTTAAAATTTTTTCAAAGTATATTCTTGATATCTCCGGAATAGCCCTTGACATCGGCAAGGAATACCTCCTTGAAACCAGGCTGAATCCGCTGCTCGCCAAATATAATGCATCGACTTATGCTGAATTGCTGCACAAGGCGAAAATGAATTTGAAAAAAGAAATTGAAAACGAAATTATCGATGCCATATCCACCAATGAAACTTATTTTTTCAGGGATAAATCTCCCTTTGAATTATTGCAGCATAAAATTTTCCCGGATCTGATTGATAAACGGACACAAAGGAATGCTTCCATCAAACCCGTCATCAGGCTGTGGAGTGCGGCCAATTCCACGGGTCAGGAAATCTACAGTATCGCCATGACCCTTCTTGAGATGGGGGTTACAACGGACAAATATAATATCAAACTCTTTGGAACGGATATATCCGATGCAGCCATTGCCTATGCGAGCTACGGCTTATACAATAAATTCGAAGTGGCACGGGGGCTTGACCCGCGACGCCTGACTCGATACTTTGACAAAAAGGAAGACCGTTTCAAGATTAGGGATGAAATCAGGGTCATGGCCCAGTTTCAGAAAATGAACCTGATGAAGCCCTTTGTCGGGCTGGGAAAATTTGATATTATTCTCTGCAGAAATGTAATGATCTATTTTACAACGGAAGATCGCAGGAAAATATACCAGAACATATCAAAGGTTCTTGAGCCGGACGGATATCTTTTGATCGGATCAACGGAATCCCTTGCAAATGATATCGATCTTTTTGCTTCGAAAAAATATCTTAATTCAGTATTTTATCAATTCAAAAATTTATAAGGGTTTTCAATCATGGGTGGAATCAATACGAAAGAATTTATTGATGAATTAATTTTCTGCTTAAAGGAAGAGGATATTGTCAAGGCCAAGGCCTTGCTTCAATTTGGTTCGGATACGGATGTGGATGCGGATATCCAGCGGAAAGCCTTGATAGAACTTGCCAAAGGTCCTGAGAAAATTGTTTTTCCTTTGCTTGAATATTTAACCCGGATTGAAATTTCAAACCCTAAAATTCAGGAAGCCCTTTATGACCTGATTCTTGATAAGGCTTACGGGAATACGAATCTGGTCATCAACTATATTACGGAAAATGAGAAAAAAGGCCAGCTTTTATTTTTAAAAGCTGCCGGCGAACTGCTTTTAGCAGACACTGCCCCTGCCCTGAAGAAAATTATTATTGAAAACAATGACCCTGATATCCTTTCCTCAGCTATTACTGCCCTGGGTAAATTAAGACTTCCCGAATCTTTACCCATTTTTTCCAGAATGGCAAATCAGCCGGATAAAAGCGTCAGACAAGCAGCTATTCTTGCCATTTCAGAACAAGGCGGCAATGATTCGGTGAATCAGTTGATGGGATTCATCGGTGAGGATGAGGAGACCAATAAAATAGCAGTAGAGGCGCTATCGGAAATGCAGGATCTCTATGCGCTGGATAAATTGACCTCTCTTTTAAGTTCAAGGATCACCAATGTCAGGGACACTGCCATTGATCAGCTCATGAAACTCGGTAACAAAGCCACACCGATTCTGACCAAGGCCTTTCAGAATGCAGATGCGGATTATCTGGTCCATCTTGTCACGACCCTTGGCTATATCGGTGACCCGGCGGCCATTACGCCTATCCTTGATATTATCAATACCCAGCCGGCAGATGCCAATATACGGCAGGCTGCCTATGAGGCCATGGAACGTATCCCGTCTCCCAAAACCGCCATCAGCCTTGTTCAAGGTTTGCAGGACCCCGTAGAATCGGTCCGGATGAGTGCGGCCAGAGCCATTGACCGTAACCTTTCCAAGGCCCTGGTTGCCGGCTTGAGAAATGTCGTCAGAGAAGGGTCCGAGGATTCTAAAAATGCCGTTGCCGCTTTAATAGATGCAGAAGCCGGCAATATTTTTAATTTTCTTGTGGAGGAAGAATCTTTTCTTAAAATTGCCAAAACCCATGTTGTGGGCAAGGCTGATTCTTCAACCCGAAAAGCCTTTTTAAAACAGATGGCGATTGTGGGTCAAAAAGAATTTGCCGAAACCATTGAAAAGGATGTGGCACAAAAAGGAGAGCCCGAGAACAAGGTCGCTCAGATCTTTGTGGTGGATGACTCGAAAATGATGCTGAAACTCTACCAGAACAAGCTCACGGCCATCGGCTTTAAGCCCGTCACCTTTGACCGCCCCGAGGACGCCATTCCCCAGATTCTACAAAAAAAACCCAACCTGGTCATTACCGACCTGAACATGCCCAATATCAGCGGCCTTGAACTGACCCGGGAAATAAGGAAAAAATTTTCACGGCAGGAAATTCCCATCCTCATGATCACCACCCAGAGTGATTTTGTTGAAGAAAAAGATGGCGATATCAAGGTCAATGATACAGTTCTGACAAAATCAGGGATTAATAAAATCCTACATAAACCCTTTACAGATGATGAATTTAATAAGGCCATCAAGAGTTTTATCAAATTCTGATGGTTATCCGGAATACACCATCTTATATGAAATGGGAGGATGGCTGGTTACAGAGGGCCTGGGCAGGATCTGCTCTTCCGATACCGTCAACCAGTTGGTATCGGCTTTTAATTCCCTCAGCCTTCCCCCTTCCGAAGGCAAGGCATGAAGGGTGTGGTCATATTTCACGTTAAAAATACAGATATAATTTTTTCTTTGACGGGCGATGACATAATTTTTTGAAAAACTGTTCAGGGTTATCCCGGCAATATCCGCCAGTTTTTTAATATCGCTTTCTTCAAGTCTGGCAAGAACGGATTTGGATATCCCTCTTTCATCAATCCTTAAAAGGGCCCTTGATTCACTGGAAGATACATATATGGTTGAAATTCCGGGAAAACCGCTGAAATAACGGGCAGCGACAATGCCTGCCGTTCTTCTTCCCCCGGAAAGGACCGGAACTCCGTAATATTCAAAAAATTTCTTCTGAAAATCCTCGGCATATTCATCCCCTTTCTCATACAGATCCTTGGAAATATATCTTAAGTCCCTGGCAAGATCTTCTGCAGCTTCGGTAATGGGCCAGTCTATTCTGACATGAAAATGGGTCAGGGCATACCTTGCTTTTGTATTGTGATTTTTCTGGATCAACAGAGCATAATCAATAGGCAAGAGGGATCTTAACAATGAAAAAAAATCACGGGCCTCAAAACATTTCAGGTCCCGGTTAAAATTTTCCACATCCGGAAAGGATTTATGCCTTAATAAATTGTTCTTTGTTGTCTTATTGGCATCAAAATAGCGGATATATTTTTTATGTTTTTTCTCAATAAGATCTTCGGTAAAAATAATTAAAAATGAATTCTGGGCATCGGATTCAACGGTGGGAATCCTTGCCCTGGGCTTGAGTTCCCTCAATTCCACAAAAGGATAGGGGGTCCGTATCTTTAAGAAATTACTATAGGATTCCACCAGGGAATATTCCAGGGCAAACTGGTCCAGCTCGTCACGAAGCACCTCATAATAGGACCTTCGAAGCTTTTCCTCCCGGCTCAGACAATCCCTGTGTTTGCAGGATATCACTTTTTCCCCCTTTTTAAGCGTCTAATTCAGGGCCGCAACCCCGGGCAAAATCTTCCCTTCCATCATGTGCAGAAAGGCCCCGCCTCCGGTTGAGATATAGCTCACCTTATCATCGATATGACATTTTTTAGCCGCAAGACCGGTATCCCCTCCACCGATGACTGAAAACGCCTTTGATAAAGCAATGGCATCGGCAATGGTTTTTGTTCCGGACATGAAGGGGTCCATTTCAAAAACCCCCATGGGCCCGTTCCACACAATGGTGCCGGCACCCTCAATGGCTTTTGCATATCGCAAAGCGGTTTTCGGTCCGATGTCCAGGGCCATCCAGTGGTCTGGAATTTCATTCGGCAAAACTATCTTTGATTCTGCATCCTTATCAAATTTTTCCGCACAGACAAGATCATTGGGCAAAAGAAGCTCCACCCCTTTTTCCGATGCCTTTTGAATAATATTCCGGGCTGTTACTAAAAGATCTTCTTCAATCATAGACCCCTTGGTATCAATTCCCTGGCTTTTTAAAAATGTGTTGGCCATGGCCCCGCCAATGATGAGCTTGTCAACGAATTTGATCATGTTTAAAAGTGCTTCAAGCTTGGAAGATACCTTTGAACCGCCGATCACGGCCACAAGAGGCCTTTTTGGTTTTTCAACGGAATCATAATAGGACTTTATTTCTTTTTCAAGCAGAAAGCCTGCACCGGATTCCTTTGCAAATTTTGGAATCCCGGTCACCGATGCCTGATCCCGGTGTGAAACGGCAAAGGCTTCATTAATATAGACATCACAAAGTCCTGCAAGGGCCTTTGCAAATTCGTCATCATTTTTCTCTTCTTCCCCATGGAATCTTAAATTCTCAAGCAGAAGAACCTCGCCTTCCTTCATCCGGCTGACCTGTCCTGTCACCGCATCACCAATGCAATCTTCTGCAAACAGGACTTCTTTTTTCAATAATTCAGACAGCCGTTTTGAAACCGGGGCAAGGCTGTATTTCATATCACGTTTTCCTTTGGGTCTTCCCAGGTGCGAAGCCAGAATGATTTTTGCCTTCTTTTCCATCAGGTGTTCAATCAGCTTCAGCGTTTCCTGTATCCTGTTGTCATCGGTGATATTGAAATGATCATCCAGAGGTACATTATAATCCACCCTGACAAAAACTCTTTTTGACGTAACATTGATATCTTTAACTGATTTCATCGCTTCCTCCAAAATGATTTTTTGATTTTCTGTGAATCTGTTTTTTCCTGGACCAGCGTTCAAAAAAGGTAATGACCCCTGCGCTGACGCCCCTGTCAATAATTTCTTCTTCCACCTGGATGCCGTCTTTGGTGGCCATGGCCCGTTGCAGGCATTTTGTTTTGACAGGGCAATAATAAAAACAGTCGTCCGGAGTCTGCCTCAGCCCCTGATCCGTCATGGGAAATACTTTTTCAAGATTGCCGAAACACTCTTTTATTTCATCTTCGCTGTTCATCTGCCTTCTTCAAATTCTTTATTAAATTGTGATATCAGACCCTGGGCTGCAAAACTGAAAAAGCCTTCGCTGCTGATAATCATATGCTCATGTAAAATGATTCCAACATATTTTAAGGCGAAAAACAATTTCTTTGTGATTTCCATATCACTTTTTGACGGTGTTGCATCCCCTGAAGGGTGATTGTGGGCAACAATCATTGCCGCGGCATTGTGCTGAAGCGCACTGATGATCACTTCCCTCGGATATACGGAACTGGTTGTCAAGGTTCCGGTAAAAAGGATCTTTGATGTCAGGACCCGGTTCTTGGCATCCAGGAAAATTCCTGCAAACACTTCCTTTGTTTTATGGCCCATGGCCTGATTCAAATATTCCAGAAGGTCTTTCTGATTTTGAACCACATCCCGTGAGATGATCCTTGTCTCCAGATACCGGTCAGCCACTTCTTTGATGAGCCTTATGCCAAGGCTGTTGGCAGGCCCGATCCCGTCAATGTCACAGAGCGATTCATGACTTGCCTCCAGAACTGCCGGAAAGGTTTTAAAACGCTCCAACAGCAGTTTTGCGCTCTCCTTGCAGTCTCTTCGCGGGGTATTCAGGGAAAGCAGCAGCTCGATGACTTCGTAATCCTGAAACCCCTGGAGGCCGTTTTTCAGGAACCTGTCCCTAAGCCTTTTTCTGTGTCCTTCTCCCCTATGATTCGGTATCGCCTTCCGTGTCAATACTCTCCTCATTTTCCGGAAAATCTTCCGGATCAGTGACATTGTCCTCGCCTGATTTTTCTTCCTCAGGAAGCCTTGCAATGCCTATGAGAGCCTCCTCCTGCGCCAGGTTGATTAGTTTGACACCCTGGGTATTTCTGCTGATGACATTGATTCCTTTGATGGAGGTCCGGATCAGTTTTCCTTTGTCCGTCACCATCATAAGTTCATCATTGTCATCTACCAAAAGCAGGGAGACCATTCTGCCGTTGCGTTTGGATGTCTTAATGGAAAATACGCCTTTGCCGCCACGGGTCTGGGATCTATATTCTTCTGTGAGAGATCGTTTTCCAAATCCGTTTTCCGTTACCGTCAAAAGAGTATCCTGTGATCCGAGCACTTCCATGCCGACAACCTTTGCATCCGGGGCGATCCTCATTCCCCTGACACCCATGGAACCACGGGCAGTATCCCGGACATCATTCTCGTGGAACCGGATGACTTTGCCGCCGTCAGATCCAAGGAAAACATCCATATTTCCATCCGTGATTCGAGCGGCAATCAATTCATCCCCTTCGGCCAGTTTGACCCCGATCAATCCACCGGATCTAGGTCTGGAATAGTCCATGAGGTCTGTTTTCTTGACTCTTCCCAATTTTGTGACCATGACCACATATTTATTTTCAACAAATTTATCCACGGTGAGGACCGTGGCGAGTTTTTCACCTTCATCAAAATTCAAGAGATTGACAATGGCCTTCCCAAGACTGGAGCGACCAGCCATGGGCAGTTCATACACCTTTGACTGGTAAACCTTGCCGAAATTGGTAATGAAAAGAAAGGTGGCATGGGTGGATGCGACAAAAAGATGCTCCACAAAATCATCGGTTTTTGTTCCCATGGCAGTCTTTCCTTTTCCGCCCCTGTGCTGGCTGACATAGAGGGTAACCGGATTTCGCTTGATATATCCGCTCCGGCTCACGGTCACCACCATGTCTTCTTCTGTAATCAGATCTTCGATACTGATTTCTGCGGAGCTTTCAACAATCTGTGTCCGTCTTGAATCTCCGAACTCCTCATCCAGCTCTTTCAGTTCATCCTTGATCAAGCTTCTCACCACTTCATCGCTGGAAAGAATTTTTTTAAACCATTCTATATCTTGTAAAAGGGCTTCATATTCACTGACAATTCTTTCCCTTTCAAGTCCGGTCAGTCTTTGAAGCCTCATGTCCAGTATGGCCTGGGCCTGGATGGCTGTCAGGGTAAATGTGGATATCAGGCCATTCTTGGCTTCTTCAGGGGAACGGGCCGCCCGGATCAGGGCCACTACCTCATCCAGATGATCCAGGGCGATTTTCAGTCCTTCCAGGATATGGGCCTTTTCCTCGGCTTTTTTCAAATCAAACCGGGTCCGGCGGACAATGACGGTTCTGCGGTGGCTGATAAAATAATTCAGAATCTCTTTCAGGGTCAGAAGCTGGGGCCTGTTATTGACAACGGCAAGAAAAATAATACCGAAACTGGTCTGGAGATTGGTATGCTTATAAAGCTGGTTAATCACCACCTCAGCCATCTGATCCTTTTTCAGCCCGACAACCATGCGCATGCCGTCCCGGTCGGATTCATCCCGGACAAAGGATGCTCCTGTAATGACCTTGTCCCGCATGAGTTCGGCAATTTTTTCAACCACCTTGGCCTTGTTGACCTGGTAAGGCAATTCCGTCACAACAATGCTTTCCTGGCCGGTTTTTTTATTTTCTTCAACCTCTACCCTGGCCCGAAGGGTAATAATCCCCCGTCCTGTGCTGTAGGCCTCATAAATTCCCTTGGTTCCATAAATATGTCCATAGGTGGGGAAATCAGGCCCGGGGATATGTTTCATCAGGTCATTGATGTCCATTAAAGGATTGTCAATGAGTTCTATTAATGCTGCAATCACCTCTTTGATGTTATGGGGAGGAATATTGGTGGTCATCCCAACGGCAATACCCGAAGACCCGTTGACCAGTAAGGCGGGAAATTTGGTGGGCAGTACGGATGGCTCTTCAAGGGTTTCATCATAATTGGGGACAAAATCAACGGTTTCCTTTTCAAGGTCCGCCAGCATCTGATGGGCAATCTTGCGCATCCTGATTTCCGTATACCGCATGGCGGCCGGTGAATCACCATCCACGGACCCGAAATTTCCCTGGCCGTCCACCAGGGGATATCTCAAGGAAAAATCCTGGGCCATGCGGACAATGGTGTCATAGATGGCAGAGTCGCCATGGGGATGATATTTACCCATGACATCACCGACGATGCGAGCGGATTTCTTATAGGCTTTGTTCCAGTCGTTTCTTACCTGCTGCATGGCATAGAGGGATCGCCTGTGCACCGGTTTCAGTCCGTCCCGGACATCGGGCAGGGCCCTTCCGATAATAACGCTCATGGCATATTCGAGATAGGATTGTTTCATTTCCTTCTCAATACTGGTCACATTGGTGTCTTTGTTCTCTGTCAAAATGAGTGCTCCAATTATTTTTCTTTATTGTTCTTTATCTTTATTATTCTTCCCGGGCTCAACCATAAACTGAAAACTTGAAAAATAAATTTCTGCCAGGGTCAAAAACAGGGTGGCAATCAAGGGTCCATAAATAATTCCGAGGATTCCATAGGCTTTTAATCCGCCGATAATGGAAAAAAATACGATCAAAGGGTGCATGCTGACCCGATTTCCCACCATTTTAGGTTTAAATATATAATCAATGCTCCAGGACAGCACGGCATAAAAAATGATAACAAAAATTCCGGCGAAGATCTTATTTTTCAGCATCAGGATAGCTGCCGCAGGAATCATGACAACGCCGACGCCTATAATGGGCAAAAAAGCAACAAAGGCCATGACAACCCCCCATAGAAAAGGAGAATTCAAGCCTAAACACCAGAATAAAAGTCCGCCTGCAAGTCCCTGGATGAATCCGCCAATCCCGTTTCCGATCAATACGGCGCCGGCCATGCCTGTGAATTTTTCAAAAAGTTTGGCATCGTGTTCATCAGGCAGAGGGGACAGATCATAGAGATATTTGATGAATTTGTCCCCATCTATGAGCATGTAGAACACCACCATGAGCATGAGGCAGAAATACAGCACCAGGCTGAACACATTGGAAGTGATGAACCCGGCCTGCTCAAACAGGGAAAACCCGACAACCCTGGCCAGTTCCGAGATGGGATTGATGAATTCATCCCAGGTGACGGCTTTGTCAATTCCGGTCTTTGCAAGAAAGGCATTGACCCGTTCCAGGACATGGGTATTTTCAAGAAGATCTTTCAGATGATTTGAAACCACTGCATCCCTGGCCATGACATAAAGATTAAAAGCTTCATTGGAAAGGATGCCTAGAAAAAAGACAACCGGAATGAAGATGACAAAAAAAATCAGGGAGCAGGTCAGAACCGATGCTGCATTAGGGGGCAGTTTTTTTGAGAAAATCCGAAAAACAGGACTGAAAATTCCTGTGGATACAATACCGAGGATGATAATGGCAAAAAAAGGGGCCATGAGCTTGCCTGCAAGAAAAATTGCAATGCAGAACAAAGCAATAAAAAAGACAAAAACCGCTTTTTGAGAAATACGTTGCTCCACGGGTCCACCCATCTGTTCGTCAAAGGCCTGAGAAATGAAAAGGGAAAAATAACCGTGCAAAGCCGTATTTACACAGGAAACCTGCATAAATACGGCTTTGCATCTATCTGACAACCCTCTTTTTTTAGTTTCTGATCAAACCAAGGGTTGCCAGAACAAGAAGAGACTCAAATATGATAACGTGAACAAAACTTCCAAAAAAATGGTATACGATTCCGCCGCCGACAATGGCCGGAACCGCCGTGTAAATCAGTATGCCTAATTTCCTGGGAATATCCATGATTAAAACGCCCCTTTATTCATTTTATTTCAAATATTTAAAGCCTGTTAAAATTATAGATTTCTTACCATTTTAATGCATCCAAGTAAAGGGCAAATCTTATCTTTCGATGATCATTGCCATCCCCATACCGCCACCGATACACATGGAGATAAGGCCTGTAGAATAGCCTTTTCTTTTCATCTGGTTTATGGCGGTCACCACCTGTCTGGCCCCTGTGCAGCCAATGGGATGACCAATGGAAACTCCTGATCCGAGTTCATTGGGTTTTTCCACATCAATCTTCAGTTCCCGCATGCAGCCAATGGCCTGGGCCGCAAAGGCTTCGTTGAGCTCGATCAGGTCAATGTCGCCAATGCCCATGCCGGTCTGTTTCAGGACTTTTCTGATGGCCGGAACAGGCCCGAGACCCATATAGGCCGGATCAAGGCCGCCGGAGGCAAAGGCCGTAATTTTTGCCAGCTTTTCAAGGCCCAGGGCATCTGCTTTTTCTTCGGACATTAAAAGAACCGCAGCCGCGGCATCATTGATTCCGGAGGCATTACCGGCCGTGACACTTCCGCCTTTTTTAAAGGCCGGGGCCAGTTTGCCGAGTTTTTCCATGCTGGTCTGCATGGGCCGCTCGTCTTTATCGATAATAATATCCCCTTTCCTGGATTTGATGACCACAGGAATAATTTCCTTGGCAAAGGTCCCGTCATTAACGGCGGCAAAGGCACGGGTGTGGCTGAGCAGGGCCAGTTGATCCTGTTCTTCCCTGGAAATCCCGTATTTTTCAACAATGTTTTCAGCCGTAAGACCCATGTGGTATCCATAGAAAATCTCATACAATCCGTCAAATACCATGAGGTCATGAACCGGTCCGATGCCGGTCAGTTCCATACGATGACCCCATCTGGCCTTGGTCAGGGCCATGGGCGCATTGCTCATGCTTTCCTGGCCCCCGGCAATGATGACATCGGCCTGACCTGCCATGATGGCCTGGGCACCAAGGGCAATGGCTTTGAGTCCGGAACCGCAGATTTTATTGATGGTAAAGGCGGCGCTCTGTCGTGAAATACCGGCACTGATCATGGCCTGGCGGGCTGTATTCTGTCCCTGCCCTGCCTGGAGAACATTGCCCATGATGACTTCATCCACAAATACAGGGGTCAAGGAATCATCATAATCATATCCTTTTTTCTCCAGATCAATCATGCCCTGACTCTTTAAGGTGTCCGGTGAAAATTCATCCTGGGCTGCATCTACAGCCGGTTTTAACCCGGCCCGCTTCAGGACATCTTTCATGACACAGGTTCCAAGCTCAACCACAGGCACATCTTTTAATACACCGCCAAAGGACCCCACAGGTGTTCTGACGCCACTGACAATCACAACGTTTTTCATTTAAAGCCTCCATCCATATTGATTTTTTCATTATTAACAGTTACATTTTAACTACAATATAAGATCAATAACAAAGAGACAGATAAAAAACAAGGAATTATCCATGTGTTTGATTGTGTTTGGATATAAAATATCGGAAGAATATCCCCTGGTCCTGGCAGCCAACCGGGATGAGTTTTTTCGGCGCCCTACCCTTGCCATGCATTTCTGGGAAGACTCTCCCGATATTCTTGCAGGAAAGGATCTTGAACAGGGCGGCACCTGGTTCGGTATTCATAAAAACGGCAGATTTGCCGCCCTTACCAATTATCGAAACCCGGCCGCCTTAAAGCCCGATGCACCTTCACGGGGTGAAATCATCATGGATTTTCTCAAGTCAAGAAAATCCCCGGAAAAATTTATTCATGATTTTGAATCTAAAGCCTTGTCATACAACGGGTTTAACCTGATTTTCGGAAATATGGATCATCTTTTCTGGTTCACCAACCTCACAAACCGGATTGAAAAAATCACTCCCGGCATATATGGCCTTTCCAACAAATTTCTCAATACCCCCTGGCCCAAGGTGGAATCAGGGAAAAAGGCCCTGGAAAAAGCCATAACCGGCACCATCACGCCGGATCAGCTTTTTTCGATCCTGAAAGACTCATCCGTTTCCGACGACTCAAGCCTCCCGGACACGGGTGTCGGGCTTGAATGGGAAAGAATTTTGTCTCCCCTGTTTATAGAAAGTCCCACCTACGGCACAAGATCCTCCATTGCCATGCTTGTAGATCAAAAACATAATATCAATATCACGGAAAGGACCTATCCCACGGAAAACAGAATGGAACAAAGGGATCGTCACTTTCTCATCCCGGGCTGAAACCGGAAAAGACTGAAATAGCCCGGGTTGACAAAAAAAGAGTTTTACGACACAGTTTCCAAAACCAAAGCTGAAAAAGGATCGTTTATCATAATGGAACCAAATGTTGTTGTTGCAGGATGGGGTCAGGTCATTCAACCCAAAAATCTGAGCAGAGACCACCAAGACCCCATGGGATTGATGCATGAAGCCTCCCTGAAAGCTGTTCAGCAGGCCGGCTCTGAAAAAATTCTTCATCGTCTTGACGGCATCCTGGTGGTCCGAACCCTGAGCCGCCATTATCCTGAGCCTGCCAAACAGCTTGCCGAGGCCCTTGGCGCCTTCCCCAGGCTCATCCATGTGTCCGGAATCGGGGGGAACTCCCCCCAAACCCTGATCAATATGGCAGCAGGCATGATTGCAAGAAATGAGCTGGATTCGGTTCTGATTGCAGGAGCGGAAACCTATGTCCAGCGGGGGCCGGACCCGGAAAAAGTTGAAAGCGCCCTGTTCCGGGGCATACCCGGAGATTATCAGGGCGATGACCGGATCGGGTCCACCTCGCTTGAAAACCAGCACGGCATGGAACACCCCATGCAGGGGTTTCCGCTTTTTGAAACCGCTCTCTGGGCTGATTCCGGCATGGATCTCAATTCCTATCTCATGAAAATCGGGAAGATGTTGTCTTCTTTCAGCAAAACCGCAGCAGAACACCCCTTTGCCTGGACAAAAACCGTTAAAACAGCGGAAGACATCATCACCCCCGGACCATCCAACCGGCCCATTGCCTTTCCCTATACCAAACTCATGAATTCCTTTGTCACCGTGGACCAGGGCGCAGCCATCCTTCTTATGTCCGAATCCGCTGCCAAAGCCTGTTCGGGAAAAAACCGGCAACGGGTCTATTTTCTTGGCGGAGGCTATGCTGAAGACCGCCAGCGCTTCATGATCGAAAAATCCGATTTCACTTCAAGCCCTCCCCTTCAGGCTGCCGTTGAAAAGGCCCTGATACGATCCTCCGTCCCCCTGGAAAAACTGGACTGCTTTGATCTCTATTCCTGCTTTCCCTGTGCCGTGTCCATTGCCAAAAAAATGATCGGCATAAAAAAAGATGACAAAAGACCCATCACCCTCACAGGCGGCCTTGGATTTTTCGGCGGGCCGGGAAATAATTACAGCCTCCATGCCGTGGCCACCCTGGCGGAAAAAATTACCATCGGAGACTATTCAAAGGGCCTTGTCACGGCCCTGGGCTGGTTCATGCACAAGCACGCGGCCGGGGTTTACGGGTCTGAACCCAAAATCCGCGACATCAAAGACGATCACACCAGGGATCAGAAAGACCCCCTGGCCGGAAAAGTCCCGGAAAACATCAAAGAAGAGGTGAAGGGCCCGGGCATAATTGAAACCTATACCGTTGTTTTTTCCCCGGACCAGACCCCCTCCTATGCTTTGATTTATGGAAAAACAAAGGACAATGACCGGTTTATCGCCCGAACCCGGCATGATCCCGATATTTTCAAATATCTGATGCAGAAAAGCCGGGTGGGAGAAAGGGTAAATTTAAGATTCGACCAGGCCGCACATATGAATCTGGCTGAACCGGAATAATAGATTCCGCTGGCAGCCGAGGACTTGAACCCCTGTCTGGCGGAGAGGGTGGGATTCGAACCCACGATCCCGGTTTTGCCGGGATACTGCTTTTCGAGAGCAGGGTCTTCAACCGCTCGGCCACCTCTCCGCATGGGCAGACAAAAGTCCGGCAGGAGATTTACATCTTAATGATTATGGGCATATTGTCAAGATTTATAGAACCGGTTCTGAAGGGTTGTAACGGAGTACTTAATCTCAGCAAGTTAAAATCTTTTCTGCGGGCAGGGTTCAATTAACATATTAAAGAAAGATCTATTTTTCTAACCAAAGATGACGTATTGTAATATCAGACGCTTTTTCACCGGTTTGAGGATATTCCCATTTTCTCTCATGGATGGTTTCGTACACCAAAGGGTCTTGTTTTAATCTTTTTGATTGTGGACAAACACAGGGCCCTTTTGTCGTGTTATAAATTTTTTTATCCTTGAAAAGAGGATCTGAAAGTTTAGGGAATATAGTGTAAGACTTATCAACATATCCAATCATCATACCGCTTTGCATTACCCAGGCATAATCGCCATTTATAAATCTTATGAGTCCTTCTTTGCAATACACACTTCCAACAGGGTGTGCCGCATCAATCGGTTTACATTCAGCTATAATGCCATCTTGCACTTTTTCCGTTCCGGCACGAATCCCTGTAAGCCTGAAGATAAAATCCGGTTCTTTATCAGGATGTTTGCCGTTGTAATTGGCAAGATTGCCTTCTCTGATTACGGTTTCAAATTCCCTGCTATTAAAGCCGTCAACATTTTCTGTTGCTCTGAGTATTTCGATAATATTGAGAAGCGCTATTGTTATTAATTTTTCAGTTGCAGTAGGCAGGTATAGATCATCGGGTGGTTCGTTCTTCAATATTTCCCATGCTTTTCGTACCGCGTTTTCAACCACTAAAATAATTCGAATGTTAAGCGGTGGATGTGGATAAGTATATTCAATTTTACCGGTAAAGAAACCCGCCATCATGCTTCCTCCGGCAATGCAAAAACATCCATATGGTTGCGGAGAATATCCAGGCCGCAAAGGCGGGCACGGCTTTTTGTCCAATACCGATATTGGTTTAAAAGACCGATGAGCAGGCCGTCTCCATCCTTGATGATTATCTGGCTTGCGCCCTGATCATTGGCTATAGTAATCAGGCTGTCTAAAGCGTTGACGGAGTATCTTTCTATTTGTCCTTGTTGAGTTGTTAATTTTATGAACCGCCATGGTTGATCAAATTCAGAGGATTCAAAAGCAATACTTTCAGCCAGAATTGTCTGGTTAACAATTTTAAAAAAAGGCTGTAACTGGTTTATAAGATAATTTAAATAATTCGTTACCTGTTTTGTTACAGGCGGTGTTTCAGCTGTTTTCCTTGACTGCTTAAACGGCAATCCCACTTCAATAGTATCTTTAATTACTTCAATGTCGGAATCATCAAGGCCATAAATTTTACAAATCAGCTCATCAATTTTATCAAAGGGCTTTAACTGATCATGTGCAAGGCTTTCAGATAATTCCAATATTTTTTTACGATCACTGCCTTTTAGTTTCTCCAAGGGGATGAATGGGAAATCATCAAAGTCTTTTTTTTGAAAAACAGGCCTTTCTACAGCGAATTCTGGGCTTGTTAGCAGTAAATAGTATTTAAAAAAATTACTATATGATATCAGATATAAATATCGAACAAGCTCTTCACCGTAAGGATGTTCACCGCCACTATATCCATAAAAAGATTCGTTATAAGCTACACGGGTTAAACAAAGCAACGTTTTACCATCACGAAGATCCTCACGTGGGGATTTACGCATGAGTAATAAGGGGGGCTGGTAACATTTTATATTCCGTGTCCTATGAAGTTCATCATTATTAAAAGCTGGCAACTTTTCTGTATCCAAATAAAATGATGAAGCATCTGCAGTTTCATCATTTAGATTAGGATAATTCTTCATTAGTGAGGCATTATCGGGTGGCTCATTCTTTGGTGTTTGATACCCGGTGGAACTTATAAGATAGTTTTTATTATCATCCCAATATTTTTTAATAGTTAATTCTGTTTTTTTGATAATCTTCCGTAATATACTGACATCAAGAGATGTACCAATCGATATAGCTTTCAGCAGCCAGGGTTCACCCTCAACCTTTTTTGATCGGATTGATTCTGCCGAAGAATAATCTATCCGAATCCGACCTTTTGAATTGAGCTCTGAGTCAAAATAGGGTGTGACCATGTAAAATTCGGAATTTTCCTCCGGCAAAGAGTTCTTGGCAAAAAACAGGCAAAAAGGATGGTTCATTTTTGGCCATACTTTTGTTTCCCTAAGACAGGAATAATTGAGGATACCGGTTACTTTAACCGCACTAAACAAATATTCGCGGGCTTCTTTGCCAATAGGACTTTGCTTGAAAAGAATTCTTGCCGGAAGAGTTAAAGCAATGGTTCCACCTGGCTTTGCCCATTCCATTGCTTTCCAGATGAATGGCAGATCAGGATTGCTGTCAGGGTTTTTATACCTATTTGCTATATCTTTAAGCCCTCTTTCTTGAGCTACTCTTCGGATAACTTGTGTATATTGCATTGCAAGAGCAGAATATTCTTTGCCTAATTTGGTCCATGGGGGATTTCCAATAACGAGATCATATTTTCTATTATGGACTAAACCAGGATCATCTCCTAAACTTCCAATAACAGGACCATCAATCGGATCGATTGATTTTCTGACATAGAAAAGCACTTTCTCTCTTAAGGGCCTTGGAAATTTCATTTTTTCAGGCGGTCTTGGGTTTGCATCAAGCTCAATGGCTGTAAGGTACAGGCTTAATGCTGCGAGTTTTAAAGCGGATTCATTAATATCAAAACCGGATAATTGGTTATATAGGATTTCCTGAATTTTTTGACTGCTTGGACGAACCCCTTCCGCCGCCCATGTTTCCGCAACCAATCGTTTAAACGCCAGAACCAAAAAAATCCCGGCTCCAACAGCAGGGTCCAGTATCCTTGCTTTTGCCGAATTATCGATTGAAGCAAAAGCCTCGTTTACAAGATAACTTGCAATACTGCGAGGCGTATAATGAATGCTTGTTGACTTTGAATGGGAGTCCCATCTGTTACTGAAACTTTCATAAACCTGACTTAAGAGGCCAACCGGAATATGAGAAAAATCAAAATCTTTCCATAAATGAAGCTGGTATCCCGCGCCTGAAGGTTCTGCACCGAATATGATCGCAGATAAATGGTGAAATACATCTCCTCTAGTCTTTTCATCTATTTGACAAAAATATTTTTTACTGCCGTTGGATGGAAGGGGCAGAAGATCTCCATTGAACGTTCTGTCAAGCCAGGCAGATGTTGATGCGGTGTTTTCCGCATTAGAAAAACAATCTAAATAGGTCTCCGCCCTTGGGCATATTTCCTTAAGGTCGCTATCAATAACAATATTACGGTCTTTCAGGAATCTGAAAAACAATGCCCTGCCGATTAAGGATAATACATCCGACTTAGGCAAATTACATGGTTCTGAAATAAGATGATTTGAGCTTTTATCAAGAAGTGAAAAAATCCGATCATAAATATAATCTGGATTGGATTGTTTTTTAATTTTGGACACACCCAATGCAAGAGACTGAAAAAAAGTATGAGAACTTTTTCCCTCTTCAGAGACCCGGATTTTTCCTTCAAGCCTTTTTTCTAAATCAATGGGATAAACTTCAAGTTGCCCGGGTCTTAAAATACCGATATAAGCTATATCTCCCCTGTTTGCCAGTATCTGTTTAATGCTGAGTAATTCTTGTTTGCGTTTTTGGGGAGAAACTGAAAGACGATTATTTTCTACAATATATAAAACAGGTCGTTGTTGATATTCCACAACAGCGGCAGGCAATATTTTTTTTTCTCTTTTGGCAACCAGATCAAGGTAGTTTATCAAGGCAGGCTTTTCCCCTTCATCCAGATAAAGGGGGGCTGGAATTCCATATGCCCTTAATCGCTCTGATATCTTTTTGTTGGATAAATTTTCCATAATTAAAAAACCCTGTAAAACTCTACTTAATAATTCACTACCTTTGACTGTTTAGAGGCCATTTCGTCATTTTGGAGGTTCATAATCTCATTATTAATTTCTTCAGTATCGAATTTGAAAAATTGCTGCATTGTTGTAGCGCTAAAATATTTTCCTTTCTCATTTACAAACATATCAATGCCATCAGTATAAATAATCAACCGCGAAAGGGGGTCATCTGATTCAGGAAGATTAACTGCCAAATTATTAATCCCTCTTTTTATTTTTTGGAGGCTTAATCCGTTTTTTTTCAGCGATACTATCACTCGAAGTTTAATAATATCCCTGAATGAATAATAAAAAGTTTTACCTCTTTTTTCAGGAATTACGATACCGATTTTTACCCAGTATTTAAGCTGATTATCTGAAGCATTGGTGAGCTTGCGTATTAATCCTGTCGGGTAGGTATTTTCCATCGTTTTCATCCTATAGGTTAAAACATACCTCTATCTATGATTTTTTCAACCGATATGTCAATAGCGTAAAATAATTTTCGCCGGACTACTCCTGTGCGGTACAACAGGAAGCATGACAAAGCCTCATCATAGGAGCCGATTTTCTAAAAAGATCTAAATATAGCTCTGGATTATTTTGCCATTATGATGGGTTCTACAAACAATCGTTTTACCCCCCCCCCTCCTCCCCCTCCCCATGGAAAAAGGATGTACCGGATGCATCAACATCCGTGATGCCCTAGTTATGGGGTTCCACCCCCAGGCGGATTTTCCGGTCCATCCAGGTATTGATCAATAAAAGATTTCACGGCCGGTTTATAGCCCTCTGTCCGGCTTGAATCGCTGTGGCCTGCTCCTCGGGCAATATAGCAGGCCATCTTTTCATGGGGAAAACTCTGTTTGAGCTTCAGGGCAAAGGAAAAGGGAGAGCAGCAGATAAAACAGCACAAGCCCGGTGAGGCCATAGAGGATTATCGGCATAACAAAGAGGAGGCCGTCGCCATTCAGATCCATGGAATCCATCCCTATTTCAGGTTTTTTACATGCACACGTCCATTTCTTGACAATCTTCCCTCAATTCACTATTGTCAAACCATCACTCATCCTGTAATAAATGACACAAGGCCTGCAATTCATCTTCATGCAGGCTGAAATCAATAAAGAGTTTATTTCATGAAACGTTGCCAGTCATGCGGTCAGATCCTTTCGGAAAAAATCACAGTGTGCCCGGACTGCGGCCATCATATTGCCGAAGGGTTAAAATATATTGATGACTACAAAATTCTTGAAATCATTCATGAAGGCTATTCCTCCCTTGTGGTAAAGGCAGTTAAAGGAGAGGATTCCGCCCCGGTCAACCTGAGACTCTTCACCGATGCGTCCGGCGTGGATGACACGGTTGCCAAAAGACTTATAGCGGAACTGGAAGAATTAAAAAAACTGCCTTTAGACCATTTTGTAGCGCATTATTCCATAAAAAAAACCATTGACGGCCATTGGTACAGGGTCAGCGAATGGGTGGAAGCCGAAGACTGGGGTTCCATCTTCATGTCCGGGCGATTCAATGACAAAAGAAGCCAGGTCAAGCTGTTTTACAATATCGCATCGGCCCTTGACCTTCTTCACAAGCATGACCATTTCATGCCCTATCTGATTCTTGAAGATATTCTGATCCCGGCAAACCGAAGTGATGATCTTCATATCAAAATCAATTACAAGCTTTCAAGATTCCTCAATGCCAGGGCCACCCACCACGGCCCCATGCTGAAAAAACTCCTGGAATACCATCCGGATATCGTCAATAAAAGGGCCATTGATTTTCGAAGCGGTATCTGGTCCCTGGGAAAAATATTTCTGGAAATTATGACGGCAGACCCCGACCTGAAGGAATTTTCCCTGAAGACTGCCGAGTCAAGGGGGATTGATCCGGAACTGGCGGTTCTGATCAAGATGATGGTGTCCGATGACCCGGATCTGCGGCCCCAGACCATGGAAAAAATTGTTTTTGCATTGTCCCGGATTCTCGATCATCTGCCCTATTCGGATTCCCTGATTCCGGTTCCAAAGAAAAAGCACAAGGTGATCAATGAATTGCGATGGATGAAAAAAGTGATTTTCCTGCTCATTTTCATCATTATCAGCATGATTGCCGTTGCAGGCATTTCATGGGTTTATCGAAACTCCGATACCCGGAGGGAAGAAACCGTTCTGTCTGAGTTTGTCGAATCCCATGCAGGCTCCGTGGCCTTTGTAATGGTGGAATACCGGTTGTCTGAGCAGGGAAGGGTCGTATTCAGAAACAGGGTGGAAGGAACTGCTTTTCTTGTGGACAAAAGCGGGTACCTCATCACCAACCGCCATGTTGCCTGCCCGTGGCTGGATGATGTTTCTCTCTTTAAGGCCTATAACAACTACAGCCAATATACAAAAAACATTGTATTTGACTACCGGATGTTTTTATGGTTTGAAGGGGCCAGAGCCTTTAACCGGCTGCCCGCATTCCGGGACAGCTCGGAATTGTCCGACCTGTATGATCTGTCCTCCGCCTACAGTACCGGCGGAACCGGGAATTTAAGAATCGCAGGGGTACCGAGATCTTCGGTCAAACCTTCTGAAATGATTCAATCCCCTTTTATCAATGATTTTGCCGTCTTGAAAATAGACAACCCGCCTGCGGGTTTAAAGCCCCTGCCCCTTGAAACCAGGATGAATGCCGAAGGCATCAAACGCCTTTCTCCCGTGATAATCCTGGGATTTCCCCTGGGAAACCAGACCCAGTATGAAAGGATCAATACCAGCATTACACGGGGGCATGTCCGGAGAACCTCAAGGGATATCATCCAGGTGGATTCCTCCATATATAAGGGAAACAGCGGCGGACCCGCCGTCGGACCCAATGGAAAGGTCGTCGGTATTGCCTCGGGTGTGGTAATGGATCAGAGCGGCGGGAATCCTAACACCAGCGCGCCTCTATCGGATTTCGGGCTTATTCTGCCCATTTCACGGCCTGCAAAATTTATTGAACTCATTAAAGCAGGCCAGCCTCAATGGGATGGGGTTCTTGATTTTTCATTGCCCTCAAAGCTTGAGGCGATCACAGCCCTTGCCCTTGAAAACGATTTCAAAAAAGCTGCCGATCTGTCTGAAACCATGCTGAAAACCAGTAGTGATCCGGTTCTGCTCTTTTCTTCGGCCATGCTGAATTTCTGCATGGAAAATTTTGATCAAAGCCGCTTTTTTTTCAAAAAACTATGTTCCATGGAACCGGAAAACAACACGGCAAGGCTGATGCTTTATATCATGGACTGGGTTTCGGATCATGACCCGCCCGATGCGCTGACACGGAATCTGTTTGACATGACCTGGTATGATGCCGATGAGTTTTTAGGGTATCTTGCCCGTGTACTGAAAGACAAAAAAAGAATGGAAAAAGGCTATACAGAGTATGAAAACCAGGCAGAAAAAAGCTGGAGACTCTTTATTGAAGGGCTTATATCGGAAAAGGCCAAGGACCTGGTCCATGCCCGGGAAATGTTTGAACAATCCATTTTAACTTCAGATATCAATGACTGGGTCTATTTTCTTTCCTTTTCACGGCGCAACCGCATGGAGGAAGCAAACAAAAAACACCGGGAAGACACCCCGGCCCATAAAAAGGAAATGGAAGCCTTTATCGGAAAGGCCGCAGACTACAGAAAAGAGGCGGCCGGGCTCAAGGAAACCATCACTGAGCTGATTGAGCGGCTTGAATCTGGAAAACTCAATCACGAAGAAAATGTTGAGATATTGGCAAAGCTGATGGATCTTTCACCGGAAAATCTGAACATGGTGGGAAAGGCTGTCTTTTACCATGCTGAGAAAGGGGACTGGCAAAGGGCTGTTGACCTGACTGACCGCTATTTCAGCCAGACTCCACGGGAAACAGGTCTTGGCTTAAGCCTTGGCCTGCTCAAAGGAGAAATTCTGGCCATCTCAGGAGAAAAAAAATCCTCAACTGAATATCTCAGATCCTTTTCAAAAAATATCCATGATCCCTTTTATCGATCCATTATCAAGCATCTTCTGGACAATACCGACGAGGATGTATTAATCCGCCTTGCCGGGAAAAAACCGGAAAAACTTATCACCCTTCATATGGCCCTTGGATTATGGGCCGAAGGGGAACAGAATCCTGAAAAAGCCTCCCTTCACTACAGGGAAGCCTTAAGCACCTATCTTGACAACTGGAATGAATACACCCTCTCCCTTGGCAGGCTGACGGAATTAAGGAAAAATCGAAACTGACCGGTCCTTTCATGGTTCAAGGGGTTCCGGTTTGCCGTTTAAAGGTTATAATCCTGTTCCGTTTTCCTTTTTTAGTTTGATCCAGGCCTCCAGTCGCTGTTTTACGGTTTTCTCATAGCCCCGGTCACTGGGGAAATAAAACCGTGCGCCCTCAAGAATGTCCGGCAGATAGGACTGGGGAACAAAGGCATCCCTATGGTCATGGGCATATTTATACCCTTCCCCGTATTTCAGCTCTTTCATGAGCTTTGTCGGGGCATTCCGGATGTGCAGCGGAACCGGGGCATATCCTGCGTCCTGAACCGTCTTTTTCACCTCTTTATGGGCCATGTAAACGGAATTGCTCTTGGGTGCCGTGGCCAGATACACGGCAGCCTGGAAAAGGGCATCTTCTCCTTCGGGAGCACCCAGCATGCGATAGGATTCCGAGGCGTTCAGGGCCATGGTCAGGGCACCGGGATCGACCATGCCGATATCTTCCGTGGCAAACCTCACCATTCTTCTGAGCATATAATAGGGGTCATCCCCGGCCGAGAGCATGCGTTCAAGCCAGTAAATCGCAGCATCCGGGTCACTGCCCCTGAGACTTTTGATAAAGGCGGAAATAAGATTATAATGTTCTTCTCCGGCCTTGTCATATAAAAGGGATTTTTTTTCAACGGCCTCTTCCACATCCTGAACAACAATACCGGCCTTCCCGGCAAAATGAAGGACCACGGTCTCAAGGTTGGCCAAGGCAATTCTGGCATCTCCGCCACAGACCCCTGCAATATGCTCCAAAGCCTCATGGGTCATGGTGTCGGTCGAAAGGCCAAGGCCATTTTCAGAATCGGTCAAGGCCCGTTTTAATATGCTGAGGATACTCTTCTTATCAAGGCTTTTCAGGGTGAACACCCGACACCGGGAAACCAGGGCCGGGATCACCTCAAAGGAAGGGTTTTCGGTTGTGGCGCCCACAAGAACGATGAGACCGTTTTCCACATGAAGGAGAAAGGCATCCTGCTGGGCCTTGTTAAACCTATGGATCTCATCCACAAACAATAGGGTACGCCCTTTATACAAGGCCCGTCTTTCTCTTGCCTTCTCAATGATGTCTCGGATGTCTTTGACCCCGGACAGAACCGCGGAAATCTCTACAAATTCCGCCTTTGTCGCCCTGGCAATAATTCCGGCCAGGGTTGTTTTTCCGCATCCGGGCGGGCCCCAGAGAAGAAGGGAAAACACCCGGTCATCCTCTATGGCTTTACGCAGAAGGCTTCCTTTGGCCGTCAGATGCTCCTGGCCCACAAAATCATCCAAAGTCCTTGGCCTCATCCGGTCTGCCAGCGGACGGAAAAAAGAACGGTCCTCCCTATGGGGGAATTCAAAAAGATCCATAGGCCTTAACTCATTCCCTGATCCCGATCTCTTTTTTTCCTGCTGTGTTCTTTTCTTTCCTTGCCTTTTTTAAAAATAGTCCGTTTCTTTTTTTGAAAAATTCTTTCGTCTTCCTTTGTTCCGCCGGAAAAATCAATTTTTCCTGATTTTTCCCTGAAATAAAGTTTGATGGGCGTTTTTTCAAGGGGGATCATATCCCGCAACTGGTTGACAAGATAGCGTTTATAGGAAAAATGAACCCCGTCCGGAAAATTGACAAAACACACAAAGGTCGGAGGCTTTGTCGATACCTGGGTGGCATAGAAAAATTTCAACCGCCGTCCGTTGTGCATGGAGGGCTCGGTCCTGCGAACCGCATCCTCGATGATCCGGTTCAAAAGCCCGGTATTGATCCTGTGGCAATATTCTTCATAGATTTTGACCACTTCATCCAGAATTTTATGACACCGCTGGCCGGTAAGGGCGGAAACCGTGATGGCCGGTGCATAGGATAAAAATTTAGATTTATATCGCAAATCCTCCATATATTTTTTAACACTTTTGCGGTCTTCATCCAGAAGATCCCATTTATTTAAGAGAAAAATCGCTCCGCATCCCCTGTCCTCGGCATATCCGGCAATGGTGATATCCTGGTCGGTAATGCCTTCGTCCGCATCAATCAGGATCAGGGCCACATCGCAATCATCAAGGCTTTGCAGGGATTTCAGGATGGAAAATTTTTCGATTTTCTGGGTCACCTTGCCCTTTCTTCGGATGCCCGCCGTATCCACCAGGACAAATTTTTTGTCTTTATGCTCAATTTCAAGCTCAATGGCATCCCGGGTTGTTCCGGCCTTTTCATCGACCACCAACCGGTTTTTACCAAAAAGCCGGTTGGCAAGGGAGGATTTTCCCACATTGGGCCGCCCCACAATGGCGATCCTGATCCGGGAATCATCCGTTTCTTCCGGTTCATATTTGGGCAGGGCCGCCACCAGATCATCTAAAAAATCACCCACGCCGACCCCGTGTTCTGCGGAAACCTCATAAAACTGATCAATACCCAGGGAATAAAATTCGGTAAGACCATTGTGCTGACTATAACTTTCAATTTTATTGATCAGGTAAAACACAGGCTTTGACATCCGCCGAAGAAAATCGGCCAGTTCAAGATCATAGGGGGACAACCCTGTCCGGCCATCCAGGATGAAGATCAAAACATCGGCCTCCTCGGCCGCTATGGTCAACTGGTCTTTGATCTGGGAGGCGAAATAATCATCATCCGAGCTTAAAAAACCACCGGTATCGATGACCGTGAATTCAATATCATTCCATTCGGCATCGGCATAATGCCTGTCCCGTGTCACGCCGGGAAAATCATCCACCAGGGCCTGTCTTGAGCGGGTGATCCTGTTGAACAGGGTGGATTTGCCGACATTGGGCCGGCCAAGAAGGGCTACAACGGGTTTCATACATTAATCTCCAAAAGGTAAAAATTATATTGCCTGTCTTATACAATATATTGAATTATTTATAAATAGTTAAGATGGGGCCTTGCCTTATTTGGTCCAGGAAAACAGGGCTGAACCGATGGAAAGAAAGACAAAGCTCATGATAAGGAGGATGGCAACTTCAGAGGACACATCGGAAAGGGAGGCCCCGTCATTGATGATCTTTCTGGCTGCGGACAGAAAATGGGTCAGGGGCAGTATTTTGGCAGCAGTTTTAACAAAGTCCGATGCCCCTTCAATGGAAAACCAGACTTCGGATAAAAACATCATGGGCCAGGAAATAAAATTGATAATGCCGTTAGTCAACTCCTCATTGGTTCCCCGGCAGGCCAGGACCAGTCCCAGGGAGACCAGGCAGAGGATTCCTGAAAAAAAGACCACAAGGATATCCAGATAGGACCCGTGCATCCTGAAGGAAAACAGAAAATCACAGCCAAACCAGACCACGGATGAGCTGATCAGCATGATCAGCACCCTTGATACAAGCTGGGCCGTCAGATATTCAAAGGCAGTTACCGGGGTTGCCTTCAGACGCTTTAAAACCCCGATGCGGCGGTACCGGACAATGACATAGCCCACACCGAAAAGGGCTGAGAACATGATGTTCATTCCGAGAATCCCCGGAAAAAGCCAGTCAATATACCGGATCTGATCCCCTTTGATCTCCTGCCGGATCACCCTTGAAGCAAAAAGCTCTTCAGAAATGATGGATTCCCTGACCACCTTTTCCAGGATATATCCCTTGGGGTTAGAATCATTGACCCAGTATTTGACTTCCGGGCCTGAATTCTCCAGAAGGATATCGATTTTGTGATGAGCCAGTTTGTCGAGGGCTTCATCGCGGCTTTCAAAGGGCACCATCTTGATATGCTTATAGGTTTTGAGCCTATCCGGAAGGTGAAGATCCTGCACAACCATTTGATTTTCTTTGACTGGGAAAACCCCGAGCTTATAGTCTGACCTTGAATCTGAACTGAAAATCACGCCGAATCCGGCCACAATTAAAAAAGGAAACAGAATATTCCAGCCAAACCCTGCCCGGTCCCGGAAAAATTCGTAATTTCTAGCCTTAAAAAGGGCCCACATTCTTTTGAAACTCAATCTGCTATTCCCTTAAATTCTTACCGGTCAATTTTAAAAAAACAGTTTCAAGGTTCTTTGGGCAGCCTTCCTCTTGACAATGTTTTTCTATCAGGTTCTTAGGAGACCCCTGTTCAATGATGCGGCCCTTGTCCATGATGGCAATGGTGTCGCACAGACTTTCAGCCTCTTCCATATAATGGGTGGTGAGGATAATGGTTTTCCCTTTTTTATTGATATCCAGAATAATTTCCCAGATATGCTTTCTTGCCTGGGGATCAAGGCCTGTGGAGGGCTCATCCAGAAAAAGAAGCTCGGGATCATTCAGAAGGGCAAGCCCCAGAAGCAGCCTTTGCCGCTGGCCCCCGGATATTTTATGGTTCATGTTTTTTCTTATATTTTCCAACATGCACATGGTAAGTACCTCTTCCACGGGCAGATGTTTATGATAAAAGGCGGCAAAGGTTTTCAGGGTTTCTTCCACCGTGAGAAAGGATAAGAGTTCCGTATGCTGGAACTGGATGCCGATCTCCTGATTAAAGGTCCTGTCCCGCTCACCCCCTTTATACAGGATGACTCCGGAATCCTGGGGAATAATATTCTCCATCATCTCCACAGTGGTGGTCTTTCCTGCCCCGTTGGGGCCCAGAAGACCAAAACAGCTTCCCTTTTCAATGGCAAGACAAATCCCGTCCACAGCCTTGTGGCCGTTATATTTTTTTTCAAGGTTTCGGACTTCAATCATAAGGGGGTTGCCTGTCATTGTAGAGGAAATGGCTGATATATAGTTCGGAAACTGATGGATGAGGCCGATAGGAATTACGGCATCTCTCAATCAAGCATAAATATTTATATCTATTCTTTGTTTTTTCCGTCTGAATTCTGTTTCAATCTCTTTTTTTTCCAAAAGATATTTTCTTTCAAGCTGTTGGGTTTCATTCTTTTTCCGTTGCTCCAATTCCGTATTTTTTCTCTGATATTGGTTTTGAAGCTCTTTTGCTTTACTGGAAATATCTACAGTATCATTCGTCTCTTTAGATTCTTTACTGTTTGAAGAAGAAGGAGTTTCACGATTAGAGGATCTATCCAAATTAGAAACATCAAGTTGAGCCTGATATCCAGATAAATTATTTATGCCGGATGTAGTGGTCAACATTTTTTGCCTCATTAACCTAATAGTTTTTGGCCATTATGTCGGTAGACGGAAAGATTCCCATCTAAATCAATCCATTATAAGATCTTGTATATAGATAACGCTATATCCCTGAAGTGTCAATAGTATTTGTAATGATATGGATGATCGGCATGGGTATAAAAATCCTAAAATAAAAAAATCGAAATGCCCTTGGAGTATTTTTAGGGTACTCAAAGGCATTTCGATTTTTTTTACCGAGGTAAAACTGGCGTCCCCAAGGGGATTCGAACCCCTGTCGCCGCCGTGAAAGGGCGGTGTCCTGGACCGGGCTAGACGATGGGGACGCAATGTCCTTCTTTTGGTGGGCCGTGCTGGGCTCGAACCAGCGACTCTCTGCTTAAAAGGCAGATACTCTACCACCTGAGTTAACGGCCCTTGGCCAATCGAAAAACAGGTGATATCTATATGATCTGAAAATAATTGTCAACCCTTTTTTAGATCAGACCGTATTTTTTCCCGGCCTCAGGCAGTTTCACGTAGAGTTTCTACCTGAATCTCTTTTTTTGCTTTTTTAAGAGACACAAAATACCTGTGTCTATCCGAAGGGGTTAAAAATGAGTTGAGCTTCCTGCCTAGAAGCCTTGGGTGTAGTTCGTCGGAAATAGCAAGGGTGCCTTCTGTAATGAGCTTTTGAAGAAAAAGCTCATTCACCGTCCTCTCCCGTATCTTGGCCTCAAAGGGGAAAAACAGGAAATTGGCAAAAATAAGCCCATACAGGGTTGACGTCAAAGCTATAGGAACGGTTTTCATGATGATAACGGGGTCACCGACCCCTGCAAGCATCCCGACAATGCCGACCACACTTCCGACAAGGCCAAAGCAAGGTGCCACATCCGCCATGGTCTGCAAGACTCTCATGGTTTCATCCCGCCTCATCCTGAAAAAATACATCTCGGCAGTTAAGGTATCTTTGATCTGCTCTTTTGAATATCCGTCCACAAGGAGTCCCAGGGCCTGTTTCAGAAAGGCAATGGTGGTCTCATCTTCGTCCGTCTGCAGGGCCAGGACTCCTTTCAACCTTCTTCTGACAGACAGTTTGACAAGGATTTTCACAATTGCATCAGGAGCCATTGTTTCCCGGCTATAGGCTGTTTTAAGGACCTTTAAAAGAATCTCAATCCGATTCATGTGATAGCCTAAAAAAGTAGCTCCGAGGGTTCCGCCGACAACAATCAGCAATCCCGAAAGATTCAAATACAGCCCTATATTGCCGGGGATCACAAATCCGATAATAAAAAGGACCAGACAAATCCCAAGTCCGAGAATGTTTTTCCGTGCCTGTTTAAAAAATAATATCTTTTCCGGTTCCAATATCTTGCCTCCCTATCATATGTCCATACCACGACTTATTTATTCATGGGGTTTCTGCTTTAAGAGAATGATTTCAACCCGCCTGTTTAATTCCCGGTTTTTTCCCGTATCATTTTTTGTAACAGGCTGATGGGAAGAATAGGCACTGATGAAAACTCTTTTTTCATCCACCTTTGTGACCTCGGTGAGGTATCTTGCAACCATGACGGCTCTTTTTGAGGAAAGATCCCAATTGGTCTGATAAAGGTCGGACCGTGTCGGGGAATCATCGGTATGACCCACCACATTAATTGCATAATCATTCTCATTCAACACCTTTGCAATCTGGTCAAGCTGATACCGGGCACCGGCTTTAAGATCAACTTTACCAGGATCAAACAAAAAATCACCTGCAAGGACAATCCTCACTGCATTGTCCTTCATTAATTCAACGGAACCCGGCTCGTTCATCATGACCTCGGATATGGCCTGTCTTGTCTGATCATACACTTGAGGCCGGTTGGAATCGACCCCGATATTCACAACTTCCCCGGGCCCGGTTTTACCCTGCCCCCCTCCCAGAGAATTATCCTTGTTGCTGATCTGAAACACATACATGATGGTAAAAAAGAAAAACATGACCATCATGAGATCCGACCAGACGACCGCCCACCTGTTCTTTTTTCTTTCCGGATTATAGGACATGATTTCATCATAAAAATCCGCTGAATCATCCCCGGAATTAAATAAAGGCGTCTTCTTGTCTTCGAATTCCATATCTGTTGTCCCCTGAATTTTTAAAAAACCCTTTCTCAGTTTGTAAAGAAGCTGACCCTCCAGATTCGATCGACTCAAACTCTGATTCCCTTTAGCCTCTGTCCAAATTCAAAAATAAATACCTATCATTAACAAAATATTAAAGAATACATGAACAATTTTTCCGGTTGGTGCCCTTTTCGGTATTGATCAGCAGGATTCATGCCAGTATCAAAAAAATATCCGTAAACAATCAGGATTGAATGGCATTTTTGACTATACGGCAAACCTTTTTCACATCTTCTTCCGTCATTGCCGGGAACAAAGGAAGCGTAAGAATCCGCTCATAGGCCTCTTCTGCTATGGGGCAAAGGCCCTTAGACGTGTTGAATGTTTTTTTATAAAAAGGATGATAATGGACCGGTATGTAATGGACATTGACGCCGATACCTTCATTCCTCAGAAATGAAAAAATTTCCAGCCTGCTCTTTTTAAGAACTCCAAGGTCCAATTTTACAACATAAAAATGATAGGCATGGGAAATAAATACCTCTTTTTTTAAAGGGGCAATACCATCCAGCCCTTCAAAGAACCGGTCATATTGCTTTGCAAGAATATTTCTTTTATGAATCCGGGATTCAAGTTTCTTGAGTTGTGAAATGCCAAGCGCGCATTGGAAATCCGTCAACCTGTAATTATATCCAGGCTCTTCAATTTCATAATACCAGGACTCTGTTTTCCGTCTTTCATGAAGATCTATATTGATACCATGGTTTCTGAATATTTTGACCCTCTCCATAAACTTTTTTTCATCGGTAACCACCATCCCGCCCTCACCTGTAGTGATATGCTTGACCGGATGGAAACTGAAAACCGTGAGATCGGCGCAGCTTCCTGAAGGAGATCCTTTATATGCCCCCCCGATTGAATGACAGGCATCTGCAATCAGATAAAGCCCGTGTTTCTTTGTGATTTTCCTTAGCGCATCATAATCGCACATCTGTCCGGCGTAATCGACGGCAATCACAGCCCGTGTTTTCGAGGTTATTTTTTTTTCAACCTTTTCAGGGTCTATGAGCAGCGTGTCCGGATCAACATCTGCAAAAACCGGGATGCCCCCTTGGTAAACCACGGCATTGGCAGTGGCGGCAAAGGTGATGGGCGGCACGATGACTTCGTCTCCAGGTTTTATATCAACGGCCGCCATGGCCGCATGAAGGGCGGCTGTGCCACTGTTAACAGCACCTCCGAATTTAGCACTGGCTATTTTTGCTACTTTTTGTTCAAATTCCTCTACTTTCGGGCCCGTTGTAAGCCAGTCGGAAAGCAGGGCATTCCTGACCGCCTCTAAATCCTCTTCGTCAATATCGTGCTGGCCATAGGGAAGGAAAAATTTTTTATTCTCAAAATCGGATTTCATAATGAAAAAACTTAACTTTTTTTGTTTGTTATACTATAGGTAGACACAGTTTCTATATACCATAAGTTGATAATACCGGTAAATACAATTATGGTTCAATTTAAATTATACCTGGTTTTATGATATAAATCTTTATGTTACAAAATGGATCATAAAAATTCATAATGAAAAAAAAACTAATCTGGCTGATTCAATCCAATCAGATAACGCCGACAATTTGCGACTTTCTGAAAACCCTGCAGATCAGAATGGAAAAGCTTCTTAATCTTTTATTCATGGTGCCGGATTCATCCTGTGAAATTCTGGAAAAAATAAAAGATCTGGACCCGACCTCCTTTAAAACATCCACACGGACAGCGAACACTTCATACCAGGGGTATCTTGCAAAACAGAAGATTCTAAACAATACAACATTTACGGAAGGTCTTAGCTTTTCAGATGTGCTGCTGCTGGATGATCTTGGGGGTGGCAATGTGATTCAGACCTTTGTTGAGATTGTCAAACCTGACCATACTTGTGGCTTAATCCTCCAAATTCCAACCCCGCTGGGTTCTTCAGAAACAGAAGAACGTGTCTTTCATGCTGCCATCCTGTGGGCAAACCAGAACAGTATCCCGGTTATCGGATATGAGCTGCTTCCCCTTGATACAAGGTGGACACTTGCCGCCACACTGCCCGACGGCATTATTACACGATATAACGAAAGCTATGACTATTTAAAAACAGTATTAAATCATAAAAACATCTGGCTTCTTCCTTTATATGAAGGCTCCATATTTTCGTCGGTTTCCACGGAGTTTAACCTGAATGGGGCCAAAGCCGCCTATCATTACCGGAACGACTGTTCCATACCTGCCCAGAGGACCGTCCTTTATGTGCCTCACAACGTTGCCATGATATACGAATACCAGGAAATATTAAAAGTAATGGCACCTGTCGGAGATCAGCTCCATCTGATGTTCGGCTTTGGACAGGACCAGGTCAGGGGCGCTTACTCCCAAATGGAAATTATCAAAACCGTGTATCACAATGAATTAAAAAAATTTGCCTCTTATTCATTTCATAATATGAATAACCCCTGGGAGATGTTGATGGCGGAAAGCCTGGTCGCCTGTTCAGCCTGTTTTCAGACCACTATTGCCCAGGAAAAAAATATACCCAGCATCATCTTTGACCCGCTCTTGCCGCCCATGGACAAGGGATACAAAAAAAGGGTCAATCGAAAAGACAATCTTTTAAAAGCGGTTAAACAATCCATTGCACTCAAACAAAAAAAGAATGAATTGGGAGATATTATCATGCTGTTGACAAGAAGCGGGGCAAAAAATGGATCATTTCTGGAAAAATAAAAAAATCATCGCCTATATTGCACTTGCGCATCACACCCGGTTTATCATTCCGGTTATGGAGAGACTCGCATCACAAGGTGCCCGGATACGATATATCGTTGGACAGGCAGAGCGATCCCAGGAGATCACCGCCCTTGAACTGGGGCTTGAGTATTCCCATATTTATGATTTTATCACTGATGCGGATTATGATGAGATTCAAAAAAACTACCATCTTTTAAAACAGACGTTTGCCCATTCCCTTAAACGGCATTTTCTTCTTGGAGTCCTGCCGGTAACCGTTATCGATAAAACCCTGTATGCGACATCCATGGAATATATCGGACTTAGAAACCTCCTGAAAAAAGAAAAGCCTGACCTTTGTTTTGCCTTACACGAACTCAACCGATGGGGAAAAATGTTTGCTTTCTGGGCAAAAAAAGAAAATATTCCGTTCATCACCCTTCAGGAAGGCCTAACCTATGATATCGATTTTGGTTATTCCGGGCATGCCCAATATTCAACCCTGAATCTGGTCTGGGGAGAACGGGTAAAGAGAAAAATGGTCGGTTTTGAAGCACCTGAATCCAAAATCTTGCCTGTGGGAAATGCTCACCTTGCAAAGGAAATGGCAGTTCAAAAAAAAAAGAGAGTTAGAGAAACAAAAAGAAAAACCTATGGCATATCCAACCATTTCGTATCTCTCCTGGTTCTTTCCGCCACATTGCCGAACCCTGATCTGTTTGCCCCTATTTTCAAAACCGTTTCGGAAAATACAGGCCAAACCCTATTTGTCAAATTCCACCCAGCCTGTAAAAAGCCGCAAATAGACAAATGGACAAAATTAATACCCGATCATTTCAAAAAAAATACGTATTTTATTCATGCCGAAGAAAATACATACGATCTCATTTCCATGGCGGATGTGTGCGTGCTGGGTCAGCTAAGTACCACAGGGCTTGAAGCCATCGCCTTTGGCAAACCGCTTGTAAAACTAAATTTTGCCTATAGCTCGAAAGCGCCCTATTCTTTCGTTGATCAGGGCGTGGCTGTTAAAATGAGTGCTTTAGAGTTTGCCAAAGCGTTAACAGACAAAACTGATTTTTCAAAATTAATTGATAAAGAAAAAACAGAACAGTATCTTACAAACGAACTAATCGACACTGCAAAGGCTATTGAAAATATCTGTTGTGTCTTTAAAAAAACCATCCAGGCCAATACGGATACCGATAAGTCTGCAGGCAAATCTGAACAAGCGCCTGATAAAAAATGGTCGATTATCATCCAGGTCCCTGATGATCATAACGTTTTCCTGGCCCAGCTTGAAGCGGTGGCCTTTAATTCTGAAAATCAAGGAGACTATGAAATCATCTTATTGGAACCTGAAAAAAAAACCACAGAAATCACCCGGATCCTGGATTCTTTAGAAGGAGATGTAAAAAGAATCGTTGTTCCCGAAAACAACAATTCCATTGTCTTGATGAACCAGGCCGGAAACATGGCCCGGGGGGAACATCTGATATTTCTTGAAAAAAAACTTGCCCCGCTCAAAGGTTGGCTTGATTGTCTTGATCATGCATTTTTAAAACATGGAGACGGTAAAATATTCGGGGCAAGCATCAGTGATCAGAAAGGAAAAATTGCATGTGCCGGCATGGTTGTGGACCATAATCACACCCCGGTTTCAGCTTACAGATATCTTCAAATGGGGTTTCCTTCTGCATTAAAAGAAAGAAGCTTCCAGATGGTAGATTATTTTGTGGCAATGAAAAAAAAACTGTTCTGTAAAACAGGAGGGTTTACCCCGCAAGCTGGCAAATATCTGTTTTTGGATATCTGCCTGAAAACCATTCAATACAAAGATGATGCCGACGCTATCGTATATCTACCAGACCTTAAAATGATATTTTTAGATCATTTATATCAAAGGGAAAACCCTGATGATGCCATCTATTTTTATGGAAAATGGAATGGCTGTTTGTGGGAATCGGAAAAAAAGTTGCACGAGGTCGATGGGATTTCACCGGAAGATATCGCTCAGGCCAAACTCACGGCAGCCATGCAGTCAATCGGAGCATAACACATTAAACTGAAGGTTTGATTGGATAAAATTCTTTAGTATTCCACATAGTCGACAGCTCATCTTGATGCAACTCCGCCCATTCTTCAACAAGTCCTCATTCGTTCGGCATTCCACGGATCAGGTGCGAGACTTCCAATAACCAGGCTTTCGATGTTCATGTGCGACAGCCGCTATGATAATTTTATCCCTTCTTATGAAAAACGGAATATAATATGGAAAAACGGGGCAATTCACCCTTCTATAACCATTTGGACGTTCTCTCCAAAGCATTGGATCTTCAACGATTCGGTCAATAACATGGGCTACCTCATTTCTGAAACGTTTTCCTAACCCGGTTTCTTTGGATTCATACCAAGCAGCAGCCTCAAACAGATCTATTTCTGCCTACTCAAGAAATTCAATTATCATTGATTGAGCCGGCGGTCTAAATCGGAAAAAACTTCGCTGGCCAGGCGAGAGCCAATTTCTCCCCGGTCATAACGGGCAATACGATCCTTAATTGCCGTATCCCAGGCATGCCTTACATCCTCTGATGCATGTGGTTCACTTAGCATTAAAAGCCGGTTGGCAAGGGTAAGTCTTTGATCCTCCGGCAAATGAATGGCATCTTGCAGTATTTGATTTATCGAATTCATATTTACAGTATATCAACCTTCCTTTTATTTGTCATGGTTTATTCTTTGAGATTCTTCCCGGCATTATCCAATCAGACTCCAACACATCGGCGTACCCCTCTTTACAGACCTGGTACAGGCTTTTCCCATCAAAATATCATAATATTTCGGATGAAGGCCATGGCCTGGGCGAATGGAACGGACCGTCTTTGGTGTGAAGAGTTCTCCGGCGACCATGTCCTGAACAACGAAAAGGGAGCGCCGAAACACTTTGCTTGCCTGTTCCCCGGCGGTCAAGTCGTAAGACACACAGCCCAATGCTTTTTCTGTGTCGCGTATGGCCTGAACCATGGCGGCAAATTCCTCTGGTTCAAGAGAAAAGGCATTGTCCGGACCGGGTTCGGCCCGTGAAAGGGTGAAGTGTTTTTCAATGATGCATGCCCCCAGAGCCACGGCAGCAATGGAAACAGCAATGCCCAGTGTATGGTCTGACAGGCCTGCTGGAACACCAAAGGCATTGGCCAGGTGGGGAATCGTGTGCAGATTCATTTCCCCGTACGGGGCAGGATAGGCACTGGTGCATTTGAGCAGGGCCAACCCTGGGCAACCACCTGATTTGAGGGTACGGACGGCCTGGTCGATCTCCGCCAAAGAAGCCATGCCCGTAGACATGATCACCGGCTTACCGGTTGCAGCAATTCTTTGAAGCAATGGAATATCTATGATTTCAAAGGAGGCGACCTTATAAAATCCGACACCCAGATCTTCCAAAAAATCAACGGCTGTGCCATCAAAGGGTGTGGAAAAAAACAAAAGCCCCTGCTGCTCAGCCTCGGCTTTCAGCTCGGCATGCCACTCCCAGGGCGTATACGCTTCACCATATAATTCATACAGGTTTTTCCCCTCCCAAATTGTCCCCTTGCCGATCATGAAAGGCGCCGTGCGGCAGTTCAAAGTCATGGTGTCCGGCGTGTAGGTCTGGAGCTTCACGGCATCAGCCCCGCACTGTGCCGCCTCAGCCATGATTTTTTTTGCTTTTTTGATGGAATGCCCGTGATTTGCGGACATTTCAGCGATGATAAAGGTCTGATGACCCTGGCCGATCAAGCATTGCCTGTCAGGTGTTGAAATGTTTAAAGGCTTCTCCATATTATTTTTCCCATATCCATAATTTGCCTTGACCGAAGTCTCCCATGGGCGGCAGAAGAAGCCCTAACTGATTAACCGTTGCATCGTATTGCGGCTCAATTCCATCTTGAGCAGCCAGCCAGGCGTTCACAACACGACTGATAAAATAGTAAGTTGAACTATAATGTTCAACACCCATCAATTTTGCGCCTTGTATTTTCAAGTGATTGATTTCTTCTTCCTTTAAATATCGGTTATGCCATGGCGGATTGATCTTATTCAGCCCACACGACTCTCGATACATATTAATCCTATCAAGGCCATCCTGGCTGTTTTCGCACATTAAATACTTTCCACCGGGGTTAAGCAGAGCAATGATATCTTTGATGGCCATGGACTGTGCCTGCCAATCCGGAAGATTGATCAGCACTCGCTCTGTAAAAATCAGATCATAACGAGTCATTTCATTCGACAAATCAAGGACATCCCCTACTTCAAATGTTATTTGCCCGATTAATTGATTTTCATAAGCGATCTTCCTAGCCTCAGAGATCATTTTTTCAGAAAAATCAATCCCCTTGATATCTATTTTAAACCGGCGTGCAAGTTCTACTGCCGTTATTCCATTTCCACATCCAATTTCAAGAATCTTCTGGCCGGATTTAATATATTTGGACAAAGCAACGATTTCCAGTTGTTTGGCCATAAGATCCTTTGTGCCAGCATACTCTGCCAGCATAGCCTGTTTATTCCAAAACTCTTGAACATTTAAATGATCATCTGTCAATGATTCACCCCTTTTGTTCCATGATGCAGGATAGAATACGTGATATACCCTCTGCATCAACCGTTTCCATAGCTTCTTGAGACATCTTGGACCAGGCGCCTTTATCATTGACCAGCATCTCTATATTCTCAATGAATGCATCTGGTCTCATGTCTTCAATTTTACCCATGTAGACTGCCGCACCTATCCGTGATAACTCCATGGAAGGCTTGATTTGATTTTCGGCAATGGCATAAATCAAGGTTGGAATTCCCAGTGCACAGCGTTCAAGCGCACTTACGCCGCCGCCGCCAACGGCAATATATGTTCCGGCCAATAACTGTGCGATGGACTCAACAGTTCTGAATAGCGTTATATTCTTCGAACCATCACAGGTTTTCATTAAACATTCAAAATTCGGATTGGCCATACCGGCAACCACTGTGATATCCATCTGCATTTTAATCTCATTTTTTAATAATGATACCACCCTTCCGGCAGCGTTTAAAAGATCAACCCCACCAAAACTGATCAATATCTTTTTTTTATCTGAAATATTTTTTGTTAAACTGCGTCGATGATCGGAAAATTCCTTTCTTAACAGCGCATATTCAGGCCCCAACAATTGTAATGTATTTGATCCGACCAGCCTGGAATATCGATTAAAGGTATTTGCAAATAGGTTGTGGTCCAATAATATCTCGCAGTCATGTTCTCTGTTTGCCATATCATCGATAACCATGATGTTTTTTGTTACCTTACGCATGGCAGATTCCCATTGGATATCCAAAGCGTAATGGTCTATGATGAGCCAATCCCAGGCGGAATCAGTGGCTAAAACCCCCATGGTCTGCCAGCTATCGGTATCCTGGTCCACGCTCAGCCAATGCGCATGGACTGTTTGTCCTGCCATCGTTCCGCAATTAGAAAACTCATCTTTTTTTTGCGTTAATATATGTTCTCGAGTCAGCCTGAAAACCTCAAAGCCTTTTGCAGAAACCAGATCACATAAATTTCCAGGAAGCTCCCGGCAGACAAAAACCACTTTTGCCCCCTTATCCCGCAGCGCCTCGGCCAATGTCAAACAGCGCATCACATGACCCGTGCCGATCTCAAGAGAAGCGTCAGCACGAAATGCAATTTTCACTGGACCACTCTGGACTGTAACAAGGCTTCAGCCAGGGCAAAATCTGAGGCTGTGTCAATGTCCATGCCCCGAGGCCAGGGCATTTCATAAGCATACAGAGGTTGAGAGGTATAACTCCGCGTTTTTTGAAACGCTGCCACATCCAGAATATGCACTGCGCCATTGGGCCGATAGGCAGGAGGCATTTCCTGGGATTTACGCCCGAAATATTCCGGAAACCAGGGAGACAAGAGACCTCTCTCCAGTTTCATGGCTGCAAAGGGCGTGTGTTCGAGCAAAGAAACACTCATCAAAAATTCAGCCTGTTGTTCCTGAAATAGTTTATAGGCCGCTCTGAAATCCTGCGCCGTACAAAAGGGGCTGGTGGGCAAGGTAATGATAAGAGTATCATAATGTTCTCCCTGTTCTTTCAGCGTTTCCAGGCAATGCAAAGCCACCTGCTCAACCCCTGCGGGATCACAGGCCAAATCCGGAGGCCTCATGAAAGGCACATCAAAACCGGCATCCCGTGTTAGTTTTGCTATTTCTTCATCTTCCGTGGATACAACAATGCGTTGACAGATACCGCTTGCTCTGAGGGCTTCGCCAGCCCATTGAAAAAGGGGTTTGCCTTGGAGAGGCAGTATGTTTTTACGCGGCAGACGGGTTGATCCACCTTTAGCCGGTATCAGGCCAAGCACTCTTTTCATATCATTTTCTCAAATAACCACCAGTTGCTGTTGTCGCTGGAATCCAGGGGCTGCCAGAGAAACCCATAATCCCGAACCTTTAACCCCGGATACCGCTCCAGGTAAAATCTTCCAAAATCACGTTTAAAAAGGTATCCTTCCCTTCCATGATAGGGAATCTGCTCAGGCTTGTGGGAAAAATATTCTATGCAGACAATATAGTGGTTTGAGACCCGCATGATCTCATCGGTTGCCCGGGACAAATCATCCGGATCAATGTGGATGAGCACCCCGGAAGTAAAGACCAGATCAAAGGATTGATCATCAAAGGGCAAATCAAATGCATTCGCCTCCTGAACCACAACCCCGCTGTCAGCAAGCATTTCAGCAGCCGATTGCACGGCTTTTGTATTTGGGTCTATTCCATGTATCCTGGGAATCAAATTGCGCAGGGCCAGAAGATTACGGCCGATGCTGCAGCCAACCTCAAGGACACTTTCAGGGCTGGGAGTGACGGCATGGGTCAAAATTCTGCCCCAATCCTTCACAAGACGTCGCTGGTCCTCCGGCGTAATTTGATTGTTGTTGCGTGATGCATATTGCCATCCAAAATTTGAGCGCCAGAGTTCAAGTTGTTTTGCCATCCTGCATCCTTTACAATACTTTGAAACCAATGGGCCTTTCATTCAGCCTTGGATCACCCAGTGGTAACGGAGGGTTTTCCGGGTTGTAATATAAATGCCGGTTTGCCTTCCCAAAGGCCCGATCTTCCACCTGACTGACCCGATGAAAATCTTCATTCCTGCCCACTGGATGATGCCAGACCGCATCCAGAGGAGTCCATTCACCATTTCTCTTTTTTTTCCAGATTGAAGGGTCCCGCATTGAATCCACCAGTCGATAAAAATCTCCTGCATTAAGCCCGAGAAAATCACAATATACTTCAAGGGAAGAAGGGGTTTTGGCGTCATATTGCTGAACCATTTTCAAGCCTTCTTCCCGGGTCATTCGACCATGCCTCACCTCCATACTTGCATCGTCGGTTGCCCGGCCATAACCGAATTTAAGATATTTCAGATAATCATGAACATCATTGGCATGGTCTTCGATTTTGGCATAAAGATTAAAGGTGCGCTCCCGTTCATAGGCCACCGGGGAAAAACCCCATTCTTTAATCATGGATTCAGCTTGAGGCTTGGCATCCCAGTTGAAAAAATTGGACAGATAAATACCCCGAACCTCGCATTTTTCGATTTCCTCATCACTGGGGTAAATGTATGGTGCCACATCGCCCATGGTGATGCAGGCCTTGCCGATCAAATCCGTAGGCTCATAACCCCGCATGTCATGCTCTTTACGGGTCCAGCGGGTGAATTCCACAAAATCCTCCAGGGAAACAACCCCGGTAAGTTCGGCAAAACCATGCTCTCCCCATACAATAAGGGGGATATTATAGTGGGCCGCCACCTGAAATGGAAAAGTCCGAATCCCCGCGTGGTAATGCCAGGTCAAATCACCTACCGTCTCAAGCATATACCGTGACACTCGGCGTACCGAATCAAGACCGGCTGTATAGCGGACATGATCGCATCCAGACTTTTCCACCAGATTTTCCAGGTTTCGTAATCCGGCCGGAGAATTATAAGCATGGTTAAATGTCACCAGCAAAGGATTCAGACCATATTTTTTCTTTAGCAGCCAGACCTGGAAATGGGAATCCTTCCCTCCGGAAACAGGAATAATGCAATCATGACTGTTACCCCTGGCGCGCCTCATTTTCACAGCCTGATCCATTATCTGCTCAAACATTTTTTCCCTTTTTGACCAGTCTATTTCCAGCTTGCTGCGGCTTTCATGATACCGGCAACCGCTACAAACCCCTTCTTCATCAAAAATAATGGTGGGTTTGGCATTTTCAGGGTAAAAACATCTTGCGCAGTATCGCATTCATTCTCTCCTTATTGGAATTTCTGCTGCGGCCAGATGGCGTTTGGCCTTGCGAGTGCTGTGTTCTGTGTAATGAAATATATTGGCAGCAGCAACAGCCTGGGCTCCGGCGTTTAATCCTTCAACCAGATGATCCCAGGTAAAGACTCCGCCAAAAGCAATGACAGGAACATTTACCGCATGGCATATCATGGATAATACAGGCAGATTATACCCTTTTCGAGCGCCATCATGATCAATAGAGTTCAAAAAAATCTCTCCAGTCCCGTTTTCAACCATAGAACACGCCCATTTGACCGGGTCCATGCCGGTATCCACTTTGCCCCGGCCCACCCGAACCGTGGTCCTTCCATCTTCACACTGCATCACATCCATGGAGCCGACAATGCATTGCCGGCCGAACCTGTCCGAAAGACGTCTTACAAGCGCCGAATCATCTGCAAAAGCCGTATTTAAAATTAATTTGTCGGCACCGCAACGCAAAAGCGTATCCGCATATCCATCCTCTGTAATCCACCCACCGGCAGTCAGCGGAACAAAACACTTTTCGGAAATGTGCAGTACGGTATCGGCAAATTGATCCCTCGACTCAGGCGTCCGGGCAACATTGAGAATGACTATTTCATCAATGGCCCATTTATTAAAACATTCTATGGCGTGAACCGCATCATAATGGATGGCGTTGGTGTGGTTAAATTTTATCGATTGAACCACTTGGCCGTTGTTGACAATCAATACGGCAATCAGGCGCTTTTTAAGCATATATCTTCCCCGATAAAATTGTGAAGCAAGGTAAGCCCGGCACGCTGGCTCTTCTCCGGGTGAAACTGCATGCCGAAAATATTGTTGCGACCGATAATTGCCGCAAACGGTTCACCATAATCACACCAGGCCAGAACGTCTTCCTGATGGTTACATTCAACCCGAAAACTATGTGTAAAATATACATCCGGCTCATCGGGCAAGTCCCTGAACAACGGGTGATGTTTCGTCGGCAAAAGGTTATTCCAGCCGACATGAGGAACTTTAAGATTCAATTTTTCCGGGAACCGGGCCACATCGGCATCAAACCAGCAGAGTCCCTTTGAATACCCCCCTTCTTCAGATCCCCTGCACATCAATTGCATCCCCAGGCATAGGCCAAGGATGAGTTTACCGGATTTTACCTGCTCCTCAAGAGCTTGGTCCATCCCTGTTTTTCTTAATTGAGTAACAGCATCCGGAAATGCACCGACACCCGGTAATATCAGTCGGTCAAAATCAGATAATTTTTCCGGATCAGATACAAGCCCGGGTTCGGCACTGATTTCCCGAACCGCATTGCTGACCGAGCGCAGATTACCCATCCCGTAATCAATGATCCCGACTTTGATTGTCATGGTTTCAGGGTTCCGGATGAAAGGTCGTTGAAAGAAACCATATGGTCTTTGGGCAAGTCGGTCCTGAACGAAAAATCCTGCAATTTTTCATACATATCCGGACCGATTCCAAATCCGGGTCGCCGAAAATCAATTTGAGCCTCCCCCAATATCTGCCCCGCCATGACATGGGATTGAAGAAAAATACTACGACGAAATTTTTGGTGGTTTGTTTTCTCCTCAGGGTGCATGATCCTGCGTGTGGTTCCAAGAGCTGTTTCCACCTCCCGGACCATGCGAATGAAGCCCTTCATTTCTTGGGGCTCCAGGGAAAAAATATGTTCCGCACTGCGGGTAGTGCGATCTTCGGTGATGGTTTTTTCAAGAAGATTTGCACCCAGGGCCAGGGCTGCCACATCCATCTCCCAACCGGGTGTGTGGTCAGAAAAGGCAATGGGAAAAGAAAAAAGACGCTTGAGTGTTGGAATGATATTCAGGTTGATGCTCTCCAGCCTCGCCGGATAACCGGACGGGCATTGATGAATGATAATGTTCGGGTTGCCCTCGGAAAGTATCACGTCCACGGCAGCCTCAACTTCGCCTATGGTAGCGTTTCCTGTATCAATCTGGATACACATGCCGGTATGGGCGGCCATGCGGATCAGGGGAAAATGATTGATGTCCGAGGAGGCAATTTTGATAGAATGGCAGCCGATTTCCTCCAAGAGATGAATATCTTCCTCAAACCCAACGGTTGAAAAAAAAGCCAGCCCCAGTTCATCCGAATACTGCTTGAGCTTCCGCCATTCATCACGGGTCAGGGCACGGCGGCAGAGGATATCATATAAGGGCTCCTCGATCGTTTCAATCTTTTTTGTCATCCGGTCTACCAGGACCTCATAACTGAAGAGCATTTTCTTGTCGGCAACCAGTCTGTCAGGGTCAAAGGTCTGGAACTTAACTGCGTCTGCACCTGCATCAGCAGCCAGTTTGACCAGACGCCTGGCAGATGCAAGGCCGTCATGGGTGGCACCGGCTTCAAACGTAATAAAACAAGGATACCCATCTCCAAGTTTGCGTTGTCCCAGCAAGGCCATCAGAACTCCCCTGAAAGTGAAGACAGCATCTTTTTGATCTGTGCTTTACTCACCCATTGGCAATTGGTTTTTGAATTATACTCAAAATCATGTGAAACAGATTTATATTTTTTCTCATCAATTCTGCTTTTAATGAAACTATTCTCCGGTTTTATCAGATAATATGTTTTATTTTCAAGGGTATTACGGGCTTCGTCAACACTGATAAGCGTTTCATGAATTTTTTCTCCCTGACGGATGCCGACAATGTCGATACTGCAGTCAGGTCCGATAAATTTTGCCAGGTCCATGATTTTCATGGATGGAATCTTGGGAACAAAAGTTTCCCCGCCTGTCATCTTCTCAAGGCTTTTGAGTACAAAATCCACCCCTTCGGAAAGTGTGATCCAGAAACGGGTCATTTCAGGATGGGTCAATGGCAAAACCCCGTCTTTTTGTTTTTTCAGAAAGAGCGGCACAACACTGCCGCGGCTGCCAATAACATTGCCATACCGAACCACTCCGAACATGCACTTTTTAAGCCCTACAAATGCGTTGGCCGCAATGAACAGTTTTTCAGCGCAAAGTTTGGTGGCGCCATACAGATTGATGGGATTCACTGCCTTATCCGTACTCAGGGCAATCACTTTTTTCACCCCGCACTCCGCCGCAACACTGACCACATTCTCAGATCCGATGATATTTGTTTTGATAGATTCTGTGGGGTTATATTCACTAGCCGGCACCTGTTTCATGGCAGCGGCATGAATGACATAATCAACTTCCTGAAAGGCCCATTTCAGGCGATCCTTATCTCTGATATCACCTATAAAAAATCGTACCGGATATTTTTCTTTGCCCAACTGTTGAGCCATTTCAAACTGTTTGTGCTCATCCCGGCTGAAAACAATTATTTTCTTGGGATTATATTTTTTTAGAATAACCTCAACGCATTTTTTACCAAACGAACCCGTCCCCCCGGTAATTAAAACAACTTTATCTTTTAACATAAAGTCCATGCATCCCTTTTAATGAATCTGACATTGACACATAACAACCACTTTAAGTTTAAATAAACTGCAATATTTATTCCACTTTTATACATGGCTCATACCCTTTTTTAGCATCACAAGCATTATACATGGCTTAACATAATTAAATACCAAAACTTTTTTAAAAAGTCATGGTTGGAGTTATCTCAAATATGAACTTTTTTTCCTGATGAATTAAAAAAAAAGGCAAATTTTACCTAAAAATCCCAAATCCATGTAAGAAATCTTATGGCATAGAATTTGCTCCCTGCCTTATAAACGCACTGATCAGCCAAAAGAAAAGAAAATTTTTCCGGGGCGTGGTTAAGATTTACAATATATGAATGGAAGAGGGCTTATCTTGACAAATATAGATATCTGCCGAAAATGTTTTTCAAAGAACACCTCCTGTTGCACAGTGAGATCTGACAACAAAGAAAAGATGATGGTTCCACCAGTCTCTGAGAACGAAATTGAACAGATACTAGGTTTCTTAGGCCACAAAAAAAGGAGGGAAATTTTTGAAAGCAAAAATAATTCAACTTTTTACATCCACCAGATGCTGAACCTATTTCCGGGAATGGAAAAATCTGTCTTTGAAATATTCCCTGAAACAGAGAAACATTTTGAACTTAAAACCCTTAACAATGCCTGCATCCTCCTGGGTGTCAATGGGTGTCTGTTACCAGCCCTTTCAAGGTAGTACTAACGAGTTAAATATAAAATGAATTGCATTCAGAAAATAAATCTAGACATTTTAGTTTCTAGCAGATACAAACCGGAGGTAATAACCTCAACACTGTATCTCAAGGAGACTGCTATGCCA
>JANNUH010000049.1:0-25094 GCA_031395015.1 Desulfobacterales bacterium | reverse complement strand
AACTCGCTCATTCTTCGCTCAAACAGCATGGCGGCTTAACCGCTACGGTAATCAAGAATTTGTAAGCAAAAATCCATAATGCTCCCGTAAGGCAATCACCCTTGCACTGGAAGATGTCGCAAGATCACCTGAAAACCCAATTCATGTCAGAGTGATAAACAAACACTATCAATTGGTGGAATTTATTCTTTTTTTGGGCTTTGGGGAATTTCCAGTGGAGGTGACCCGACCGGAACGGGTATTGGCGTAAATTGGTTAGAAAATATGATTCCTATGGCAAATATCCAGTTAACAGCATTCTTTTAAATTTTCTGATATTGACAAAAATTCCTTATTATCATTAAATTCCTGACGATTCATATTTAGATTAATCAGAAAAACACAATGTTCTTTTTAAACTCAAAATACATCCGGATCTTATTCAAAATAAATTTGACCAGTCAATTCCGTCTCAAGAGGTAAAAATGAAAAACATTCTATGGAACATCGGGCATGAGCTAAAACTTAAAAATATCACACATGCCATGGGCTGCTATATTTATGATGCAGAGGGCAAATCGTACCTTGATATGGAATCCGGCGTCTGGTGTACTCCTTTAGGGCATTGCCATCCGGAAATTGTTGAAGCCCTGACTCACCAGATGAAGAATATCATGCACACAGGATACTGCTATGCCCATCCCATAATCCAGGAAGCTGCAAAATCCATTCTTGAGATAATCGGATTTCAGGATGGAAAATGTCTTTTTCTTACATCAGGAAGTGAGGCAGTTGAGGTAGGTGTAAAAGCAATAAAGACAATTTCTTCAAAGCCATACCTGTTAACTTTTTCGGATTCTTTTTTAGGGTCTTTCGGATCCAGCGGCGCTAAACCATCTGGCGAATGGTTTTTATTTGACTGGTCAAAATGTGCTGTCTGCCCATCTATGGACAATTGTGATATGGAATGTCCACAATTTTTGTCCATTCCATTTGAAAAAATATCGGGCTTTGTGTTCGAACCCGGAAGTTCTTCCGGCATGGTCAGATTTCCGCCGGAATCTCTAATAAAGCATATTGTGAATACAATTAAAACGAATAACGGGTTTATTCAAATCAATGAGATTACCACGGGCATGGGGCGCACCGGTAAATGGTTCGGATATATGCATTATGACATTACTCCGGACATCATTTGCATGGGTAAGGGTCTTGGAAACGGGTACCCGATCAGTGCCGTTGCCTTCAATGAAAATACTCTATGCAAAATGGAAGAAAAAGGTTTCTACCATTCGCAATCCCATCAGAATGATCCTTTGGGCTGCGCTGCTGCGAATGCTGTGATCAGAACCATGAAAAAAGAAAAAACACTTGAAAAATGTATCTCTACCGGTTCTTACCTGATGAAAAAACTTATGGAACTGAAGAATAACTATCCGATCATTCAAGAAATCCGCGGGAGAGGTCTGATTATAGCCATGGAATTCTCCGAAAAAATCGATCATGATGCAGTTGTGTCAATTTATGAACAGCTTCTAAAAAAAGGGTTTATCATAGCCAAACGCCCGAAACTGAAAGCCTTCAGGCTTGACCCGCCCCTGGTTATTGAAAAAAGAATGATCGATGATTTTGTGCAGGCCATGGATGCAATCCTATCGGAATCGTAAATAATATTTTGAAACTCATTTATCCATACATCAAAAAAAATCTGTATAAGATCCTATTCGGCGTCTTGTGCATGATTATAGTGGATGCCACCCAACTGGTCGTTCCCCAGATCATCAAGCAGGCCATTGATACACTGAGCAAAGGATCTTTTAATCCAGACCTATTATTTTTTCAGTGCGGTTATATTCTTGCCCTGGGACTTGTCATGGCCGTCTTAAGATATGGCTGGAGGAATCTACTCATGGGAAGTGCGCGGGATCTTGAAAATGGTATCCGGGATGAACTTTTCAACCATATTCTGAGCCTTGACATGGCCTACTATGACAGAATAAAGACAGGTGATATCATGGCCCATGCCACCAGTGATATCAACCATGTCCGGATGGCCTTCGGCTTCGGGCTGATTGCCATTGTTGATACGCTTCTTCTGGGGGGTGCAACCCTTGCCATCATGTTATGGACCCATCCCGCACTGACCGCCTTTGCCATGATACCCATGCCTTTTCTAATCATGACAACGCGAACCCTTGGGAAAAAAATGCATATCTTTCATCAAACCGCCCAGGAGTCGTTTTCAAAACTTACCGAACTCGTCCGGGAAAGCTTTTTTGGTATTCGCATCATAAAAGTCTATAATTTTGAATCCATCATCAGTAACAAGGTAGAAAAGGCTTCAAAAGACTATTTCAATAAAAACTTGAAACGGGCATTTGTCAATGCTCTCTTAAAACCCATGCTCATCCTTTTTTTCAATATGTCCACCCTGATTATTCTTTTTTACGGAGGTTTTCTTGTGATAAAAAAGGCCATCACACCAGGGGAGCTGGTTGCCTTTCTCCAATATCTTGGAATTCTTGCATGGCCTGTTATTGCCATCGGATGGATGACCAACCTGTTTCAAAGAGGAATGGCTTCATTGAAAAGAATCAATACACTTCTGGACTCATTACCCGATGTCGCCCCTCCCGATCATCCGACCCTTTTACCCGGCCTATCCGGGCGTATCTCCTTCAAGGATGTTAGCTTTGCCTATGGAAAGGGCAGCCCTGTCCTATCAGACATCACCTTTTCTGTTGAACCGGGAATGTCCATCGGTATCAGCGGCCCACCGGGTTCAGGCAAAACCAGTCTCGCCCAGTTAATTCCAAGACTTTACAATACGACTTCCGGTAAAATCTTCATGGACGGTCATGACCTTAACACCCTGGATCTGAATTTTCTCAGGAAACATATTGCTTTTATGCCCCAGGAATCCTTTCTTTTTTCAAATACGATCCGGGACAATATTCTTATGGGCCAATCCGTGGAAGATGAAAGGCTGGACCGGATTATCCAGGCCTGTTGTCTGAAAGAAACCCTTGGAAAAATGCCGAATGGGCTTGATACCGTTGTCGGTGAAAGAGGGGTAACTCTTTCCGGTGGTCAGAAGCAACGGATTGCACTTGCGCGGACATTAATCAATGAAAAACCGGTTGTTATTTTAGATGACCCCGTCAGCCAGGTGGACACCCATACCGCTTCCAAATTGATTGCAGCAATTCACCGCATGAATTCCGGTGCCGCTTTTATTATCATTTCCCACCGGATTTCCGCCCTGGCCTCCTGTGACAGGATCTATATCCTTAAAAACGGCCGGATAGACCATTCCGGAAGCCACCAGGAATTGATTGAGACAAGCCGATTCTATAGAGAATCCTTCAGGGTTCAGCAATTTGAAGAGGGAAAAAATGTCTGAAAAATCCATTTCCATGGAAGAAAAAGAGATTAAAATTGCCGATCTTTATCTTGCAAAAACCCTGTGGCCTTTTATCCGGCCTTACACCTTTCTGCTTTGCCTTACAACACTGCTGGTTTTTATCGTTACTTTTTTTGAACTGATCATGCCGATCTTGACTCAGAAAGCCTTTGATGGCTTTATTTTTCCTGTTGGAGTTGAAAAAGGCGTTCATATCTTCGGTCTTGAAATCCGCTCATTTTCAACATTTTGCATCCTTTTTTCAGTTGTTGTTCTTGTGTCATTTGTCATTGATTTTTTCCAGAGTCTTCTCATGGAATACACCGGTCAGACCATTATTTTAAACCTGAGGATCAGACTTTTTTCCCATATGGCCTTTCTGCCGGTTGTTTTTTACGACAAAAATTCCAGCGGTCGTCTGGTTTCCAGGGTAGCCGGTGATATTGAAAACATGAATGATATGTTTACAAATGTCCTTATCTTCATTTTCAGGGATCTTTTTCTCATGATCGGGGTACTGGTGATTCTATTCAACATCGATATAAAACTTGCCTTTTACCTGACCGCCGTGGTGCCGGTCATTGTAATCAGCATTGCTCTGTTTTCAAAAATCCTGAGAAAGGCATTCCGGACAATCCGCCAGAAACTCTCTGAAATCAATCACAGTTTTTCAGAGGCCATCACCGGCATCAAAATCATTCAAACCACCTCAAGCCGGAATAGCTTCATGGAAAGATTCAAACGCCTGAATTTTGAATATTTTTCAGCATCTCTGTTTCAAATCAGAATTTTTTCCATTTTTATGCCTTTTATCGGTTTTATGGGAGTGCTGAGTATAGCCATTATCCTCTGGACCGGAAGTTTTAATGTGATTAACAAAACCCTAACCCTGGGAGAACTTATAGCCTTTTTGTCCTATATGAAATTATTTTTCAGACCCTTGAGAGATCTGTCCGAAACCTTTAACCTGCTTCAGAATGCACTGGCTTCGGCTGAACGGATCATCAGCATCCTGAAAAGTGAAAAGGCCACGCAACGCACCACCCTTCACCGGGAGCATATCCACAAAATTTCACATATCTCATTTGACAAAGTGAATTTTTCATATACGAGCGATAAATCCGTATTAAAAGATATTACCTTCTGTCTCCCCCAAAACCAGTCCATCGGCATCGTTGGCCGGACTGGGTCCGGAAAAAGCTCCATTATCAATCTGATCACAGGTTTTTATCAGCCCGTGAGCGGATCTATCTTTTTTAATGATATCGATCAAGGGTCCATCAATATTGAAGACATCAGAAAAAGAACAGCACTGGTCATGCAGGACCCTGTCCTTTTTTCCGGAAGCATAAGGGAAAACATAAAACCCTCAGGCGTGGATATGGATCATGCAAGGCTTGAAAAAGCCTTATATGACGCTAACTGTGATTTCCTTTTTGAAAAATTTTCAGGACTTGATACTGAAATTGAAGAAGAAGGCAGACCCTTGTCCAGTGGAGAGAAACAACTTGTCTGCATCGCCCGGGCCTTTGCCTTTGACCCGGATCTGATTATTTTTGATGAAGCCACATCTTATATGGATTCCAATTCCGAACAAAAGGTTCACGATGCCATGAAAAAACTGATGAAAGGAAGGCTGTCCATTATCATCGCCCACAGGCTGTCCACGGTCCGGGAATGTGACAGTATCCTCTTGTTAAGAGATGGAAGCATCCGGGAGCAGGGCTCCCACCATGAACTGGTTGCTCTCAAAGGGGAATATTATCATCTTCTTGAAAAAGAGAAAATCTGATCCTTATCGATACTCAACGATCTCTTCCATGGAATGACGCCTTCTTGGCGGCTGTTCTTTCATTCGATACCCCAGGGCAACAATCACTGCGACTTCATGCTCTTGCGTATCTATATGAAGGGCTTTTTCAACCCAATCTTTTTCAAATCCTTCAATGGGACAGGAATCAATTTCTTCAGATGCCGCCGCCATCATGATATTGGCAAGGGCAATATAGCACTGTTTGGCGCACCAGGCATAAGCACTCATTCTCGGAAAAACTTCTGTTTCCATATGGCTTTTATATTTTTCAATATAGGCCTTTGTTACATCCTCGGGTAATCCCCGGCGTTCAAAATTATTTCTGACATAATCACTTGAAGGGTCAGCCGCCCGGGGCTTTGCACAAATGACAATCACATGGCTGGCATCCGTGATCTGGGGCTGGTTCCAGCAGGCAGGACGAAGTGTTTTTTTCTCTGTTACAGTCTTATCAGCATTCCGGGTTCATTGGGTTTGGCCACATGGAGGCCGATATTTGAACCATTCAGACTCTCTGAAACTTCCCGGGCCGCTTTTTGGGGATCATTATTCTCCTCGCTCAGGTGCGCAAGAATTACATGTTGGAGATGTTCGCTCTTAAGTTCGGACACCAGAATTTTTGCATCCATATTGGACAGATGCCCCATTCTGCCTTTGATCCGCTGTTTAAGATGCCATGGGTAAGAACCATTGATCAACATTTCAGGATCATGATTGGATTCAAGATATAATAGATTGCTGCCCTTCAGATGTTCTTTCACAAGGGTCGTAACAATCCCCAGATCCGTTGCGATTCCTATTTTATGGTTCTTATATTCCAGGGTCAGCCCGGCAGGATCTTCAGCATCATGGGAAATGGAAAACGGGTTGACCTGAATCTGATCAATGTTAAAAGATGTACCGCATTCAAAAAAACGAAGGTCGTCTATTTTTCCTATGCTCTGGCAGGCCCCGTAGGTCTTTGGCGTAATGTATAAAGGAAGTTTATACCGGCGGCTGAGTATGCCTGCACCCTTTATATGATCGGAATGTTCATGGGTGATGATGATGGCGGTGAGGCTTTCAGGGTCAATATTTAAAAGGTTCAACCGCCGTTCCATTTCAACGCCGGAAAGCCCAGCGTCAATGAGAATGGAACTGTTACTGCACGAGACAAAGAGACTGTTCCCCTTGCTGCCACTGGCAAGGGGACAGACACAGAATGAATTATTTTTCATCTTCCTTTGCTGCTTTTAAACTCAGCTTTATCTTCCCGTCTTTTGTGATGTCCAGTACCTTTACGGCTATGATATCGCCTTCCTTGACCACATCCGTAACTTTTTTAACCCTGTGGTCCGCCAGTTCGGAAATATGCACCAACCCGTCAGTACCCTGTTTGATATTTACAAAGGCACCAAAGTCTGTAATTTTTACGACCGTGCCCTGATAGATGGCCCCAATTTCAGGATCAAGGGCGATGTCGGATACTCTTTTTAAAGCCGCGGCCGCATCCTGTTCATTTGCTGCTGCAATTTTGACAAGGCCTGAATCATTCACCTCGATCACCGTATTGGTTTCAGCCTGGAGCGCCCGGATCACTTTGCCTCCCGGGCCGATGATCTCCCTTATCTTATCTGCATTGATCTGAATGCTGACAATTTTGGGAGCATGGGGAGAAACCTCCTCTCGTGAGGTCTGAAGCGTTTCAAGCATTTTATTTAAAATATGAATACGACCGGTTCTGGCTTGATTCAGGGCTGTTTCCATGATTTCACGGGAAAGCTCCTTAATCTTGATATCCATCTGAAGGGCAGTGACGCCTTCTGCGGTTCCAGCCACTTTGAAATCCATATCCCCGAAATGATCCTCATCACCCAGGATATCCGACAGCACGGCTATTTTATCACCTTCTTTTACAAGTCCCATGGCAATCCCTGAGACCGGCGCTTTAATGGGAACGCCGCCATCCATCAAGGCCAGGGTTCCTGAACAAATCGTTCCCATGGATGAGCTGCCATTGGACTCCATGACCTCAGCCACCAGGCGGATGGTATATTCAAAATCCTCCTGGTTTGGAAGGACTCTTTCCAGGGCCCGGGTTGCAAGATTTCCATGGCCGATATCTCTTCGGCTGGGGCCGCCGGCACGTTTGGTTTCTCCCACTGAAAAGGGAGGGAAATTATAATGCAGCATAAAGGATCTTGTTTCATTTCCAGACAGGGTTTCAACCCGCTGTTCATCCATTCCGGACCCAAGGGTCAAGACACCCAGGACCTGGGTTTCCCCCCTTGTAAACAGAGCAGACCCATGGGGCATCGGAAGGCTTCCCACTTCGCAGGTGATCTGCCGGATTTCATCAAAGGCCCGGCCATCTATCCGCCTATCCTCTTTCAGGACAATATCACGGCTGACTTTTTTAAGACATTTGCCAAAGGCTTCCTTGATGTCTTTTTTCTTTTCAGGATAAATGGCAACAAAATGATCCACAACTTCGTCTTTCAGATCGCCCAAGGCTTTCTGGCGCTCAATTTTTGTCTTGATCTGAACTTGTTTATAAATTTTATCCTTTGCATGTTCGCTCACCTGGGCTGCCAGTTCTTCATCTCTGGCCGGTGGAGTAAACGGCCGCTTTTCCTTTCCCATGGCCTGTTTTAATTGAATCTGCAGATCAATGATGGGCTGCATGGCTTCATGCCCAAAAAATATAGCGTCCAGCAGGTCTTTTTCAGAAACAATATTGGCACCGCCTTCAACCATGACCACACCGGTTTTTGAGCCTGCCACAACCAGTTCAATATCGCTTTCTTTCATTTGTTCCATGGTGGGATTGGCAATAAACTGACCATTTATCCTGCCGACCTTTATACCGGCAATGGGTCCGTCAAAGGGAATATCTGAGATTTCAAGGGCGGCAGAGGCACCTATCATGGCCAGCGTATCCGGTTCATTGATCTTGTCCATGGACAGAACCGTTGCAATGACCTGGGTCTCAAAATTATAATCCTTCACAAAGAGCGGACGGATGGGCCTGTCTATCAGTCTTGCCGTCAGGGTTTCCTTTTCAGAGGGTCTCCCGATTTCACGCCGGAAATAATTCCCGGGAATTCTGCCAGCCGCATAAATTTTTTCCTGGTATTCAACCGTCAGCGGCAAAAAATCAATCTCTGCTTTGGGTTCTTTTGCGGCAACTGCCGTAACCAGTACAATGGATTCCCCATAGGTTACAACAACAGCCCCAGACGCCTGCTTGGCAATTTTTCCACTACTGATGGAAAGTTCTCTGCCATTAATGGTGGTTGTAAATACTTTTTCTTCCATAATTTCTCCTTTTAATAAGAAAGGCGGAAAATGCAAGGAAATTTCAAAATCGAATAAACCCGCACATTTGCCATTAAACATACACTTAATGACAAATGTGCGAACTTATTTAAAAAATTCCCTGTAAATTTCCGCCCGGTTAAAAATGGCAAGCCGGTTTTTGACCCGAATATTGGCAAAAACCAGCTTGCTGTCATTCTATCTTCTAAGTCCGAGTCTTTCGATTAATGAACGGTATCGGTTCACATCTTTTTTCTTAACATAATCCAGAAGACTTCTACGCCTTCCGACAAGAATCAACAGACCCCGTCTTGAATGATGGTCTTTCTTGTGTATCTTAAGATGCTCTGTAAGATAGTTGATGCGGTGGGTCAGAATGGCCACCTGCACCTCGGGTGAGCCTGTGTCTGACTCGTGGAGCTTGAACTGCTGGATCATTTCTTCTTTTTGCTGGGCTAACATAACCACTTTAGACTCCTTTGTCTGGAATAAATAAAACATGGCGTGCTATACTAATCTGAGTTTTCATGATCTCCCATCCGATATTCCATTCAGAAAAAGGAAATTCAAAACAGACTGTCATGCCATTACAAATGCTTACCTGCCATTGATATCAGCTAACTTGTAAAAACGCAAGAATATTTGTATTCCTGACCGTTTTCACCCGGTTGAACAATGGCCAGAAGATTATTTTTGTCATCAATCATCCGGATAAAGGGCGACCGATGATCCGGGAATGGTTCAAAATCATTTCTGAAAAGCTTCTGCCCGTACTTAATTTTTTCGATTGTTTTTTGATCAACCGATACCCTTGGCAGAGATTCAAGACATTCAGACATGGGTATGATCCATTTTTCCGCTTCGCTTTTTTCAAAATTTTGAAGGGCCTCAAGCATAATGGCATTCTCCAGAAGGAATTGGCCGGACTCTGTCCTGCAAAGCTTTGAAAGATGGGCACCGCAACCTAGTTTTCTGCCGATATCAAAACCAAGGCTCCGGATATAGGTTCCTGACGAACAAAAAACATCAATATCAATATGGGGCAGGTCTATCTGTTTGATGCTGATATCAAAAATCTCTATCCTGCGGGGTGGCTTCTGAATCATTATTCCCTGACGGGCCAGTTCATAGAGAGGACGGCCTTCATGCTTCAAAGCGGAAAAGGCAGGTGCGATCTGCTCCTGGATACCGGAAAACGAGTTCACCACAGCCTCGATTTCTTTTGTCTGCAAGGTTTCCAGAATTTCTTTCGAAGCAACTGAAAGGATTTTACCCGTGCAATCATAGGTATCTGTTTCAACACCGAGACAGATCCTGGCCAGATATCGTTTATGACCATCCAGAAAAAATCTGGATATCCGGGTGCCTTTATCAATTCCGCACAACAGAAGCCCTGTGGCAAAGGGGTCAAGAGTCCCGGTATGTCCTACTTTTTTTGCACCCAGGACCCTTTTTACACGGGCCACCACCTGGGCTGAACTCATGCCTTCCGGCTTATGAACCGGGAGTATACCGCTTTTCATCTGATGCGTTATGATATTAATTCTTCAGTCGTTCCGCTTGAAGCGGATCTGATGAGTTCGTCCATTTTAGCCGCTTTATCAAAAGACTCGTCATGGACAAATTTTAACTCCGGCATGTATTTGAGCCCCAATTTCGGTGCAATGCTTTTCCGGATAAATCCCCTGGCCTGGTGAAATCCTTTCAGGGTTTCCTTAATCCGTTTTTTATCACCAAATACAGCAATATAGATATGGGCGATCCGAAGGTCAGAAGAGAGCTTGACACCACTGATGGTGGCCATCTCAATCCTCGGGTCCTGCATTTTTTTACTTAACAACTCAGTAATGACGGATTGAATCCTGACACTGATTCTATCCGACCTTGAATAGGGTCTCATGGTTTATCTAATCAGCCTTATATTTTCTTTCTTCAACTTCGTAGCACTCAATGGTATCCCCGACTTTTAAATCATTATACCTGTCAAGACCGATACCACATTCATATCCCTGCTCCACTTCTCTCACATCGTCCTTAAAGCGTCTGAGGGAGGAAAGTGCCGTATCGCATTTAATAACACCATCTCTCAGGAGTCTCACCTTCTTACCACGGATCACTTTTCCTTCTGAAATATGACACCCGGCAATGGTTCCCATCTTCGGAACCACAAAGGTCTCTCTGATTTCCGCACGCCCGATGATGATTTCATGGAAGGTTGACGGCATCATACCATCCAATGCGGATTTGATGTCATTAATCACATCATAGATAATATCATAGAACCGCATATCCACATTTTCATCCTTGGCAAGCGACCGGATCTGGGGGGAGGGCCTGACATTAAATCCAATAATGATGGCATCGGAAACCGCAGCAAGAGAAACATCCGACTCGTTAATGGTGCCTGTACCGGAATGAACGATTTTGACATCCACTTCTTCCTTGGCCAATTCCTTTAATGAATCGTTCAGGGCTTCAATGGAGCCTTGGACATCTGCTTTAACAATGAGTTTTAATTCCTTAATTTCAGCAGCACCCAGATTTTCAAACAATTTCTCGAGATTGGCCCGGCTCTTCTTTGCCAATTCCTTTGCTCTCTGCTTCTGCATCCTGTGACCGGCAATCTGTTTTGCATCCTTCTCCGATGTGACCGAAATGAATTCATCACCGGCATTGGGGATGCCGTTCAAACCGACAATTTCAGCCGGTGTACTCGGGCCTGCTTCTTTAATTCTATTTCCGGCATCATCGATCATGGTCCTGATCCGGCCGGAATAATTTCCGCAGACAATGGGGTCACCATCCCGTAAGGTCCCCTGTTTTACAAGGACTGTCGCAATTGCTCCGCGTCCAACGTCAAGCCGGGATTCAACCACATACCCTGTCGCTTTTCGATTCGGATTTGCCTTCAGTTCCAAAACCTCGGATTGCAGCAAAATCATTTCAAGCAGTTCATCAATTCCGGTTCCTGTCTTTGCAGATACTTTAACAAAAATGACGTTTCCTCCCCATTCCTCGGACAAGAGATCATATTCTGAAAGCTCTCTCATAATCCTGTCAGGATCTGCTCCGGGTTTATCCATTTTGTTGATGGCGACCACCACCGGAACACCCGCTGCTTTTGAATGATTGATGGCCTCTATGGTCTGGGGCATAACCCCATCATCGGCCGCAACCACAAGGATAACAATATCGGTAACCTGTGCACCTCTGGATCGCATGGCAGTAAAGGCCGCATGCCCGGGTGTATCAAGAAATGTAACCCGCCCGCCCTTAGGAGTTTGAACATTATAGGCACCGATATGCTGGGTAATTCCACCTGCCTCACCACTGGCAATTTTTGATTTCCGGATAACATCCAGCAAAGATGTCTTCCCATGATCAACATGGCCCATGATGGTGACCACCGGGGCTCTTCCAATCAATTTGTCTTCATCATCGTCGCTTTCTTCGATATGAAGCAGGGTTTCTTCTTCAAAAGATGCTCTTTCAACCTCAAACTCAAATTCAGTTGCAACCAGAACAGCCGTATCAAAATCAATGGTCTGATTCACGGTGACCATTACACCCAGAGTCATCAGTTTTGCAATCATTTCATTGGCTTTAATCCCCATCCGCTTTGCGAGTTCGGCAAGTTCAATGGCCTCATCAATTTTCACACGTCTTTTGATGGCCTTGGGAGTGGTAATCTGAGTTTTTTGGAACTTGCCCCCCTTTTTATTACTCTTTGCTTCTTTTTTTCCGCGCTTCTTACGGCTGTGGGTGGTATTGTATAAAGCCTCACCTTCAATAACAGATTTCTGTTTACGCTGCTTTTTTTTCCCAAAAGGCAGGTTGCCTTCATCTGATATATCCGGTCTTTTTTCTTTTTTCCATTTTGCTGAATCTATCCCCTCCGGCTTAATGATATCACCGAGAGGGCTTCCTTTTTCAGAAATTTCAGGAAAAGAAGGCGACAACTGTTCTTTAACAATAAACGTCTTTTTTCTAGGGATATCCGTCCTGGTCTCGCTTTTCGGGCCCGACCATTTCTTGTCTTCAACCGGTGCGGGTTTTCTTAAGGCTTCAAGCACAGAAGGATCTGCTATTTTTACGATCTTGGCAGGTGTAGACTTTTTCTTCTTTTTCTTCTTCTTTGCTTTTGCATCTATGTCTTCAATCTCCGTCACGGCAATCTCATTTTCCACAAAGGTTTCAGGTTGATTCTCCGATAGCTTCTCATAACTGAGAATAGAAGACGGCTTTTCCATCTTATCAGGAAGCGGGCTTATTTCTTCAATTCCAGGCTCTCCGGCCTGTTCTGTTTCTTTGGCTGCTTTCACTGCGGACACCGGCTCATGGGTTTTTGCCGGATCTTTTTTTGTTGATTCGACACCAACGGGCGGATCTATCACAGCGGGTCTGATGATTCTGGCCGGTTGAACCTTTTTTATCGTGGACTTGTCATTTTGCTGCTCCAGTTCCACGCTCTTTGCGGATTGAATCATTACCTGAGCCTTTGGCTCTTCTTGGTGGCTTTCCGGGTCGACCCCCGGTATGAGTTCCTCACTTGCTGCCAATATTTCTTCATCACCTTCCGACCCGGCAAATTCCTCCGATGGCGACCTGCGTCTGCGGATGACGGATGGCTTTATCTTGAACTCATTTTTCCCTTTTTCCTTACCAAACAGGCTTCTTTTGATTGCACTGATATCACTATCTTCCAGAGAACTCATATGGCTTTTGACTTCAATCTTCAATTCCTTCATTTTATTAAGAAGTGCTGTGTTAGACATGTTCAGATCTTTTGCCAGCTCGTATACTCTGATCTTCCCCATATATTGCCCCCAAAGTTTTGTTCTCTTTTGATATTCTTTACCTGTTCTGCCCGCGGATATTCCTAGTACCTTATCAATTAACTTTTCTCGCCTTCCCGGATCGGTTCATCGTCCTGCTCTTTTTTTAAAGGCCCTTTTGACCCTGCCCCATTTAATTCTTCTTCCAGAAGGACTTTTGCCTCATCCATGATTTCCTTAATTCTTGATGCTTCAAAACCGGTTAGCTGAGTGAGATCTTCAACCTCGGCTTCTGCAATATCCAATAACGAGGAATAGCCGCCTTTAAATAATGTCTCTGCCAAAGGCAAGCCCACCCCTTTCAATTTCATCAGGGTATCATATCCTTCTTTTAACTCACGGCTGTATTCCGCTTCACTGGTTACTTCAAGGTGCCAGCCGGTTATTTCACATGCAAGGGAAACATTCTGACCGCCTTTACCAATGGCTATGGAAAGATAATCATCCGCTACAATCACCTCCATGGACCTATTGTCTTCATCAATAATGACCCTTGCAATCTCAGCAGGCGACAGGGCATTGCAGACAAATCTGGCAATATCCGGACTCCATTGGACAATATCAATTTTTTCACCCCGAAGCTCCTGAACAATATTCTGAACCCGATTTCCTTTGATGCCCACACAGGCTCCCACAGGATCTACATCTGAATCAGATGAAGATACAGCCACCTTGGCTCTCACACCTGGAACCCTGGCAGCGGCACGAATGGTCACGATTCCTTCGGCGACTTCAGGAACCTCGGTTTTAAATAATTCGACTACAAATTCAGGGTGGGTCCGGGACAGAATGATCTGTGCGCCCTTTGATTCTTCCAGTACATCCAGGACATAAGCCCTGATTCTGTCGCCCCGTTTATAATTTTCCTTTGGCATCTGGTCCCTGGGTTTTAATACGGCCTCAGCCTGACCCAGATTAACGATGACACCGCCCCGGTCAAAGCGTTGAACAATACCATTAATGATCTTACCCTTTTTATGGATAAAATTTTCAAATACGGCATTTCTTTCGGCTTCCCGCATTTTCTGAATAATGACCTGCTTGGCAGATTGTGCCGCTATCCGTCCGAATTCTTCAGTATCAATCCTGATCCCAAGACTGTCCCCGATCTCACATTCCGGGTCATATTCATATCCTTCTTCGATTGTCAGCTCACTGTCCGAATATTCAACTTCCTCTACCACTTCTTTAAAATGGAAAACCTCAACCTCACCTGTTTTATTATCATAATGGACCTCTATATCAGCTCTTGGCCCTATTTTTTTTCTAGCCGCTGAAATAATCGCTTCCTTTAAGGTGTTTACAAGAACTTCCGGCTCAATCCCTTTTTCTCGGCTTACCTGGTCAATAACCCTTTTAATATCTGTGATAAACATGCTAAGTGTTCTCCATATTACTGACCTGCAAGTATTGCTTTGCTGATCGCATAGTCCTTTATCTCAACCTTTTTTCCATCAACCGCAATCACAACAGAATCATCGTTAATTATCTCAAGAATTCCGGTAAACTTTTTTCTGTTCTCAATCAACTCGGTCGTCTCAATTTTTACCCTTTCACCCTTGAATCTCAGGAAATCCTCTTTTTTATTCAATGGACGGTTGGGTCCGGGAGAGGAAACCTCGAGCCGGTATTTGCTGATATCCTCAATATACACATCGATCAAATCACCCAGTTGGCGACTGGCGTAAATACAATCTTCCAATGTTATTCCACCGGGCTTATCCAGAAAAAACCGAATTATCTTTTCCTGGTTAAAAGAGACAAGATCCAAATGAACAAGCTCAAAATTTTCAGCCTGGCATAAGGGTTTTGCTAAATCCCTGATCTTTTCAAGTAAAAGATTATTGTTCTTTTTCGGTCTATCACCCATATTCGCTTAAACACCTGTTTTTTGTATCCTCAAATACAAAAACGGGCAGATGCCCGTTCCCGATACAACATTAACAAAATCCCCGCCATAAACTGCCATGGTTAAGATTATTTCATAAATCCCATAAATGGAACAAACCTGCCTGCCATCCAAGGATGGAGCGGGCAACGAGGTTCGAACTCGCGACATCAAGCTTGGGAAGCTTGCACTCTACCAACTGAGTTATGCCCGCATCAGCCGTGGCAATATATCAACCTCTATCCTTTTTGTCAACAACCCTTTTCCGTCAGGAAAACAGCCCTCTTTGCTATAAGAGTTCCGGTAAATATGCATCAAACTCATTCAAAAGCATTCTCGAAATAGTTTCATGAATCTTCTGAATATTTTTTTCCTTTAAGGTTTTTTTCTCGGACCGGTATATAATCCTGAAAGACAGGGATTTTTTTCCTTCGGATAAGGGAGCACCTTCAAATGCATCAAAAAGGAAAATCTTTTCAATCAAAGGCTCGTTGCCTGAAAAAATTTCCATCTGCTTTAAAACAGCACCTACTGTTATGGCTCTGTTTACAATAATACTGATGTCCCTTGAGATAGAAGGAAATTTCGGAAGAAGTCGAGCTGTAACAGAATCCGGTAGCAGCACCTGAATCGCATTAAAGTCAAAATCAAAAACAAAGGCATCCTGTTTTAATCCAAAATTCTTTAAAACCCTGGAATCGATTTTTCCAAATGAGCCGATCAGCACATCCCCTGATCTGACAAACGCTGCATATCCCTTCTGATAATAGGGAGATGATTGATCCTCAATCCTCTCAAAAACCAAACCCGGAATCAAGAAGGCTTCAAAAAAACCCTCTATCACCCCTTTAAGATCATAAAAATCTATTTCAGCTTTTTTTGAATACCAGGTCTGTTCTGATCGATTGCCTGTTAAAAGACCTGAAACCATTTCATTTTCTTCAGGAAGCGCTCCTTTCCGGGTGGCATGAAATGTTTTCCCGATCTCAAAAATTCTTACACCGGATGTCTGTTGGGAAATATTTTTTTTCATGGTTTCCAGAAGACCTGGAATCATAGAACTTCTTAAAACAGACATCTGGTCGGAAATGGGATTTAAAATAGTCTCAACATTTCTTTTTTTATCATCCTCTGCAAGATTCAACCGGTCACATGAATTTTCATGGATGAAATTATAATTGATGGCTTCGGATAATGAGAAACCTGTTAATATCTGCCGAATCTTTTTTCGAAGGCTGACTTTCGGCGAAAGTCGCCTGCCTTCTGCCGGCACCAGCGGATAACTGGTTCGGATATTGTCATACCCCCATAGCCTTGCCACTTCTTCGGATAGGTCTTCAGGCCTTGTCACATCTACTCTGAAAGATGGAACACCCACGATAAGCTTTGTATTATTAATGATTTCAACGTTGAATTCAACGGACTCCAAGATCCACTTTATGCTGTCGGCATCAAAGTCCGTACCCAGCCTGATGTTCAATGCCTGTGCATTCAACTCTATCTCCGTCGGCACGTATTTTTCAGGATTGGCATCAATGTAGCCTTCTGCAATGGTGGCATCACAGAGTTCCGCCATCAGGGAAACCGCCCTTTTCAGCGCATTCATTGTTCCATCCGGGTCAACACCGCGTTCGAACCTATGGGAAGCATCGGTTGCAATCCCGGTTATTTTTGCGGTTTTCCGTATGGAAATCGGATTGAAACATGCACTTTCAATGAGGACACGGGTGGTGCTATCCGTGATCTCGGAATTTTCACCGCCCATGACACCGGCCAGTGCCACCGGCCTTTCACCATCGCAAATCATGAGCATATCAGGCTGAAGCGTGTGGGTTTTGCTGTCAAGTGTTTTAAATTCAGTATCAGCTCCTGCCCTCCGGACGATAATTTTTCCCTTTGCAACATTGTCAAAATCAAAGGCATGGAGCGGCTGGCCCGTTTCCATCATCACAAAATTGGTAATATCCACCACATTATTTATGGAGCTAAGCCCCACGGTCTCCAATCTTTCCTTTAACCAGAAGGGAGAAGGTTTGATTTTTACATCAAACAAAAGACCGGCAGAATATCTCGGACAAAGATCAGGATCCAGAATCTCAACTCTGGCATGGGCATGGATTGATTCTTTGCCGATTTTATCTTCAGGAAAAGAGAATAAAGGAAGATTTAATTTCTGATGAGGTTCGGCAAAAGCCCCTATTTCCCTGGCAATACCGATCACGCTGAGACAATCCGGCCGGTTGGGGGTCAGGCTGACTTCAAACACCGTGTCGGATAATTTCATTGCCTCATTAAGGGGTGTTCCGGGTTTATAATCTTCTTCAAGATCCATAATCCCTGATGCATCTGAATCAAGCTGCAATTCAGCAGCGCTGCACAGCATCCCTTGAGAAATTTCCCCCCTGAGTTTTCCTGCCTTTATTTTCAATTCTCCAGGAAGCATGGCACCTTCAAGTGCACAGGGGGACAACATGCCTTTTCTAACATTGGGCGCCCCACAGACAATCTGGAGCTCCTGATCTGATCCCACATCAACCCGGCATACGGACAGCTTGCCGGAATTGGGATGGGGTTTAACTTCCAGAACCTTTGCAACAACGACATGATCGAGGTAATCATATTTTTCCTCAACTGCCTCAACCTCAAGACCTGCCATGGTCAATTTTTCGGATATCACAGAGGGTTTAAGGTCAACAGAGATATATGCCTTTATCCAATTCAGACTGACTTTCATATTAAAACTGCCTTAAGAAGCGGATGTCGTTTTCAAAAAATTTTCTTATATCATCAATTCCATACTTGAGCATGGCAAGGCGTTCAACTCCCATACCAAATGCAAACCCTGTGTATTGGGTTGTATCATACCCGACATTTTCAAAAACCGCGGGATGAACCATACCTGAACCCAAGACTTCCAGCCATCCTGTTTTTGAACAGATCCGGCAGCCCGCTCCCCGGCACATGACGCAACAGATATCTACTTCAGCACTGGGCTCGGTAAAAGGAAAGAAACTGGGTCTGAATCGCAAAGCGGTTTGTGTATCAAAAAATTGATGAACAAAAGTTGTCAATATCCCTTTTAAATCACCAAAAGAAATATTTTTATCCACCATCAGACCTTCAACCTGGTGAAACATGGGGGTATGCGTAATATCGGAATCACACCGGAACACTTTTCCAGGGGAAATAATCCGAACAGGCGGCTTGGTTTTTTCCATAACGCGGGGTTGTGACGGAGAAGTATGCGTTCTCAGAACAATATTTTCCGATACATAAAAGGTGTCCTGCATATCTCTTGCAGGATGATATTTGGGAATATTCAAGGCCTCAAAATTATAATAATCCGTCTCAACTTCAGGGCTTTCCGCAATATCAAACCCGAGCCTTAGAAAAATATCACTGATTTCCCCGGCCACCTGAGTGATGGGATGAAGAGAGCCTCTTCGGGTAAATCTTCCAGGAAGTGTTATATCTATGCCTTGGAAATCCTTATCAACCTCAGCCTCAATTTCCACCTGCTTTGCCTGAATTGCTTTTTCAAGCCTCACTTTCAGGATATTGGCATTTTGGCCTGCATCGGGGCGTTCATCCTCAGGGAGCGAGGAGATATTGCGTAAAAATCCGGTGAGAGCTCCCTTCCTGCCGAGATATCTGATGGAAATCTGCTCAAGCGCAACTGAATCGCATGCCTGTTCTATGCTTTCAAGCGCCTCTATTTCAATTCCGACAATAGTGTTTTGCAAAACACCCTCGCAAATCGCTTAATCTAATTAAATTGGGCCCTGGCTTTTGATGCCAACTGGGAAAAAGCAGCCGGATCACAGATTGCAAGATCAGCCAATACTTTTCGATCCAATTCACTGCCGACTAATTTCAGCCCGTTAATGAATTTGCTGTAAGAGATATCATTCATTCTTGCAGCAGCATTAATCCTGATGATCCAAAGTTTTCTGAAGTCTCTTTTACGGGCCCGTCTATCCCGGTATGCATACATCAATGCTTTGTCGACACTGTCGGAGGCTGTACGGTAAAGCTTGCCTCTCCCGCCTCTGAAACCTTTTGCAAGCTTAAGAACTTTATTCCTTCGCCTTCTTGCTTTAAACCCTCTTTTGACTCTCATGTTGTCAAACTCCTCAATTCTCTGTATTCTTTAAATCAAACCATAAAAAAAGCTCTATCCATTGGGCAATAAACGCCGGACTTCCAGCATATTATCCTTATCAATGATCTGAGCCTGTCTAAGAGATCTTTTTCTTTTTGTTGTTTTTTTGGTTAAGATATGGCTGGCATTGGATTTCTTGAATTTATATTTGCCTGACCCTGTTTTCTTAAACCGTTTTGCAGCCGCTCTGCATGTTTTGATCTTCGGCATTTTATACCTCTCCTGTATTGCAATTTCAAAAAAAGAGATGGCGGTATAATGAAAAAACAAAATATACCACCATACATTTATTATGTATTTTAAAACAGCCCTGCTATTTTTTTAAAGCAGCACCCTGGATTATTTTGGTCCCAAAAGCATTGTAATGAAACGGCCTTCAAATTTCGGAGCCTGATCGACTACTGCAAACCCTGCAGTCATGGCAGTAATTTTATCTAAAATTGCATTTGCCTGTTCCTGAAGCGTGAACTCTCTTCCTCTGAAAACCATTGTAATCTTGACCTTATCATTATTGCTGATAAATTTTTCAATGTGCTTCACTTTGGTTTCAAGATCATGGTCACCTGTTTTGGGCCGCACCTTGATTTCCTTAATCTGGGTGCTTTTTTGTTTACGCTTGGCCTCCTGCTTTTTTTTGGTCAACTCATATTTATATTTTCCAAAATCCATTATCTTGCAGACAGGCGGTTTTGCCTCTGGTGAAACCTCAACCAGATCAAAAGATTCCTCAGCAGCAGCCCTTAAAGCCTCTTCAATAGTCATGACCCCTATCTGCTCACCACCAGAACCGATGACCCGGACCTGACTGGACCGAATCCCCCTATTCACATTTACCTGATCCTGCTTTCCTCGCTTAGTAGATATTCCACACCTCCTGCACCTACAAGATTCCATTTTTGTATTCGATAGAACAAGTATAACCCTGCGATTATAGTTACATGCCTTAAAAAATGCAAGTATTATTTCTCTCAATTTCTTTCATTTTTTGATCCAGGGTATAAACCTCCAAATAACTATTTTTCCAATATAAATTGGTCTTTTTGTTGAAAAAACAATAAAAAAGGTCAAGACTTCTTTGACGCAGCACACCAGGGACAATTTCAATATCACATTTTTCATATAAAGGAGGTAACTGCTTTAAATTACAGCGTGTTCCCCCGCCCATGGGATCTTCATAGGCATATACAATTTTTTTTATTCCAGACAGAATAACAGCTCCAAAACACATCAGACAGGGCTCCATGGTAACATAAAGCACCGCCTTTTCCGGGTCAAAGAGGGTATCAGTGGTTTCAAGAGATTTTAAGGCCCTTATTTCCGCATGATCAATTTCACTGCAAAAGGGTTTATCCGAAGTTGTTCCCTGTCTTGCTCCGGTTGCCATCACTTTCCCATTCTGAACAATTACACAGCCTACAGGGAACTCTCCTCTGTAAAAAGCCTCGGTTGCCAGCTCCAAGGCCTGATCCATATAGTATTCATCATCCAAAATCAAACTCTCCCGCTTAAAAAGGAAGCCTTTTATAAATAGAAATTCTCTTTTGCCGGAAAACCGAAATCTCTATAAATCTTGCTTTTTTCGATAATCCCTGTATTTTATTGAATTTGATTAATTATTCAATAAAATACTGATGGAAGCAAATAAAAAATCATATTTAGAAAACACCTCTCCGGATAATAATCTTTCCATACGGGAAAGATTCCAGATCAGGGAAAAAAACTTTCTTTCTGAATATGGAACCCTCAGTGCCAATGCTAAAAGGCGGCATGGTGAAGACCATATCTGCAATATCAGAACTCCTTTCCAACTTGACAGGGACAGAATTGTTTATTCAAACTCCTTTCGGCGGCTTAAGCATAAAACCCAGGTTTTCCTTTCCCCTTTAGGAGATCATTACCGAACCCGCCTGACCCATACCCTTGAAGTTGCCCAGATTTCCAGAAACATCGCCAGGGCCATGCAACTTAATGAAGATCTGGCCGAAGCCATTGCCCTGGGTCATGACCTTGGGCATACACCGTTTGGGCATGGTGGTGAAATAGCTTTGATTGAGGTTCATTCCTCTCATTTTTCCCATTCCGATCAAAGTCTCAGGGTTGTAGACTCCCTTGAAAACAGGGGAAAGGGTCTGAACTTGACCCGAGAGGTCAGGGACGGCATCTTAAAGCACTCCAAAGGATTTGGCAACATCATTCCGTCAACTCCCGGCGAAACTGCCATTACCGTGGAAGGAAGAATTGTAAGAATTGCCGATATCATTGCTTATTTAAACCATGACCTTGATGATGCATTACGAGGAAAAGTTATTTCTCCAGCCGATGTTCCGGATATCTGCATTAAAAAGCTGGGGAAAACGCATTCCCAGAGAGCAAGCCTCATGATTGAACAACTGGTTTACAATAGTGGGCCGAATACCGGCAAATTCATTCTTGATATGGGCAAAGATACCTTTCATGCCATGACCATCCTGCGCAAATTTCTATATGACAAAGTATACCGGTCACCGGCAGTTCATGAAGAATTTGTTAAGGCAAAAAATATTATCATCGGCCTTTACAATTATTTCATCCATCATCCGGATGAATTACAAAATGAGCTTGAAAAAATGGAAATGGCCCCATGGGATGGATCCAAAAACCCATTAAAGCGTTCCGTATGTGACATCATTGCCAGCATGACAGACCGGTACGCCTTAACTCTTTACTCAAAAACCTTCTTCCCCAAACCCCTGGTTTGACTTTTTTTACAACAGACATCGACATGCTGAAATCCCTTTCAAATCTTTATCAACTGATGGATGACACCTGGAACGAACTTGCAGCCCTCTATCAATTCCAGTGCCACGGCTGTGAGGACAATTGCTGCCAGTCCCTGTTCTTTCATCACACGCTCATTGAAAGGGAATATTTGCGTTATGGGTTTGCTCAGCTTGAACCGGACAAAAAAAAAGACATCCTGAAAAAGGCAGCCGATTACAGCCGGAAAACCTTTCCAGCTTGCGGTGAAATTAAAAGTCTGAAAATCATGTGCCCCTTGAATGAAAAAGGCCGGTGCCTTCTATACCCTTTCCGGCCAATGATATGCAGACTTCATGGTCTTCCCCATGAAATCAGAAAACCAGGAGCTACACCTTTGATAGGAAAGGGATGTGAGGCTGGCCTGTTCCATGAGAAAGCATATATACAATTTGACCGAACTCCTTTTTATCAAAGCATGGCCCAGCTTGAGACAGATTGCCGGCAAAAATCAAAGAAAAGCGATAAAATCAAAGAAACAGTTGCCCAGATGCTGCTTTCACAATAATATTTGTACATCTAAGATTTTGTCTGGTATACATTTTTGCAAATCAAAGCCAACAGTAATATTATGTATTGCCAACAAAAATCAGATTTTGTCAGGCTTGATATGACCGATTCCTTCTGGAGTGATCGTAAGCTTTATCTGGCTGATATTCTGGATACCCATGCAATGATTGTCAGGCATGATCCAGGAAAACTTGCCCGTATTATAAAAGAAGTTTTAAATGCCGGTTGATAGACCGGCCAAGGCAAGTTCCATCTCTTTGCCGATTCCATTGACAGCGCGCCCGGGACAAGGGCAACCTCTCCTTTAATTTGCATGAAAATCAATCTTCAAACGGCATTTGAACTCCAAATAACACAAAGCCGACCCAGGCAATGCCAAAATCAAGCAGGGCCTCATCATCCGTTCTGATTTCTTCTAAAACCGCATCCGGTACATTAATGTTTTCCAAAAGCGTTTTGCTAAAAATCTGCAATCGGAATTCGTCCAGATCATATAAACCAAGGTAAAACTTATCAGCCTGGTTGCCTTCAAGCTTCCCCGGCAGAACTCTATTTTTAAGACTAATCAGGCCCATGAGTTTATCATTCTCTTCATTATGTTTTTGGACATCCTGTCGTGCAATCCATTCTTGAACCGTAAGGCCGGTTTTTACGCCAAACCCTTTGCAATGAGGCTCTTCAATCAAGGCAAAAAATTCCGAAACTTTCCCTGTGTCCCTTGATCTTGTAATCGCCCTGGCCAAAGGATACATCCTGCAGGAAGCAGGGCGGTCTTTGTAAACAGAACATCCTTCAGGTGTAACAAAAGGGCATTCATGCGCTGTTTCAGGGTTTGGTTTGAACCCCACCACGGGCAGGCCTGATTCAGGACCGTGATGACGTGATGTGAATTTTTTTAAAAAATCCTGTGAAGTCATCCCCAGATTCTTTTTCAGCCTTAAGACATCATAGGGCGTTAAGGTCTGATACAGATCCCTGCAACAATTGTTGAAACATTCGTTTTCAGGGTTGCAGCTAAATTCCATAAGAGTCCCAATCGCTACAGGGATCATATCTTCGGGCATTTTCCATTTCCTTTTCTCTGTTTGGCATTAAAGCATTATGCTAAACTTTATTAGCAGGATTTTATTTGGATTTCCAGTTTCTTTTTATCCTTGAAACCATACCATATCTTGTATCATTTCAATATTAAATTTAATACATATAGATTTGCTGTAAGCCAATGGAAATCCAACAAAACCCGTCCAAATCTTTTTTCAAAAATTGTTGACAAAGCAAGTCTGAGAGTGCTATTTCGATAACATTTATGCCGGGCTTGGATCAGTATTTGATTTTTTTCTATGATCCTTAAGATAGCTTAAGCATTAAGAGGCCGGATGGTCATAGGCACGGCCTGTTTTATTAAAATAGAATTTAGTGGCACAACGGTATTGTGCAATTTTGATTAACTTAACTTATGGAGGTATTTTAAATGCCATCTTTTGTAATTGCAGAAAAATGTGACGGCTGCAAAGGTGGGGACAAAACAGCATGCATGTACTTCTGTCCCAATGACCTGATGGTTCTTGAACCCAATGAAATGAAAGCATACAACCAGGAACCAGATCAGTGCTGGGAATGCTATTCATGTGTAAAGATCTGTCCTTCTCAGGCAATTGAAGTCAGAGGCTATTCCGACTTTGTTCCAATGGGAGCCTCTATTGTGCCCATGATGGGTACGGAAGACATTATGTGGACCTGCAAGTTCAGAAACGGGGTTGTAAAACGCTTCAAATTCCCGATCAGAACCACTCCCGAAGGTGAAGCAAACGCATATACTGACCTTAAAGGGAAAGACCTTAACAGCGGGCTTCTTTCAACCCAGGAAGCTGACGGTTATGTACTCAAAGCTCCGACCGAGCTTGCATAATTCTGACTGTTAACCATTTTAGTGAGATTGATACTTTAAAATAATTTTGGAGGTATATAATGGCATTACCTAACAAACCTGTTGGAGAACTTAAAGCTGAAAGAGACCCAAAGGTTGAAAAAAGAGATGTTGATGTTCTGATTATCGGCGGTGGTATGGCCGCATGCGGAACAGCATTTGAAATTAAAAAATGGGCAAGCGACGACACAAAGATTCTTCTTTGTGACAAAGCCTCCCTTGAAAGATCAGGCGCTGTTGCCCAGGGTCTTTCTGCTATCAACACCTATATTGGTGACAACAAACCCGAAGATTACGTCAGAATGGTCAGAAACGACCTGATGGGTATTGTGCGTGAAGATCTGATCTTTGACCTTGGCCGCCACGTTGATGATTCCGTTCATCTGTTTGAAGAATGGGGTCTGCCGGTATGGAAAAAAACCGCAGACGGAAAGAACCTTGACGGAAAACAAGGCCTGAAAGCGGGTACCCTGAAAGGCGGCGC